>NZ_JBIWMV010000027.1:0-117388 GCF_044766845.1 Streptomyces sp. NPDC101776 | reverse complement strand
GGTACGTCACCCCGCTCGAAACGAGATCCTTGCTCAGGCAGAGCTTCGTCCCGGCAGCGTAAACACCCGCTGTCCAGTTCGCGGGGGGAACTTCAGTTGGGGGTTCACGATCAGGTCGCACAGGGGGTGCTTTGTCGCGGCTGCTCAGGCGCCGGCATGGAGGTGGGCTGCCCAGAGGGAGGGGGCCGGGCGGAGGTCGGTGCGGAGGGTCCGGACAGCTTCATGCAGGGCGGCGGCGGCATGGGGCGGTCCCAGGCGGGCGTAGGCGGCGTAGAACAAGTCGGCGGTTCTGGTGGCGGTCCGGTCGTCCACAGGCCAGAGGGTGCCCACCACGTGGGGGTAGCCGGCGAGTTGGAAGGCAGAGGCGAGGTGGATGGACTCGTCGGCCAGGGCGGCGTCGGCGGACCGGGCGGTCTCGCAGGCTGAAAGGTAGGCGAGCTGGGCGCGGTCCAGCCGGACTGACGCGAGTGATGCGACGGTCAGCGGGCGGGTTGCGTGGTCGTGCAGCAGCAGGCGGCTGTGGGACGGGTCGGCGGGATCGCTGACACCGTGGCACGCGAAGTGGGCGACGGCGTGGTGTGGCAGCAGATCGAGGACTTCTGCGGCGGTAGGGGCGGGCGGGGCGACGGAGCCGGGCAGGGACCTGGCGACGATGGCGGCTTCGGCAGGCACGAAGGTTAGCTTTCCGGAGACGCCGGGTGTCGTTGGCATTGCGACGATCAGTGCGGTCCCGGGCAGGTTGGTGAGCGGCCGCCGCCGCGCGTAGCGGAGAGCGCCGATTGTGGGCGTGAAGGAGGAGATTACGCGGTCGAGTACGGCCTCTCCCGAGCCGTCGTGACGTCCGGAGGCGTGCAGCGGGAACATGCCGAGCAGGCCGCCGGGCGCCCACCAGACGCGGGGCCAGTCGTCCACTGGTGTGCCTGGTGGCTGCGGCCGGTCGTACCCCAGCGCCGCCAGAACGGGGCCGGTCGCGTTGTCCCACAGCCACCCCAGTGTTCCGGCGATCTCGCGCTGGGCGGCTCGGCGGGCTTCCCGGTCGGGGGCCTCCGCCGTGAGACGCAGCGCGTCGAGGAAGGTGTCGACGTGCGCGATGACTCCGTCATAGTCGAGTCCGGGGAGCGGGATGTGGGTGATCCCGTCGCGGGTGAGCAGCAGCGCGTCGGAGCCGAACGGGCTGACGTTGAGCGTGGCAATAGGGCCGGACACCGTCTCGGCGATCAGGTCGGCGAGGGCCGGGGGCTTGGCGAAGGCGGACTGGCCGGGCAGGGACCGGATTTGGGCGAGCAGGGCCTCCCACCGCTCGACCAGTTCGCGGCGTTCGTCTGGTTGGAGCGGCTGGTCGAGCAGGTCCCGCAGCTCGGTGAAGCTCTCGGCGGCGGCGGGGTGGTCTTCGCGCAGACCGGTCAGGTCGTCGCGGGTCTCCAGGGCCTGGGCGAAGAGGACGGCGCGTCCCGCTTCGAGGAGTTGCAGTGCGTCCTCACGGCGACGGGCTCCGGACCGCTGCGGGTCCCGCAGCACCAGCGCAGCGGCATCTGCGGCAAGTCCAGGAACCCTGCCCAGGCCGTACAGCTGGTCGGGGCGCTCAAGCTCACGGGAGGCGGCGGCTTGTGGCAGCAGCCGAACCGCCAGTTCCAGGAAGCCCGCGGCCTCAGTTGGGACGCGCGCTCCCAGTAGGGTACCGGCGTATTCGGCAACGTCCAGCCGCATCGCGGGGGACGCAGATAGCCGGTTGGTGGCGTCACGGAACCGGGCAACCGCCTCCCGGTCGTCGGCGGCGGCGGCGGTCGGGCCGGCCAGTTCGGCGCGCATCGCAAGGGTGCCGCCGAGCGCGCCGAGGTAGCGGGTGCGTTCGGGATGAGTGTCGGGGACGTACGCCACCGCCTCCTGGTAGGCCGAGACGGCCTCGTCCAGGTGGGCGGGTCGCCTCGATGCCTGAAAATGCTGGATCAGCAGGCCGCCCAGGCTGGTGAGCATTGATCCCCGGTCGGGATGGTTGGGGGCGAGGGCGAGCCCCTCGCGCAGGGCCGTTTCGGCGGCGTCCAGGTCTGCGGCGTGTCCGAACTCCGCGTAGCGCAGGCCGAGCAGGAGACCGATGTTCGACAGGCATCTGACCCGCTGGAGCTCGTCCTGCGGGGCGAGTTTCATGGCGCGGCGGAGCCATAGGACAGCTTCGTCTACTGTCGTGGCGTCGTGCCTGCGCTCGAAGAGGCCGCCCAGTACGGAGCCGAGGTTCGCCATGTAGGTCGGCCGATGGCGGTTTTCGCGGGGCACGATCTCCACCGCCTCGCGCGACAACCGCACCGCCTCCTCCAGGTCGGCCGAGTCGCCCGACCAGTCGAACCGTTCGTCCAGCGCGGAGGCGAGGTTGGACAGGAGCGCCGCGCGCACCGACGGGCTCAGCTCGGATGCCAGCGCAGTACGGTAGTGCTCGATCGCCAGGTTGAGGTCGGAGGTCTCGCCGGTCACCTGGAACCTGCTGAACACTGCGTTGGCGAGGTTGGAGAGGTATCCCGGGGATTCTGGATCGTCTGCTGGGACGATCGTGATGATCCGCTCCCAGAGTGCGATGAGTTCGTCCTGTTCGGCGGGATCGTGCGACTCGGCGACCTCGCGAGCCCGCGCCGTTACGGTGTCCACGGCCTCGTCGATCAGCCGGGGCAGGATCTCCTCCGGGAAGTCGGCGAGTTCGATGTCGCCGAACATGCAGGGCAGGAACATCTCCACGGCTTGGTCGAGCTCGGCCTGATCGCCGGGACGGCCGCCGTATCGGTAGAGGTGCAGCCAGCCGAGGATGAATCGCGAGTCCAGGTCCTCGTCGGCGTCCTCCCGGAGCAGCGCGGCTTCCGCGAGCGCCCCCTCCTCCAGTGCGGGGGCGAAGGAGCCCGACTCCTCTACCCGACGGATCCGATCGACGACCAGATCCTGGCGCCGTAGACGCTCCTGCTCGTCCAACGTGGTCCTCCGTGCTAGGGGTGGGTCTGGCGGTAGAGAAGATCGCCGAGGTCCGTCGAAAGGGGGCCGGTGTGGTCGATGCCGAGCTGGGCAGCCAAGGTGGTGGCGTGGACCCTGGCGGCGGCCTCGACCAGCCCTGCGTAGGCGTCGATGGTCGAACGGATCCGGTGGCGGGCAATGAGCATGAGGACGGCCGCGAGCGGAATCGCCGGCCACCACCACCAGGCCAACGGCGCGTACAGAACGCTCCAGCCCGCCAGATTGGCTGCGCGCGTCAGAGCCGATCGGGCGGAGATGATCTCAGCGCGGACGGGATCGGGCAGGACCAGCCACAGCTGTGGCCAGACGCGGAAGAGGTCCAGATGATGGTCTCGGTCCAGGCGGAGGGCCGCGGCCTGGATCCGGTCGCCGCTCCAGGTCGGCCGCTCGGGTGGTTCGACGGAGACTTGGGAGCGCCGGTGGGCCGCGCGCAGCCGTCGTTGCGGGTCAGGCCGGTCGGCGGGGGCAGGCGCGAGCGCACGACGCTGCTCCGCACGAACGACAGCGTCCAGATGGGCCCACCGTCCGGCGCGAAAGGCCACGGCACGCCGGGCAATGGCGCTCAGCGGAGCAGGCCATGCCTGCCAGCCCGCCGCCAGGACGAGGCGCTCGGCGAGGCTGCCCAGGGCCTGAGCCGCGAGGCCGAGCGCCGCCGCTCCGCCGAGGACGGCCGCGAGCAGGGCGATCTGGCCTCCAGCCGTCTTCACGGCCGGATCTGCGGCGCGGTCGGTGATCTCGGTCATGAGCCGCTGCGCATCGAGCGCTTGGCTGTGGCCGAGCGTCACGGCTGCGTAAGACACCGCGAGATAGAGGGCGCCAGGGAGCACGAGAAGGGTGAGCCAGCGCTCGGCCAACTTCTTGCCCAGCTCGCCCAGGATGCCTGACATCTCAGGACAGCCGTTCGCGCCGCAATGGCCCGCCGCCGACCTCACAGCGGGTGGGGCCGGTCACCTGGTCGCGCAGTCTCCCGGCGCACACGCCCAGCGGGCAGCGATAGACGATCTCGACAGGCGCAACCCCCGCAAGCGTGGTGTGGCGGGTGGCCTGGCCATACACACCCCAGGCGTCCCCGGTGGCACGGACCACGGCGAGGTGAACCGCATCCACCAGAGCGTCCAGCCCGGAGGGATCGGCACCCGATAACGCCGTCGGCTGCCCAGTACGTGGTTGGACCGCCGTCAGCAGGCGCTGCAACGGCGTGTCCGGATCGCAACTGTCATCGCCGAGATCGGTGCGGATCTCGGCAAGATGCTCACAGACATAGGCGAGCCCGAACGCTGTGAGCCCGGGATCGCGGTCCGCTCCCGCCCCGTCCGGGATGGGTAATACTCCCATGCAGGCCTCCCCCTTACGGGGCGACATTACCGCCGAGATCGCCCGGCAACCACCGGAATCACGCGTTGCTGCTTCTCACCCACGCGAGCAGGTCGCCCGCCGCATCGGCCCCCGCCGCATCGGCCCCCGGCACCATCGGTCCCGGTTGCGAGAAGAGCTCCATCAGCCGGACAGCGACCGGGCCCTGCCGACAGCGGGGGCGACGGTAGCGCGACAGCCACCGCTCGTTCGCCAGCAGCACCGCCTCCGGCACCCCCACCTGCTCGAAGCCCACCCGGCCTCGGCGCGTCACTTCGAGCGCTTCGGCATCGCGCGGCGCGATCCCATCGTCGGCACGGACATCGACGGCCACGGCCGAACCATCCGCGCTTCGCACGAAGAAGTCCGGGGCATGCTGGCGCTCACGCGAACCGTCGTGCCAGTACAGCCAGAATGCCTGGGAGGCGATCCGCACCACTGCGGGATCGAAGTCGATGAGCATGAGACGATCCCGCTCCAGCCATGACTCGTAGCCGACATGCTGCCCCGTCGTCGCCGACCACTACCAGCCTGAGCAGTGCTTCTAGCCCTTATGCCAACAGAACGTCCGCCACGGGGCTACCGACTGGAGCGACACCACCCCCGGGTCGGACCTGTCGTCGACAACACGGTGCTCCCGCCAACACATCAACGGGAGCACACCCACAACGTTTTCACTTGAATGAGGTACAGCCGCGACCTGTGAGTCTCAGCTCTGCGTCGGATCCGACTTCGATCCGATACCAGCCGTGAGATTCCGACGCAGAATCTGAGATCGCACAGGAGGTGTAGGGACTCGCTGCCCCTGGCAAACGGCGATGCTGCGACCGGGTGGATGTCGCGCCGTCTCGCGGCGTGGCCAGCTGTGTACTCTCACGGCCGTGCCCGAATCCTTCTAGCGGGGCCTGGTCGATGGTTTCGTACGGCGGCGGACTCGCCTGTTGAATCCGAGCTCTCCGCCAGACGGGCCGACTGACGTGGGGGCCATTATTTTGCGTCAGACGCTTCTGTGGTCGGCCGGCAGTTGCTGCCGCGTCCGGGGTTCAGGATCGGGTGCGGTAGCGGGTGAGCATGAGGGCGACGGCTTCGTCCACGATCGTGGTGTCGGTGGGGTCGGGCGGGATGAAGTCGGTGCGTACGAGCTGGGGCCACAGGAGCTGGCCGCAGATCATGCCGAGGAACTGTTCGGCCACTGCGGATGTCGGCTGTGGCTGTCCGTCGGCGGAACGGAGGTCGAGTGTGCCGGCCTGTGTTTCGGCGTCCAGGTAGTCGCGGAGCCGGTCGAAGAAGGGGCCGCGGTCGATGGCGAAGCCGGTGCCGACGATGTCGGCGAGTTCCGGCATCTGGGGAAGTTCGGTGATGATGAGGCGGCACAGTGCCGCTGTGCCGGGCCGTGAGACCAGGCAGGCGTAGTCGCGGCCGATGTGGTCCAGGCCGTAGCGGGGATCACCGGGCGGGGGCGGTGCGGCGTACTGCACGTCCAGCTGCCACTGCTCGGAGGTGACTGCCGCGAACAGCGCGGCTTTGGAGGGGTACCGCTTGAAGAGGGTGCCGGTGGAGACACGGGCCTCGCGGGCGATCTGGGCCAGGGAGGTCTTGTCGTATCCCCGGGCGAGGAAGAGGTCGCGGGCGGCGCGGATGATGCGCGCGCGGTTCTCCGCTTTGATCTGCGCGTGATAGCCGGCCTGGCACGTATCGCCACCGGTTTCCGTTCGGTCACGGTCCGCCACCGACATACCCACGCCCCTCGCCCGTCTCCCAGCAGCGTCCTCGCTGTCAGAGAACGGTCTGGCCACCGTCCAGGATAAGGTCCTGGCCCACGGCGAAGGCGGAGGCGTCGGAGGCCAGGTACACGACGGCTTCCGCGACCTCCTCGGGCAGACCCATGCGCCCCAGAGGAATGCCGGAGCTGATCGCCTCCAGAACCGCCTTCTGCTGCGCGGGATCCTCGATCCCGAGCTTGGAGCCGGAGTACAGCGGGGTGTCCACCGGGCCGGGGCTGACCGCGTTGAAGCGGATGCCGTGCGACCTGAGCAGGTCCGCGTTCCACGACCGCATCAGGGAGCCGACGGCCGCCTTCGTCGCGGCGTAGGCGTTCGACTGGCCGTAGCCGCCGTGCGCGCTGTTGGAGGCGTTGAGGACGACCGAGGACGGGTTGGCCAGCACGGGCACCAGGGCCTGGGTGAGGAAGAAGACGCTCTTGACGTTGATGTCGAAGAGCCGGTCGTAGCTGTCCTGCGTGTGGTCCTCGAACGGCCGCCAGTCCGAGACGCCGGCGTTCAGGAACGCCACGTCCAGCTTCCCGAAGTGCTCACGCACCCGCTCCGCCAGGCCGCGCTGCGCATCGAGGTCGCGTGCGTCGGCCTGCACGACGGGCACCTTGTCCCCGAGGATCTGCCGCGCCCTGTCGATGCTGGCCGGGGTGACGCCTGTGACCAGCACGTCGGCGCCCTCCGCGACAAAACGCCGCGCGGTCTCCAGGCCGATCCCGCTCGTGCCGCCGGTGATGAGGGCGCGCTTGCCCGCAAGACGATTCATGTCATTGTTCCTTGCCGAGTCATTAGGTAAGTCAATGGACTCACCATGTGAAGGTAGCTCCCGCACCGCCCATGAGGCAAGTCGATCCACTTACCATCGGCGGTCTGGAGCGGTTCGGCCAGGCCGGAGGTGGCGGCCGACAGCTCGAAGACCATGTCGCTGCCGTCCGCGTCCACCTGTGGCAGGAGCGCCCTGGGGCCCGGTTCTCGCCCGGAGAACCCGTCGGCCAGCTGCCGTCGGATCTCCGGCAGGGTCTCCTCCGGCAGGGTCGGAAAAACAGCGCCAGCGCCTCCTCGCCGGGCGCGAACTCCGGGTCCAACGCGGATCGGCCGGTCAGCCGCGTTGTCGGCGGGCGCGCAGAGCGGCCCAGTGGCGCAGGCGCTCGGTGATCTGGGCTTCGTAGCCGTTGCGGGTGGGCTGGTAGTACGTCTCGCGGTCCATGCCGTCGGGGAGGTAGTCGTCACCGGAGAAGCCGTCGGCGGTGTCCGGGTCGTACTGGTAGTCCTTGCCGTAGCCGAGGTCCTTCATCAGCCGGGTCGGGGCGTTGAGGATATGGGCGGGTGGCATGAGTGAGCCGGTGCGGCGGGCTGATCGGTGTGCGGCGTTGAAGCCGCGGTATACGGCGATGGACTTGGGGGCGGTGGCGAGGTAGACGACGGCCTGGGCGATCGCCAACTCGCCCTCGGGGGAGCCGAGTCGCTCGTACACGTCCCAGGCGGCGAGGGCCTGCTGGACGGCGTGGGGGTCGGCCATGCCGATGTCCTCGCATCCGAAGCGGACCAGGCGGCGGGCGACGAACAGCGGGTCCTCGCCGCCGTCGAGCATGCGGGCGAGCCAGTACAGGGCCGCGTCCGGGTCGGAGCCGCGCATCGACTTGTGCAGCGCGGAGATCAGGTTGTAGTGGCCCTCCTGTGCCTTGTCGTACAGCGGGGCCCGCTGCTGGATGTGATGGGCGAGCCCGGCGGTGTCCAGGGTGGTGGTTTCGGTGTCCGGGAGGGCTTGGAGCTGTTCGGCCATGTTGAGGAGGTAGCGGCCGTCACCGTCCGCCATGGCGATGAGGGCGCGGCGGGCGTCGTCGTTAAGGGGCAGATGGTGGCCGGTGAGCTGCTCGGCGCGGTCCAGGAGCGTGGACAGTGCGGCTTCGTCGAGGCGTTTGAGGACGAGGACCTGGGTGCGGGAGAGGAGGGCGCCGTTGAGTTCGAAGCTCGGGTTCTCGGTGGTGGCGCCGATCAGGGTGACGGTGCCGTCCTCGACGTAGGGCAGGAAGCTGTCCTGCTGGGCGCGGTTGAAGCGGTGGATCTCGTCGACGAACAGCAGGGTGCCCTGGCCGATGGTGTGTCGGCTTCGTGCGGCGGCGAAGACCTTGCGCAGGTCGGCGACGCCGGAGAAGGTGGCCGACACCGGCTCGAAGGAAAGGTTGCCGGCGTCCGCGAGGAGCCGGGCGATGGTCGTCTTCCCGACGCCGGGCGGGCCCCACAGGATGGCGGAGCCGAGGCGCTGCTGGGCGACCATGCGGCCCAGCGGGGCGTCCCGGGCAAGGAGATGGTCCTGCCCGACGACATCGTCCAGCCGGGTGGGGCGCAGGCGGTCGGCGAGCGGCCGGGAGGGCTCCTCGCCGAAGAGCGGAAGGGTCGGTTCCATTGGTCTCTCGGTCGCAGGCGGACGTGTGCGGACGTGGCGAGCCTTGCACGGGGCACTGACATTGATGCTGGTACTCAGGTTCAGGCGTCGGCTCAAGTGTTCGCGGGGAAGCCCTCGGTGCTCATCGGCCACTGGGGCGGTCGTGTCGCGGCAGCCGCTCGGCGGCCAGGTCGTAGGAGTCCTCGACCGCGTCGGTGACCAGCCGATCGGTGATGCCGGGTCCTGGCCCGAGGGAGATCCAGTGGCGTTTGTCGAGATAGCGGCCCGGTGTGATCGAGGCGTGGCCGCGTACGTGAGCGCGGGCGTGTTCGGGTTCGCACTTGACCGTGATGATCTGATCGTGCGGGTCGTCGGTGACGATCAGGAACACTCTGCCCGCGACCTTGTACACGTCGAGTCCCGGGGTGAAGGGGTATCCGTGGCTGACGTCGGGCAGGGCCAGGGCCGCCCGGCGGGCGGTGTCCTGGAGCCGGTCACCGGCCGCGCTCACCGGGCCGCCCGAGTGCCGGTGCCGTAGGTGCGCGGGTCGACGGGCCGCTCGGCCCTGGGCAGATGGGCGACGACCAGCAGATAGGAGTCCGTGACGAGCTCCTCGACCAGGTTCCTGTCGACGCCTTCGCCGCTCTCCAGGGTGATCCAGTGCTTCTTGTTCATGTGGTAGCCGGGGGTGATGTGGCTGTACTGCTCCCGGAGGGCGTCGGCCTCGCCGGGGTCGGCCTTGAGGATCACGACGGGACGCCCCGGGACTTCGGTCATCAGCATGAACACCTTGCCGCGCACCTTGTAGACCTCCCAGTCGAGGCCGAAGGGGTGCTCCAGCCGGGCTCCGGGGAGTTCTTGCGCACAGTCGGCGGCGGTCTGGTGCAGGGCCGATCCGTTCATGGGGTGGGCCTTCTCGGGTGGGGAGGGACTGTGGCGTCGAAGGAGGCGGAGGGCGCGCCGCGTGGGCGCGGTGGGACGTCTCATCCTTCCGTCGCATCCGGCCGGAAGGGCGGTAGGCTGCGGACACGTGATGGTCGACAAGCGACATTCCCGGCCGAGCAGGAGCAAGCAGGCCGGACCAGCTGCTGCGGTTCCGCTGTTCGGTTTCCAGCCCCCGGTCGGTACTCCGTACGGCCTTGAGGTGCATACCGTCGAGGATTTTTTCGCCCAGCACGACGACTGGCCGTGGAGCCCGCCCCGTCCGGGCCGTGCGACCTTCCACTACCTGATCCTGGTCACCGAGGGTGAGTTGCGGCACGACGTCGACTACGTCACGCGGACCGTCGCCCCCGGCCAGTGGCTGTGGGTGCGTCCCGGGCACGCGCAGTGCTGGCATCCGCCCGGCGCGGCTCGCGGCCCGTTCATCCTGTTCGAACCGGACGTGCTGCGGCCCGACATCGCCCGTCTCCTGGCCCCGCTCACCGCGCACGAGGCCCCTGCCGTGCTCACCCCGCACGCCGACGACACCGCATGGCTCCAGCAGACGGCACTCCAGCTCCTGGACGAACACCGCGCACTGGGGCGCCGCCCCCTCGGCATCCACCACGCCCTGCGGCGCAGCCTGCTCGAATCGCTGCTGCTGCGCCTGGCCAACTCCCCGGGCCTCGCCCCCGTCGGCACGACCACGGCCCGCGCCGACCGTGGCCGTGCCGACAGGTACGGGCGCTTCCTGGACGCGTTGGAGCTGCACTTCCGCGAGTTGCATCAGGCCTCGGACTACGCCGAGTTGCTCGGCTGTTCGGTCCGCACCTTGAGTCGTGCCGCCCGGGACGCCACCGGCAAGGGAGTACGTGAACTCATCGACGAGCGGCGCCTCCTGGAAGCCCGGCGCCTGCTGGGAGGTGCCCGGTGGGATGCCCGGGCTGTGGCCGTCCACCTCGGCTTCACCGATCCCGCGAACTTCGGCCGCTTCTTCCGCGACCGCACCGGTCTCACACCGGCCGCCTTTGCCGCCGGCGAGGCCACGACTCTCCCTCCTCCTCTGCCTGGTTGACGCTCCCGGTGGTTTCCGGCTGGGTCTCAGCCGACGGCCTCGATGGTGAGGTCGACCGTGCCCTCGTACTGCTTCAAGGCTTCGGCCCCGGAGCCGATTTGGCCGAGGACGGTGATGCCGGGGTCGGGGATGGACTGGCCGTCGTGGTCATAGAAGATGGCGATGTCGGGACCGGGCGACCAGTAGACGATGTCGCCGATCTCGTAGCTGGACCGCGGCTCGCCTCCCGCGGCGAGAGGCCGGGGCAGGTGAGCGTACTTCTCGCGCTTGAACAGGTCGTTCATCCGCAGCGTCAGCGGAAGCAGCGAGGCGAAGTCGCGTGCCGTCGCGTTGTCGTCGAGGGTTGCGTCGAGGACGGTTTCTCCGGCGGTCAGTCGGATTCTCATGGGGTTTCTGCCCTCTCGGGTGTTGTTGGAGGGAATGTCGGCGGCCGACACGTACGCCATTCATCGGGGTGCGAGCTTCAGTTCGGCAGGGCCCCCGTGAACGCAACTTCCCCACCACTCCGGTGGCAAGTCGATCCACTTATTATCGGGGTTCGGGGCTGGTCGGCCATGTGCCCGGCACGGGCCGCGCCGACGGGTACGGGCGCCTCCTGGACGCCGTGGAGCTGTACTTCCGTGAACGCCGCGGACTACCGCCAGTGCGCGGTGACCCTTCGGCGTACAGGACGCCGAGAGCGAGGGACGATTTTCCCGACCCGGATACCCCTGCGAGGGACACCAGCTTGTTGAGCGGGATGTCGACGTCGACGTCCTTGAGGTTGTGCACCCGGGCGCCGCGCACTGTGACCGTGCCCGGTGTGGCGGAGCCGTTGTCAGGGGCTGGGTTCATGTCCGGGTTCCTCCTCGCCGGGGCGAAGGGCAGTCATGTGAGTCAGGCGGTGCCGGACGGGCGGACGTCGCGTTCGCAGACGGCGAGAACGTTGCCGGAGGGGTCGTGGAACCAGGCGAACCAGGGGCCCTTGGCGCGGTAGATCCCGTCCGGGTCGATCTTGATGGAGGTTCCCTCGTAGTGCTCGAATTCCAGGCCGCGCCGGGTGAGGTCCGCGACAGCGTTGGGGAGGTCGGGGACGACGATGTTGAGGATGGTGAATCGTGCGGGCTGGTGCTTGGGGTGGGCGTACGCAACGGTGTACGCGCCGCCGGGGAGGTGGATGAAGAGCATTCCGTCCCGGTCTTCGATACGCAGGCCAAGTACGTCCTGGTAGAAGGTGCGGGTCGATTCCAGGTCGTTCACGGTGAAGGAGCTGTAGGCATCCGTCGCGGCGCCGGTCATCAGGGGTCCTTACGTTCGGTCGTTCGACGGTGGTTCGGATGCGTCGGTGTCTCGGGGCGTGTCTTTGAGCTGTTGCCGGTGGCGGAGTCGGTCGGTGATAGCCCTCTCGTAGCCGCCGTGGTCAGGAAGCGACCCTTTCGGTCACGGTCTGGGAGAAGGCCCAGTGGGAGTGCGCGATGCGCCACTGGTCGCCGATGAGGCGGTATCCGTGGCAGGCGTTCCA
The DNA here is from genome assembly GCF_044766845.1 of Streptomyces sp. NPDC101776. NCBI lineage: Bacteria > Bacillati > Actinomycetota > Actinomycetes > Kitasatosporales > Streptomycetaceae > Streptomyces > Streptomyces sp. NPDC101776. The sequence goes on along the minus strand of NZ_JBIWMV010000027.1, from coordinate 105,389 downwards.
GGCGCGCTTCTGCCGCTCCTCGCCGTTCTCGTCGAGTTCGAAGGTGTGCAGGTTGTACGCGAGGACGGCGAAGGTTCCTTCGTCGCTGACGTGCACCTGCGGGTCGATGTAATCGCTGCGCACGATGTGCGGGTTCTTGTAGATGGAGTTGATCCAGGCGATGACGTTGTCCCGGCCGACCACGATGTTTTCCAGGATCGGGTCGAAGTAGCTGACCTCGTCGGCGAACGCGTCGAGGTAGCCGGTGTTGTCGCCGGCGCTCCACCGCTCGTTGAAGGACTTCTCCAGCTCGATGATGGTCTTGCTGATGTCTTCCTTGCTGACGCTCATGGCGTTTCCTCTCGGGTGAGCCGCGGTCGGCCGGCTCCCGCCTGACCGGCGAATTGGGGGGCCTTGCCGGTTGGATGTGTGAGTCGGTCGTCGAGCAGCACGACGTGCTGCCCGTCGTGGTGCCGGCCTCAGCGGCACGGTGTGCGGCTCCGCAGCGCACCGCGGGGCGCTACCTTCCGATGCTGCGCCCGAGGTTGTAGCGGGCCCATGCGTCGCGCAGGGACAAGTGCCCGTGCTTCAGCAGCCACTGGCCGTCGGCCTTCCGGAATATGAGCGACATGTTCCACGTCAGGTGCTCCTTCTCCTCGCCGTTGTCGTCCCGCCGGTAGGTGGTGAAGTTGAAGACCAGCAGGACCTCGTCATCGCTGAGAGGGCGGGCGGTCTCGTTCTGGTACTCCTGCCGGGCGAGGCCCCCGCCCGCGCCCGAATGGAGGCGCTTGAAGTGCCCACGCACGGCTTCACGGCCGACGACGAGGTACTCGGTGAACGGGTCGAAGTAGGTGACGTCCTCGGCCAGCGCGTCCATGTAGCCGGTCGGGTCGCCGCTGGTCCAGCGCCACTGGATCTGCTGCTCGAAGTCGACGAGCGTCTGGATTTCCTCGGGCGTGAGGGTCATGACATGTTCCTTTCCGAGGGATCTCTGGGGTGATCTTGGGGGGTCGTCAGGGGTTACCTCGGAGGCATCTGTCCTCGGCCGGAACCGCAGGAGGGGCGGCTCCTTCGGTGAGGACAGTGCGGGGTGGAAGAGCCGGTTCTCCGGGGGCCGGGTGGTCAGTCGTCCAGGACGACGACGTGTTTGCCCGGTGTGGCACCGGATTCGAGGTCGGCCTGGGCGTCGCGGACCTGTTCCAGACCGTGGTAGACCTTCGCGACCGGGACGTTGAGGCGTCCTGCGGCGATGGCCTGGAGCTGGTGGGCGAAGGCGTCGGCCGGGAGGTCGGCGGCCTGACCGCCGTAGGAGGTCAGCCGCACCCCGAACGGGATCATGAACGGAGTGAAGTCGGGGATGGACCACTGGCCCGCCAGGGCTCCGGTGAAGCAGACCGTGCCGTGGAGTCGGACGGTGCGCAGGGTGTCGGCGAGGACCGAGCAGCCGACCAGTTCAAGGGCGGTGTCGACGCCGTCCGGGAACAGCTCGCGCACCTGGTCGGCGAGGGTGCCGTTGTCGACGAGCGGGTGGTCGACGCCCGCCGCCCGCAGTTCCCCGGCCCTCGCCTCGCTGCGGGTGGTGGAGATGACGGTGGCGCCGAGGTCCTTCGCGATGGTGGCCGCGCTCAGCCCGACCGTGGAGGTGCCGCCGCGGATCAGCAGCGTCTGCCCGGCCTTCAGGTCCAGGCCACGGGTCAGCGATCCGTAGGCGGTCTGGAACATCTCCGGCAGCGCGCCCAGGACCTCCCACGGCAGGCCGGTCTCGAACGGGATGACCTGCCCGGCGGGGACACACACGTACTGGGCGTACGAGCCGTCGTAGGAGCGGCCCATGCCGCCCATCATCGTGGCCACCTGCTGTCCCGGCCGCAGCCCGCTGGCCTCGTCGGACTCGTCGACCACGCCAACGCCCTCGATGCCGGGCACCCGCGGGTAGGTGACCACCGCGTCCGACTCTCCCTTGCGGGTGGTGACCTCGGACTCGTTGACGCCGAACGCCTTCACCCTGATCCGCACCCAGCCGGGCTTGCGTACGGGCACCGGGACGTCCTTGATCTCCAGTGCGTCGAGGCCGCCGGGCCGGGTGACGACGACGGCCCGCATCGTCGCCGGCGCTGCGTCGCCGGCTGCTGTCGGTTGGCTCATGTCGAGTTCCTTACTCTGTTCGCCCCCGAGGATGTGAAGGCGGAGCCGGGGCTCCGGACGCAGGTACCTGGGTGATCAGCCCGTGGCGGCCCTGCGCTGTTGCGTATCTCGGTATCGCACGGTGATCGTCAGGGGCGGTCGGTGCTCTCCCACAGGTCGAGCGCCGCCTGATAGTGGGCGCCGGCCTCGAACGGCGGGTTGCCGACGCTCCCCGAGGTGGGCCGGTCCGTGACGGCGGGCCACAGACGGGTCTGCTCGCCGGTGACGAAGTCGAGCACGATGTCGTGGATACGCGTGTCACGCTCGGCCTGCTCAGGGCTGCGGCCCGGCCGTTCCTGGCCGACCAGGCCGTACATCTCCGTGCCGTGCACGGCAGGTGCGCCCTCCGCGGGCCCGATCACCAGGAGATGGGCGTTGCCGCCCGCCGCAGCGTGCGCCAGGGCACCGCGGGCCGCGGGGAGCCCGAAGATGTAGTCCGACAGGAGCGCGGCACGGACCTCGGCCGGGGTCCGGCCACCCTGGTCGTAGGCGTCGACGATTCTCTTCGCGCGGGAGCGGGGAATACGCCACCCCGCGACCTCGTCGACGATGCCCTCGACGGTGCACGGGTCGAACCGGTCGAGGTCGTTCGCCACCCACCAGCCCATGTCGTCACTGGCCATACTCAGCAGCACGTCGACATCACGGTGAGCGCCCGAGACGAGTTCGTCCATCGGGTGGGCGTGCAGCACCGCACCGGGCTGCCCGGTGTCCAGGACGACGCCGAGGCTCTTGCTGTCCATCCCGCCACGGACTCCGAGGTCCGTCGGGGTGACCTTGTGCAGGGCGGCCACCAGGGAGGCCGTATCAAGGCCGAGCAGCTTCTCCGGGTTGTCCGCAACGCCGAGTTCCGTCACGAACCGGTGCGCGAGTTCCTCCGCCCACCAGGCCGGCTGGAGACGGGAGGGCCCTGCGGAGAATCCGGCCAGCCGCCGGTACAGGCCGCCTGCGGAGGCGGCGCCGAGCAGCCCGAAGGCGGCGTAGGCGCCGCCGCTGTGGCCGTAGACGGTGACGTTGTCGGGGTCACCGCCGAAGTGGGCGATGTTCCGCTTGATCCAGGTCAGCGCGGCGATGACGTCCTGCAGACAGAGGTTGCTGGCCTCGGCGAGAGCACCGCCGTACTGCGAGAGTGAGAGCGCACCCAGCGCGCCGAGCCGGTAGTTGACCGACACACCCACCACGCGTCCCGTCGCGGCGAGACCGGAGGCGTTCGAGGTGATCTGGGTGTTCGCGCCGTACTCGAATCCGCCGCCGTGGATGTACACAGCCACCGGAAGCACCTTGTCGGTCGGCTGCTCGGGGGCCCACACGTTCAGGTTCAGGCAGTCCTCGCCCATCCCGCTGTCCGCTTCGAGCCAGGCGCCGCTGTCGGGCTGGACAGAGACGACGCCCTTGCGGTCATAGGGGCGGTCCGGATCGAAATCCGCGACTACGGGGCGGCGGTACCGCTCGGCGGTGGCGTACGGGATCCCCCACCAGGATCGCACGCCTGGTGCAGTCGGAGCCTTGGGCGCGGAGGCGGTCATGACATGTCCTTCCAGCGCGGTTCGGGTGTACGCGCGGTGCTTCGGCGGCTGGTCGCTCGCGGTGACGTTTCCCATCGTTTCCCGGGATCTGACAAAACGCCCGGTGGGTGGCGGTCACCCGGTGGTCAGCAGGTGACACTTCGGCCACAACATCTTGGTGCAGGCCATGAACTTCAGGAGACAACCGGCGTTTCCTGACCGCCCCTCAGTTCACTTCCGCCTCGGCCGGCCTGGGTAGGAGCCGGCGGGGCGGAGTCGGGTGCCGTTCTTGAGGAGCGCGAGATGGATGGTGGCGAGGCTGGTGTCCTCCCGGTCGGCGATGGCCTGGAGGGAGAGGAGGTCGCGTTCGTACCAGAGCTGCCACTGCACTGACCGGGAAGCGGTGTGCTGGGTGCGGCGGAAGCGCGGCGGGCTCCAGTCGACGGGGTGCTGGGTTAGCAGGTGGACGACATGTGCGGTGGTCGTCTCCAGGGCGCGGGCGAGCTGGGCGACGGAGAAGTCGCTACCGGGCGCGGCCTGCTGGAGCCGGTCCGGGCTGATGCTGTGCGGGTCGGGCCCGGGCAGTTGGAGGTCGCGCAGCGCATGGACGGGTAGCTGAGGGGTCCAGTGGACGGGCTCGTCGATGCCGTGCTCGTCGAGGAGCGTTGGTGTGGTGTGGTGGAGGAGTTCGGCCTCGGCGGGCAGGATCCGCCAGCGGAAGCGCAGGTAGTGCCGGCGTCGGGCGGGGGTGGAGGGCGCGATGCCGGGGTGGGCGAGGCGGGCGGGTGATCCGGTCAGGGGCGGACCTGTCGATAAAGGAGTCCTTGGACTGCATGATCGGGTCCTGGTCCGCGTTGGTTCTGCGCAGCAGCGGGCACCCGCTGCCCGCCTGGCCGGCTGCACCCGGGTCACCCCGGGTGCAGCCGGCCCCTTTGGGCGTTTCCCGGTTCCCTCTCAAGGCCCGCTGCAGCTGCGCTCGAAGGCCTCCGGACCGTGCGGGGCGTGCCCGCAGGCCGGCCCTGGGGTGGGAAACCGCCCCGGCACGGGACCACTTCCACGTCCGGATCCACGTCCGGGTCCGCGCGCCGGTTCCGTGTCCGGGTCCGCGCGCCGGGTCGATGCTGGGCTGCACGGGAGGAGATCGCGGTGAGCCGGATCGGAGAGTTCGAGGGGCTGCGCTCTCTGCTGTTCTCGATCGCCTACCGCGTCCTGGGCAGCGTCAGCGAGGCCGAGGACGCCGTCCAGGAGACCTGGCTGCGTTACGACGCCTGCCCGGCCCGGCCCGCGTCGCCCAGGTCCTTCCTCTGCGCCGTGGTCACCCGCATCTCCATCGACGTGCTGCGCTCGGCCCGGGTGCGGCGCGAGCAGTACGTCGGGCCGTGGCTGCCCGAACCCCTGCTCAGCGACCCCTATGAGGACCCGGCTCGCTCGGCGGAACTGGCCGACTCCGTCTGCGTGGCGGCGCTGATCCTGCTGGAGCGCCTCAGTCCCCTGGAGCGTGCGGTGTTCGTGCTGCGCGAGGTGTTCGCCTTCGACTTCCCCGCGGTCGCCTCGGCGGTCGGCCGTTCGCAGAGCGCCTGCCGTCAGCTCGCGGTGCGCGCCCGCCGGCACATGGCCGCCGGGCGCCCCCGTTTCGAGGCCGACCGCCGTGAGCGCGACGAACTCGCGTCCCGTTTCTTCTGCGCGTTGCGCGAGGGCGACGTGGAGGGACTGCGCGAACTGCTCGCCGCGGACGCGCAGATGGTCGGCGACGGCGGCGGCAAGACCCCGCAGCTGGCCAGGGCCGTCAGCGGCGCCGGCAACACCGCCCGCCTGCTGGCCTCGGTCGTCCCCGCCCTGGTGCGGGTGGAGGTGACGCTGGAGCCGCGTGAGATCAACGGCCGGCCCGGCGCGATCTTCCGCGACCGCGACGGCAGGGTCCTCACCGCCTGGACCCTGGACGTCCTGGACGGACGGATCCAGACGGTCCGCTCGGTGACCAACCCCGACAAGCTCGCCCACCTGGGCCCCGTCGCCGACGCCTGGGCCCTCAGCCGCGAGGCGAACCAGGCCCGCCGCGCCGCCCACTGACCCCCCACCACGGCCTGCCTGAGCCCCCGGCAGTTCATCGACCGCGGCCCGATGATCCGTAGGCAGTGGCTCATCGTGATGCTGGGCCTGCTCATGATGGTGACGGCGGCGCGGTCACCGCCCTGCGGCCCCGTGGTGCGGGTGGTGGGTGAGGAGGTCGCCGGGCTGGCAGTCAAGGACTTCGCAGATGCGGGTCAGGGTGCTGAACCGGATGGCCTTCGCGCGGCCGTTCTTGAGGATGGACAGGTTGACGTTGGTGACGCCGACCCGGGCGGCCAGTTCGGCCAGGGTCATGCCGCGTTCTTCCAGGATCTTGTCGAGGTGGACCTCGATGGCGTGGGGGTCGGCGTCGGCGGGGGACATCAGATGACGCCTTCGAGGTCGTCGCGCATCGCCGCGCCGGCCCGCACGATCCGGGCCAGGGAGAGCAGCCCGATGCCGGTGAGCAGTGCGAAGTAGGGCATGCCGTGGGCGGCGTCGTAGAGCAGCGGCCGGTGGTCGGCCGCCCGCAGGGAGTTGAGCAGGGCGGCTCCCGCGACACTCTCCGCGAGGTGGCAGACGATGCTGCCTGCGGCCAGGTACCAGCCCAGCAAGCGCAGGCGGCCCGCAGTGCGGACGCTGTACGGGCCGTCCCGGCGGGCGGCGCGGACCAGCCAGTACAGCAGGAACAGGGCGCCGGTGCCGAGGGCGGAGGAGGGCAGTTCGGTCAGGGTGCTCAGCAGCCGCGCGCCGCCGCCGGGGGAGTCGTCGCAGTACCGCGGTGTGAAGGAGACCTCGATGCCGGGCGCGGGCTGCATGGTCCGCCCGAACCAGTCCTCACCGCCCCCCTGTGTGTACGGGTCGGTGGCGCAGACCGAGCCGTCGCCCCATCCGAAGGCGCCGCCGATCCCGGCCGCGGCGTATGCCTTCAGCGTGAGGAACACCGCGAGCAGCGCGCAGAGCACGGTGACCGTGCCGGCCATGGGTTCCAGCGGGTCCCTGGTGCTGCGCTTGTCTCCGGCCTGCTCGTCGGTCATGGTGGACCGCCCCCTGTATCGTTTATCAATGTTATCGAAAAACGATACGCCGGAGAATGTGTGCGAGGCAACCCCGTTGCGCAGCGCAGCCCCCCCGCCCGCCCCACCGGCATGGGCAAACCCGGCCCCGTCCTACGCGACGGCCTGGCTCGAAGCCGGCTGGCTCCTCCTCGCCGCCCCGTCGCCCTACGCGCCCCGCGCCTCCTCACCCTCCAGTCCCGAAACCGCAGCCGGTCACCTCAATGGAACCGGCCCACCTCGCAACCACCGGCCGACCGCTGTGCGATGACGTTCCCTCAGTCGAAGGCGGCGATGATCGTGATCCGGGCCCCAGAACAGCGAGCTGGTCCTTGGTGGAGTGCTTCGGTGTCCCCGTCCGTGCTTCGTCGGGCACGGTGCCGGTCCTGTCTGTGATGGGCGTGTTCTCCTGTGCCGGCTCCGGCTGCGGCTGCGGTTGTGGTGTTGTTCGTGTCGGGGCCGGCGTCCTGTGCGGTGGGGTGGGGTGTGTGGCTGGTGGCTGTGGGGTGTTCAGGGGTGTTGTGTCTGTTCGTTGTTCCGGGGGTGTGCCGGGCCGGCGAGTATCACGGGTTCGACTGTCTCGTAGTGGTTGCGTTCACGTGTGCGGGCCCTGCGGCCTGTCAGGAGGGTTGCGAGTATTCCGGAGAGGAATCCGGCGGGTACGGATACCAGGGCTGTGGTTGTGAAGGGGAACCAGTTGAAGTCCGCCCCGGGGAATGCCGACTGGGGGGTGCCGGAGACGAGGTTGGTGCCGGTCATCAGGACGAGGACGGTGGTGGTGCCGCCGATCAGTGTGCACAGCAGTCCTGCCCGTGTGTAGCGGCGCCAGAAGAGGCCGAGGACGAGTGCGGGTGCGATCGCCGAGGCGCCCAGGCAGAACGACATGATGGCCAGCGGCTGCAGGCTGCGGTGCTGGGCGAGCACGGCGAGAGCGATCACGGGTACTCCCACGCCCAGTGCCGACAGCCGTGCCAGTGCCATCTCCTGCAGCGGCGCCGTTCCCGTACGGGCGAGCACGTCGTGGGCCAGTGAGTTCGCGCAGGCGAGGGTCATGCTCGCCACCGAGGCCAGCAGTGTCAGGAAGATGGCCGTGGTGACCGTGGTGAACAGCAGTCCCTCGGCGCGGGAGAGGTCCGGCCCGAACGCGGCCCGCGCCCCGAGCAGGTATGCGGTGTTGCCCCGCGGGTCGGCGGCCGCGATTTCCCTGCCCCCGATCAGTGCGGTCGCCCCGACCGCCACCACCGTCATCACGCCCATGAACAGGGCGACCGCCGACACCGCCCAGGACATCGCCCGGCGCACCTGGCGTGTGCTGCCGGCCGTGTACATGCGCATCGTCACGTGCGGCAGGCAGGCGCCGCCCAGCACGATCGCGCACTGTGTGCTGACCATGTCCCAGGCCGGGTAGCGGCCCCCGGCGAACTGCAGTCCGTAGCGCAGATACCCGGGCCCCGCGCCGCTGTGCTGCGCCGCGGCCCCGAACAGTGCCCGGGGGCTCCAGCCGAAGGTGTGCAGGACCAGCGCGGCCACCACCAGTCCCGAGCCCAGCAGGATGACCGTCTTCAGGATCTGGATCAGGGCCGTCCCGCGCATTCCCCCGATCGCCGCGTATGTGATCATCAGTGCCCCGGCGCCCACGACGCACCCCGTGCGCATGGCCCCGCCGGAGAACCCCAGCACGAATCCCAGCAGCTGTCCCACGCCGGCCAGTTGCACCACCATCATCGGCACCAGCGCGGCGAGTGTGACCGCGCACGCCGTGATCCGTACCGCCCGTCCCGGCATACGGCGCCCCAGCACGTCGCCCATCGTGAAGCGGCCCGTGTGGTGCAGGGGCTCCGCCAGCACGAACATGAGCAGCAGCAGGGAGAGCAGCGTGCTCAGCGCCAGCACCACGCCGTCGTAGCCGCACAGTGCGATGATCCCGCCCACCGTCAGCACGGTGGCGGCCGAGATGTAGTCACCGGCGATCGCCAGGCCGTTGCGCAGCGGTGACAGGAACCGGTACCCGGTGTAGAACTCGTCGAGGTCCTCCCGGTCGGGGCCGGTGATCACACACAGCAGCAGTGTCAGTGTCACCACACTGCAGAACGCCACCAGCGACCAGGACTGCGCGGCGCCCTCGAAGTCCGTCACGGCCGCCGCTCCCCGTCGCGGCCCTGGCGCCGCACCCGCCGTGCCAGGGGATCCACGAAGCGGCGCGCGGTGAGCTCGTAGAACACCACCGCCAGCCAGGTCACCGGCAGCTGCGCCAGCGCCAGCACCAGCCCGAAGGGCAGTCCGCCCGGCGCCGGACGGCCCATCAGCGACGGCATCTGCACGGTCAGTCCCAGGAACACCGCGAAATAGCCGAGCGCCGCGAGCGCCGCGACCCGCCGCTGCCACCGGCAGGCCCGGCGCAGCAGCCGCAGGTCCCGGTGCGGCCCGCTCCACGGGCGGACCCGCCCCACCGCCCACCCCGGCGCGACAGCGGACGCGTGCCGCCCGGCCCGGTGCGGCAGCGGACGTAACTCGGAACTGTCGGAGGACATCCCAGGATCTCCTAGAGGGTCGTGGGCCCCACAAGGCACGGACCGCGAAACGCGGGGAGAACGGCCCGGATCACCGCACGCTATGCGTCTGCCGCACCGGGCGCAGCACTTCCGGCAAACTCCCTGAACAAACCATCACACCCCCTGACCTCGCCTGTTGCGCATGAGGACAGGGGGGCGGGGGAGCATGGCGGTGACGTTCCCGGGCGCGGTGGGCCGGCGGCGGGCGGGGGCGGGCGCAGGTCCTCCCGGCCGGCCGGCGGTCTGCTCAGGCGTTCACGGAGGCGGGGCCCGCCGGCCGGGACGCCGTTGCCGGAGGGGGTGAGGACCGCACGCCCGGTCCCGCGTTCGCCGCCCGCCGCCTCACCGCGGACGCCCGCCTCGCTGTCGACGCCCGCCTGGCTGTCGGCGGCGGGCTGCTCGGCTTCAGGAGCACCCGCTCCACCCGCACCTTCCGGCGGGCCGGAGCCCGGCAGCTCGCCTGCTGCGTGCTGTCCGGTGCCGGAGGCCGCTGCCGCGTCGACACCGTCGGCCTGTACCTGACGTGCTCGGGGGCCTTCGCGAGCCGGCCGGCGCAGGAGTACCTGGCGCTGCCCGGGGCCTGCCGCCGCGATCTCACCGTCGTGCGCGCCGTGTTCACCGGGCTCGTCGAGGGCTGCGTGTCCGGCGTCGAACCGTACGGGAAACGAGGAGGAAGACCGGGTCCGCCGGCTGCTGGGACGGCCGGGGCCCGTCGCCGCCCCCGGCCGCTGCAGGACCTGCACCAAGCCCTGCCCCGCCTGCGGGCGGCGACTTTGGGTGTTCTTCGCCTCGGTGCCGCAGCCGTGCTCAGGTCCTCCGGCGCCGCGGACGGCTGACCGGCGGCCCGGTAACCGGTGCTCCCCGCCCCGCGCAAGGAGCTTTGGGAGCTTCCGCACGGTGTGCCCGGCACCGGGGGCGGCCTCGCCCGGGCGCTCCGCGACCGCCGTGCGGGTCAGGGGCTCCCGGGGCCGGACCGGCATCCGGGCGGCCCGGTGCAGCAGGGTGTTGCCGGGCGTGTGTCCCCGGTTCCGCCTGCCGCCGCACGTCCTCGCCGCGAGCGCGGTGCGCGGCGCTCGGCAGGCCCGCGTATCCGGGGTCCTGGGACGGGGTTGCCGGTGGTGTCGGCCGGCCGGCTCCGTCGTGGCTTCTGTTTCCGCCGTCTCGTTGCCGTTGTCTGTGGTGTTTGTTTTCAGGCCGCGTTTGTTTTTGTGGTGTTCGTGGCTGTTTCTGCGGTTTCTGCCGTATTTGTGGTTGGTTGGGTTTGGATGTAGACGGTTTCGCCGCGTTTTTCGGTGAGGTCGAGGGAGGTGAGGACGGAGGAGAGGACGATGCTGGGGAGGATGTGCCGGAGAAGGGCGGATATGGCGTGGGGGAGGTTCTGGTAGGCGGTGACGGCTTGGGACATGGCCTGCACTCCGGCGAAGGAGCCGACGAGGACTTCTGCGGTCTGGGCGGGGATGACGTGGGGGAGCAGTTCTCCTTGGGCGCGGGCTTTTTCGAGGAGTTCTTCGGCTGCGGTGCTCATGCGGAGGAAGGGGCCGCTGCGGTCGAGGCCGTCGGCTCGCTGGTCGAGGGTGAGGCGGACGCCGGCGCGGACCATGGGGTCGGTCTGGAGGCGGTAGGCGTGGAGCATGGTGGTGTCGACGAGTTCCTGGATCTTGCAGGGTCGGTCGGGGATGGCGGGTCCGAGGTCCTGTCCGGCGAGGACTCCCTGGGCGAGTTGTTCTTTTGATTTGAAGTGGAAGTAGAGGGCGCCTTTGGTGACGTTGGCGGCGGTGAGGATGTCGCTGATGGTGGCGGCCTGGTAGCCGCGTTCCTCGAAGATGCGGGCCGCGGCTGTCAGGATGGTGTGGCGGGTGCGGATGGCCCGGTCCTGTTTGGGTTCCGGCACGTTCGGGTCTCCTCTCACGTCGTGGGCCGCGTGAGGGGCCCACTAAAAAACCGTCCAGTTCGTATACTCTACGGTGCCCGGGGTTTTGTTGAGGCTTTGCACATACCGGTTTCCGGACAGGTCGTGGGGGTGTCCGTCGCCGGGGAGGGTTCCCGTGCGCGGGGGCGTATCCCGGTGACGGCGGACCGGGTGGACCGGGAGAACCGGCGCCGGGCGACGGCGGGCCGGGAGTCCTGGCACCCGGGGTGCAGGGGTGTGTCGGGGTGGCGGACCGGGGCCGGGCCTGCACCCTGGCCGGGCCCGGGGCGCCGGCCGCGGCCGGGCGGACGGCGCTGCGGGCCGGCTGTGGGTGTGGTGCTGTGGCATGGGGAGCGGGTGCGGGCCGTGTGGGGCGGGTCCTGTCCCGCCGGTCGTCGGGGCGCTGGCGGGGAGTGCGCGGCGGCAGTTGCAGGAGGCCGGGGCGGGGCCGGGCCGAGGGTGTGCGGGAACTGACGGGGTGTGTGGCGGGCGCCCTGGAGGCGTGGGTGCGTGGTCGTCTCGTGACGTTCATGCCGGGAGGAGGCCGGGAAGCGGCCCGGGTCCGGCGCCCGTCTTCCCGGAGCCTTGCGTCCCGCTGGCCGGTGCCGGGCCGGTGCCCGGACACGCCAGCCCCGGACACGCCCGCCCCGGACACGCCAGCCATGGACGCGCCTGCCGCGGACATGTCCGTTGAGGGAGGGTCCGGTGCGCGGGGCGGGCGGGTCCGGGGCAGGGGTTTGCGGACGGAGGGGTGGGGCGGCACGGGTTGTGGCGCCGGCGGGTTGCGGCATGGCCGCCCGGTTCCTGAGCGGGTACCGGCCCGGGTTCCGGGGTGCAGGTGTCCGTCGTGGGCGGTGCGGTCCGGGGGCGGGCCGGTCCTGGGGGCGGGGCGCTGTGTCGCTGCCGGGCGGGGGCATGGTCTTCGTGGTGGTGCGGCCGGCTGCCGCGTGGCGCCGGCCCGGTGCCCGGCCCGTGGCGGCCCGGGCGCCGGGCTCGGGCGGGTGGGCCCCGCACGCCCCGGCTCCCGCCTGCGCGGCCCCGTTTGCCTGGGTCTGCGCCCCCGGGCCCCTGTCTCCCCTTCCGGGCCCCCGGTCCCCGGCTCCCGGCCTCCGGCTCTCTGTCTCTGTTTCCTCTTCCCGGCCTCCGGCCCGCCCTGGCTCCTGTCTGGTTGGCTCCTGCTTTTTCCGGGTCTGTGGTCCTTCTCGGCCTCTGTCTCCCCGGCGCCGGCCGCCCGCCTGGCCCGCTCGGCCTGCTTGGCCCGTCTGGCCCGTGCCGGCTCCTGTGTGCGGGGTGGGCTGGGGGTGGGTCAGGGAGTGGGTCAGGCGGTGGGTGTTGCGACGGTGACGGTGGAGTGGAAGACGGGCCGGTCGTTCTGGTGGCAGGTGATGAGGACGGTTTCGTGTGGGGTGTGGTCCGGTGCGGGGACGCGGCGGGCCGTGATGCGGCAGGGGGCGTCCAGTTCGGCGTAGTTGGTGAAGGCGGTGGACAGGGACAGGGGCGGGCTGGGGCGGCCCAGGCAGGCGGAGGTGGCCTGGCGGGCGGCTTCGAGGAGCAGCATGCCCGGTATGTGGTCGACGGGGTGGTCGAAGAGCACGGGGTGGCGGGTGTCCACGCGCAGCTGCCAGGTGCCGGGCTCGGCCAGGGGGGTGAGGACGACGTCGGTGGGGGAGGTGCGGCCGACGGTCTGGGGTGCGGTGGGTGCGGTGAGGGGCAGGGGCGGGGTGGTGCGGTGCCGTTCGCCGCGCAGCCGGCGGTAGACGGCCGGCGGGGTGCAGGCGCAGGAGGCGTCGCCGGTCGCGACGACGTGTCCTGCGCGGCGCAGGACCGTGCGGTAGCGCAGGGACGCCAGCCGGCCCCGGCGGCGGGTGATGTCGCAGCAGGCGACGTCGATGGCGAGCGAGGCGGGTGCGTGGCCGACGAGGAGGTGGGCCGGGTCGACGGTGAGGGTGAGGTCGTGCATGACGAAGCTGTGGTCGAGGGGCACCGCGAACTCGGCGTGGGCGAGCAGCAGCCCGCTCTGGCGGATCGTTTCGGCGGCGATGAGCGGGTCGTGACGGTCCTCGACGGGGGTGAAGAAGGAGTGTCCGCGCGGCCACTGGGCACTCACCGTGAAGCGGTCCTCGCCGGTGCGCTGCCAGTCGGTCAGCAGCACTTCGGCGATGCTGGCGCGGTGGACGAACTCCTTGGGGACGGTGGTCGTCAGGGACGGGTGGCCAAAGGCGGGGCGGCCGGCGGGTGCGGGTGCGGCGGCGGTGGCGGGCCGGGTGCGGGCCGGGCGTTCGGCGTGGAACGTGTGCGCGGACATGGTTCCCCCTGGGCCGAGATCGGGATGAATCGGATGATGAGGTCCTCGGACCACCCGAAGATACATACCACTCGGTTTTCTTTCTAGGGGTATCCGGGCTTCCGGGGGCACGGGATGTGGAGGAACCCGCTCCGTGCCGGATGGCCGAAACCGCGGCACCGCGCGTCCCTCCCCGCTCCCCGCCGTGCACCGTGCCGCGGTGCGCCTCCCGCCGCCCCGGGCGGCCGTCCGCCCGCCGTCCGCCCCGCCGCCCGGGACGGCGGGAGGCCGGGTCTCGAGCACGGCGAGAGCGCTCCTCGAGCGCGCCGGCGGAGCGTGGCGGCACGCGCGGGGAACGTGCGGGGAATGGGGGACGGCCGGATGAGCGGTGCGCAGAGCGTACTTCGGGTGGAGCGCGGGCAGGCGGGCCCGCGGGAGCTGGCCGCGCTCGCCGCGGTGCTGTGTGCGGTGCTGGCCGCGCGCGCGGACGGAGTCCGGCACCACGACGGGAGGGGCGCCGCCCCGCCCCTCCCGTCGTGGTGCCGCGGGGAGCGGGCCGCGGCCCACCGGCCCCCCGGCGCCTGGCGCTGACACCGCCGGACCGCCAGGCCGCCGGAGCGCAGTACCGGCGGAGCGCCATGCCGGCGGAGCGGCGGAGCGGCAGGCCGGCGGAGCGGGGGAGCGGCAGGCCGGCGGAGCGCTGGGCCGTGGCTGATTCGGTGCGTGCGTCTCCGGCCCCTCCATGTAAACCACGCATCCGGTTTGTTAGCGTGGGGGGATTGTCCCGGCCGCGCTGTGAGGAAGGGGAACGCTGTGAGTGCTGTGCAGGAGCAGGACGTGCTGCCCGTGCCCGTGCCCGTGCCCGTGCCTGGGCGGGGGGCGGGTGAGCGGGCGGCCGGGCTGGCGGCGGTGCGGGAGCGGGCGCTGGCCGGTCCGGGGGAGGGGGCGACGGCGGCGCAGCATGCCAGGGGGAAGCTGACCGCCCGGGAGCGGATCGCTCTGCTGCTGGACGCCGGGTCCTTCCGGGAGGTCGAGCAGCTGCGGCGGCACCGGGCGACCGGGTTCGGGCTGGAGGACAACCGGCCGTACACGGACGGTGTGATCACCGGCTGGGGCGCGGTGGAGGGCCGCACGGTGTTCGTGTACGCGCATGACTTCCGGATCTTCGGCGGTGCGCTGGGCGAGGCCCATGCCACGAAGATCCACAAGATCATGGACATGGCTCTCGCGGCGGGTGCCCCGCTGGTCTCGCTCAACGACGGCGCCGGTGCCCGTATCCAGGAGGGGGTGAGCGCGCTGGCCGGTTACGGCGGCATCTTCCGGCGCAACACCCGGGCCTCGGGTGTCATCCCGCAGATCTCGGTGATGCTCGGCCCCTGTGCGGGCGGCGCCGCCTACAGCCCGGCGCTGAGCGACTTCGTGTTCATGGTGCGGGGGACCTCGCAGATGTTCATCACCGGTCCGGACGTGGTCCGGGCGGTGACCGGCGAGGAGATCACGCAGAACGGGCTGGGCGGCGCGGACGTGCACGCCGAGACGTCGGGGGTGTGCCATTTCGCCTACGACGACGAGGAGACCTGCCTGGCGGAGGTGCGCTACCTGCTGTCGCTGCTGCCGCAGAACAACCGCACCGGGCCGCCGGACGTGCCGTGCACCGACCCGCCCGGGCGGCGTTCGCCGGCCCTGGCGGACCTGGTGCCGGCCGACGGCAGCCGGCCCTACGACATGGGTGCGGTCATCGGGGAGATCGTCGACGACGGCGAGTACCTGGAGGTCCACGAGCGCTGGGCCCGCAACATCATCTGCGCGCTGGCCCGCCTCGGCGGGCAGGTCGTGGGCATCGTCGCCAACCAGCCGCAGACCCTGGCCGGGGTGCTGGACATCACGGCGAGCGAGAAGGCGGCCCGGTTCGTCCAGATGTGCGACGCGTTCAGCATCCCGCTCGTCACCCTCCTGGACGTGCCCGGTTTCCTGCCGGGGGTGGACCAGGAGCACGGCGGGATCATCCGGCACGGCGCGAAGCTGCTCTACGCCTACTGCAACGCGACCGTGCCGCGGATCTCGCTGATCCTGCGCAAGGCCTACGGCGGCGCCTACATCGTGATGGACAGCCAGTCCACCGGCGCCGACCTGACCTTCGCGTGGCCGACCAACGAGATCGCGGTGATGGGCGCCGAGGGCGCCGCAGGCGTCATCTTCCGCCGCCGGATCGCCGCGGCCGAGGATCCCGGGGCGATGCGGGAGCGCCTGGTGGAGGAGTACAGGTCCGCGCTGATGCACCCCTACTACGCGGCCGAGCGCGGACTGGTCGACGACGTCATCGACCCGGCCGGCACCCGCGAGGCGCTCGTCGCGTCGCTGGCGATGCTGCGCACCAAGCATGCCGAGACGCCCTCCCGCAAGCACGGCAATCCCCCTCAGTGACGGAGCATCGATGGTCAAGCAGGAACGTGCGGCGCGCACCCGGGACACCCTGATCCTCTCGGCGGCCGAGGTCTTCGCCGGGCAGGGGTTCACCGCCGCCTCGCTCGCGGTGATCAGCGCGCGGGCCGGGGTGAGCAGCGGGGCGCTGCACTTCCACTTCGCCGGCAAGGCGGCCCTGGCGGCGGCCGTGGAGGAGTCCGCCGTGCGCACCCTGCAGGCCGTCACCGGGCGGGCGCCGCGCGCGGGGGCGGGCCGGCTGCAGCAGCTCATCGACGTGACGCACGACCTGGCCCGGCAGCTGCGCGAGGACGCGGTGCTGCGGGCCGGCTTCCAGCTCAGCGGCGAGGCGGCCCGCGCCCCGCGCACCGACGTGCGCGCGCACTGGCGGGCCTGGGTCGAGGAGGCCGTGGGGCGCGCCGCGGCCCGCGGCGAGCTGCGGGCGGGCGTCACGCCGGCCGGCGCCGTGCGCGCCGTGGTGGCCGCGACGGTGGGCTTCGAGGTGCTCGGCTCGCGGGACACGGTGTGGCTGTCACGGCCGGTGATCACCCAGTTCTGGCTGCTGCTGCTGCCCACCCTCGCCGCGGCGGCGCTGCGCGCCGACCTCGACGCCGCGGGACTCCCTCCCCGCCTTTGAAGACCCGCTGGTCTGTTATTTCCTGGTGCCCTGTCCGCCCCGGCCGCCGGAGCTGCTCCGTGCGGCCGGGGCGGACATGTCTTTCCGGCCATGCCGTCCCGGACGGTCCCGGGCCGTCACGGGCCGCCGGCCTGGCGCTTTCCCGCCCCCGGTCGGGACCGTTCCCCCGCGGTGAAACCCGAGGCGGGAGCCGTGGATTCCGCTTTCCGCCGGGGAGGCCGCGCCGGGTCCGGGCGGCCGGAATGTGGCCGGATATGCATGCTCCCGCCGGTGCGGACATGGCCGGGTATTGACAAACCGACCCTGCTGTTTTTTTATCGTAGGGTCCTGGTGCCGTGACGGCCCGGGCCCCGGCGGCGGAGGCGCGCAGGCCAAGTACCTGCTTCCCGTGGTGACAAGGTGGGGGAGAGAGTGGACATCGAAGTGCTGGGCGCGCTGGCAGTGCGCGAGAACGGTGTGTCGATCGTGCCGACGGCCCCGAAACCGCGGCGGGTCCTGGGCCTGCTGGCCCTCCACGCCGACCAGGTGGTCCCGGTGGCCGCGCTGGTCGAGGAGCTGTGGGGGGCGAGCCCGCCGCGCAGCGCGCGCACCACCCTGCAGACCTACATCCTGCAGCTGCGCGAGCTGATCACCGCGGCGCTGGCCGCGGGGGAGGACGAGCGGCTGGGTGCCAAGGACATCCTCGCCACCGTGCCGGGCGGCTACCGGCTGGAGACGCGGGGCGGGCCGGTGGACTACCGCGAGTTCGAGTGCCGTGCGGGCACCGGCTACCGGGCCATGGACGCCGAGGACTACGCGGGGGCGGCCCGTCGCCTGGCCGACGCGCTCGCGCTGTGGAACGGGCCGGCCCTCACCGGCATCCAGGCCGGCAGCCACATCGTCATGGAGGCCCGGCGGCTGGAGGAGGCCCGGCTGTGCGCGCTGGCCCAGCGCATCGACGCCGACCTGCGCCTGGGCCGCCACCGTGAGCTGCTGCCGGAGCTGACGGTGCTGGTCAACCAGCACCGGATGCACGAGAGCCTGCACGGCCAGTTCATGCTCGCCCTGCACCGCGCGGGCCGGCGCGGCGAGGCCCTGGACGTCTACCGGCGGCTGCGCACCGTCCTCGTCGCGGAACTGGGCCTGGAGCCCTCGTCGGCCCTCAGCCGCCTGCAGCGCTCCATCCTCATGGCCCGCCCCGACACCGCCCCCGCCGCGGGCGGCCGCGAGCAGACGGGCGGCAGCGGCCGGCTCATCGCCCGCACAACCTGACCCGCCACCCGCCACCCGCACCCCGCCACCCGCCACCCGCACCCCGCGCCCCGCACCCCGCACCCCGTCCGGGCGGCCCGCGGCCGGCGCGCGCGGCGGGCGGAGGCCCCGTACGCGGGCGCACCGGCCCGCAGCGCTGCGGGCCGGTGCGCGACTGCGCGGACCCGCCGGCAGTCCGGACCCGCCGGCAGGCCCGGCCCGTGTCGGCGGCGCCCGGGACCGTGCCCCGCCCTGGCCCCTCGCCTCCTGCTCCCGGCTTCCGGCCCCGGCTTCCGGCTTCCGCCTCCGGCTTCCGGCTCCGGCTTCCGCCTCCGGCCTCCGCCTCCGGCTTCCGGCTTCCGGCTTCCGGCCTCCGCCTCCGGCCTCCGCCTCCGGCCTTCGGCCCGGTGGTTACGGCTGGGGGAGTGGCGTGGTGGTCACCACGGCTGCCGCGTTGAAGCCGCCGCGGCCGCGGGCCAGTACCAGGGCGGTGTGCAGGCCGGGCAGTTCGCGCGGCGTGCCGGTGACCAGGTCCAGGGGGCAGTCGGGGGCGGCGGCGCGGGTGCCGGTGGTCGGCGGTATCACGCCGTCCCGCAGGGAGAACAGGGCGGCCGCCAGGTCCAGGGAGGAACCGCCCGCGCCCAGCCGTCCGGTCATCGACTTGGGTACCGTGACCGGCACGCCCCGGGGGCCGAACAGGGCGCACAGGGCGGCGCTCTCGGCCCGGTCCGCGGCCCGTTCGCCCGCCCCGTCCGCGAAGACCGCACCGATGTCGCCGGCGCTCATCGAGGCGTCCGCCAGGGCCAGTTCGGCCGCCTCCCGCAGCCGGGGCCCGTCCGCGCCGTCGAAGGTGGCCGCGCAGCCGGCGACGAAGCCGTAGCCGGCCGCCCCGCGCCGGGCGGCCGCCGCGGCGTCCTCCACCACCAGCAGCGCCCCGCCCTCGCCCACCGCGTGGCCGCACGCCTGCGCGTCGAAGGGGAGGTAGGCGCGGGCGGGATCCGCCCGCGGGCTGAGCCGGCCGTCCGCCAGGTGCGCGGCCCACGCCCACGGGCACAGCATCGAGTCGACCCCGCCGGTGACCACCAGGTCGGTGCCCTGGCCGATCCAGCGCCGGGCGCGGGCGAGCGCGTCGATGCCGCCCGCCTGCTCGCTGATGATCGTCGAGCCCGGCCCGCGCAGCGCGTGCCGGATGGAGATCTGCGCGGTTGCGGCCGCGTGGAAACAGGCCAGCGACTGGTAGGCGCTGACGTGCCGGGCGCCCCTGGCCCACAGGGCCGCCAGCCCGCGCTGGCAGAACTCGCTGCCGCCGGCCGAACTCGCGGTGATCACACCCGCCCCGTGCGCGGACGGCGTCCGCGCGTCGGCGCTCGCGTCGGCCAGGGCCTCCGCGGCCACCGCGAGCGCGAGGCGCGCGACCCGGTCGGTGGCGGGCAGCAGCCTGCCGGGCACGTGCTCCTCGTCGACGAAGCCGTCGATCTCGCCGGCGATGCGCACCGGATAGCGCGACGCGTCGAAGCGGGTGATCGGGCCCAGCCCGCTGCGGCCCGCGAGCACCGCCCGCCACCACGCGGCCGCCCCCAGCCCGTTGGGCGCGGCCACGCCGATGCCGGTGACCAGGGCCCGCCGCACCCCCCTCCCGCCCCCTCCCGCCCCTCCCGCTCCTTCCGTCCCTCCTGCTCCTCCCGCCTGTGCCGCCTGTGGCGGTGGCGCGGGTTTTGGGGGCGGGGCGGTCATGCCGTCTCCCGCAGCCGGGGGCGGGCCAGCACGGTGGCGCTGTGGAAGCCGCCGAATCCGCTGGCGAGGGCGAGCACCGCGGCGGTGGGGTGCCGGCGGGCGAACAGCGGTGTGTAGTCGAGGTCGCAGGCCGGGTCCGGTTCGTGCAGATTGGCGGTCGGCGGCACCGTGCCGTGCCGGACGGCCAGCGCGCCGGACGCCACGTCCAGGGCCCCGGCGGCACCCAGCGCGTGCCCGATCATCGACTTGATGGAACTGACCGGGACACGGTGGGCGTGCTCGCCCAGGCCGGCCTTGAGGGCGTGCGTCTCGTGCCGGTCGTTGTTGCGGGTCCCGGCGCCGTGCGCGCTGACGTAGTCGATGTCGACGGGGTTGAGCCGGGCCCCGTCCAGCGCCGCCGAGATGGCCCGGGCCATCTCCTCGCCGCCCGGCCGCAGCCCCGTCATGTGGTGCGCGCTGCTGTGCGTGGCGAACCCGGCCAGCTCGGCGTAGGGGTCCGCGCCGCGCCGGCGGGCGTGCTCCAGCTCCTCCAGGACCACGACGGCCGCGCCCTCACCGAGCACGAACCCGTCACGGGTGCGGTCGAAGGGCCGCGAGGCGCTGTCCGGCTCCTCGTTGCGGCGCGAGGTCAGCCGCAGCCGGTCGAAGCAGGCCATGATGATCGGGGAGATCGGCGCCTCGGTGGCGCCGGCGACGACGACGTCGGCGCTGCCCTCCCGGATCAGCTCGCCGCCGTGGCCGATCGCGTCCAGGCCCGACGTGCATCCGCTGGAGAGCAGGCTGACCGGTCCCTGCGCGCCGCACTCCCGCGCCACGGCGGCCGCCAGCGAGCTGGGCACGAAGTAGTCGTACAGGCAGGCGGAAGCCGGCGTGTGGTCCACGGCCCAGTTCCGGCCGCAGTCGCTGAGCAGGGCGTACTGGGTGGCCAGGCTGGTGGTGCAGCCGGCCGCGGTACCCAGGCTCACCCCCCGCCGCAGCGGGTCGCCGCTGCCGTCCAGCCCGCTGTCGGCGACGGCCTCGCGGGCGGCGACCAGGGCGAACTGCGCGGCCCGGTCCAGGCGTTCGGTGTCGGCGGCGGTGAAACCGTGCGCGCCGGCGTCGAAGTCGACCTCGGCGGCGACGCGGGAACGGTGGCCGGCCGCGTCGAAGAGGGTGACGGGGCGGGTCGCGGTGCGGCCCGAGGTCAGCAGCGACCAGAAACGTTCCCGGCCCACGGCGCCGGGGGCGACCACCCCCACCCCGGTGATCACGGCACGTCTCACCGGTGCCCTCCCCGCGTCCGCGCGCCCGCGTGCTCCCGGCAGGCGCGGCCCACCAGCCGCGGCAGCTCGGCCGTGTCGGCGAAGAAGTGGTCCCCGGCGATGGTGTGCCGCTCGATCGGCCCGGTGGCCCACTGCTGCCAGTGCCCCAGCGAGCCGGGCGCGGCCAGCGGGTCCTTAAGGCCGGCGAAGACGAGCACCGGGCAGTCCACCGGCCCGCCGGTGGCCGCGTCCAGCGCGGCCGTGCGCAGCGATCCGGCCAGCCGCAGGTCATCGCGCAGCACCGGCAGGACACTGCGCCGCCACAGCCCGCCCGGCGAGGCCGCCCGCCCCCGCGGCAGCGAGCCCAGCCCGCCCAGCAGCGGCAGCAGCTCCTCGTCGGGCAGGTCGGCCGCGGACACCAGCGCGGTCGCCACGTGCGGCGGCAGACAGGCGCCCACCGCGAGGAACAGGGGCGCCGGCGCGCCCGCGCCGGCCAGCGCCCGGGTGAGCGTGTAGGCGACCAGCGCGCCCAGACTGTGCCCGTACAGCGCGTACGGCCCCTGGCGCGCCGAACTCACCAGCGCCGGCAGCAGATCGGCGAGCAGCCCGGCGCGGTCGGTGACCCGCTGCTCACGCCGCCGGCTGCCACGGCCCGGCAGCGGATGGGCGACCACGTCGACGGCCGGCCCCACCGCCCCGGGCCAGCGCCGGTAGCTGACCACGCCCGCGCCCGCATGGGCCAGGCAGTGCAGCGTGATCCGCCCGCCCGCCGCCTGCCCGCCCTCCGTCCGGGAAGCCATCCGTCACCCTCCTGGGAGAACTGCGTCCCACGCCGCCGTCGTACGGCGTGCCCACGCGCGGCCCACGACATCCGCCCGCGCCACGAGCCTGGCCGCCGCACCTCGCGCGCCGCTCGACCCGCCCCCGCCCCGCCGCCCCGCTGCACCGCCCCGGCACCCGGCAAGCAGGAAGCACACACACCCTCACGGGCGCGGAAGGCAAGCGGAAGGCACCGGGCGCCGCGGGCAGCCGCCAGGCCCGCCGCGGCGCGGCCGTACGGCGCGGACGGGCGTGCGGCGGGAGAGGAGGGGCGGGCACAACCGGCCCGCTCCCGCGGCCCCGCCCCTCCTCTCCCGCCCCGCACGGGTCACGCCGCGTACAGGTCGAAGGTGGAGGTGCGGCGCGGGCCGGCGATGAT
This sequence comes from Streptomyces sp. NPDC101776, assembly GCF_044766845.1. NCBI lineage: Bacteria > Bacillati > Actinomycetota > Actinomycetes > Kitasatosporales > Streptomycetaceae > Streptomyces > Streptomyces sp. NPDC101776. Next base: position 83,411 of record NZ_JBIWMV010000027.1, on the reverse strand, counting down.
GTCCAGGCGCGGGTCGACGGCGAGCATCGCCTGGTGCATCCGCTGCAGCTGGGGGGAGGGCTCCACGCCGAGTTCGTCGATGAGGCGCTGGCGCAGCCGCCGGTAGACGCCCAGCGCGCCCGCCTGCCGGCCCGAGCGGTACAGCGCCACCATGGCCTGCGAGTGCAGCCCCTCGTGCTGGGGGTGACGGGCGACCAGGTCGCTGAGCTCGGCGATCAGTTCGACGTGCCGCCCCAGCCGCAGGTCCGCGTCGATACGGCGTTCCCGGGCGACCAGCCGGCTCTGCTCCAGCCGCATCACCTCGATCTCGAGGATCGGCCCGACCCGCACGTCGACCAGCGCCGGGCCCTCCCACAGATCGAGCGCCTCCCGCAGCAGCGCGGCCGCCTGCGCGTCCTCGCCGTGCTCGAACGCCTGGCGGCCCTCGGCCAGCAGACGCTCGTAGCGGTACACGTCGACCGCCTCGGCGGGGATCTGCAGCAGGTAGCCGCCGTACCGGGTGGCCAGCACGTCCTTGGCCGAACCGGGTACGTCCGGGCCCATGGCGGTGCCCAGCATGCGGCGCAGCTGCAGGATGTAGGTCTGCAGCGTGGTCAGCGAGCTCTGCGGCAGCTCGGTGCCCCAGACCTCCTCCATGAGGGTGGGCACCGGCACCACCCGGCCCGGGTAGAGCGCCAGCAGAGCCAGGATCTGGCGGGGCTTCCCCGCGGTCGGGACAATGGACATTCCATTCACTTCGGCATTAAGTGAACCCAGCACATTTATGTTCATCTTTCCTCCGTGCGGTTTCTTCGGCCGTCGGTTCAGAGGCGCGATCGATTTTCCAGATAGTGTCCTCTCCCGGATTCTCCTGTCGGTTCCGCTGTTCAGTTACGAGGGGGGCTGCTGCTTCCGCACAGGCGCCCGCGAGACGGAATCAAGCATTTCTCCAGCGGCTTTTCGAAAAGCCGCTGGCGGGCCGCGGGGACCGTACGGGAACGGCGTCCGCGACCTGCCGGTGCACGCGGCAGGAGCCGACGGCCGACCCGACCCGACCCGCACCGCGCCGCGCAGCCGGCCTCCGGGCCGGGGCGCCACCGCCGGGGCACCCGGCCGCCCCCGGTGCCACCGACCCCGCCCGCTGCGCCGACGTCCTGCGCGGGGCGGCTTTCTGCCGGATGCCCCTGCGCGGCACGGGTCCTCGCCGGCCGGCGCCGGCGCCGGGCGGCACCTGAAATTCCCTGGAGAATCACTCCACAGGGCCCTGCGGACGGTTGGTGAATCCCGCATTCCGCACGCGCGGCGGCTAGCGTGCCGGGGACTCGTCGAATCTTTTGCTGCGAGGCTGAGATGGAGTTTCGGATTCTGGGTTCCGCGCAGATATACGTCGGCCGCGCCGATCTGCCGATCGTGCCCACGGGCGCCAAGCAGCGCGCCCTGCTCGGCGCGCTCGTGGCGAAGGCCGGCCAGGCCGTGCCCGCCGACCGCCTCGTCGACGAACTGTGGGGCGAGCACCCGCCGGCCAACGCCGCCAACGCCCTGCAGGCCCACGTCGCCCGGCTGCGCCGGCTGCTGCCCCGGCCCGCGCCGGGAGCGGGCCGCCCGCATCACGAGTGGCTGGTGACCCGCCCCACCGGCTACGTGCTGCGACTGGAACACACCGACACCGACACCGACGCACGCCGCTTCGCCCGGCTGGCCGCCGAGGGCCGGGCCCTGGCCGCCACCGACCCCGCCCGCTGCGCCGACGTCCTGCGCGGCGCGCTGGCACTGTGGCGCGGCGCGGCCCTGGAGGGCAGCGGCCGCGGCGCCATCTGCACGGCGGAGGCCGCACTGCTGGAGGAGAGCCGGCTGGCGGCGAAGGAGACCCTCTACGACGCGTGCCTGCGCGCGGGCCGCGGCGGCGAGATCACCGGCGAACTGGAGGAACTGACCCTCGCCCACCCGCTGCGGGAGCGGTTCTACGAACTCCTGATGACCGCGCTGCACGGATGCGGCCGGCAGGCGGAGGCCCTCGTCGCCTACGAGCGGGCGCGTCACCGGCTCGTGCACGACCTGGGCATCGAGCCCGGCCCCGCGCTGCGCGGCCGCAGGCAGGCGATCCTGCACCAGGACCCCGGCCCGCGCAGCGCAGGCCCCTCCCGCCTCCCGGCGCGCCACCTGTCTCCCGCCGCACACCGCCCGGCGCCGCGGCCGCAGCACGACCCCGCCGCGCCGGCCACCGTCCCGGCACCGGCCGGGGACGGCGGGACGGCCGGCGCCACCGCGGACGTGGGACTGCTGCGCGAGGAGATCGCCTGGCTGCGCCGCCGGGTCGAACGGCTGACCCAGGAACAGCAGGACCTGCTCAGCCGACTCGACCGACTCGACCGACTCAGCTGTCTCGACCGACTCGACCGTCTTGAGCCGCGGGACGCGTCAGGCCGCTGAGCCCCGCCCGCCCCGCCGGTGCGTGCGGTGCGGTGCGTGCGGCGGCAGGGCCGCCTCCCTCGGGCCGGAGCGGTCCGGGCCGTGCACCCCGTGCCACGGCGGGTGCCCGTCTCCGAACGGGGGCAGCAGCCCGAGCGCGGCCAGGCCGTCCCACACGCCGCGCATGTACCGGTACGGGAGGAAGCTGTCGCTCATCGCCGTCCCCTCATGAAGACTCCCCTCCTGCTGCTCCTGCTCCTGCTTTTGTTTTGGCCGGGGCGGCCGCCCTGGCGGTCCTGGCGGTCCTGGCGGTCCCCGTCGGCCGGGGGCGGGCACGCGGGCCTGCGGATCACTGTGCGGCGCAGCGCCCCAGGAGTCCTCGGCCGGCGCTGGGGCGGGGCTTGAGCGGGCGCCGGGCGCGGGGGCGGCCCCCCCCCGCCCGCAGGAGGACCGCCGCCCCACCGGTACGCCCCACCGATACGGCCCGCAGCGCGGCGGCCCGTACCGCTCCGGTAGGGCCCGAGTACGGCCCGGTCCGGCCGCGAGCGTTTCCGGACAGGATCAACACCACGGCCGCCGGCCACGGCGTCGCCGGCGGCGGGGACGTACCGGAAAGGGAGGCCGGCGGGGCCCGGGCCGCACCGGGTGAGGGACGGCGGCACGCGCCGCACCGGCGTGGGGGACACCGGTGCGGTACCTGCCGCTCCCGGCGACCGGACCGACCGGACCGACCGGACCGACCGGACCGACCGGACCGACCGGACCGACCGGACCGACCGGACCGGCGGTGATGCGGCCGGAGTGGGTGACGTGGGTGACGTGGGTGATGGAGGGGGCGTGAAGATGTCGGATGCGCGAGTGCACCGGATGGTCTCGGAGGTGACCGTCGCGGCGCCGGCCGGCGTGCTGTACGGGCTGATCGCGGACGCCACCCGGTGGCCGCTGTTCTTCCAGCCCTGCGTCCACGTGGAGCAACTGGACTTCGACGGCAGCCGCGAACGGCTGCGGATGTGGGCCACCGCCGGCGGCACGATCGCCTCCTGGGTCTCCCGGCGCGAACTGGACGTCGGGCGGCGGCGCGTGACGTTTCACCAGGATCTGACCGAGGCCCCCGTCGAGTCGATGAGCGGCGTGTGGACGGTGCGGCCGCTGGGCGACCGCTGCCGGGTGGTGCTGGAGCACACGTTCACCGTCATCGGGGACGTGCCCGCCGACGTGGCCTGGGTGGAGCGCGTCACCCGCGCCAACAGCCGCGCCCAGCTGGACCGGCTGGCCCAGCTCGCCGCGTGCTGGACGCGGCTGGACGAGCTGGTGCTGTCCTTCGAGGACACCGTGCGTTTCAAGGGCCCCGCCGAGGTGGTCTTCGACTTCCTCTACCGGGCCGAGGACTGGCCCGGCCGGCTGCCGCACGTACGCGCCCTGGACCTGGTGGAGGACACCGCGGGGGTGCAGGTGATGGCGATGGACAGCCTCGGCGCCGACGGCGGCGCGCACCGCACCGAGTCGGTCCGCATCTGCTTCCCCGCCGCGGGCCGGCTCGTCTACAAGCAGACCCTGACCTCCCCGCTGCTGGCCGCGCACACCGGCGAGTGGTCGCTGACCCCCGACGAGAGGGGGGTCACCCTCACCGCCCGGCACGACGTGCTGCTGCGCGAGGACGCCGCCGCTACCGTCGCCGGCGCGGCGGGCGGGCAGGCCGGCCTGGCCGCGGCGGGCCGGCACGTGCGCGACGAACTGGGCCGGGACTGCCTGCTGGTGCTGCAGCACGCCGTACGGCACGCCGCCGGCGCGGTGCGGGTCCTGTGAAGCCCGCCCCCGCCCCCGGCCCGGGCCCGGGCGCGCAGGCACGGGCCGGCGCGCGGCCGGCCGGCGAAGGCGCACCCGCCGCCGCGCGCCCGGGCGGCGAACCCGCCCGGGCCGCCCGGCTGGAGGCGGCGCTCGGCGACCCCTTCGAGGCGGGCAACCCGCACGGCTACCTGGCGCTGCTGCGGGCCGATGAGGACCGGGCCGTCCCCGAGGCCACCGAGGCGCTGCTGGCGCGGGACGGGCTGGGCGGCGAGTTCGTCCCGCAGGACGCCGGCGGCGACCTCACCGACCTGGAGCGGCTGGCCCGCGTGCTGCGTCCGGTCTTCCGCCGTGACCTCGCCCTGGGCTACGGCTTCGGCATCACCTCGCTGTTCGCCGCCTCCTCGGTGTGGACCGCGGGTGACCACGCCCAGCGCACCACCCTGGCCAGGGTGCTGCTGGAGGGCGGCCGGGTCTCGATCGTGCACCGTGAGGTGGCGCACGCCAATGCCATCCTGCGCAACGAACTGACCGCGACCCGCGCGCCCGGCGGCGGTTTCCTGCTGAACGGCCGCAAGGACGCCGTCATCAACGCCGACCGCACGCAGGTGTTCGTCACCTACGCGCGCACCTCGGCGCACGACGGCCCCGCCAGCCACTCGGTGCTGCTGCTGGGCCCGCTCCCGCCCGCGGCCGGCACGGTGCGCCCGGGCGCCCGGGTGGCGACGCCCGGCATGCGCGGCGCCCGCTTCTGCGGCCTGGACATCTCCGGCGCGCTCCTTCCCGACAGCGCCGTGGTCGGCACGGTCGGCGAGGGCGTGTCCCTGGCGCTGCGCAGCTTCCAGGTCAGCCACTGCCTGATCCCGGGCACGGTGCTGGCGGCGGTGGACAGCGTGCTGCGCCAGGCCGTCCGCGCGGCCGCCGAGCACCGCCCCCAGCACCGGCCCGCCCGCCGCTGGCGGCGCACCCTGTCCGGGGTCTTCGCGGACCTGCTGGCCTGCGACGCGATGGCGGTCACCGGACTGCGCGCGCTGAGCCTGCTGCCGCAGCAGGCCTACCTGCTGGCGGCGGCCGTCAAGTACACGATGCCGGACCTGCTGCGCGAGGACCTGGAGGAACTGGCCACCGTGCTGGGCGCCCGCGGCTACGACCGCGGCCCGCTCAACGGCAGCTTCCAGAAACTCGCCCGCGACCTGCCGGTGGCCGGCCTCGGCCACTCCGGCACGGCCGTGTGCCAGGCGGTGCTCGTGCCCCAGCTGCCCGCGCTGGCCCGCACCACCTGGTTCCGCAGCCCCGAACCGCCCGCCGAACTGTTCCTGCCCGGCGCCCCGCTGCCGCCGTTCGACGCCCGCCGCCTGACGCACTCGGGCACCGACGACCTGCTCACGGCGACCCTCGTCGCCGCCGCCGGACGGCTGGAGGGCCACCGCTCGCACGGCCCGCTGCACGCCGCGCTCGCCGAGCTCGCGCAGATCTTCGTCGGGGAACTGCGCCTCCTGCGCACCCGCTGCGCGGCGCTGTCCCCGGCCGACCCCACCGCCTTCGACCCGCAGGCGTGCGCCCTGGTCGACCGCTACGCCCTGGTCCTGGCCGCGGCCGCCTGCCTCGGCGTCTGGGAGGGCCGGGCCGGCACCGACTCCTTCCTGCAGGACCCCGCCTGGGCGGTGCTGGCGCTGGGCCGTATCGCCCGCCGGCTCGGCGCGGCGGTGCCCGAGGTGCCCGCCGAGGCCGAACAGGCGGTGCTGGCACAGGTGCTGGAACGCTGCCGCACCGGCCGCAGCCTCGACCTGTACGCGACACCGGTGGCCGGCTGAGGCACCCGGTGCGGCAGACCGGCGGCCCCCGCCGCCGGGCACGGCGGCCGGCCGGGCACACGGGCCGGCCGGGACGAGAGACAGGGAGACGATGGACCGGGTCAGATGCGCGCCGCCCCTTCACGTGCCGCGGCCGGCCGGCCCCTGGAAGGGGGTGCGGGAGAACCTCGCCCGGCGCGGCAACGCGCTGGTCTACACGACGTGGAGCGAGTGGCTGCCCAGCATGCTCACCCACCCCAGGCTGCGCGACCTGCTCGGCCACGACTGGAACCGCTACCGCCGCACCCGCGACCCGGTCGTGCGCTACCGGTTCGCGGCGGCCCGCCTCCTCATCAAGCACACGGCGGGCGCCGCGCTGGACACCGCCCCCGAGCACCTCGACCTCGCCTACCGGCTGGGCGGGCGGCCCTATCTGCGGGGCCTGGACCAGATCGAACTGAGCCTGACCCACACCGGCGACGTCATCGCGGTGGGCATCAGCCGTATCGGCCGGATCGGGGTGGACGTGGAGTTCGCCGACCGTCTCGTGCGGCTGGACCTGCTGGAGGCCCGGATGCTGACCCCCGCCGAGGCCGCGGAACTCGCCGCCCTGCCCGAGGCCGAACGGACCGCGCGCACCCTGCGGCTGTGGACGCTCAAGGAGGCCTACACCAAGGCGCTGGGGCAGGGGCTGCGGCTGAGCTTCACGGAGTTCGGCTTCAGCCGGGGCGGCAGGCTGCTGGCCCCCGACGGCAGCGCCGCCAGCCGCGGGGAGTGGGGTTTCGCCACCCGCTCGGTCCTGGACCGCTACCTGCTCAGCACGGCCTGCCACGACGCGGGCCTGAACACCGCCGGCGACACCTCCGTGAGAACCATGCTCGATCCGGGCTTCCTGTCCGTGATGACCCGCCCCGCCCACGACCCGCCCTCCTGATCCCCGCCCTCCTGACCTCCGCCCCTTGACCTCCGCCCTGTTGACCTCGCCTCTTGACCCCGCCCCTGCCCCTGCCCCGGCCCCCCCGGCCCCTTGCCCGGCGGCCCCCCGCCCCTGCCCCCGGCCCTTTGCCCCGCGGCCCCCTGCCCCCGTCCACGGCCCCGCCCCGCCGGCCCCGTCCGGGATCCGTCCCAGGGGTCCGCGAGCGGCCGTCGAGCCGGGTCAGGACGGTGTCAGGGCGGTGACGGAGGACTCCTGCACGATGTGCCCCGGAGCGCCACGCCCCTGAGGGGCGGGGGCTCTGCACGGCCCCGGTGACCTGCGGCCGGGGCCGGCAGGAGGCAGTGACCTGGAGGAGGACGGGACATGGCGAGGCCGAGCCGCCGGCGCCGTGTGCGCATCCGTACCGGCCGCCGCCCGGCGGCGCCCCGGCGTCCTGCGCGGCCGTTCGTGCCGGTGACCCGGCAGCAGCACGACCTGCTGTCCGACGCCCACGCGCACCGGCACACCGGACGCCACGTCGAACAGGTGTGGTGGTGCTGGCACGGACCGCTGGACACCGACCGCTTCACCGCCGCCTGGCAGTCCGTCGTCGACCGGGAAACGATTCTGCGCGCCGCCTTCGAACACGGCCCCCGCCCGCGCGTCGTCTTCCACGAACACGCCCGCGCCGAGGTCGTACGCCACCGGGCGGGCACCGTCGACTGGGACGACCTGCTGGAGCGCGACCGGCTGCGCGGCTTCGACGTGGGACGCCCCGGCCCGCTGCGCGTCACCCTCGTCGACCTCGCCGGCCGGCCCGCCCCGGCGGCCGCGCACGCCACCCGGGTGCTGCTCACCTTCCACCACGGGCTGCTGGACGCCTGGAGCGTGTACGTGCTGCTGGACGAGTTCGGCCGGGCCTACCTCGCCGGCGGCGTGCTGCCGGGCGGCGAGCGCCGGCCCGACCTGCGCGACTGGGCGCGCTGGCTGGAGCGCCAGGACACCGCCGCGGCCCGGGACTTCTTCGGCCGGGCCGCGGCGGTGGCCGCGCCCGTCGTGCTGCCCGCGCGGCCCGGTCCCGGCACCCGGCAGAAGGGATGCGGCCGCGCCGAGACGCGGCTGGCCGCCGCCGAGGCGGGCCTGCTGCACCGCTGGGCGGCCGCGCACGCCCTGCCGGACTCCAGCGTGCTGCACGCCGTGTGGGCGCTGCTGCTCTACCGTGCGGCGCGGGCGCCCGGCCCCGCCCCGGTGGGCTTCGGCATCACCGTCTCCGGGCGCGGTATCGCCCTGGACGCCGTGGAACGCCTGGTCGCACCGGTGCGCACCTGCCTCCCGATGGCCGTGCGGGTCGACCCCGCCCATCCGATGGGCCGGCTGCTGGCGACCCTGCGCGACCAGGCGCTGGACATGGCGGCCTACGAATGGGTCTCCACCGCGCAGATCCACGAGCTGACCGGCCGCCCCGCCGGCGCCCGGCTGCTGGACAGCCTGGTCTCGGTGGAGGCGGCCCCGCCCGTCCCCGCCGGCCTGCGGGCCCGGCTCCGCGACGCCGGCATCCGCTTCGGGCCCCGGCACGCCGGCGGCGCGCACCCCCTGCTGCCGCTGGCCCTGCGCGCACGGCACGGCGCCGACGGCTCGCTGACCCTGGCCGCCCTGTACGACCGGGCCCGGATCTCCGACGCCGACGCGGACCTGCTGATCGCCCAGTGCGCCCGGCTGCTGCGTCATCTGCCCGCCGTCGGCGGGAGCGGGACCGTCGCCGAGGTGCTGGACGTGCTCGGCGGCGACGAGCTGCCCCGCGTCGCCCCGCCGCCCGCCGCGGGCGGTGCACCGCCGGCGCGCTCCGCCCGCGCCCGACGAGGCGTCCAGTAGCCCTCGCCCCGCCGTCGAGCGGGTCTTGAGCGGTCGTTGACATTCTGGGGTGATCGACCACGAGGGAGGACCCATGGACGACGGCTCGGACAGGGTGCGGCGCGGCGGATTCCGGCAGAGCGGGCTCCGGGAGGCCGGCCGGTGGGAGAGCGGACCGCGCGGGAGCGGGCTGGGGAAGACGGGGACGGCGGGGACGGCGGGGACGGCGGTGTTCGCGCCGGCGCCGGCCGCGCCGCCGCTGCGGCTGGCCGGGACGGACGAGGACGAGGACGGGGCGACCATCGTCCGCAGCATCGACTGACACCGCCGCCGCGGCCGCAGCCGCGGCCGCGCGTGAACCGCCTGTGCCGCCCGAGCACCGCCTGTGCGTGCCGCGGCCCGGCGGTGCTCGGGCGCGGCCCGAGGGGAGCCGCCGGGCTCCCCGTACCGCGCGGCCCGCGGACGGGTGGGCCGCGTTCCCCTCCGGACGTGAAGGACGTACAGGATGCCGCCCTCGAAGCAGCGCCGCCCGGCCGCCGTGGTGGCGTCCGCCGCACTGGAGGCGTTCCTCGGCGATGCGCGGCACGTCGCCGCGTTCACCACCGTGCGGCCCGACGGGACGCTGCACGTGGCACCCGTGCGGTTCACCTGGGACGCGGCCGCCGGCCTGGCCCGGGTGCTGACGGTGGCCTCCTCGCGCAAGGCCCGCAACCTGCTGGCCGGGCCGGGCGGCCAGGTGGCGCTGTGCCAGGTGGACGGCTTCGTCTGGGCCACGCTGGAGGGCACCGCCGTCGTCGTCGCCGACCCCGGGCGGGTGGCCCTGGGCGCCCGGCTGTATGCCGGGCGCTACCGGACGGCCCCGCCCGCCCCGCCCGGCCGGGTGGTCATCGAGATCACGGTGGAGCGGGTCCTCAGCCTCAACCTCTGACCGGCTCCCGCCCGCCCGGTGGGGCGGCCGGGGGCGGGGAGCCGTCCGCCCACAGCAGCCGGAACGACAGCCGCGACAGCCGCCATCCCCGCGGGGTGCGCCGGGCCTCGCCGTCGACGAAGGTGCCGGTCGCCAGGAGCGGCGGCAGATCCCCCTGGGGGCGGGCGTTGCGCGCGTGGTGGACGTGGGTGGAGATCAGGTTGGCGCGCAGCGTGGCCCGCTCGCCGTCCAGCACGACCACGGCCCGCGAGCCGGCGTGCTGGGTGGCCGCGAACGCCGACAGCGCCGCGCGGTGGTAGGCGGGCAGGCCCGCGGCGCCCTCGTGCCGGCTCATCGGGAACGCGACGAGGGCGTCGCCGGTGAACAGGGCGGCCGCCCACGCGTCGTCGAGTTCCTCGTCCGGGTCGTCGAGCGAGAGGAAGTAGCGCTCGACCAGGTCGGCGATCCGCTCGCGCGCGGCGCGGCCGCCGGTTTCGGCCTCCGGTTCCGCACCGGAATCCGCTGCGGTTTCTTCTACGTTTTCTGCTGCGGTTTCTTCCGTGGTTTCTTCGGCGGTTTCTTCGGCGGTTTCTGCTGCGGGGCGGATACGGGTGGAAGTCATGCCTGAGAATGCTGCACCGGACACTGCTCCCGGCAAGCGGTCCAGGCGGTCCTGACAAAGATCTGACATAGCCTGCGTATTTCTCACATTCATGTCCGAAGACCTGTACCGAACCCTCTTCACGGCCGCCCGGACCCCTCGTGATACTGGCGGAACACCAGTGGGAAGAGGGCATATGAACTTCTGTGACACGGACGTCATCGTGGTGGGAGCCGGTCCCACCGGACTCATGCTCGCGGGCGAACTGAGGCTCAATGGAGTCTCGGTGATCGTGCTGGACAAATTGACGGATCCCATGCGGCAGTCGCGTGCGCTGGGATTCTCGGCACGGACCGTCGAGGAATTCGCACAGCGTGGTCTCATCGAGCTGTTCGGCGAGGTCTCGACCATTCCCGTCGGCCATTTCGGCGGCGTGCCGCTGGACTACCGGGTCATCGAGGGCGGCTCGTTCGGCGCGCGCGGCATCCCGCAGGCCCGCACCGAGGCCGTCCTGGGCGACTGGGCGGTGGGACTGGGCGCCGAGATACGCCGCGGCAGCGAGGTCACCGCACTGGAGACGGACCACGACACGGTACGCGTCCTCGTGCAGGGCGCGGCCGGCCCCGAACAGCTCACCGCCCGCTACGTGGTGGGCTGCGACGGGGCCCGCAGCACCGTCCGCACCCTCGCCGGCATCGACTTCCCGGGCACCGAACCCACCCTCGAACTGCGCTTCGCGGACGTGAGCGGCGTGCGGCTGCGCCCCCGCTTCAGCGGGGAGCACGTGAGCGGCGGCATGGTCATGGTGATGCCGCTGGGCCCCGACAGCAGCCGCATCATCTACTACGACCGGGCCCAGCCGCTGCGCACGAGTACGGACCCGATCACCTTCGAGGAGGTCCGCGAGGCCTTCCAGCGCCTGTCGGGCGAGGACCTGTCCGGCGCACGGGCGCTGTGGGTGTCCTCGACCACCGACGTCAGCCGCCAGGCCGCCGCCTACCGCAAGGGCCGCGTCCTGCTCGCCGGCGACGCCGCCCACATCCACCTGCCCATCGGCGCGCAGGGCATGAGCGCGGGAGTGCAGGACGCCGTCAACCTCGGCTGGAAACTGGCCCTGGACATCAAGGGCCGCGCCCCCGAGGGCCTGCTGGACACCTACCACAGCGAGCGCCACCCGGTCGCCGCCCGCATCCTGACCAACACCCTGGCCCAGCGCACCCTCTACCTGGGCGGCGAGGAGGTCGCCCCGCTGCGGGAGGTCTTCGCCGAACTCGTCACCGGCCACGAGCCGGTGCGCCGCCACCTGGCCGGCATGGTCACCGGCCTCGACATCCGCCACGACGTCGGCGACGGCGAGCACCCCCTGCTGGGCCGGCGCCTGCCGGAGCGGGAGGTGGTCCTCGACGGCGAGAAGACCTCCAGCCTCACCCTGCTGCACGCCGGCCGCCCCGTCCTGCTCGACCTGGGCGGCAGGGGCCTGGCCGCGGCGGCGGCCGGCTGGCGCGACCGCGTCGAGGTGCTCGCCGCCGAGTTCGACTGCCCGGCCGGCGCGGACGGCATCCTCGTGCGCCCCGACGGCTACGTCGCCTGGGCCGCGCCCGCCGGCGCCGGCCCCGGCGGTCTCACGGCCGCGCTGGAGCGCTGGTTCGGCCCCGCCGCCTGACCCCCGCCCTGCCCCCGCCCCACCCCTTTCTGCCCCTTTCTGCCCCTCCTCTTTTCTTCAAGGAAGCGAAGGAAGACATGCCCACCATCTCCGTCCAGGACAAGCACCTCACCGTCCTCAACCTCTTCACCACCGACACGCCCGGCAAGCAGGAATCCCTCATCCAGGAGATGACGAAGATCGTCAACGCGGCGACGTACGAGGGCTGGATGTCCAGCACCGTGCACGCCGGCGTGGACAGCCCGGGCACCGCCAACTTCATCCAGTGGCGCAGCGGCGAGGACCTCGAAAAGCGCTACTCGGGCGAGGAGTTCAAGCACCGCACGCTGCCGGTGTTCGGCGAGATCACCACCTCGATCCGGCTGCTGCAGAACGAGGTCGTCCACACGCTGACCGCCGACGGCCCGGACACCGACGTCGTGATCTGCCCCAACCGCGACAACCACACCGTCATCACCGTCCACACGGTCGCCGCCGCCGACCAGGACGAGCTGATCGACGCCCTGGGCCCCGGCCAGGCCGGCATCGCCGACGCCCCGGGCTTCCGCGCGCACATCGTCCTCAGGGGCCTGCGGGCCCGCGGCCTTCAGGGCCCGTTCGTCGTCTCCTACTCCCAGTGGGACAGCAAGCAGGCCTACGACGCCCACCGCGACCTGCCCCAGGAGCAGTGGCCGCAGGGCCGCCACAAGGCCCACGCCCGCATCCGGGCGGCGGCCACCGCCACCGACTCCAACACCTACCAGGTCGTCCTCACCCGCGCCGCCGGCGAGGAGTGAGCCGGGTGCGCCGCGCCCGGCGGCGCACCCCCCGTTCCCCGACGCCCGGCCCCGTGCGGGGGCCGGGCGTCCAACACCCCCGCACAACCCCCGTCACCGTGATCGCCGGGGCCGGGGGAGAGGGCGCCTCAGGCGGGACTCCGGCGCCGCCCGTGCGGGGCGCTACCGCCGCCCTGCACCGTCGAAGTCGAGCCTTCGCGCACGTCCGCCGCGCAGTCCCGGCCCGGTGCGCGAACCCTCCCACGCAACTGCCGAGGAGCCAACACCTATGCACAGCACGCTGATCGTCGCCCGGATGGCAGCCGCCTCGAGCCCCGACGTGGCCCGGCTGTTCGACCGGTTCGACGCGACCGACATGCCCCAGCGCATGGGAACCCGCCGCCGCCAGCTGTTCTCCTACCGCGGCCTGTACTTCCATCTGCAGGACTTCGAGGAGGACAACGGCGGCGAGCTGATCGAGTCGGCCAAGACCGACCCGCGCTTCCTCGCGGTCAGCGACGACCTCAAGCCGTTCATCGAGGCCTACGACCCCGCCACCTGGCGCTCGCCCGCCGACGCCATGGCGCGCCGCTTCTACACGTGGCAGGCACCGGCGTGAGCCGCCGACGCGTGGTCATCACCGGCATCGAGGTCATCGCCCCCGGCGGGGTGGGCCGGCAGAAGTTCTGGGACCTGCTGAGCAACGGCCGCACCGCGACCCGCGCCATCACCTTCTTCGACCCCGCCCCGTTCCGCTCACGGGTGGCCGCCGAGGCCGACTTCGACCCCTACGAGCACGGTCTGAGCCCGCAGGAGACCCGCCGCCTGGACCGGGCGGCCCAGTTCGCCGTCGTCGCCTCCCGCGCCGCCGTCGCCGACAGCGGCCTGGACCTGGCCGCCGTGGCGCCCCACCGCATCGGGGTGACGGTGGGCAGCGCGGTCGGCGCCACCATGGGCCTGGACGAGGAGTACCGCGTGGTCAGCGACGGCGGCCGCCTCGACCTGGTCGACCACACCTACGCGGTGCCCCACCTCTACGACTACATGGTGCCCAGCTCGTTCGCGGCCGAGGTCGCCTGGGCGGTGGGCGCGGAGGGCCCCAGCACGGTGGTGTCCACCGGCTGCACCTCCGGCATCGACTCGGTCGGCTACGCCGCCGAACTGGTCCGGGAGGGCTCGGCCGACATCGTCATCGCCGGCTCCTCGGACGCCCCGATCTCACCGATCACCATGGCCTGCTTCGACGCGATCAAGGCGACCACCCCGCGCCACGACGAACCGCAGTGCGCCTCGCGCCCCTTCGACGCGACCCGCAACGGCTTCGTGCTGGGCGAGGGCGCCGCCTTCTTCGTCCTGGAGGAGGCCGCCGCCGCCAAGCGGCGCGGCGCCCACGTCTACGCCGAGATCGCCGGCTACGCCAGCCGCTCCAACGCCTACCACATGACGGGGCTGCGCACCGACGGCGTGGAGATGGCCGAGGCGATCACCCTCGCGCTGGACGAGGCCCGCCTCAACCCCGAGGCGGTCGACTACATCAACGCCCACGGCTCGGGCACCAAGCAGAACGACCGGCACGAGACCGCCGCCTTCAAACGCAGCCTGGGCGAGCACGCCTACCGCACCCCGGTCAGCTCCATCAAGTCGATGGTGGGGCACTCGCTGGGCGCGATCGGCTCCATCGAGATCGCCGCGTCCGCGCTGGCCATGGAGTACGACGTCGTCCCGCCGACGGCGAACCTGACCACCCCCGACCCGGAGTGCGACCTGGACTACGTCCCCCTCACCGCCCGCGACCAGCTGGTCGACGTGGTGCTGACGGTCGGCAGCGGCTTCGGCGGCTTCCAGAGCGCGATGGTGCTGGCACGGCCCGAGAGGAGCCCGGTATGACCGCCCGCGCGGTGGTGACCGGCCTGGGCGTCGTGGCACCCAACGGCCTGGGCCTGGCCGACTACTGGGCGGCCACCCTCTCCGGCAAGCACGGCATCGGCCGCATCACCCGCTTCGACCCCTCCCCCTACCCGGCCCGGCTGGCGGGCGAGGTGGCGGGCTTCACGGCCGCCGACCACCTGCCCAGCCGGCTGCTCCCGCAGACCGACCGGGTCACCCGGCTCGCGCTCGCGGCGGCGGACTGGGCGCTGGCGGACGCCGGCGCCGACCCCGCCCGGCTGCCCGCCTTCGACATGGGCGTCATCACCGCCTCCGCCGCGGGCGGCTTCGAGTTCGGCCAGGGCGAGCTGCAGAACCTGTGGAGCCGCGGCAGCCAGTACGTCAGCGCCTACCAGTCCTTCGCCTGGTTCTACGCCGTCAACAGCGGCCAGATCTCCATCCGCAACGGCATGAAGGGCCCCGCCGGCGTGGTGGTCGGCGAGGGCGCCGGCGGCCTGGACGCCATCGCCCAGGCCCGCCGGCAGATCCGCAAGGGCACCCCGCTGATCGTCACCGGCGCCGTCGACGCCTCGATCTGCCCCTGGGGCTGGGTCGCCCAGCTGGCCACCGGCCGGCTGTCCACCAGCGGCGAAGCGGCCCGCGCCTACCTGCCCTTCGACCGCGACGCGCACGGCTACGTACCCGGCGAGGGCGGCGCCATCCTGATCGCCGAGGACGAGGAGGCGGCCCGCGCCCGCGGCGCCCGCGTCTACGGACACATCACCGGCTACGGCGCGACGACCGACCCCAGGCCCGGCAGCGGCCGCGCCCCCGGCCTGCGCAAGGCCATCGAGATCGCCCTCGCCGACGCCGGCGCGGACGCGGCCGACGTCGACGTGGTCTTCGCCGACGGCGCCGGCGACCCGGCCGGCGACCGCGCCGAGGCGGCCGCCATCAACACCGTCTTCGGTGAACGGGCCGTGCCGGTGAGCGTCCCCAAGACGATGACCGGCCGCCTGTACGCGGGCGCCGCGCCGCTGGACGTGGCGGCCGCCCTGCTGGCGATGCGCGACGGCGTCATCCCGGCGGCCGTGCACATCGAACCCTGCCCCGACCACGCCCTGGACCTGGTCCTGGGCCGGCCCCGCCCGGCCCGGGTGCGCACCGCACTGGTGCTGGCCCGCGGATACGGCGGCTTCAACTCCGCCCTGCTCCTGCGCGCCCCCTGACCCCCCCAGCCCCCAGCCCCCTGACCCCCGGCCTGTTCTCTGTCCGGCCACCGCTCACCACCGACGAACCACCGACGAACCATCGACGAAAGGGACCCGTCATGGCCACCGAACCGTTCACGCTCGCCGACCTCAAGCGCACCCTGCGCGAGGCGGCGGGCGTCACCGAGGGCGTCGACCTGGACGCCGACATCCTCGACACCGAGTTCGAGGTGATCGGCTACGAGTCGCTCGCCCTGCTGGAGACCGGCAGCCTCATCGAGCGCGAGTACGGCATCCGCCTCGACGAGGACGCCGTCGGCGAGGCCAACACGCCGCGCGCCTTCATCGACGTCGTCAACGCCCAGCTCGTGCCCGCCCCGGCCGCCTGAAGGAGGCCCGCCATGACCCAGACAACCGAGACGACCGAAACGAGCGAGACGACCGGGACGGCCGGGCACGCCCCGTCGCGTGTCGCCGTCGTCACCGGCGCCACCAGCGGCATCGGCCTGGCCGCCGCCCGGCTGCTGGCCTCGGCCGGCCACCGGGTCTTCATCGGCGCGCGCAACGCCGAGAACGTCGCCGCGACCGTCAAGGAACTGCAGGCCGAGGGCCTCCCCGTGGACGGCACCTGCCTCGACGTCCGCGACGTCGCCTCCGTCGAGGCCTTCGTCCAGGCCGCCGTCGACCGCTTCGGCACCCTCGACGTCCTGGTCAACAACGCCGGCCGCTCCGGCGGCGGCCCCACCGCCGACCTCACCGACGAGCTGTGGGACGACGTCATCGACACCAACCTCAACAGCGTCTTCCGCGTCACCCGCGCGGCCCTGACCACCGGCGGCATGCGGCACAAGAACCGCGGCCGCATCATCAACATCGCCTCGACCGCGGGCAAGCAGGGCGTCGTACTGGGCGCCCCCTACTCCGCCTCCAAGCACGGCGTCGTCGGCTTCACCAAGGCGCTGGGCAACGAACTGGCCCCCACCGGCATCACCGTCAACGCGGTCTGCCCCGGCTACGTGGAGACCCCGATGGCCCAGCGCGTGCGCCAGGGCTACGCCGCCGCCTACGACACCACCGAGGACACCATCCTCCAGCGGTTCAGGGCGAAGATCCCCCTGGGCCGCTACTCCACGCCCGAGGAGGTCGCCGGCCTCGTCGGCTACCTGGCCTCCGACCCGGCCGCCTCCATCACCGCCCAGGCCCTCAACGTCTGCGGCGGCCTGGGCAACTTCTGACCCGACGGCCGGCTCCGGCCCGCCCCCCGACACCACCAGGAGGAGAAACCTCATGACCACACGTGAGGTCGAGCACGAGATCACCGTCGGCGCACCCGCGGCCACGGTCTACGCCCTGCTCGCGGACGTCACGAACTGGCCGCGCATCTTCCCGCCCACCATCCACGCCGAGCGCACCGGCGGCGACGACGCCGGCGAACGCATCCGCATCTGGGCGACGGCCAACGGCAGGGCGAAGAACTGGACCTCACAGCGCACCCTGGACGCCGCCGCGCTGCGCATCACGTTCCGCCAGGAGGTCCCCGCCCCGCCGGTGGCGCACATGGGCGGCACCTGGATCATCGAACCGCTTCACGAACAGGCCTGCCGGGTCCGGCTGCTGCACGACTACAGCGCGCTCGGCGACGACCCCCACGACCTGCTGTGGATCGAACGGGCCGTGGACACCAACAGCACCAGCGAGCTGGCCGCGCTCAAGGAGAACGTCGAGCTGGTGCACGCGGCCGACACCGCGGAGCTGACCTTCTCCTTCGTCGACAGCGTGCGGATCGCGGGCAGCGCCAAGGACGCCTTCGACTTCGTCAACGAGGCCGGCCTGTGGGACCGGCGGCTGCCGCACGTGGCCACCGTACGGCTCAGCGAGGACAGCCCGGGCCTGCAGGAACTGGAGATGGACACCCGCGCCAAGGACGGCTCGGTGCACACCACCAAGTCCTACCGGGTCGTCTTCCCGCACCACAAGATCGCCTACAAGCAGGTCACCCTGCCCGCCCTGATGAGCCTGCACACCGGCGAGTGGACGTTCACGGACACCGCCACCGGCACCCTCGCCTCCTCGCAGCACACCGTCACCCTCAACACCGCCAACATCGCCCGGATCCTGGGACCCGCGGCCACGGTGGCGGACGCCCGCTCCTACGTCCACACCGCGCTGTCCACCAACAGCAGCGCCACGCTGGCCCACGCCAAGGCCCACGCCGAACAGCTGAGGGCCTGACGCCGTGACGGCCCCGGGAAGTGTGCGGGCGGACGTCGTGGTCGTCGGGGCCGGTCCCGCCGGGCTCATGCTCGCCGGCGAACTGGCCCTGGGCGGCGCCGCCGTGGTGGTGCTGGAGAAACGGCGCGCCCCCACCGGCGAGTCACGGGCCTCGACCCTGCACGCCCGCACCATGGAGATCCTCGACAGCCGCGGGCTGCTGCCCGACCTCGGCACGCCGCCCCGCCAGCCGCACGGCCACTTCGGCGGCCTCCCCCTCGACCTCACCCTGCCCGGCCCCCATCCGGGCCAGTGGAAGGTGGCGCAGGCCAAGACGGAGGCGGTGCTGGAGGAGTGGGCGCTGGCCCGGGGCGCCGACATCCGCTGCGGCCACGAGGTGTCCGCGATCACCGACACCGGCGACGGCGTCGAGGCGGTGGCCCTGGGCCGGGAGGGAGTGCTGCGGCTGCACGCCTCCTACCTGGTGGCCTGCGACGGCGAGGACAGCACGGTGCGGCGGCTGGCCGGCGCGGACTTCCCCGGCCAGGACGCCGGCCGGGAACTGCTGCGCGCCGACGTCGCCGGCATTGAGGTGCCCGACCGGCGCTTCGAACGCCTTGAGCGGGGGCTGGCCATCGCCGCCCGCCGCCCGGACGGTGTGACCCGGGTGATGGTCCACGAGTTCGGCTCCGGGACCGGGCCGCGCACCGGCCCGCCGGCGTTCGAGGAGATCGCCACCGTCTGGAAACGGGTCACCGGCGAGGACATCAGCGGCGGCACCCCGCTGTGGGCCAACTCCTTCGGCGACGCCTCCCGCCAGCTCACCCGCTACCGGCACGGCCGGATCCTGTTCGCGGGCGACGCCGCCCACCGCCAGATGCCCATCGGCGGGCAGGCCCTCAACCTCGGCCTGCAGGACGCCTTCAACCTCGGCTGGAAGCTGGCGCTGCACGTGCGCGGCGCCGCCCCCCACACCCTGCTGGACACCTACCACAGCGAACGCCACGCGGCCGGCCGGCGCGTGCTGGCCAACATCCGCGCCCAGGCCCTGATGCTGCTCGGCGGGGCGGAGGTGGAACCGCTGCGCACCGTGTTCGCCGAACTGACCGCGCTGCCCGACGTCCGCACCCGGCTCGCGGGCATGATCAGCGGCCTGGACGTGCGCTACGACACCGGCGCCGCGCCCCACCCGCTGGCCGGACTGCGGCTGCCGGACACGGCGCTGCTGACGGGCGGGCGCACCGTCACCACCACCGGGCTGCTGCGCGAGGGCCGCGGCCTGCTCCTGGACCTGCACCCCGCCGGCCGGAGCCGCCCGTACCCCGCCGGCCCGCCGTGCGCCGACGGCTGGACCGGCCGGGTGCGCACGGTGTCCGCGTCCGTGCCCGCCGGCAGCCTGCCGACGGGCACGGAACGCCTTCTGGTGCGCCCGGACGGCCACGTGGCCTGGGCCGGCACCGGCACGGCGGGCCTGCCCACCGCCCTCGAACACTGGTTCGGCCCACCCGCCTGACCCCCGCCCCTACACCCCGCCACACCCCCGCCACCCCCCGGGCCGTCGCAGCATCCCGCGGCACTTTCACGAAAGGGAAACCCATGCAGGACACGCAAGGGACACCGCCGGCGGTGGACACCGACGTCATCGTCGTCGGTGCCGGCCCCACCGGCCTGATGCTCGCCGGCGAACTGCGCCTGGGCGGGGCACGCGTCATCGTGACCGAGAAGCTGACCGAACCCACCCGCCAGTCACGCGGCCTGGGCTTCACCGCCCGCACCATGGAGGTGTTCGACCAGCGCGGGCTGCTGCCCCGCTGGGGCGGGCTGGAGACGATGCCGGTCGGCCACTTCGGCGGGGTGCAGTTCGACTACAGCGTGCTGCCCGACGGCCACTTCGGGGCCCGCGGCGTGCTGCAGTGGCGCACCGAGGAGGTGCTGGAGCAGTGGGCCGGCGAACTCGGCGCGGACATCCGGCGCGGCTGGCAGTTCGAGGAACTGGCCGCCGGCTTCCTGGACGGCGACCGCGTCGAGATCACCCTGCGCACCCCCGACGGCCCGCAGCGGCTGCGCGCCTCCTACCTGGTGGCCTGCGACGGCTCGCGCAGCGCCGTGCGCAAGGCGGCCGGCTTCGCCTTCCCCGGCACCCCCGCCACCCGCACGATGTACGTGGCCGACGTGACCGGCTGCGGTCTGCGCCCGCGCTACCTGGGGGAGCGGCTGCCGGGCGGCATGGTGATGGTGGGCCCGCTGGGCGACGGCGTGGACCGCATCATCGCCTGCCCGCACGGCACCCCGTCGGGCGACCGCGACGCCGTCGTCGGCTTCGGGGAGATCGCCGACGTCTGGCAGGACATCACCGGCGAGGACATCCACCACGGCGGCGCGACCTGGGTGAGCTCCTTCACCGACGCCACCCGCCAGGCCTCCCGCTACCGGCGCGGCCGCGTGTTCGTGGCCGGCGACGCCGCGCACATCCACCTCCCGGCCGGCGGCCAGGGGCTGAGCACCGGCGTGCAGGACGCGGTCAACCTCGGCTGGAAACTGGCCTCGGCGGTGCGCGGCACGGCCCCCGGCGCACTCCTGGACAGCTACCACGACGAACGGCACCCGGTGGGGCGCCGGCTGCTGATGAACACCCGCGCCCAGGGGGTGGTCTTCCTGGGCGGCGAACCCGCGGAGCCGCTGCGCGAGCTGTTCGCCGAGCTCCTGCGCTACGACGACGTCAAACGGCACCTGGCCGGCATCGTCAGCCACCTCGACATCCGCTACGACCTCGGCGACGGCGTGGGGGAGGCGGGCCATCCGCTGGCGGGTGTCCGGATGCCGCCGCGGCTGCTGGCCGGCGCCACGGGCGAGCGCCGCATCGCCGACCTGCTGCACGACGGGCGCGGTGTCCTCCTCGACCTCGCCGACGACCCCGGGGTGCGGGCCGCCGCGTCGGGCTGGCAGGGCCGGGTGCGGGTGGAGAGCGTCCTGGCCAAGCCCTCCGACGGGCAGGGCCCCGACCCGCTGGCCGGCACCGTGGCCCTCCTGGTGCGCCCCGACGGCCACGTGGCCTGGGTCTGTCCGGCAGGCGGGGCCGTGCACGGTCTCACCGCCGCGCTGGAGCGCTGGTTCGGCCCGGCCGACTGAACCCCCGCGCACCGAAGCGGACCCCGCCACCCCCCCCGGGGTTCCCCCACCGGCCCCGGCCGCGCCCTGACGCGCGGCCGGGGCCCGCGGCATGCCCGCACGGACGTGCCCCTCTCCCTGTCTCTGCCCCGGCTTCTTCCTGCGCCTCCCCTCCTCTGTCTTTCTTCCTGCGCCCGGCGTGCCCGCGCGCAGGAAGCGGACCCCGGGGCCGCCGCCTCACCACGTAGGACACGGTCTTAGGCAGTGTCCGGCGGATCATGTGACCGGCGGATTGCCTGCTCGTTATATCCGGCATGGGGCGGGGTGATCTGACGAATGCGGAGTGGGTGCGGCTGGAGCCGCACTTGCCGGTGCCGGGACAGCGCGGCGGGCAGTGGACAGATCACCGCATGGTGATCAACGGGATCTTGTTCCGGGTCCGGACTGGCACACCGTGGCGGGACCTTCCTGAGCGTTTCGGCAGTTGGAAGACAGTCTATGAACGACACCGGCGCTGGTCGGCGGACGGCACGTGGGATTGGATCCTGCGTGCCGTCCAAGCGGATGCCGATCTTGCGGGCCGGATCGACTGGAGCATGGTCAGCGTCGACTCGACGTCCTGCCGTGCCCATCAACACGCGGCCGGTGCCCGAAAGAGGAAGCCACGCGTCCCGAAAAAAAGGACAACGCCCCGGCACCACCGCCCGGACGAAGGACTTGGACGTTCCCGGGGCGGTCTGACCTGCAAGATCCACCTCGCGGGTGAAGGCGGATGCCGACCGATGGCCTTCCTGCTCACCCCCGGCCAGTGGGGCGACGCGCCACAGATGATCGAGGTCCTCGAACACATCCGTGTCTCCCGCCCGCAGGGCGGCCGCCCACGCACCCGGCCGGACCACGTGGGCGGCGACAAGGCATACAGCTCACGCCGAAACCGACGTTACCTGCGCAGACGACAGATCAGTCACACCATCCCCGAGCCGAAGGACCAACGGGCCAACCGCCAACGACGCGGCAGCAAGGGCGGCCGGCCCACTGGCTTCGACGGCGAGGTCTACAAGCGCCGCAACGAGGTCGAGCGGACCATCAACCGGCTGAAAAACTCCCGAGCCGTCGCCACCCGCTACGATAAGAGGGCCTACATCTTTTACGGCACGATCACCGCTGCGGTGATCCGCTTATGGCTCCGACCATGATCAGCCGCACAGATCCTAGGGGTGCGCTGCTTCCCGCACCATGGCGGCGAAGTCGTGGCAAGGCTCGGGGTCTTCACCGCTGCCGGGCCACCACTCATACGCGGTCCACTCACCGTTTTCCCCAACGCTGTCGGCGTGCAGCAGCCAGTAGCAGCCGCTGCCGCCGTTGTCTTCGCCGATCAGCAGGCAGCGCTTGAGTATGGCGAGATGGTCCACGAAGTGGTCGAGGTCCGACCATGCTTCGATGAGGTCGGCGCACAGGTCGGCGAACCAGCCGATGTCCCCGACCTGGAGCAGGTCGACGAACCCGATGTTCTCCCAGCCGTCGCTGACCCGGAGGAAGTTTCGGTACGAGGGAGGAAGCCTCACCCCGATCCGCTCCTCGGCGGCCACGATCGGTTCCTCGCCAGCCGGTTCGGCACCGGCCCACCCGGCCTCCAGCCGCTCCTCACTGATGACCTGCCGATGATCCTCGATGGCCTTACGGACCTTGTCCGAGTTGATGTGCCTGGCGTTGTAGCCGCTGAGGAACGCGCGCCATTCCGCGACCGTCACGGGCGAAGGGGTCGTCATACCTGAACTCCGGTGATTTATACGGTGGGTCTCGAACAGCCTCACACGACTCACTGACAATCGAGGCGTGTGCTGACCCGGCGGCGACCTGGCCCTCGAAACCGCCGCTCGGGACGCGGCGCGGCCTCGGCGGATCCTGCGGCGGGTACGGCTTGGCTTGCAGCGATCCCCCCCCCGCACGGGCGCGGCCTGTAGGCAGACGCTTCACGGGTTAGCCAGGGAAGTCGCGAGGAGCTGGCTCTACTGCTCGACACAGCTCCGACCACGATCCGCCGGACAGAACCTAGTCGCCCACCGCGACCACGTCGCCGACAACGCTGATGACCTCGACTGCCCGGAGGCGACCGCACCCGTCGGCGGGATGGCGGCCCGCGTCGAGGCGTTGGAGCTGGCGCTGGCCGAGGCCGCTCAGCAGATTGCCGACCTTCGTGGCCGTGTCGAGGCGCTGGAGTCGGGCGGCGGCGGGCGGGGCCACTGACCCGCCGTGCCGGGACGCTGGTCAGGGCGGTGCGTTCAGATTTTCTCTACGAGGTTCAAGGCGGGTCCCGCCCGCCGGAGCTGGCCGCCGTTGCCGACAAGCCCGCTGTTCACGCGGGAGGGCAGCGCGGCAGGTGGCGAGCCGCCCCTGTGGCCGGGGCGTGATCCAGGGCTGCGAGGGTGGCAACCGGGCAGATCGCTGGGCTGACCGTAACTGGGCTCTTGGCGGAGCAAGTTGTCACCCGCGACCGTCCTACGGCCGGATCGCAGGCACAGGGCCGACCAGGGGGGCCGACCCTCAGGTCCGCCGCAGGCGCGCCGGGGGGCGGCGGCCGGCCCCGCCCCCGGGGAAAGCACTGGACAGGACACCGGTCCAAGGTCCCGCCGCCCCTGCGTGATCGGGTACGTCAGCGGGGCGGCCCGGCTAAGGCAGCAGAGTGAATGCCGGGAGGTGGCTTGGGCGCACCACGGTGAAGTGGCGGCGGTCCAGGGTGGCGACGTTGACCGCGCGGTATTTCTCGGCGACCGCGACGACGAAGGCGTCGGCGGTGCCCAGGGGCAGGCTTGCGTACTGCTCGACAAGGTCGGCGGCCCGGCTGACCTCGGAGGAGGACACGGGCACCAGTTCGTAGACGCCGTCCGCGACGTCGCGCAGGAAATCGGCCTCGGCCTTGGCTCCGGCGCGACTGGCGAGCATGTAGCCGATCTCGGTCAGCAGTGGGGCGGGCAATAGGAGTGGGCCGGGGAAGTTCTGGAGCAGGTCGACGCACTGCAGGTGGTAGTCGTCCTTGCGGTTGGCGGCTGCCACCACGGGGCCGGTGTCGATGACGATCACGCGCTCCGGGGCTCCTCACTGGCCCAGGCGTCGCGGACGATCTCCTTTGAGCGGACCGCGAGGTCGGGTTCGCCGTCGAAGACGCCGGTCGTGCGGAACCGGCGGCGGGGGCGCTCGCCGCGCTCCACTTCCGCCCACTGCCGCAGCAGCTCTATGGCGTCGGGCAGCCGGTCCTCCGGCACCGCGTCGAGCAGCCGGTGTGCTTCCTCGCGTACGGTCATGCGCTCAGTGTAAGGTCCCGAGCCCCTGCAGCCCAGGAGTTGCCGGACCACCCCGCCATTGCGCACCGTCCGTACCTCTGACGGCAGCGCCGACGGCAACAACCACGGACACCAGGGCACAGCCACGGACGCCAGCGGAGTACGAAACTGCCGATGAACTGGGAAAACGCAGGTGGGAGGGGTCACCTAGCACACGTACTATGTGCTGGCGGGCCAGACTCCGGTCCTGGTTCACAATTCCAACTGCCCACTGGCTTCGAACGAGTCCTCTGGCCCCAGAGGAACGAGTCTTCTGGCCCCGATTGGCAATCTTCGGGGCCTGCTGTGAACGAGTCGATTGGCCCCACTTGAGCCGGTGCCCGTGAGGGCCGCGCGCGGCTTTCTTTCTGGCCGCGGTGTCAGGAGGCAGACACCTGGTGCTGCACCAGATCGCTCGGCAATGTCGATGAGAGAGCCGACAACACTGGCGCATGTCTGCCGTAGTTGGGTGACCTGTTCCGCCATCGCCTGCCGGTGATCTTCGCTGATATACGGTCCGGTCATGCCGCGCCTGGTGGAAGTTCCTGGGTACGTACGTTTCTGGACCGCCTCGGCGGTGTCTGCTTTCGGTTCTCAGGTCACGGGGCTGGCCTTGCAGATCCTTACCGCCGTGACGTTGAGCGCGTCTGCCACGGAGGTGGGCATCGTCAACGCCGCCCGCTGGGTTTCGTATCTGCTCTTCGGACTCGTGGCCGGGGTGGTGGTGGACCGCTGGCGGCGCAAGCCGATGATGGTCGCCACGGATCTCGGAAGGGCAGTCCTGCTTGGTGCGATACCCGTGATGTTGTGACTGAGCGCTGTACCTGGCCCGGATGGACAACCCCGATGCACAGATTCCGCCCGACGGTGACGCCGAGCGCGAGCTGGCTCGCCTGCTCGTGTCGACCAGCGGAACGGTGCCTCGGCCGTGGCCCCGCTGCGGCGTCGAGGACTCAGCGCAGCACAGGAGCGCCGGGTGCCTGCGCATCGGAGATTTCGATCAACCGGTCGAAGACCATCTGCCCCTCGCTGATGCGCCCCGCCGGCGCCGGGTATCAGCTGCTGAGGTCGAGCATGCCCCACGCGGTGAACGGCTCGACCTGGACGTAGATCCTGCTTCCTCGGCCGACGACCCGTCGGCGGCCCGGGGCGGTGCCATCAGGGAGGGTGAGCAGGCCGACGTCCGTTGGCTCGACCGATGATTCGGTGAGCTTGCCGTGAGCGAGTCGGTCCTGCTCCTCGCCGTAGCCGCCGTAGAAGGCCACCTGATCTCCGTGGACGGCCACTGCCTTGGCGCCCCGTATCTGGTTCGTCCAGACCCTCACGGGCTGTTCGCGTCGGTTGGGGCGTATCTCAGCGAGCGGGAAGTCCGTGTAGGTACAGGCCCAGGCGGTGGTGCCCGACACGTTCAGGGCGTAGCAGTCGAAGAGACCGGGGATGTCGGCACTGTCCGACGCCCACATGGGGTGGCCTGTGGTGCTCCAGCGGCGGATTCCGGACGGGTTCTCGTCGAAGTGCCCGACCCAGATGAGGCCGGCCTCGTCCACGAGCAGGTGCTCGATGGCGTCCCCGACTGAGAAGGACGAGGTCTCACGGCCAAGCGCATCGAAGACCTGGACCTGGTTCCCGTCCTCGTACCGACGGGCGCGAGACGCAGCTACGACGAATCCGCCGTCGGGCATGCGGTCCAGATGCGGCCAGCGGGCCCGTACGGCGCTCAGCTCGGTGAGTCCGACGGCGCCGTCCGGATGGACGGACACGACCAGGGCGTCGAAGACCCGGGCATCGCCGCCGGGCTGCGGGGCGTGTTCGGCGAGCAGCCAGTGGGCGACACCGAATACGTCGACGGTACTGGCCAGGACGTGGCGGTCGTGGTGAGCTCGGGGGAGGTGGGCGTAGGGAGTGAGGGCGGTCGTCTGCACGGGCGGGCTCTCCTGGGCGGGCGGTCACGGCCATCGGGCGCTGCGGTGAGCGCCGGGCGGCGGCGCGCGAGCGGGCCCGTATGTCACCGAGAGTTCAGCTCGTGATCTTTGACGCCCATGATCGGTATCGATTGAATAGCGGCACCTAAAACGAATGGCCATTGTTTCTCTGGGGCCCAGGTCTTCGTTTCTCCTAAATCAATTTTTCGGGTGGGATAATGCGCCAGACGCGCAGAGTGTTACCGATAGCCCGCTATATCCTGTTCTCGATGATCTCCATCGTGATGGCCACCGCCATGATGGTGTCCATCGGTGCCACCGCAACACCGGCGCACGCCGCCGATACGTCGGACATGGTCCTCAGCTTCGACCTGGCCGGCGACTGGACCGAGACGGACATGGCCGCTGTGGTCCAAGAGGTTCAGTCGGAGAGCCCCCGGCTCAGCGACACCCTCAAGGAGGAGTTCGCCAAGGCCGACGCTGATGTTCCTGTCCCCACGACCACCGACTGGGTCGACTTCGACGGCACGCTGGCTGCCACCGCCACCGGGGTAACGCTGACCATCCCGGCCAGCGAGGTGCAGGCCGACAAGATCAACTGGAAACAGCAGATACTCGCGGGCTTCGCCGGCGGGGTGGCCCTCCTCGGCACCCGGGTCGCCTGCACGTTCGTACTCCACAGGCTTGGCGTGCCCGCGGCCGTGAACAAGCCGGCCTGCGTGGCAGCCGCGGTCTACGCCGGCGCCCTGGCCCGCTCCGCAGTCCTCATCTCCTACGACAAGCAGGCGGGGAAGGTCGACCCCGACGCATGGGCCAACGCAATGGTTCAGGCCACCTCGGCGGCAATCACGGCCGCCGCGTGGGAACTCGGCGTGTACGACTGGGTCGTGGCCGACACGGGTGGTCTGGCGGACCTTCTGGTGGCGATAGGCAATGCCATCATCAGCATCCCCTCGAAGTTGTCCGGATGGTGGGGAAACACGACGGCCTTCTTCACGGCCGCCGGTGGCTGGATCAAGGAGATGGCGCGCTACGCCCCCGGTGCCGGGCGCCGGATCGGCCGTAACCCCGCAGCGGGATGGGCCTCCGGGAGTCAGGTGGTCGCGGTCCCGTCGTACATCAATCCAGCCGGTGATCCGGCCTCCTGGAACACCCTGGTCGGATCCTCGTCGGACAAGGTCGGTATCGCGGTCGCGAATGTCCTGAACGGGCCCGGTTCGGAGGTCGTCGACGCGTGGACCGACGTGATCGACCGCACCCATGCCTCGGGCAAACGTGTCCTGGGCTATGTCGACACCGGCTATCTGGGCCGGACGGGCATGACCACCCGGCTCGGCTCGACGGCCGTCGCCGACTGGGTCGCGCAGATCGAGCAGGACATCAACGCCTGGTACGCCATGTACGGCAGCGCGATGGACGGCATCTTCTTCGATGACGGCTTCAACCAGTGCGGCGCCGGCAACGAGTTCCCGGCCGTCTATGACGTGGTCAACCAGTACGAGAAGCTCCACCACCCCGGCGCCATGACCGTCCTCAACCCCGGCACCGTCGTGCCCCAGTGCTACGAGGACACCGCCGACGTCCTGCTCACCTTCGAAGGCAGCTACGACACCTACGAGGGGAGCGGCTACCAGGCTCTCGACTGGACCCCGGCGAGCCCCTCGAAGATCTGGCACATCATCTTCGGTGTCCCCGCCGACAAGGTCTCCCTGGTCGACGAGACCTCCCAGACCCGCGGCGCCGGCTACGTCTACATCACCGACGACGTCCTTTCCAACCCCTACGACACTCTCCCCGCCTACTGGCCGGCCGAGCAGGCCGCGGTACCCGGCGGCACCCCCGCGGTGGCCGCCCGAGACCCCTACATCTCCGGGGCCGCCCTGCCCTCCGCGCCCTCAGCGCTGGCCGTCACCCGTTCCGACTACTCCTCCGTCAGCCTCACCTGGGCACCGGGGGCGAACGTCGCCGACTACCTGGTCTACCTCAACGGCCAAGTGGTGGCCAGCCTCCCGGCGTCCATGACCAAGGTCACGATCGGCGGCCTGGCCCCCGGCGGAACGTCCTACACCCTGAACGTCGTCGCCGAGGGCGCCGGCGGTGATCTCTCCGGCTCCAGCAACTCCGTCGGCGTCACCACCTTGTCGCTGCCCGGCGGCCACACCGTCACGAACGTCAAGATCACCCACGGGGCCGGGACCATCACCTACTCCGCGGACTTCCTGGTCCCCTACTCCTTCCGCCGCGTCGAGATCTCCCCACCCGGCCCCTGCGCCGCCTGCAAGTACTGGTGGCCCAACGGCGACACGGAATCCTGCTGGTTCCCCGGCCTCACCGACACCCAGCTGTACTGGGACGGGAACTTCTGCGCGCACTGGCTCATCGAGAACTCGACCCTGCTGGTGTACGCCGGAGCCTCCGCCGGGGACTGGTCGTGGAACTCGGTCGCCTACATCCCGCCCACCGTCAACGGATACACCTACAGCTGGACCGTGCCCACAGCCGACCTCGGAGACGCCGTCGACTACGTCGACATCCAGGGCGAGGGCTACGGCCCCCTGACCAACATCCTCGCCGGAACCAACCCCGTTACCGGATCCAGCCCCGTTAACTGAAGACCGTTCCATCGTGGTTCCTCGGACAGCTCCGACGGTCTCCTCAAAGGAAATCAGTCCGAGTTGTCCGAGGACGCAGGCCTCGTTGTTTCACGGCAGACGGACGGTTGATCTTGCGTCCCTGCTGTCGCGTTGATCCCCGTCCAGGGAGGGTTCCGGTCAGGAGTGCGGGGCCAGGCCCTTGGCCGCCTGGAAGTCCTCCTCGACACCGGCCAGGTCACCTGCTGGACCTCCTGGCACCGCTGGAGCCTCATGTCAATGATCGCCTACGCGCGCGAACTCCTCATGCTGTTCCGGGCCTTCGCCTTGCCTAGGCCCCGCCAGGACACCGATCCGGCACACGCCCTGCACTGGTCGAACTGGCGTCGCCGCCACCCAGCATCACGCAACGGCCTGCCGCCACCGCTGGAACGACCTCACGGCAGCGGCCATCGCATGACAGGAACTCCACATGTCACGAACTACAGCTGCCGTGGCTGACGGCAACGTCAGCGGACGGCTGCGGCGCAGAGGGGTGGGGCTCCTCGTCGCCGTCGGACTTGCCGGTGACCTCGGCGGGGTTGCGGGGGGCGTGGCTGAGGAGGTCGATGGCGTCGTGCTGGAGGCGGAGTTGGGCCTGTCCATCGTGGCCGTGGACCCGGCCTGCACCTCCATGTGGGGCGGCCGGCACTGGCGCAAGCCGCTGACCATCGCACGCCGCAAGATGTCCCGTCACGATGCCGCGGGTATCGCGATCGGGCGACGCGCCCTGGGTCACCCGATCCGGCGACGGACGGCACCGCCCCGCGACGACCGGAGTGATCGTCGCGGGCATCGGGCCGTCCAGGCCGGACCATGTGCCCGAGGGCGTGAGGAAACCCGCCCACCCGTCACGGAGCGTGCACACGATGCACGCCGCCGACCGGGTCACCAAAAGGGAACGCGGGAGACCAGCGCATCCAAAACCGTTCGGGATGCGCGCGGTGCCGGGCAGTGAGTCCAGGACTCACTCCTGCTCACTGATGAGGAACGGTCAGACCGGGATCGCCTCGATGACGGAGACCGCGGCGGCCGTCTCCACGACGCGCTCCAGGCGGAAGCCGGCCCGGGAGAGCAGGTCGGTGTACTGGGCGACGGTCCGCTCCTTGCCGCCCACCAGCAGCATCAGCCACAGGTCGACGAGTTTGGCGGAGTGTGGCGCGTCGTCCTCGGGCACCACCATCTCGACCAGCAGCAGCCTGCCGTCCGGCTTCATGGCCGCCCGCACGTTGCGCAGGATCTGCAGCGCCTGTTCCTGGGGCCAGTCGTGCACGATGTGCTTGAGGACGTAGGCGTCGCCGCCGGTGACGACCGGGTCGAACAGACCGCCGTCGTGCGTGGTGACCCGCTCGGCCACGCCCTGGCCGGCGAGGAATTCGGCGGCGCCGTTGGCCGCCACCCGGGGGTCGGCGAGGATGCCCCGGATGCCGGGCGTGCTGTGCAGGATGCCGGCGAGCAGGCCGCCCTGCCCGCCGCAGAAGTCCACGACGGTCGCGAACGGGGAGAAGTCGTAGGCCGCGGTGACGGGTGCGGTCTCCGTGCTGGACATGCTGCCCATGCCGTTGATGAACACCGCGCCGTACTCGGGGTTGTGCTCCAGGTATTCGAAGGCGCTCATGCCCCGCAGCTTGGGCAGGCTCGGCTCGCCGGTGAGGACCGTGTCCAGGAAGTGGCCCCAGTCCTCCCAGTGGATGGGGTGGCCCATCAGCACGGCGATGTCGCGCATGGACATCGGATGGTCGGCGCGCAGTGCGTCGGCCATCGGCGTCAGTTGGTAGGTGCCGTCGTCCAGGGCCTCGAAGACGCCGTGGGCGGCGAGCAGCCGCAGCACCCGTGCGACGGCCTCCTCGTGGGCGCCGGCCTGCCGGGCGATCTCGGCGGGCGGCAGCGGCCCGCCGGTGAGGGTCTCGGCGAACCGCAGTTTCGCGGCGACGTGGACTGCCTGCGTGAGCATGGAGCCCATCACCAGTTCCAGCAGGGCGAACGGCGGCGGCGCCAGCTCCCGGGCCTGCCGCTGCAGCTCCGCCCGGTTCTTCTCCACGGCCCTCACGACATGCGGGGGCGGCAATTCGGGCATGCGATTCCTCCAGGAATGGTGAGCGCGTGAATGTCGTCCCGACCGCCGGAAGGGACCCAGCATTTCCCTTTCCACGATAGGCAGCGGACTCGACGCCCTCTGGAGGCTTCCTGGGGAATTCCTCGACCGCCCGCGAGACGCTCCTCCCCGTGTCCGCGCGGCCCTGCGGACACCCTTCCGGGTGCGGGCTCCAGCCACCTCCGACCGGCGCTCCGGGACCGGTTGAGAGGGGCGGGCGAGCATCGGACAGGTCAAGTCCGGCTGTGGTCGTCAAAGACTCAGAAAAAGGGGTCACGCCCGTGGAAATGAAAGCCTCGCCGACCGCGCTGTCCGCACGGACCCGGCGGATTGCCGAGCGCACCCGCACCGAAACCTGGAAGAAGCCCCCGCGCCGCATCGAGACGTCCGAGTGCATCACCTGCGACTCCTGCCTGCGCGGCTGCCCGGCCGAGTTCGGTGCCATCTTCGACCGCGGCCTGGACGTCGTGATCGTTCCCGAGCTGTGCTCGGGCTGCCCCGTCTGCGTCCTGGAGTGCCCCGTCGACTGCATCTACGTCGACGAGGACTGGACGCCCACCGACGACGCCCTGTGGAACCACATCGAACTGACCGCCGGAGGCACCTCGTGACGGGTTCCGACGGGCGCGCCTCCCGCCGCGCCGCCAACACCCGCAAACGCGTCAGCCGCCGCCCCAGCCGGCTGGGCACACCCGCCGGCACCACCGCCAAACCGGACCGGGTGGGCGAGGCCGACGCCGGCTTCCCGGGACTGCTGCGGCGGGCCTGGCAGCGCGCCGTCGAGGCCGGCGACCTGCACGCGACGGTGCGCACCCTGCTCACCCTCGACGGCCACGTCCCCGCCGACGTGCAGCTGCGCGCCCTGGCCGCCTGCGACGAGGCCGCCCTCAGGGCGCTGTGCGCGCTGACCTGGCGCGAGGACAGCGCCCCGCCCGCGGCCGCGGCGGCCCGGGGTGCCGCGCCCGGGCCCGTGGTGTTCCGGGGCGAGATCGCCCTGTCCACCAGCGGCCGCATCGTGCTGCGGGTGCCCTCCCAGCCGCCGCTGGCCAAGGACGGCCTGGTCGGCGGTGTGCTGCGGGTGCCGTGGACACGTGCCGTCCTGGACGCCTACCGGCAGGAGCGGCGGGCGGCCGCCGCCCGCGCCGCCGCCGCCGCGGCCGACTGCCGCGGCTGGCTCCACGAGCAGGGGGCGGCGGGCCGCGAGGCACTGCTGGAGCAGGCGAAGGAGGCCGCGCTGCGCACCGCGCCCTTCGTCCTCTACCAGGACGACAGGCAGTACACGAACTTCCGCGGCCCCAACACCCTCACCGGCAAGACGCTGTGGCCGGGCCACCCCGACTGCGCCCTCACCGGCCTGCAGGCGCTGCCCCTGGAGCTGTGGTCGGACCACGACGTGCAGCTGCTGGTCTGCCTGACCCTGCTGATCCGCTCGGCCGGTTTCGGCCGCGTCGAGGAGGCCAACGGCACCCAGCTCACCCTGGACCACGTCGCCCACATGCTGGAGCGGGTGCGCCGCCTCTACAACAGCGTGCCCGGCCACACCCCCCTGGCCCCGGCCGCCGACGGCTCCGTGGCGGCACTGGACGTGCTGGCCGCCGCCCTGGGCGAGCGCCGCCCGCGGGTCGCCGCCACCGCCCAGCTCTACCGCGAGATCCACGGCGCCCTGATGCACAAGACCGAACGCGTGGCGGGGGCGCCCGGCGCCGTGGCCCGCGCCCGCGAGGAGGCGATGGCGGGGCGGCTGCGGGAGCGGCTCCCGCTGAGCGGCACCACGCTGGAGGAACTCGGCGCCCGCACGGCCGCCTCACCGCACTGGCTGGCCCGGCCGCACGGCGGTTTCGGCACCGGTCTGGAATCCCTCGTCTACGAGAGCGTCGCGGCCTGCGCGGAGGTCTTCGAGGCCGACTTCGCGATGAGCCGGGGCATGCGCTCGCTGCCCGACCTGGTCACCGCGCTGCGCGAGCAGCGCTGGGCGGAGCTGTGCGACTGGGACATCACCCGCTTCTTCTGCTGCGTGGTGCCCCGCCCCTCGGCGCGCCGGCACTTCGCCGACTCCGCCGCCGCGCTCGCGGACGCGGCGTGGGCGATGTCCTCGCGGATGCAGTACAACTCCTGGCACTTCGTGGCCGGCAACGTGCCCCGGGTGGCGGAGGTCATCGCCCGCGACCACTTCGTGCCGCCGACCGTCCCGGACGTCGCGTTCTACTCCGACCAGCACCACCACGGGCACGTCAACAACAAGGTGCGCTTCTCCATCCGCTCCCCGCAGGCCGTCGAGGTGGACGGGCGCCGCTTCAACGGCTTCATGGACCTCAGGCTGCTGCGCTGCGACGGGGTCCCCTTCGGCGAGCAGGACCTGCTCGCCGCGCACCGGGTGTCCGCGTTCCTGGCCCGGGCCACCGGCCTGGCCGCCGCGCTGGTGACGGCCGGCGAGCAGGTCGAGGTGAATGCCTTCGACTCGCTCTGGCACTGGTCGACGATCACGGGCGGCGCCCCGCCCGCCACCGCCGCCACCGGCGCGGCCGGGCCCGAGCACGCCCCGCGTGCGGCCTGAGACGCCCGGTGGAACACGGCCCGCGGCGCCGCCGGGCACCGTAGGAAAACGCGATGGACGCAATGGACGCGATGGACGAAGAGGAAGGCAGGAAGCCCGATGGCCACCGCCCGCGGCGTCAGCCACACCCTGGAGCTGCTGCGGCGGGGAGACATCTCCGTCGTGGAACACGTCCGGTCCGTCCTGGCGGACATCCACCGCAACGACGTGCTGGGCGCGTTCGTCGCCGTGGCCGGCGAGGAGGCACTCGAGTCCGCCGCGCAGGCCGATGCCCGCATCCGTGAACTGGGCCCGGACGCCTGGCGCAACATGCCGCTGCTCGGCGTCACGGTCTCCGTCAAGGACCTGCTGCAGACCCGGGACCTGCCCACCGCCCGCGGCTCGCTGCTGCCCAACCCGCGCCCCCCGCAGGACGCTCCGGCCGTCGCCCGGCTGCGCGCGGCGGGCGCGGTCGTCGTCGGCAAGACCACCACGTCCGAGCACGGCTGGAGCGCCTCCACCGTCAGCCGTGCCGCCCCGCCCACCCGCAACCCCTACGACCCGGCGCTGACCGCGGGCGGCTCCAGCGGCGGGGGAGCCGCCGCGGTGGCGGCCGGCCTGTGCGACGGGTCGCTGGGCACCGACGGGTCCGGCTCGATCCGCATCCCGGCCGCCTTCTGCGGCGTGGTCGGCTACAAGCCCTCCTACGGCCGGGTGCCCTACTTCCCCAACGGCGCCGACCGGCTCGCCCACCAGGGCCCCATCGCCCGCAGCGTCGAGGACGCCGCACTGCTGGCGCAGGCGGTCTCGGGCCCGCACCGCAGCGATCCCGACTCCGGGCTCGGCTCGCTGGACGTGCCCCGCGACGGGCGGGCGCTGCGGGTGGGCTGGATCGAGTACGACGGCACGGACGAGGAGATCCGCCGCGTCACCGAGCGGGCCCGGGACGTCCTGGCCGGCCAGGGCCACCGGGTCGAGGACGTCGAGGTGCGCTGCCACAGCATCTACCCGGCGCTGGTCGACATCCTCGCCGCGTCCGAGGCGGCCGGCACCCGGCCCCAGGACGAGGAGCACATCGACCGGGGCCGCCTGGAGATCGTCCGGCACGGGCGCACCCTCAGCGGCACCGCCGTGATGCGCGCCGAGGACGTGCGCCAGCAGCTGCGCGGCACACTGCGCTCGGTCATGGACCACTACGACCTGCTGGCCATGGCCACCGTGCCCGTCGAGCCGTTCGCCGCGTCCGAGATCGGCCCCCCGTGGGCGGCCGACCCGCGGGACCTGCTGTGGCTGGACTGGGCGCCCGCCTCCTACCCCTTCAACATGACGGGCCAGCCGG
The DNA here is from genome assembly GCF_044766845.1 of Streptomyces sp. NPDC101776. NCBI lineage: Bacteria > Bacillati > Actinomycetota > Actinomycetes > Kitasatosporales > Streptomycetaceae > Streptomyces > Streptomyces sp. NPDC101776. The sequence goes on along the minus strand of NZ_JBIWMV010000027.1, from coordinate 48,517 downwards.
CCCTGTCCCTGCCGGCCGGGCTGACCCGCGCCGGACTGCCCGCCGGCCTGCAGCTGGTGGGCCCGGTCGGCGCCGACGACCTGGTCCTGACGGTGGCCCGCCGCCTGGAGGCCGACCTCGCCGCCCCGCCGCCGCCCGCCGTGCACCTGCCCGCACCGCCGGGCGGCCGGTCCCTGCTCTCCCTCGCCGAAAGGAGCCTGTGAATCATGTATGCCAGGTCATGGCCCTCCCCCTCCGTCCAAGGCGGCGGGGCGGGCGCCTCGTTCGTCGCCGACCACGCCCTGTGGGACCCGGCCCGGACGGCCGCCGCCGCCGAGATCGAAGCCGGCCTCGACGAGGTCGACTTCGTCCGCCTCGTCTTCGGCGACCCGCACGGGCTGGCCCGCTCCAAGACACTGACCGCCCGCGCCTTCCGCACGGCGCTGCGCGAGGGCATGAACTTCAGCCCCGGCCCCTTCGTCTTCGACACCGGCCACGCCGTCGCCGTCGACTTCACCGGCGAGCACGGCACCGGCGTCGACGAGATCGCCGGCGCCGGCAACTTCGTCCTGGTCCCCGACCCGCTGACCTTCCAGCTGCTGCCCGGCGACGGGCCGCGCACCGCATGGGTGATCGGCGACGAGTACCTGCGCGACGGCCGCCCGCACCCGCTGTCCTCGCGGGCCGTGCTGCGCCGCACCGCGGCCCGCTACGCCGAGCACAACCTCAGCCCGGTGGTGGGCCTGGAGGTCGAGTGGTACCTCACCCGCCGCCTCGACGACGCGCCGGGAAACACCGGCAACGGCTTCGGCCTGCAGGGCGAGGCCCCCCGGGTGGCGGCGGTCAACGCCGGCTACCAGTTCAACCTGGACGCCGCCTACGACACCGTGGCACCCCTGACCGACCCGCTGGCCCTGCACCTGCTCCAGCTCGGCCTGCCGGTGCGCACGATGGAGCACGAGTCGGGCCCCGGCCAGGTCGAGACGACGTTCAGCCCCATGTCCGCGCTGGACGTGGCCGACGCGATGCTGCTGTTCCGCACCGTCACCAAACGGTGGTGCGCCCGGCGCGGCCACCACGCCTCCTTCATGTCCCAGCCGCGCCTGGACGGCGCCGACCCCAGCGGCTGGCACCTGAACCAGTCGGTGCTGGACGCGGACGGCCGGCCGCTGTTCGCCGCCGGGCCGGCGGCCGGCGGCCTCTCGCCCAGCGGCAAGGCCTACGCCGAGGGCCTGCTGTCCTTCACCCGCGAGCTGTGCCTGCTGTCCGTGCCGAGTGTCAACGGCTACCGCCGGCTGGCCGCCGGGCACCCGCTCGCCCCCACCCGGCCCGGGCTGAGCGTCGAGGACCGCACCGCGATGCTCCGTGTCGTGGGCACCGGCGCGGGTGCCCGCATCGAGAACCGGATCGGCGAGCCCTGCGCCAACCCCTACCTCGCCGTCGCGGCCCAGCTGTTCGCCGGACTCACCGGACTCACCGGGGACCCCGCCGCCGAACCCGCCGCCGAACCCGCGCCGCCGGCCGGCCCGGCCGGCCTGGTGCCGCAGTCGCTGCGCGAGTCCCTGGAAGCGTTCCGGGCCGGCCGCGCCGCCCACCTGCTGGGCTCGCCGCTCGCGGCGACCCTGGCCCGGCTCAAGGAGAGCGAACTGCACCGCTACGAGGCCTGGTGCCTGCAGGCCGCACCCGCCCCCGGCCAGGTCACCGCCTGGGAACAGCGCGAGTACTTCGGCACCTACTGACCCCCCCGGCCCCCGCACCCCCGCGCCCCCGGCCCCCCGGTCCTCCAGGGGCCCGGGAGGGCCCTCCCATCAGCCCACGGACGAAGGCCAGGCCATGATTGCCCGCTACACACTGCCCGAGATGGCGGACCTCTTCACCGACCAGTCCCGCTACGCCACCTGGGTCCGGATCGAGATCCTCGCCTCCCAGGCCCAGGCCCGCCTCGGACACGTCCCGCAGCAGGCGGTCCAGGACATGGAGGCCGCACCGGTACCGCTCGCGGCCCGGGTCGCCGAGTTGGAGAAGGAACGCGAGCACGAGGTGCTGGCCTTTCTCGCCGCCTACTGCGAGAACCTGCCCGAGGACTCGGCCCGCTGGGTCCACCTCGGCATGACCAGCTACGACCTCGTCGACACCGCCCTCGGCCACACCCTGGCCCGCGCCGCCGACCTGCTGCTGGCCGCCGCGGCACGGCTGCGCCACGTCCTGGCCGCCAGGGCGCTGGAACACTGGGACACGGTGATGGTGGGCCGCACCCACGGCGTGCACGCCGAGCCCACCACCTTCGGGCACAAGCTGGGCGGCTACGCGTTCGCCGTGCAGCGCTCGGTGGAGCGGCTCGCCGCGGCCCGCGAGGCCATAGCGGTGGGCACCGTGTCCGGTTCGGTGGGGACGTACGCGCTGATCGACCCGCTGGTCGAGCAGTCCGTCTGCGCGGCGCTGGGCCTGGGCGTCGAACCGGCCCCCAGCCAGGTCGTCGCCCGTGACCGGCACGCCCAGCTGCTGCAGGCGGTGGCGCTGCTGGGCGCCTGCGTGGAGCAGATCGCGCTGGAGCTGAGGCTGCTGCAGCGCACCGAGGTCCGTGAGGTCGAGGAGGGGCGCGGCGCGGCCTACCAGGGCTCCAGCGCGATGCCGCACAAACGCAACCCGACCACCAGCGAGCGGCTGTGCGGACTGGCGCGGCTGCTGCGCGGCTACGCGGACACGGCACTGGAGAACGTGGCGCTGTGGCACGAACGCGATCTGGCCCACCAGTGCGTGGAGCGGGTGATCCTGCCCGACAGCCTGTGCGTGGGGCACTTCCAGGTGACGGCGGCGGCGGACCTGGTGCAGGAGCTGACCGTGCACCCGGACCGGATGCGCGCCCACATCGAGCAGACGGGCGGCCTCGTGCACAGCTCCGCCGTCTTGGCCGACCTGCTCGGCCAGGGCGTGGAGCGCGAGCGGGCCTACCGCTCCGTGCAGGCCGCCGCCAACCGCACGATCGCCACCGGCGAGTCCTTCGCCGCCTCGCTGGCCGGGCAGGGGCTGCGCCTGCCCGGCCTCGCGCCCGAACGTTTCCTCGTCAACCACGACGTCATCCGCGACCGATTGGAGAACCTCCGTGAGCTGGACAGTTGAGCGGGCCCAGGGCAGCGACCTCGACCTGGACGAGGTGCTGGCGGTGTATCACGCCTCGGGGCTGGGCGAGCGGCGCCCGGTGCAGGACCGGGACCGCATGGCCGCCATGGTCCGCGGCGCCAACCTCGTGCTGGTGGCCCGCGACACGGCCGGCACGCTCATCGGCATCGCCCGCAGCATCTCCGACTTCTCCTACGTCACCTACCTGTCCGACATCGCCGTCACCCGCGGCCGGCAGCGCTCGGGGATCGGCCGGGCGCTGATCGACGCCACCCGCAAGGAGGCCCCGACCGCGAAGATCGTGCTGCTGTCGGCGCCCGCGGCCGCCGCCTACTACCCGCACCTCGGGTTCACGTCCCACCCCTCGGCGTGGGTGCTCAACCCGTAGCGGCACCCGCCCGGGCCCGGGCCCGGGGCGTGGCCGCCCGCCGCCGCGGCCGGTGAAGCCCTGTCCGCGGGCGGCGCGGACCCTTCCTCCGGGGGAGACATGACCCAGAACGCGTCACCGCCACGGCCGTTGCCCCGCACCATCGCCCCGCACGGGATCCGGCTGCTGCCCGACACCGCCCCGCCGCCCGCCCCCCACCCCCCGGCCGGCGTGCCGCCGGCGGGGCGCGTGCTGGTGGTGGACCACGACGCGGCCCTCGCCGACACCCTGGCCGACCAGCTGCGCCGCCACGGCCACGCGCCGACCTGCGTCCGGCACGCCGCCGGTGCGCTGCAGGCGCACCAGGACACGGATCTGGTGCTGCTCGACCTCGAACTGCCCGACCTGGACGGCCTGGAGGTCTGCCGCGCCATCCGCCGGGTCAGCCGGGTGCCCGTCATCATCGTCACCGCCCGCCACTCCGAACTCGACTGCGTGCTGGGCCTGCAGGCGGGCGCCGACGACTACGTCACCAAGCCCTACGGGCTGCGCGAGCTGATGGCCCGGATCGAGGCGGTGACGCGCCGCGCCCGGTGGCAGCCCGCCGCGCAGCCGGCCATCAGCCACGGCAGGCTGCACATCGACGCGGCCTCCCGCGAGGTCACCGTGGACGGCACCCGGGTCGCCCTGACCCGCAAGGAGTTCGACCTGCTGTGCCTGCTGGCCGCGTACCCCGGGACGGTGGTGCCCCGCAAGCAGCTGCTGAAGCAGGTGTGGGGCGACACCTGGTCGCGCCGCACGGTCGACACCCACGTCTCCAGCCTGCGCGGCAAGCTGGGCGGCAGCGGGTGGATCGTGACGGTGAGGGGCGTGGGCTTCAGGCTGGGCGACGGCTGAGGGGCGCCGTCCGCCCGCCGTGCGTCACCTCTCCCGCCCGGCCCCGGCCTCGCCGGCGCGCAGTTCGTCGGCGAAGACCCGCCACAGCTCGGAGTGGCCGTCGGCGAGGTCGGCCAGCTGACCGGTGCAGTGCGGCGGCAGGTTGGCGATGATGCGCGCCCGGTCGCGGGCGATCAGCGAGCAGGCGTCCAGCATCCGCAGGATGGAGCGGCCCACCTCGTTCAGCCGCAGGGAGGGGTCCCGGCGCAGCGCCTCGAACAGGACGGACAGCTCGCCCGGCGACCTGCTCCCCGCAGCGCCGCGCGAGGGCGCCCCCGCCCCCGCCCCCTCTTCGCGCGCCGGCCGCGCTTCCCGGTGGGGGCCGTGGCCGTCCGCGGCACCCCGCCGGGCGGGCAGCACCGGGTCGTCGCCGCGCCGCAGCCGGTCGCGTACGTCGGCGACGGTCGCCGGCGAGATGCCCGCCTCGCGGGCGACGGTCCGCAGCGAGGCCCGCGGGTCGGCCCGCAGCAGCTGCCCGGCCAGTTCGCGGCCCTGCGCGGTGTTCAGCGGCCGGGCCCGGCCGTCCAGCCCGACCCGGCGCTCGCACGGCGGGAGACCGTTCAGGCCCGCCCGTACGGTGCAGACCTTCTTCGCGGACAGGCCCGCCACGGCCGCGATCGCCCGGTCCGACCACTGCGGGCGGGCGGTGACGACGCGTTCGGCGGCGGCGATCCGGTCGGCCTGCGACAGCGGACGTCCCTGGACGACGTTCACGGCCACCGCCAGCAGCGCCGCGTCCTCCTGGCAGCCGTCGAAGAACCGGGCGTCGATGTGCTCCTGTCCCCGCAGCCGGGCGGCCCGCAGCCGGTGCAGCCCGTCGATGACGGCCATGGTGGGGCGGTGCACGAGGATCGGCGGGAGCGGTGTCTCCACCTCGGCGAGGGTGAGCGCCCAGTCGCCGTCCACCCCGGCCAGACGCGGGGTGAAGGAGACCCTCACGTCGGCCAGCCGCACCGTGTGCACGGGCGCGTGGCGCAGCACCGTGTCGCGCAGGGCGAGCAGACCGTCCGAGCTGCCGGTGCGGTGTGCGGGCGTGACCTGCTGGAGCATCGGTTTCCTTTCAGGGCGGCCACCGGCTTCGACCGGTGGGCAGCCGCATCCGGTTCTCGTTCGTCGGGCACGGCCCCGCATGCACCGCGCAGCACCGGGCCGCGCCGCCACGGCGTGGCCCGGCGGCCGGCAGGGGAAGCCCGCGCGCCGGTGCGCGCCGGTGGGCGGGGGGCGGGCCCGCCCCTGCGGCATCCCGGCCAGAGCGGGGCAGCGGCCGGCTCGGGCCCCGGGTCCGATCCTTCCCGCGCGCTCTGACGCGGCGCTGACAGGCGCCTGATGCCCGTGTCCCGCACCAGCGGGCGGGGCGCTGTCGTGGACGGTGCTTCGAGTGCTTCTCGAGCGGGCCTCGGCCGGCCGCCGCGAACCTGATGGTGCGTGATCATCCCTCACGCGTCTTTCGCACCCGCACACGATGTGGAGTCTTCATGCAGCTCACCCGTTCGCGTCTGTCCAGGCCGGTTGTCCTCGGCGCCGGTGTCGCCGCGGTCCTCGCCCTGGCCACCGCTCCCGCGTCGGCCGCCCCGGCCGTGTCCGTCACGCCCGCCGCGGGTCTGTCCGACGGCCAGTCGGTCACCGTCGACGGCAGTGGCTACACGGCCGGCAGCCAGGTCGCGGTGGCCGAATGCGTCGCCGGCACCCGGTGCGCCGCCGCCTACGTGGTCGCCACGGTCGACGCGAACGGGGCCTTCCAGGTCACCCCCACCGTCCAGAAGGCCTTCCAGGCGACGGACTACGGCACCGGGGCGGTCAGCTGGGCGGACTGCACCGTGGTGCAGTGCCAGGTCGTGGCCTGGAACGACACGACCGGCCAGGTCGGAGCCGACATCTCCTTCGGCTGAGCCCCGCCCCCGCCGCGCGGCGACCCCGCGCAGCCCCTCGAACAAGGAACCCCTCCCTGCGGCGGCCCGCCGCGCGGCGACCCCGCGCGGCAGCGGCCGTGCGCAGGGGCGGGCCGGCCGGCCGCGGCGACCCCGCGCAGGACCGGCACCCCTCCCGCGGCACCACCCCGCCGCAGGAGGGGTTTCCCACGGGTCGAGAACTGCCTGGTGGATGAGTGCTGCAGGAGTGTCTTTTACAGGTAATGAGTAGTGTGCGATCTTGGCTTATGAACCTGACGGGATGGGCACGGGCGCAGGGGATTGCTCCCCGGACTGCGTACCGCTGGTTCCGTGAGGGCACTCTGCCGGTCCCTGCGGAACGAGTCGGGCCGTGCACCATCCTGGTGAACATCGAGGCAAACTCCTCACCATCTGTAACGGGTGGTGTCGGGCTGTATGCCTGTGTCTCCTCGCATGAGCAGAAGCCGGATCTTGAGCGTCAGACGGCCCGGTTGTCGGCGTGGGCAGTGAAGGCCGGTCACCGGGTGGTGCGGGTCGAGTCCGAGATCGCCTCGGGGATGAACGGCTCGCATGCCAAGGCCCGCCGTCTGCTGGCCGATCCGGACGTGACGACCGTGGTGGTGGAGCACAAGGACCGGCTCGGCCGCATGAACGTTGAGCTGGTCGAGGCCGCACTGTCGGCGACCGGCCGCCGTCTGGTCGTCCTTGATGACGGTGAAGTCGAAGACGACCTTGTCCGGGACATGGTGGAGGTGCTGACCTCGTTCTGTGCCCGCCTGTACGGCCGCCGCTCGGCGAAGAATCGGGCGCAGAAGGCTCTCCAGGCGGCGGCCGAGGATGGCTGAGCCCCGGAAGAAGCAGCTCAGGGCCATCGACGTGCCGTTCGTGGCCCTCGGCCCGTCCGGCGTGGCTGTCCGCGACCGTCTCAAGCACCTCACACCCGAGGACGACACGATCCTGCGCCTGGTGGGGGGCTATCAGGGCGCGCTCGCCTCCCGTGACCTCAAGCGGCGTTGCGCGGACGGACACGAACACTCCAACGAGACATGGGCAGCGCGTAAGCGGGATCTGACGAAAGAGTCGTCCTCGCGGATCGCCGGGACGATCACGAAGGCCACACACGATCAGTGGGCACTCGCCCGCAGGTGCCAGGCCGCGTACGTCCACAATCTCGAAGCCGGTATCCGCATGCTGCGGCACCGGCTGTCTCTCCCCCTGGGGGAGAAAGGCTCGAAGCGGGCGCCGGGCGGCTACCGGTCGAAGAGCGAGTGGCACGCCAAGTCCCGCCGTCTGGCCGTTTTGGAGGCCCGGCATAATGCTGCCGCCCGGGACTGGCAGACGGGGCGGGTGCGGGTCGTGCGGGGCGGCAAGCGCCTCGCGAACACCCGGCACAATCTCGGGAAGGCCCGGCTCACCGAGACCGGGTGGCGGCAGCGGTGGGAGGCCGAGCGCTGGTTCCTGGCCGCTGACGGCGAGTCGGGGAAACGGTTCGGGAACGAGACGATCCGCGTCACCCCCGATGGCGAACTGTCCATCAAGCTGCCTGCCACGCTCGCCCACCACGCGAACGCCAGGTATGGCCGGTACGTCCTGACCTCCACCGTGGCATTCAAACACCGGGGCGAGGAGTGGGCCGACCGTGTGGAAGCGAACCGGGCCGTGGCTTACCGCATCCACCTGGACGCGGGGCGCGGGCGCTGGTACCTCACCGCCTCGTGGCAACGGCCCGTCGTCCAGACGGTGCCGCTGGAGACGGCCCGAGCGGCGGGCATGATCGGCGTGGACACCAACGCCGACCACTTCGCCGCCTACCGCCTCGACATCCACGGCAACCCGGTGGGTGAGCCGCACCGCTTCTTCTACGACCTGTCTGGCACAGCCGATCACCGGGACGCGCAGATCCGGCACGCCATCACCCGGATCCTGCACTGGGCCAAGCGGTGCGGCGTGGCCGCCATCGCCGTTGAAGACCTCGACTTCACCGCGGAGAAGACCCGGGAGAAGCACGGCCGCAAGAAGCGGTTCCGTCAGCTCATCTCCAGCATCCCGACCGGAAAGCTCAAGGCCCGCCTCGTTTCCATGGCCGCCGAAGCCGGCCTGTCGATCGTCGCCGTCGACCCGGCCTATACCTCCCGGTGGGGAGGCCAGCACTGGCAGAAGCCGCTGGTCACCCCGCGCCGAAAGATGTCCCGTCACGATGCCGCCGGTATCGCGATCGGACGACGCGCCCTTGGGCATCCGATCCGGCGACGGACGGCACCGCCCCCGCACGACCGGAGTGATCGTGCGGGGCATCGGACCGTCCAGGCCGACCGTGGTACCCGAGGACGCGAGGAAACCCGCCATCCCGTCACGGAGCGTGCACACGATGCACGTGCCCGAACGGAGACAGAACACAGAACGCGGGCGACCAGCGCACCCAAAACCGTTCGGGATGCGCGCAGTGCCAGGACATGGGTCCAAGACTCACTCCTGATCACTGACTAGGAACGGTGGTTTCGTTCCGCCCTGCCGCCCTGCTGCCCCGCCTCGCGGACCGGGCCCGGCCGCCCGCCCCGGTGGTCCCCCTCCGGCACGGCGGCCCCGGGGCCTGTCCGGCGATCCTGTCGCGGACGCGGGGGCGTGGCACGCCCTCCCCACTGCCTGAAGGCGTGGGGGACCCCCAGCGGCGTCGCCGTCACGCGCCGGCTGCCCCACGCCCGAACGGCCTCGCACGGGGGACCCCATCGCATCGACTCCCTCCTGAGGCCCGGTCCGCCGGACACAGGCCCTAGCCGGATCCGAGCCCTGGTTGAGCGCCCCGGCCGACGGTGGCGGGGGAAGGAGGCGCTGTGGACGGTGTACGCGGACGTGTCCGGGCCGGTTCGCCGGTGCCTGTGACGGGCCGCCGATGACTGCGGCCGTTTCGTTCTGCCCGGACTTCCGGGAACCCACCCTGATCTCCGGGGACGATGCCGGGCCCCGTGCCGCCGCGGCGCGCGGGCGCCGCCGTCCCCGACTGCCGAGCGGAGTGTCCTTGTGAGCAGCGGACGTCTGGAAGTGTGCCTGGTCGGCGCCGGACCGCGCGGGCTGTCCGTACTGGAGCGGATCTGCGCGCAGGAGCGGAAGTCGCCGCGCGGTGAGCGCATCGTCGTCCATGTCGTCGATCCGGGGCCGCCGGGCGCGGGCCGGGTGTGGCGCCCCGACCAGTCCCGTCACCTGCTGATGAACACCGTCGCCTCCCAGGTCACGGTCTACACCGATGCCAGTGTGCCCATAGCGGGTCCGCTGGAGGAGGGGCCGAGCCTGTACCAGTGGGCCAAGGCGCTGGGGCCGAGCGCGCTGACGGCGGAGTCGGGGCAGCCCTACGACGACGAGACCCTGGCCGAGGCCCGCGACCTGGGGCCCGACACCTATCCCACCCGCGCCCTGTACGGCCAGTACCTGAACTGGGTGTTCCAGCGGGTCACCGCGAACGCGGCCGCGCACATCACGGTGCGCGTGCACCCGGTGCGGGCCGTGGCCCTGGACGGACCCGACGGACCCGACGGACCCGACGGACCCGACGGACCCGACGGTCCCGGCGGGCCTGCCGGGCCTGCCGGTCCGGGGGCGGACGCGGCGGGGGCGCAGACGGTGACGCTGGAGGACGGCACGCTGCTGGCCGGGCTGTCGGCGGTGGTGCTGGCGCAGGGACATGTGCCGGCCCGCCTCACCGGCGCCGAACGGCAGCTGGCGGGTTTCGCGGCCCGGCACGCTCTGGCCTATCTGCCCCCGGCCAACCCCGCCGATGCGGACCTGTCCTCGGTGCGGCCCGGTGAGAGTGTCCTGCTGCGCGGGCTGGGCCTGAACTTCTTCGACTACATGGCGCTGTTCACGCATGCCCGTGGCGGTGTCTTCACCCGCACCGGGGGCGGCCGGCTCGTCTATCACCCCTCGGGCCGCGAGCCGCGCCTGTACGCGGGGTCGCGGCGGGGGGTGCCCTACCAGGCGCGCGGTGAGAACGAGAAGGGCGCCCACGGCCGGCATCTGCCGCGGCTGCTGACCGCCGAGCACGTCGCGGCGCTGCGCTCGCCGTCCGGGCAGCGGCGCCCGCTGCGTTTCGGCCGCGACCTGTGGCCGCTGATCGCCAAGGAGGTGCAGAGCGTCTACTACGAGCGGCTGCTGGCCGCGCGCTGCAGCCCGGACGCGGTGGCCGGGTTCACCGCCCGCTATCTGCGGGCGGCCCCGGGCGCGGCGGAGGAGGCGCTGCTGGAGGAGGCCGGCGTGGGGCGTCAGGAGCGCTGGGACTGGGAGCGGATCGCCAGCCCGTACGGCACCCGGGTCTTCGGCGATCGCGACGCCTTCCGCGGCTGGCTGCGCGGCCATCTCGACGAGGATGTGCGCCGTGCCCGCGCGGGCAATGTGAGCGAGCCGTCCAAGGCGGCCCTGGACGTGCTGCGGGATCTGCGCAACGAGGTGCGCCTGGCGGTGGACCACGGCGGTCTGGAGGCCTCCTCGCACCGTGACGAGCTGGACGGCTGGTACACCCGGCTCAACGCCCATCTCTCGATCGGCCCGCCGGCCTCCCGGATCGAGGAGATGGCCGCGCTGATCGACGCGGGCGTGCTGGACGTGGTGGGGCCGGGGCTGACGGTGGCCGCGGACGCCGGCCACCCGCAGGGGGCGTGTTTCGTGGCCGCCTCGCGGCGGATACCGGGGGTGCGGGTGCGGGTCACGACGCTGATCGAGAGCAGGCTGCCCGACATCGACCTGCGCCGCACCGCCGACCCGCTGATGGGGTATCTGCTGCGCACCGGCCAGTGCCGTCCCTACCGCGTCCCCGCCGTCCCCGGCAGCGGGGAGGGCGGTTACGAGACGGGCGGGCTGGATGTCACCGAGCGGCCCTACCGGCTGCTGGACGCGCGGGGTGTGCCGCATCCGCGGCGCTTCGCCTACGGGGTGCCCACCGAGTCGGTGCACTGGGTGACCGCGGCCGGGATCCGGCCGGGGGTCGGCTCGGTCACCCTGGAGGACTCCGACGCCATCGCGGCGGCGGTCCTGGCGCTGCCCGGGCCGGCCCGGCCGCCCGCCGGGGTGCGGCTGGCGGCCGGAGCCGGGCATGCGGGCCCGGGCCCGGTGGCCGGCACGAGCGCCGGGGCGACGGCATGAGTGCCCCGTCCGCCGGTGCGGCGGCCTGGTACCTGGATGCCGGGCTGCTGTCCCCGGTCCGTGCGGGCACCCCGGTGGAGGCGGCCGTCGGCGACGGTGCCTGGCTGCAGGCGATGCTCGACGCGGAGGCGGCCCTGGTCCGTGCCCAGGCGCGGTGCGGCAGTGTGCCGGCGTCCGCGGCCGAGGCGATCACGGCGCTGGCGCGCGCGGAGCATCTGGACGTACGCCGGCTCGCGCTGGCCGCACGCGAGACGGCCAACCCGGTGGTGGGCCTGGTGCGGGCGCTGACCGGGCTGGTGGCCGCGCACGCCCCCGCCGCCGCCGAGTACGTGCACCGCGGCTCGACCAGCCAGGACGTGTTCGACACGGGCGCGATGCTGGTGGCCGCGCGGGCGCTGCGTCTGATCGTGGCCGACCTGCGGGCCACGGCCGTGGCCCTGGCCGGCCTGGCGGGCGCGCACCGCGACACGGTGATGGCGGGCCGCACGCTGGCACTGCATGCGGTGCCGACCACGTTCGGGCTGAAGGCGGCGGGCTGGCGGCAGCTGGTCCTGGAATCGGCCGAGCGTCTGGAACGGGTCGCGGACGGCGGGCTGCCGGTGTCGCTGGGCGGTGCGGCCGGAACCCTGGCCGGCTATCTCCAGTACGCCGGCCCGGGAGCGGACGCGGGGACGGTGCTGGACGAGCTCACCGCGGCGTTCGCCGCCGAGACGGGCCTGGCCGCCCCCCGGCTGCCCTGGCACACGCTGCGCACCCCGGTGGCCGATCTGGGCGCGGCGCTCGCGCACACCGCGGGCGCGCTCGGCAAGATCGCCGCGGATGTGCTGGTGCTGGCCCGCAGCGAGGTCGGCGAGGTGAGCGAGCCGGCGGGTGCGGGGCGGGGCGTGTCGTCGGCGATGCCGCACAAGCGCAACCCCGTCCTGGCGACGCTGATCCGCTCCGCGGCCCTGCAGGTGCCCGCGCTGGCCGGGATCCTCGCGCAGTGCCTGGCCGCCGAGGACGAACGCCCGGCGGGCCTGTGGCACGCCGAGTGGCAGCCGCTGCGCGAGTGCCTGCGGCTGGCCGGCGGTGCCGCGCACACCGCCGTCGAACTGGCCGGCGGACTGGCTGTCCACCCGGAGCGGATGCGGGCCAATCTGGCGGCGGGCGGCGGGCAGATCGTCTCCGAGCGGCTGGCGGCCGTGCTGGCGCCCCGGCTGGGCCGCACGGCCGCCAGGGACCTGCTGGCCGGGGCGTCGCTGCGGGCGGCCCGGCAGTCCCGCCCGCTGGCCGAGGTGCTGGCCGGCCTTCCGCAGCTGCACGGCGTGTTCACGCCGGAGGAACTCCTCGCCCTGCTGGACCCGGCCGGCTACACCGGCGCGGCCGGTCCGCTGGTCGACCGGGCACTGGCAGCCAACCGTCCACACACAGGGGTCGACCATGAACAGCACGGTCAGCACAAACGGCACAAACGGCACTGACGGCACTGACGGCACGGTCAGCACTGACACGGATGTCGTCATCGTCGGGGCGGGCCCGGTGGGGCTGATGCTCGCCGGCGAACTGCGGCTGGCCGGCGTGGACTGCGTCGTGCTGGAGAAGTCGCCGCAGGCGGCCGACCAGTCGCGCGCGCTGGGCTTCACGGCGCGCACGATCGAGACGTTCGACCAGCGCGGGCTGCTGCCCCGCTTCGGCGGCTTCGACACCATCCCCGTCGGCCACTTCGGCGGGGTGATGCTGGACTACCGCGAGGTGGAGGGCGGCTCCTACGGCGCCAAGGGGGTGCCCCAGTCGCTGACCACGGCCGTCCTCGAGGCGTGGGCCCTGGGACTGGGCGCGGATCTGCGCCGCGGCCGGGAGGTCACCGCCTTCACGGCGGGCGAGGACCACGTCGAGGTCACGTCCGCCGGCCCGGGCGGGCCGGCGCGGCTGCGCGCGCGGTACCTGGTGGGCTGCGACGGCGCCCGCAGCACCGTCCGCAAGCAGGCGGGCATCGCCTTTCCCGGCCACGACGCGCGCATCGAGATGTGCTTCGCCGAGGTGAGCGGCGTGCGGGTGCGCCCGCGCCCCAACGGCGAGCGGGTGGAGGGCGGCCTGGTCCTGGCCTTCCAGCAGGGCCCCGACACCTTCCGGGTCACCTACTACGAGCGGGGCGCCGCGCCCGGCCCGGACCGCACGCCGCCCTCCTTCGCCCGGGTCGCCGCCGCCTGGCAGCGCCTGACCGGGGAGGACATCCGCGGCGGGAGGCCGCTGTGGGCGGGCCGCTTCACCGACGCCAGCCGCCAGGCCGCCGCCTACCGCAAGGGCCGCGTCCTGCTCGCCGGGGACGCCGCCCACATCCATCTGCCCATCGGCGGGCAGGGCATGAGCGCGGGAGTGCAGGACGCCGTCAACCTCGGCTGGAAACTGGCCCTGGACATCAAGGGCCGCGCCCCCGCGGGCCTGCTGGACACCTACCACGCCGAGCGCCACCCGGTCGGCGCCCGCGTCCTGCTCAACACGCTCACCCAGCGCGCCCTGTACATCAGCGGCGAGGAGATGCAGCCGCTGCGCGACCTGTTCGGCGAACTCGCGGAGCACGCTGAGGTGCGCCGGCACCTCATCGGCATGGTGACCGGCCTGGACATCCGCTACGACGTCGGGCCCGGGCGGCACCCGCTGCTGGGGCGCCGGCTGCCGGGGCGTGAGCTCGTCGTCGGCGGTCCCGCCGGCAAGACCACCACGACCGCGCTGCTGCACCCGGGCCGCGGTGTCCTCCTGGACCTGGCGGACGACGCCCGGGTGCGTGCCGCGGCCGCCGGGTGGGCGGACCGCGTCGACACCGTCTCCGCCCGCCCCCACCCCGACCCCGACCCCGACGGCGGCGGCGACGGCGGGGGTGACGGTTTCGGCGGCGCCTGCCTGCTGGTACGGCCCGACGGCTACGTCGCCTGGGCCGGCGGCGGCAGCGCCGGGACCCGGGGACTGGAGGGCGCGCTGGCCCGCTGGTTCGGCGCCCCCGCTCTGCCCGGGCAGGCCCGGCATGCCTGACCTGCCCGGGGAGAGGATCGTCCTGGTCACCGGCGCCAACAAGGGCATCGGCTACGAGATCGCCCGGCAGCTGGGCCGGCTGGGCGCGGTGGTCCACCTCGGCGCCCGGGACGAGCGGCGCGGCCGGCAGGCCGCGGCCCGGCTGGCCGCCGAGGGACTCACGGCGGCGGCGCTGCACCTGGACGTGACGGACGACGCCACCCTCACGCGGGCGGCCCGCCGTCTCGGCGAGCGCCACGGCCGCCTGGACGTCCTGGTCAACAACGCCGGCATCACCGGCGCCTTCGGCGGCCCGCCCAGCGCGGCCACTCCCGGGCAGCTGCGCGAGGTCTACGACACCAACGTCTTCGGTGTCCTCGCGGTGACCAACGCGATGCTGCCGCTGCTGCGCCGTTCGCCGGCCGGACGCATCGTCAACCTGTCCAGCACGGTGGGCTCGCTCGCCCTGAACGCGGACTTCGCGTCCGCGTTCAGCGGCTACAACCAGGTCGCCTACCAGTCCTCGAAGACCGCCCTGAACGCGCTCACCGTCGCCTACGCCAAGGAACTCCTGGGCACGGGCATCAAGGTGAACGCGGCCAACCCGGGCTTCACGGCCACCGACATGAACGGGCACCGCGGCCACCAGACGGCCGCCCAGGGAGCCGCCGTCGCCGTACGCCTGGCCACCCTCGGCCCCGAGGGCCCGACCGGCACCTCCCAGGACGACACCGGCCCCGTCCCCTGGTGAGCGCCGCGCACGCGCCGTGACCGCACACCCCGCACGCGCCGCTCACGCGCACGTCCCGGGCCGGCCGCCCGGGGGGCGGACGGCCGAAAGGCCCCGCACCGTCCGTGTACGGACGGTGCGGGGCCTTTCGCGGCCCGCTCCCGCCCGGACACCCGGGGCGGGAGCGGGCCGCGGCCCGTCAGGGGGTGCCCGGTCCCGCCCCGGTGACGAACCGCGCCACGGCCGGGGCGAGCACCTCCGGCGGGACCTTGTGCCACACGCCGGGCAGCGCCAGGTGCCGGCCGCGGGGGAGGGCGGCGGCGGTGGCCTGCGCGGCGGCCAGCAGCCAGCCGCCGGTGCTCTCGCTGCTGATGACGACGGACTCCACGTCGAGTGAGGCCAGCCGTTCGGCGGGCAGGCGGCCGTCGCCGCACAGGGCGGTGTCGTAGGGCAGGGTGTGGGCCATCGCCTCGTTCGCCGCCCACATGGGGCTGTTCTTCCAGTGGCCGATCTCCTCGGGGGAGAAGCCCACGAGTTCGGCGAGGAAGAACTCGGCGGCCTCGCCGCGCCTGTCCTGTGCCAGCAGGGCGTCCAGCCGGTCGGAGAAGTCCTCGGCGGGCCGCTGGTGGCCGGGCATCCGGTAGGGCGGTTCCAGCAGGGCCAGCCGGCTGATGCCGGCACCGGCCAGCGCGGTCTCCAGCGCCAGGATCCCGCCGGTGGAGCCGCCGAAGACCGCGGCCCGGCCGCCGGCCTCCTCGATCACCGCGGTCAGGTCCTCGACCTCCCGGGCGATCGCGTAGTGCGGGGAGTCGCCGCTCTCGCCGCGGCCGCGCCGGTCGTAGACGTAGGTCGTGCAGTACGGCGTCAGCAGCGGGACCAGTGAGTCGAAGACCGTGTGGTCGCGGAATCCGCCGCCCAGCAGGACCAGCGGCGGCCCTTCCCCCGCTTTCTCGTAAGCAATTGTCGTGCCGTCCCGTGAAACAACCTTCCGCATCACACTGCTCCTGTCGATGTGACGTTATTACGGTGACGTCAGCCATTTCCGGTCCCGGTCCGGAAAATTATCCATGCTTTTCCCGGGGCGTCAAAGAAAAGAGCGGCGCACACGGTGTCCAACTGCTGCCGGTCCGCAGTCGGGCAGGCGTTCAGACACAAGTCTGAGCCGTTGTCGGCACCCGGCCACCGAACCTATTCTTCACCACAGCCGAAAGCCATTTTCCGGTCAATTCCGTGTTGTGGGTCCGAGAGGACCGGAGAGGACACCGTGCCCGTTATCCAAAGCGCCAGTGCGCCCGTGTTCACCTACTCGATGCCCGGGGTCGCCGCCCCGGCCGGCACACCGCACCTGACCGTCCGCGGGCTCGCGGCGCCGAGCCGGGGCTCCACGCAGACCTGCGTGTGGCGTCTGACCATCGCCGCGTCCACCCCGCCGAGGTTCGGCACGGTGGACCACGAGGAGATCTTCCACGTGCTGTCCGGCGCGGCGGACGTGCAGCTCGGCGAGGACCTGCACCACCTCGCCGAGGGCGACACCCTGATCGTTCCGCCGGACACCACCTTCGGCATCGGCAACCCGCACGGCGAGCCGGTGGAGTTCGTCGTGGTGCTGCCCGTCGGCGGCCGGGCCCACGTCCCGGGCGAGCAGTCCTTCACCCCGCCCTGGGCGCAGTAGCCGCGCCGCGGGCAGGACGGGCACCACACCCCCGGGGCGCACCCGGCGGTGCCCGTCCCCCTGCCCGCACCGCGGCCCCGCCCGTGTCCACCCGAACAGAAAGGTGCACGACATGCGCCAGATCATTCCGGCCGAGGGGATGACGGCACTGCCCGGTGACGGGCCGGCCCCGCGCCCCCTGCGGCCCGCCGCCGGCCAGGGCGCGGCCATCGCCGCCGAGGGCCTCGTCAAACGCTTCGGTGACGTCGAGGCCCTCAAGGGCGTCGACCTCACCGTCCCCTACGGACAGGTCGTCGGTCTGCTGGGCCCCAACGGCTCGGGCAAGACGACCACGTCCCGCATCCTGACCACCCTGCTGACCCCCGACGCCGGCCGCGTCCTGATCGACGGCATCGACGCCGTCGCCTCGCCCGAGCGGGTGCGGCCGCTGATCGGCATGGCGGGCCAGTACGCCGCGGTCGACCCCAACCTGACCGGCCGGGAGAACCTCCTGATGGTGGGCCGGCTGACCGGCCTCACCCGGGCGCAGGCCCGCGGGCGGGCCGCGGAACTGCTGGAGCAGTTCCGCCTGGCGGACATCGCCGACCGGCCCAGCCGCTCCTACTCGGGCGGCCAGCGCCGGCGCTTCGACCTCGCCGCCGCCCTCGTGCACAGCCCCCGCATCCTCTTCTTCGACGAGCCCACCACCGGCCTGGACCCGCGCAGCCGCCGGGACCTGTGGAGCGTGCTGGAGCAGCTGGTCGCCGACGGCACGACCATCCTGCTGACCACCCAGTACCTGGAGGAGGCCGACCACCTCGCCGACCACCTCGTCGTCCTGGACCAGGGCAGCGTCATCGCCCAGGGCACCCCCGCACAGCTCAAGGCGGGCCTGGGCGTCTCCGTGATCGCCGCCCGCTTCGCCGGCGAGGACGAGGCCGAGGCGGCCGCGCAGGTACTGTCCGGCCGCTACCGGGCCGTGCGGCGCGGCGACCGGATCGAGGCCCCGGCCGGCGCCGCCGCCCTGGACATCCTGGGCGCCCTGCAGCACGCGGGCCTGTCCCCGCTCACCTTCGCGGTGCGCGAACCCAGCCTGGACGACGTGTTCCTGGCACTCACCGGCCGCGCCGCCCACCAGCCGCAGGCCGACTCCCGGGAGGCGGCATGAGCACGGGCAGCATCCCCCTGACCGCCCCCCGCCGCGGGGCGGGAGCCCTGAGCAGCGCCGCCACCATCACCTGGCGCAACCTGCTGGGCTACGTCCGCGTCCCGCAGGCCATCTTCTTCGCCAGCCTGCAGCCCGTCATGTTCGTCCTGCTGTTCCGCTACGTCTTCGGCGGCGCGATCACCCACGCCCTGCCCGACGGGGCCCGCTACGCGGACTACATGATGCCCGGCGCCTACACCATCGGCCTGGCCTTCGGCGCCACCGCGACCGCCGTCGGCCTGGCCGCGGACCTCAAGAGCGGCCTGCTGGAGCGCTTCAGGGCGCTGCCCATGGCCCGCTCGGCGGTCCTGGCCGGACGCACCGGGGCCGACCTGCTGCGCAACGTGTTCGTCTTCGTCTGGATGACCGGACTCGGCTACCTGGTCGGCTTCCGTATCCACCAGGGCATCTGGCGCTATCTGGCCGCGGGCCTGCTCGTGCTGGCCTTCGCGTTCGCCATGTCCTGGGTGTTCTGCCTGATCGGACTGGCCGCCTCCAGCCCGGAGACCGCCAACATCGTCGCCTTCCCGGTGCTCTTCCCGCTCGGATTCGTCTCCTCCGCACTGGTGCCCACCGCCACCATGCCCGGCCCGCTGCGCGCGGTCGCCGCCCACCAGCCGGTCAGCTACACCGCCGACGCCGTACGGGCCCTGCTGTTCGGCGGCGACACAGCCACCCCCGTCCTGGGCTCGCTCGCCTGGACCGCGGGCATCCTCCTGGTGTTCGCACCGCTCGCGGTACGCCGCTACCGCAAGGCGACACCGAGCTGACCGGTCCCGCCGCAATTCCGCTCCACCACCGCCCGCCAACGGGACTCGACCCCTGCTCGAAAACGGCTTGAGAAACGGTCGGGTCCCGCTTGCATTTCCGGCGGTAACGGGTGGATCGTCGGCACACGGCGACCGCGGGAAGTTATCCGGCAGCCGGACTGTGACATCATGAGAAAAAGAAAGCCGGCGTTCGATCTCGCAGACGGCGTTGTCCTTACAAGGGGAGAGCGGACAATGGAAAATCGCGTATTAGTGGTCGGGGCGGGGCCCGTCGGACTGTTTCTCGCCGGAGAACTCAGGCTCGGCGGCGCCGACGTCGTCGTCTACGACCAACTGCCCGCACCCACCGGGGAATCACGCGCCCTCGGTTTCACGAAACGCGTCGCCGAGATATTCGACCAGCGCGGCCTGCTCGAGCGGCTCGGCACCGTCCGGTGGGGCCGCCAGGGCCACTTCGGGGGAGTGGGCATCGACCTGGACCTCCTCGACGACGACCACCACGGCGTCCTGGGACTGCCGCAGTCCGCCACCGAGCAGATGCTCACCGGCTGGCTCGGCGAACTCGGTGTGCCCGTCCGCCGCGGCTGCGAGGCAGTCGGCCTCCAGCAGAGCGCCGACGGCGTCGAGGCCCTCTTCGACACCCCCACGGGCCGCCGCCGCGAGAGCGCCGCCTACCTCGTCGGCTGCGACGGCGGCCACAGCACGATCCGGACCCTGGCCGGCATCGAGACCTCCGGCTGGGAATCCACCCGGGGCATGTACATGGCCGACGTGACCGGGGCGGAGGTCGGCCACCGGCCGACGGGCCAGTACGTGCCCGAGGGCAACATGGTCCTCTCGGTCGGCCTGGGCGACGGCTACTCCCGCATCCTCATGCACGACCGCAGCCTGCCGCCCCGCCCCGACTCCCGCACCCTGACCTTCGCCGAGATCGCCGCCACCTGGCGCCGCCTGACGGGGGAGGACATCCATCACGGCAGCGCCCGCTGGATGGCCGCCTTCAGCAACGGCGCCGCCCTGGCCGCCACGTACCGCAGCGGCCGTGTCCTGCTCGCCGGGGACGCCGCCCACGACACCCCCCCACTGGCGGGGTGGGGACTGAGCACCGGACTGCAGGACGCCGCCAACCTCGGCTGGAAACTCGCCGCCGTGACCACCGGCGCAGCCCCCGACAGCCTGCTGGACACCTACCACAGCGAGCGGCACCCCGTGGGCCGCCGGCTGATGCGCAACACCCACGCCGCGACGACGCTCTATCTCAGCGGCGCGGACATGGACCCGCTGCGCACCCTCATGCGCGAACTGGTGGCCGGCAGTGAGGCCGCAGGCCACTTCGCCGGCATGGTCAGCGGACTGGGCGTGCGCTACGACATGGAACACGGCAGGGAACCCGACGGCACGCGGCCCGCCGCCCACCCCCTGCTGGGACTGCGGCTGGCACCCGGCCACGAGCTGGAACGCCCCGACGGCAGCCGCACCCGCGTCGCCGACCTGCTGCGCCCCGGCCGGGGCGTCCTCATCGACACCGGCACCCCGGCCGCCGCGGCCGCCGCCGCGTGGGCGGACCGCGTCGACACCGTCACCGGCCACTGGACCGGCACCGCCGGCACCGGCCTGGGCCCGGTGCTGGTGCGGCCCGACGGACACATCGCCTGGGCCGCGCCCGGCACCGGCCTGGCCGACGCCCTGGGCCGCTGGTTCGGCCCGGCCCGCACCCCCGCGAGCGTCTAGCAGCCCTCCGCCCCGGCAACGGCAGGACACGGCCGGCCCCCGGGGCGAAGCAGAACCCCCATCCCCTGAAGACCCCTGAAGACCCCTGAAGAAGGAGACAAGGCAGCGATGACCTCACCCATCCTGGTCACCGGCGGCACCGGTAATCTGGGACGGCACGTCGTTCCCCTGCTGCGCGCGGCCGGACGCGACGTGCGTATCGTCAGCCGCCACACCCACGCCAACAGCGACGGCATCGAGCACTACGCCGTCGACCTGCTCAGCGGCGACCGGATCGAGCCGGCCATCGAAGGGGCCGACACGATCCTGCACCTGGCAGGCGGCCCCAAGGGCGACGACAAGGCCACCGGACATCTCGTACAGGCCGCCAAACGGGTCGGGGGTGTCCGGCACATCGTGCACATCTCCGTCATCGGCACGGACACCATGCCGATGAACTGGTTCCGCATCCAGCTGGACGCCGAGAAGGCCGTCACCGGCTCCGGCATCCCCTGGACGATCCTGCGGGCCGCCCAGTTCCACGACATCGTGTGGACGATGGCGCAGAAGATGTCGAAGATGCCGGTCATCCCGGTACCCGGCCTGCAGTTCCAGCCGGTCGACTCACGCGAGGTGGCGGCCCGGCTGGTGGAGCTGACACTGGCCCCCCCGGCCGGCCTGGTACCCGCCCTGGCCGGGCCGAAGGTCTACCCGCTGGGCGATCTGCTGCGCAGCTACCTGCAGGCCCACGGCAAGCGCCGCCCGATGCTGCCGATGCGGATGCCCGGCAAGGCCGGCAAGGCCTACCGCGCGGGCGAGAACCTCGCCCTCAAGGGCAACGACGTCGGCAAGCGCACCTGGGAGGAGTTCGTCGCCGAACACGCGGCCGCCTGAAACAGCCCCTCGCCCTGCGGCCCCTGCCCCGTACGGCAGGGGCCGCCTCCCGCCTGCCGGACCCCACCCCCCTCATTTTTTTTCACGGGCCTCGGCAGGCGCCGGCATGCCGGGGCCCGGGCGGCCGTGCCCGGGCTCAGCGTGCCCCGAGCTCACGCGCCAGCGCCCGCTCCGCCGGCGTGAGCGCGACCTCCCGGCACACCCGCTCAGGATGCGCGGCACAAGGCCCCGTGAGCACCGCTGCCGGTGCGGGCGGGGCCGCCGCCTCGGGATGCACGCCGGTGTACTGAGTGCCGTGCGCCACCAGGGCGCGGTACACCTCACGCAGGAAACGGCGGGGGAAAGAACGGATCATGTCCGGCCTCGCTTCAGAAGGTGACAGTGACGGGTCGTCCAGGCCACCTTCCGGCGCCCCGGCGGAGGAAGAACACAGAGCCGCTCAAGCCCCGCCGCAGCCCGCCCCGCACCACGCCCGCGCCCCCCACCACCCCCGCTCGAACCACCCCGCCGCCACCCCGCCGCAGGGACACCGCGAACACACCGGTCCTCCCGCCCCGCCCCAGGTGGGAGCACATCCGGGACCGCTCCCGCCCGCCGGCCCCGCCCCCGCCGCAATCCGGCACGCAGCTCGGCGCGGGCGTTCAACTGCGGCCGCCGCGTCCGCACTCGGACGCGGGCAGCGCCGGTTAGATCGGCGCAGCGTTCACAGGCCACCACGGAGAGGACACCATGACGCACATCGTCCACCCTGAGGACCGGCCCGAGGGCCGCCGCGGATTCGAGATCGTGCTGTCCACCACCATGACCGACGGGGCGGCGTCGCTGGTGGAGACGGAACAGGGCCCGGCCTGGTCGGGGCCGCCCCTGCACACCCACGCGCAGTCCACGGAAACCTACTTCGTCGTCTCGGGACGGCTGATCGTCGCCCTCGACGACGAGGTGGTGGAACTGGGCCCCAGCTCCATGGCCCACATCACCAGCGGCACCCGGCACACCTGGGCGACACCGCCCGGCGAGGGCGCCCGCTTCCTGACCCTGCACATGCCCGGCGGCTACGAGAACTACCACCCCACCGCGCTGCAGGCGGAGAAGGACAACGGCGGTCCGCTCACCCAGGAAGACCTGTTCAAGATCGCGGCCCGGTTCGACTGGCGCCCGGCCGGCGAGCGGCCGCTGCGCCTGACCCCCGACGGCCGTCTGGTCCCCGCGGCCCAGGCCGACGACGAGGCCGCCGCCCTGCGCGAGGCCTGGCTCACGGCCAACGACCGCCAGGACGAGGTCCGGCCCATCCACGAGGACGGCTTCTACGAGAAGGCCGGCCAGAAAGCCTGAAGCCCGGATACGGAAAGGCACCCCGTGAGCGAACTGAAGATCGCCATCATCCTCGGCAGCACCCGCCCCGGCCGCAACGGCAAGGCCGTGGCCGACTGGGTCCTGGACCGCGCCGGTGCCCGCACCGCCGCCGAGTACGAACTCGTCGACCTCGCCGACTACCCCCTGCCGCTGCTGGACGAGCCCGTCCCGCCCTCCCGCGGCCGCCCCTACCGCAACGACCACACCAGGGCATGGGCGGCGAAGATAGCCGAGTTCGACGGATACGTCTTCGTCACCCCCGAGTACAACCACTCCACCTCCGGCGTCCTGAAGAACGCGATCGACTACCTGCACCGGGAGTGGGCCGACAAGGCCGCCGCATTCGTCTCCTACGGAACCCTCGGCGGAACCCGGGCCGTGGAACACCTGCGGGCCATCGCCAGCGAACTCCGACTGGCCCATGTACGCCAGCAGCTGTCCTTCTCGATGTTCACCGACTTCGAGGACTTCTCCCTCTTCAAGCCCGGCGCCCAGCACGACACCGCCGCGACCGCCCTGTTCGACCAGCTGGAATCCTGGACCCGCGCCCTCAGGACCGTCCGGACCTGACCGCCCCCTTCCCGGCACCAGCCCCCGGCTGCCCCGGTGAGAACTCCCGCACCGCCGCCGCCCCCGGCCCCGCCGGGACCGGCGGCGGTGCGGTGACCCGGCCACCGCCGGCCCACGGCCGGGCCGTCCTGCCCCAGCGGCCCCGGCCGGCCGTCCGGCAGGACGTGCACGGCCCGCGGGAGCGGCGGACGAGCCAGGGAGAGCACACCGCAACGGCACCCGCGACCCCGCAGACCGCACCCCTGATCGCCGTCCACCACGAGGCAGCGGCGGCACCCGCCGGACTCCACCCCGGCCCGATGACCCGGGGGAGTGCGCACCGCAGTTCTCCGGCCCGCTCCCGCACGCCACGGCCGCCCGGCGACCACCGGCGACACCACGGCCGCCACCGGACCGGGGCAGTGCCCGAGAGGCCCGGGCGACGCGAAGCGGCCGGCACGAGCCCGCCGAGCCCGCCCGGAAGACACGGAAGACCCGGAAGGCCCGGGCAGTGGAACGCCACCCGCAGGCTGATCCCGGCGCCGTCCACACAAACGTCCGCCCCCGGGCCTCCACGCCACCGCCCCCCGGCACGGCCGGCCCATGAGCCCGCGCTGGAGCCCCACTCCAGACACCCTCGAGCAGCCCCGGCAAACCTGGGACCCATGGACGACGCCACGGGCACCGGCCCGCTGTCCGGCATGCGAGTCGTGGAACTGGCCGCGATCGGCCCGGTGCCCCACGCCTGCATGATGCTGGCCGACCTGGGAGCCGAGGTGATCCGGGTGGACCGGCCCGACAGCACCCGCGCCTACGCCACCTGGCACCGGATACTGGACCGCGGACGGCACTCCGTGACACTGGACCTGAAAACCCCTCACGGAGTGGCCGGACTACTGCGGCTGGCACAGGACGCGGACGTCCTGGTCGAAGGATTCCGCCCCGGCGTCGCCGAACGCCTCGGCATCGGACCCGACATCTGCCGCGCCCGACACCCGGGCCTGGTCTACGCCCGCATGACCGGCTGGGGACAGAGCGGACCCCTCGCACAACACCCCGGCCACGACATCAACTACATCGCCCTGAGCGGCGCGCTGCACGCCATCGGTGAGCCCGGCGGCCCGCCCGTGGCACCCCTCAACCTCCTCGGCGACTTCGCGGGCGGAGGAATGCTCCTGGTCTGCGGCATCCTCGCCGCCCTCTGGGAACGGCAGCGCTCCGGACTCGGCCAGACCGTCGACACGGCGATCGTCGACGGCACCGCCTCACTCCTCGCCATGCTCCTCGCCATGACCTCCGGCGGGTCCTGGCACGAGCGGCGGGGCCACAACCTGCTGGACGGCGGGGCACCCTTCTACACGGTGTACGCCTGCGCCGACGGCCGGCACATCGCGGTGGGCGCACTCGAGGAGCAGTTCTACACCGCGCTGCTGCAGGGACTGGGACTCGACCCCTCCACCCTGCCCCACCGCGACGACCCCGCCAACTGGCCCGCGCTGAAAGCCGCGTTCGCCGCACGCTTCAGCCGCCGCACACGAGACGACTGGGCAGCACACTTCGAGAACACCGAAGCATGCGTGACACCGGTACTCAGCCTCACCGAAGCCCCCGCCCATCCACACCTGCGGGCCCGGGGCACCTACACCGAAACCGGCCCCGCCCCCGCCCCACGCTTCGACCGCACCCCCGCCGCCCCACCACCCCCGCCGGACCCCGGCCGGCCACCGCACCAGGCCGCCGCCCGACCGTGACGCCCCGATGAGACACCCAGGAAGGTCACCGTGATGGCCCCACAAGGCTTCCAGCTCTACGACACCACCCTGCGGGACGGCACCCAGCAGGAGGGACTGGTCCTGACGGTCGACGACAAACTCGCCGTCGCACGCCACCTCGACACCTTCGGCGTCGGATTCATCGAGGGCGGCTGGCCCGGCGCCGTACCCAAGGACACCGAATTCTTCCGCCGCGCCCGTACCGAACTCACCCTGCACAGCGCGGAGTTGACCGCATTCGGAGCGACACGCCGGCCCGGCACGGCAGTCTCCACCGACCCACAGGTACGAGCCCTCCTCGAATCCGGCGCCCCCGTGATCACCCTCGTCGCCAAGACCGACGTCCGCCACGTCGAACTCGCGCTGCGCACCACCCTCGCCGAAAACCTCGCCATGATCACCAGCACCGTCCGCCACCTCGTCCACGCCGGCCGGCGCGTCTTCATCGACGCCGAGCACTACTTCGACGGATACCGCGCCAACCGCGCCTACGCCCTCGAATGCGTCCACGCGGCCGCGGAAGCCGGCGCCGAAACCATCGTCCTGTGCGACACTAACGGCGGATCACTGCCCGACCGGATCCGCGACACCGTGACCGACACCCTCACCACAACCGGCGCCCGACTCGGCATCCACTGCCACAACGACACCGGCTGCGCCGTCGCCAACACACTCGCCGCCATCGACGCGGGAGCCACCCACGCCCAGGGCACCGCCCACGGCTACGGCGAACGCTGCGGCAACGCCGACCTCTTCACCATCGCCGCCAACCTCATCCTCAAACGCGGCCTGAACGTCCTGCCCGCAGACCGACTGACCACCATGGCCGAAACCGGCCGCGCCATCGGCGAACTCACCGCACAGCCCGCCCACCCGGCCACCCCCTACATCGGCCGGTCCGCCTTCACCCACAAAGCCGGCCTGCACGCCTCCGCACTGCGCATCGACCCCGACCTCTACCAGCACACCGACCCGGCCACCACCGGCAACCGCATGCGCACCCTCGTCTCCGACATGGGCGGCCGCTCCTCCATCGAACTCAAAGCCCGCGAACTCGGCTACACCGTCACCGCCGGATCCGAACCGGTGGCACGAGCCGCCGCACGCATCAAAAAACTCGAGAACCTCGGCTACAGCTTCGAGTCCGCCGACGCCTCCTTCGAACTGCTCCTGCGCGAAGAACTCTCCGCCGGCACAGCCGGCCCGCACCCCTTCACCACCGACTCCTGGCAGATCACCGTCGAACAACACTCGGGCACCACCATCAGCAGAGCCCGCATACGACTGCACGTCCCCGGCACCACCCCGATCACCGCCACCGCGGAAGGCAGCGGACCCGTCAACGCACTGGACTGCGCCCTCCACCAGGCCCTCGACACCCTCTTCCCGAGCCTGGCCGGACTCGAACTCACCGACTACCAGGTGCGCGTGCCCACCAGCCGGCGAGGCAGCGCCGCCCCCACCCGGGTCCTGGCCACCTTCTTCGACGGCGAACGCTCCTGGAGCACCGTCGGCGTCGACGAAAACCTGATCACCGCCTCCTGGCAAGCACTCCAGGAAGCATTCCGCTACACACTCCGCGACATCACCAGCCCCGTCACGGCCATGCCGGTCCCCTCCGGACCATGACCGGCACCGCAAAGCCCGACGCCGACATGGCAACCCGCCCGGCCGGCACCGTCTCCCGCCGCGCAGCCTCCGCGGCCCCGCCCGCGACCTGCGCCACGCCCAGCCCCGCGCCCTGCCGCCGAACCGAGGCCCGGACCAGATCCTCCACACCCCACATCACGCGCCCCCTGCGCCGCCCACTCCAGACCCGGGCCGGCCACCTGTGCGCGGCGTTCCGGGCTCGGCTTCCCGGCCCGGCGGCGGGTGTTGCCGAGGAACGCCCCGAGCCTGACCAGCACGCCGCCGACGGTCTCACCACGGGCGCGCCGGTCGCGGGCGGCCCTCCCGGGAGGTGAACGGGCGGGCAGCAGCGAGATGGGCGCTCCACCAGTCCCAACAGCGTCCTGCTCTTCCTCAGCACCTTGGCCGGTCTCCGCGCTGCTCGGTGGCAGCCATGCAGCATGGCCGTCGTGGCACCGCCTCGTCGGCGCCGGCACGCACGGAACGCAAAGGGGCCGCGGTGGTGGGGTGGTGGTGCATCCTGTGTCCCATCTGGCGGAACGGGACGAGGCTGACGGAACGGGCACCATAGACTCGGTCCCCGCCTGAGGCCCGGAGACCAAGCGGGTGTCGTCATCAGGAAGGAATCAGTGCGGTGAGTACAACGGCGCAAAGCGACGCCCCGATCTACGAACGGCTCCTACGCGAACGTGGTGATGTTGCCGCCGATGCGCGCAAGACGGCAGAGACGGCCTGGCGAGAGGTCGGCCGGGCCATGGACTTTCGTCTCCCGCACACGAACGCCACGCACGACGACAGCCCCCGTTGACCGTCGTGTGATTCCGATCGCTGGACTTCCCGCGACTGCTCAGGGTCTACGAGCCGCCGGTAGTGGTGTTCCAGAAGGAGAAACCGCAGCCGAGCCAGTTGCAAGCCCTGCTTCAAGGGCATGCCGGTTTCTTCCACGCACGTGCACCTGCCCGTCGCATCAGTGCTTCTGTGGCCCTGCCCCGCCAGCAAAGGGTGTACGAGCCGGACGTATCCGGCTTGCCCCGACAGTGACTTTCTGAGTTGGGTGAGGGTGCGGGCGCTGTAGGAGATTTTTCCGCGGACCTCGATGACCCCGGCAGCCAGTGCCAGCTGCCCCACGCTCACGGTGAAGCCGACAGTTTCTGTTTCGGTGCCGACGGCGCAGTCCACATAGCCCTCTCTGACGTCGAGTCCGGCGCTGTACTCGACGCCGCCGCCCGTGTACGTCGACACCGGCAGGACGTTCTCCGTCTCGACCGGACCGGCCAGATACAGAGAACCTGCCGCCCCTGCGTAAGCCGCTCGTACTTCTTCGAAGAAGATTTTCGACGATGGGGCCATGCGGTCCTCCTCTGCCTCTGCAGTCTTCCGCCGGCCAAGGGCGGGTCGGACCTCGTCAGCGGGTGCTGCCTACTGCTCGGTGCACGTCACATGCGCGGCGTCTTGCCCTCACCCTGGTGTGCGGCCTTCGGTCCCGTCGGCCGGGCTGTTACTCGAAACGTCCGCAGTCATCCGGATAGGGTGACCGATTGTGGATCACAGCAGGCAACGTACGGCGAGTAGCACGTACCTCACACACTTCACCCAAGCAGTGCCCCCGGCAACGCCCAAAGCCCGCGCCGGTGACATCAGGCGACCGGAGGCTGCTTCGACGAGCCGTACTGCCTCAAGCCGTCAGAAGCGGTTTTCTGCCGCGGGCACCGTGAGAACGTCACTGCTTGCCGCGGTTTCCCACCGGAGTCCGCAACCCGTCCCGACCAGGGCACTGTCATGACCGTCGAACACCAGCCCCCCTCCGCGTTCCTCACTCGGCTGCAGATCGGGAACTACCGCTCCATCGGCGGCTGCGACGTACGCCTTGGCCCTCTGACCGTCCTGGCCGGCCCGAACGCCGCAGGCAAGTCGAACTTCCTCGACGCTCTGAGGTTCGTCCGCGATGCTGTGCGAACCTCGCCTGCACGTGCACTCGAACCACGCGGCGGCCTCGATGAAGTCCTGCACCGCGACGGAGCCGGCCGGCAGGCACAGTCCTTCCACATTCACATGGAAGTCCGTGCACACGACGACCGCACCCCCTTCGATGCGGCCTATACAGTGGAGATCGGCACCGACCCGCAGCGCGACCCCTCCCTGCCGGTGGTGCGCAAGGACGAACTCGTCATCAACGGAACTCTGGTCAGCGAGCCGTTCCCCCCCGACCCGTCCGGGGACGAGCCCGTCTTCCGGGACGACTTCCTCTTGCCAGCCCGTGTCAGCCGCTCCAACCGTGAGGCGCGTGCGCTCGCCCGCTCCCTGGGCCGTATGCGCTTCTACGAGTTCCTGACGCCGGCCCTGCGGGACGTCGACGACACCTCGAGCAGTACGAGCGGACAACTGCTCGGCGAGCGCGGAAGCCATCTGGCCCGCGTGCTCACCAAGATGAGCAAGCAGTATCCCTGGGCCAAGGAGGCCGTGGACGGCTACCTCTCCACCATGATCGACAACGCCGTCGCGGTGGACGGTGTCGAGGTGTCCGAAGCCAGCCTCGCCTATGTCGTCGGCCGCTTCCTCCAGGCGGACGGACACGAAACCAGGGTCGACCGTCGGTCGCTGTCGGAGGGGACCCTCCGCCTCACTGCGGTCCTGGCTGCGCTGTTCCAGCCGCTGGCGCTGGAGGGCGACATCCCGCTCGTCGGGATCGAAGAACCAGAGATCTCTTTGCACCCCCCGATGCTCGGCGCCCTCTACGACGCCCTGGTAGCCGCTTCCCGTAATACCCAGGTGATCGTCACTACACAGAGCGCGGACCTCCTGGACAACGCGGCCGCCGATCCCGACCATCTGCTGATCGTCCGGGACGGCGGAACAGGAACCGTGATCGGGCCGATCGACGGCTCAGGGCGCCGCCTCCTCGCCGACGGCGTGCTGACGCTGCCGGAACTCCTGCGCAGTGGAGAGATGCGTCCTGCAACTGCTTCGGGACCAGGGCAGAGGGAAGAGGGCGAGCAGCGGTGAACAGCCCCTGCCCGGTCATCGCCTCGATTGTCGAGGGACACGGGGAAGAGAGAGCCCTGCACGGGCTGCTGAACCGCCTTGTCCCTCACCTGCTGCCCGGCATGTACGCAGCCATCCAGCGTCCTCACCGCCTCCCTCGGGACCGGATGCTCAAAAAGAACCACCTCGAGCACGCCCTGACTATCGTCATGGCGCGTTCTCCCCGGCCGACCGGGGTCCTGGCTCTGCTGGACTCGGACGATGACTGCCCCGTCGAGCTGGCCCGGATCCTGCATGAGCACGCACAAGCCACTCACCACAACGTCCCGCTGGTCGCAGTCGCGGCAGTCCGTGAATTCGAAGCCTGGTTCCTCGCCGGCGCGGCCAGCCTGGCCGGCCGCGCCGGACTGCCGCACGACCTCCAGCCGCCACCGCGTCCAGAGAGCATCCGGGGCGCCAAGGAGTGGCTCTCACGGCAGATGCCACCGGGCGCGACGTACCAGGAGACCGCACACCAGCCGTCCTTCGCAGCACAGTTCGACCTGGACGCCGCGCGCGCCGCAGCGCCCTCCTTCGACAAATTCTGCCGTGACGTGAAATTCCTCGTCACCGGAGAACGCGAACGGCACGACTGACCTCGCCGGACGGGTGGGTGTTGATCCATGAGAGGCCGCCGGGTGACCTTCCACTGCAGACCGCTCCTGGGGCCACTTCTGACGAACACTCAAGAGGCCGTCAGTTCGGCGAACATGTGGACACGCGTTCCGAGTTGGGTGCGGACGATCCGCACCCTTCCGGCTTCGTGTTCGACCTGAGCGGTGCCTTCGTATGGTTCGGGCAGCTCCATGCCCGTCAGTCTCCGGCGCCCGCGCGGCTGCGGCGACTCGGCGGCAGGACTGTCAGAGACGCCAGGACCGGATCCGGTCGGCGGCGCCGAACACCGTGTCCTTACCGCTGATCAGGTCCTTGCACAGTTCGACGAGTTCGCCGTAGGGGGCGTCGAGCCCCTCGCTGCTGGCGTGCATGTAAGCGATGGTGACAGCACATGCGAACCTTACGTTCAAAGCGGGGAGCGGCCTGAGCAGCAGCAAGGTGTGCAGCAGCGCCGCCGCCCGCCAGGACGCGTCGGGATCGACACCGAGGCGGGGCGGGTCGACACGATGGCGCGCCACGGCGGCCACGAGCGCCGAGAAGTCGCTGATGTGGGGCTGGGCGGGGAGGGCCGTCTCGTGCTGCTGCAGGAGCCAGCGCACGTCGATGTGCAGGGGGGCGGCCATTGCTCAGGCAGCCCTGCCCGCCGTGTTCGCCACTGGACCGTCGTCGATGCCCGCCGCTGCGATGGCATCGGCCAACCCCGGGTCCGCGAAGACTCTCTGGAACTCGGCCGCCGCCTCCTTCAGGCTCCGCTGGTGGGCGATGGCGTCGGTGGTCGAAGCCCTCACGAAGGCCTTCAGCGTCATGCCATGGTCCTGGGCGGCCGCCCGGAGGTCCACGAGCTCCGAGTCGGAGAATTCCACGTTGAGTGCTGCCATGCCATCAGCGTACTGCCGAGGTACCCAGAGCTCAATCATCCCAGCTCAAAGCAGTAGGCCCGGGTACCCGCAGACCGCCGTGCACCGTAAGGTGGTGCGGTGTGCACCTCGACCGCTCCAAGACCTCCGGCAGAGTCAAGCTGAGAGCTGATGCCGGTAACAGGTCAGCAGGGGAGTGTGAGGATGACGGAGCGGTTGTGCTTGGCGGGTTCCGGGAGCAGGGTGCCGTCGGCGTCCAGGACGGTGTGTACTGAGTCGGTGTCGAGCATGGGTGACTCCTGGCGCAGCACCAGACCGATATCCCGGCAGACCTCCCTGGTGCGGATTTGGATGATGACATCGCGGTCTCGGGCGATGTCGAGGGCGTGGGCGAGGTCGCCGTCGAGGGCGCACCACACAGGTTTTATCTCAAGCTGAGGGTCCCGGACACGCTGACCGCGTACGTCCTTCCGCCAGGACGAGGGTCAAAGAGCTGCACCGCTCGCCGACGTTCCGAAGCCGGCGCCTGCGCGGATCAGGCATTGTTCGAGGAGTTGGAGGTACCGGTCGTACGGCTCGTCGGGGCCCCACATCTGGTAGGCCGTCCTGTTGGCGGACACGGCTATGTTGAGCTGCAGGTTCGCAGTGAGTTCGTCTTCGTCGCCGTCCCGCGAGAGGGCCCATGCATGCAAGTCCTCGAGGAACTGCTCTCCGAGTTCTCGCGTGGATTGCGCCAGGGTGGGCGATCGGGCTTTGAGGCGGCGCTGTAGCGGCATGAGTGAACCGTGCTGTTCGGCGAATGTCATCAGGATCGTGCTCAAGGCGGCCCACAGCGGTTCATTGTCAGGGCGTGCCGCGATGAGGGCGCTCCAGGCGTGGTGCTCCTCGGGGTCGCGGTCGAAGACCACGGCCTCTTTGCTGGCGAAGTAGTTGAAGAACGTGGCGCGGGAGACGTTGGCGGCGGCGGCAACCTGGTCCACGGTCACGGTCTCGAAGCCTCGCTCATTGAATAGCTCCAGTGCCGCTGTCCGGATGGCGCGCCAGGCTTCCAGCTTCTTTCGTTCCCGCAGGCCCATGCCGCCAGCATACATTCCTGGCCTGAGGCCGATATTGGACTCAGTCTATTAATCGTTTAGCATCGCTTGCAGGCGGACGGTCAGGGCCTGCGCCCGGCTGCATCCGCACCGCGAAAGAACACAGGAGTAACGCTGATGTCATCACTCGCACTGATCACCGGTGCGTCCTCGGGAATCGGCCGGGCATTCGCCGAGCGTCTCGCTATGGACGGCTACGGTGTGATCACCGTCGCACGGCGGCGGGACCGGCTCGAAGCGCTCGCGGCGTCTCTGCCTGTCGGCGCGGTGCAGGTCGTGACCGCCGACCTTTCCACTGATCAGGGCATCGACGCCGTGGCCGATGTGTGCGCAGACCAGCCTCTGACCATGCTCGTCAACAACGCCGGCGTCTCCCATTACATGCCGATGGCGAAGCTCCCCGCCGCGAAGGCACGGGAGCTGGTGCAGGTCAAGGTGGCCGCGCCGACGATGCTCACGCGCGCGGCGCTGCCCGGCATGCTCGCTCGCGGCGCGGGAACGGTGGTGAACGTCGCCGGCATGCTCGCCTTCTCAGGCCCTGCACCGATGTCGGAAGCACAACGCCGAGCCGGTCGCGCCGTCTACACGGGCACGCTCGCCCACGCGGTCGCCACGTCGCAGGCGCTGCACGCCGAGTTGGAGGGAACCGGCGTCACGGTGCACGCCGTCTGCCCCGGTGTCGTGGCCACCGAATTCCACGAGGTCCAGGGCATCGATCTCTCTGCCGTCCCGCGTATGTCAGCCGATGACGTTGTCAACGCCACACTGGCCGGCATCGAGCTCGGTGAAGTCGTCATCGCCCCCGGCGTGGAAAGCCGCAGCCTCCTCGAAGCGGTGTTCAGTGCGGACCTCGCCACGTTCGCCGGCCAGAGCCCCCAACTCGCGTCCCGCTACCAAGCCGGCTAAGAACTCCTAACGAAATGATCATCGGAGTAGTTGGATTACCCCGGGAGCGTTGAGCGGGGGTGCGGAGGGGCTCGGCCGAAGCCGTGGGAAGTCGAAGACGAGGGTGCCGATCGCGGACCGGTTGCCCTTGCCGACGATCAGGTCGCCCTCCCAACTGCCCGCTGTCTGGCGGTCGTTGAGCTCGTCTGGGCGGTGGCTGATCGGGGTGCCGGGGTCGATGAACCGGGTGGCGCGCTCGTCGGGCCGGCGGCGTCGCCGGCGAGCGGGCCAGCCGGTGCGCAGGAGGCCGGGGGTGCGTTCCAGGCCGCCGCGGTGCGGCGGATAGACGGCCTGGTAGACGGTCTCGCGCGGCCCTCGAACCGGCCCAGCGTGCGCATCAAATGCGCCTCGGTGTCGAACTCCGCCCAGCCGAAGTCCGAGAACAGCCACTCCTCGGCGTCCTCGGCCTGGGCACCGGGCCAAGGCGTGCGCGTGCTGGTCGAGCCTCAGACCCCCGCGGCCTCGCCGGCCGGCCGTGTCGCGCCGGACTCGGCGGCGGCGAGGACAGAGTCCAGTCGGGCTCGCGTGGTGGCAAGGTCCCGCATGTGATCGTCGAGGCGGTCCCGCTCCGCACGAAGCCGGGCAATCATCTCCGGGCCGGCGATACCGGTGTGCACGCACGGCAGGAACTCCACGATCGTCCGGCTGCTCAGCCCGGCAGCGTAGAGGAGCTGGATCCACCGCACTCGCTCGACCGTGTCCGGGGAGTAGAGGCGCTGCCCGCCCGCGCTGCGGCTCGACGCGATGAGCTGCTGCTGCTCGTAGTAGCGCAGCGCCCGCGTGCTCACTCCCGCGGCCGATGCCACCTCGCCGATACGCATCCCGTCGCTCCCTCTGCTCCACATGCCGCTGGGTCCCGGTTGCTGCCGGGCCGTCCCGGGGTTCGTCACCCGACTTGCCTTTGACGTTAACGTCAACTTTTACACTCCGACAGCCGGCCATCAAAACCGGCGGAACCGACCATGACGGAGTAGGACCTCATGAGCACTGACGACACGACACCCGACGGCCTCATCCCCGCCGCCATCCTCGCCTCGGACACACCGGTCGCGGTATATGGATACGCCCGGGCCAAGGCGGGCGGGGAGGGCCGGATGCTGGGCGAGATCCAGGCGATCATCGGCCTCACCCGCAAGGAGGACGGATGCGAGCAGTACGTGGTGCACACCACGCCGGACCAGCCGGGCGCCTTCGCCTTCTACGAGCGCTGGTCCTCCGGCGCCCACCTGCTGGCGCACGTTTCGCAGCCGTTCATGCAGACGTACTTCGCCGCCATCGCGGGCCTGGTCGAGGGGGAACTGGAGGCCCACTGGCTGCACCCCCTCTCCTGACCCACGGCACACGGCCGGCCCCGCGCCACGCGGGGCTAGTAGGACTCCGTTAGGTTGCTCTGGCTCTGGGGTTCTGGCTGGTGGCGGATGTTGCGGGCAGGGGGCGGTGGCAGGTGGTGCAGGTGCCGGTCCAGCAGTTCAGCAGGTCCTGGATGGTGTCGAGGGTCTGGTAGAGGGTGAGTCCGGTGTATCGGCTTTTGGGGACAGGCGCTGTTCGGTGAGGAAGGCGTGGGCGGCGGTGACGAGGGTGACGTGGTGGTGCCAGCCGGTCCAGGAGCGGCCCTCGAAGTGGTCCAGGCCGAGGCCGTGTTTGAGTTCGCGGTAGTCGTGTTCGATGCGCCAGCGGATCTTCGCGAGGCGGACCAGCTCAGCCGGCGGGGTGTCGGCGGGCAGGTTGGACAGCCAGTAGTCGGTGGGTGCTGCGGCGCCGTCGGGCCATTCGGCCAGCAGCGTGACCTCGGGCAGGACGCCGTCCCAGCTGTCTGAGCCGGTGGCGGCGGCCTGGGCGAGGCGCCGGGACTTGACCCCGGCAGGCCGCACCCGCAGCGCCAGAAAGCGTGAGCGCATCACTCCGCGGGAGCCTTCCCGCCAGGTCACCTCGGTGAACGCCTGCCGCCCGTGGCCGGCCGCCAGCGCGGCGACCGAGAACGGCTTGTCGCGGTAGCGGGGCTGCGGCTTGCGGCCGTTGCCGGACCAGGCGGGGGCCGTGGGCACTGCCTCGTGCGGGTGGACGGTCACGTCGGAGCGGATCGCCACCGCGTAGTTGATGCCGCGCTGTTCCAGGCCGTCGCGGAAGTCGGCGTTCTGTCCGTAGCCGGCGTCTGCCACCACCGCCGGCGGCACCAGACCCCATCCGGCCAGCTCATCGATGGTGTCCAGGGCCAGGCGCCACTTCTCCCGGTGCCCGGTCTCCTCGGGGATCTCTGTCTTGCGCCGGCGGAGCGGATCGTCGGCCCACTCCTGGGGCACGAACAGGCGCCACTGCAGGGGACAGGACGCGGTGTCGGAGACCGCGTGGACGCTCACCGCGACCTGGCAGTTGGCCTGCTTGCCCAAGGCTCCGCAGTACTGGTGGGCGACCGCCACCGACATCTTCCCGTCCTTGGGGAACGACACGTCATCGACCGCCCAGGCATCCGGACTGACCTGGGGCACCATCCGCTGCGCGATCCGCCGTCTCACCGGCACCGGATCCCAGGTCGACTGGTTCACGAACTGCTGCAGGTTCTGCTCGTTGCCGTCTGGCAGCCGTTCCGCCATCGGCTGGATCGCCTTACGCCGCCCGTCCAGCATCAGCCCCCGCAGATAGCAGTCGCCCTTGGCCCGCTGATCCTTCCGCGGCACCGACGCGAACACATCAGCCACGAATAACGCCAACTTCGCCCGAGCACGGTTCACTTCATGTGCGTCCACACACCCACCATGCCGCTGAACACGACCGACGCAAAGACCTAACGGAGTCCTACTAGCCGACAGCTGCGTGATCGGTGAGCTGAATCTGTCGGGCAACAAACACGGGCCCCTGCATGCCCAGGCATCAGCGGCCGCTCACCTTCACGCGGACCATGTGGGCTCTATCCGTCCTCGGTATCGGCTCAGAGGGCGAGGGCGACGGTGATCGGCCGGGCGAGCTGCTGAGTGAGCGCGTCGCGCTCGGTGGCGTCGATGCCCAGGTCCCAGCGCATCTTGTCGGCGATCCAGCCGGTGTCGTACTGGCACCGGTAGCCCGCGTACGCGGGCAGCCATTCGCCGGGGCCCGGCCCGGTGAGTCGGTCTGCAGGGCGCGGGCGTAGGGCAGTGCGGTGGCCAGGCGGCTGTCGGCGGCCTGTACGGCCAGCATCACGAGCTCCACAAAGTGCGCGATCGCGGGACATCGTCTCGAGGGCAAGAAGGCTGTGACTTTCCTGTGCTTCTACCGATCCTCCTTTGCCTTTTCTTTCACTTTCCGAAGGTGGCATATCAGCCAAGGCCCCGGAGGTAGCGCGCGAGGATCAGGCGCCGCTTCTCGCATGATCCCGAAACCGTGCGCAGGCGGGATGAGGGGGAGCCCTGAGCGCACAAAAATCCCCAATCTTGGCTGACACCTCAAATATTGACCTAACTCCGGGTGTCCAGTGTCGAGTCAGGGTGGATAGCCGGAGGGGCTCTTCCTGAAGATCACTATTTTTACGTTTCCTGCACATTCAGGTGTGGCTGGATCCTGCGGTTCTTCGCTGTATATGCCATTGACCACCTGTGTTGCGTGCGGTTCTGATGAGGCGGCCGTAAGGGCGAGGTAAGAACTGCGTGAACGGGTGGGGTGGGGGATGGGGTTCTCTTGGCGTGCGCGCTCGGCAGTTGGCGCGCGTAGACGTGTGGTCTCGCTGGCCGCAATTGCCGCGTTGATGGCTGCTCTGCCGACACTGGCGATACCGGCGACCGGAGCGCACGCGGACGACGCCACGGCCTCGGATCAGGCGACGCCGGAGGCGCGGGCGGATGCGGAGAAGGCGGCGGAGACGGGGGAGCAGGTCGAGGTCGTGGGTGAACGCACGCCCTACACCACGACGTTCGCGAATCCGGACGGGGTGACGTTCACGCTGAAGGATTCCGCCGTGCCGGTGCGGACGCGCCAGGCTGATGGTTCCTGGGCGCAGCCGGACGCGACGCTGGAGGAGAGGTCGGACGGCACGGTCGGGCCGAAGGCGTCGGTCGCCAAGATTTCCTTCTCCGGCGGTGGGGACGGTGCCGACCTGGTGAAGCTGTCCCTCAACGGGCGTTCGCTGACGGTGGGTTGGCCTGGCACGTTGCCGAAGCCGGCGTTGGACGGTTTTTCGGCGGTGTACGGAGATGTCTTGCCGGGTGTGGATCTGCGGATGACCGCCACTACCGAGGGCTACCGCGAGGTGCTGGTCGTCACTTCGGCGTCGGCTGCTGCGAACCCGGAGCTGAAGGAACTCTCGTTCCCTGTGCGGGCCGACGGGCTGTCCCTGCAGGGCGGCGGGGGCGGCGGCCTGTCCGCGGTTGATGACGACGGCAACACCGTCTTCCGTGCTCCGGCCGCCCAGCAGTGGGATTCGTCCGGCGACACCACCAGCGCCGCATCTGCCTCGCCCGCAGCCTCCACCCAGTCGGCGTCCCGGAGCTCGTTCACCACAACGGCGCGCGACAGCGTCGCTGCGGGGAGCACGGGCGATGACGGTGAGACGTCACCGGACCCGGCCGAGGGGCCCAGTGACGGGGACACCTCCACCCGTCTTCCGGTCACTGCGGAGCAGGGCACGATCAAGGTGACTCCGGATGCGTCGATGCTCGCCGACGACGCGGCTGTCTTTCCGCAGTACATCGACCCGGATGTCGGCATGACGGCCTCCGAGCGGACCCTGCTGTCCTCGGACGGCGACACGTTCTACAACTTCTCCGGCGGGGACGACGGCAAGGGCGTCGGCTACTGCGGCACCTACGTCACCGGCGGTGTCGGGTACTACTGCGGCTCCGGCTACAGGAACCGCATGTACTTCGAGTTCTCGCCGGCGAAGCTGGCGGGGAAGCACGTTCTGGACGCCACGTTCGCCATCTCGGAGAAGTGGTCGATGTCCTGCACCCCCTCCTGGGTGGACCTGACCCGGACGGGCAACATCTCCTCCTCGACCAACTGGCCGGGCCCGACGGCGAACTGGGACCTGATGGTCGACCGGAACGTGTCCGCGGGACGAGGGTCCGCCTGCGATCCCAGCCAGCCCGCGGCCCACATCGAGTTCAACGACAGCCCCACGGAGACGAACGAGAACCTCACCTCCACGGTGACGAAGTTCGCCAACGGCGACTTCTCCCGTCTGACGCTGATGCTCAAGGCGCACGACGAGACCGATCCCAACGGATGGAAGCGGTTCGACGACAACGCCGAACTCGACGTGACGTATGTCGGTATCCCGGCGAAGCCCACGAAGATCGGTCTGGTCGTCGGGTACGCTACCGGGACCGCTGTCGCCTGCGAGACCAAGCAGTCGGACCCGTTGGTGGTGTCCGAGACGAAGCCGTTGCTCCAGTCGACGCCGCAGACGGCAGCAGGCGGCGAGTCGGGCGCCTCGCTGAAGGCCGTCTACAGCGTGGACAAGTACACGGCGAGCAGCGGCACATGGTCGACCGTCTTCGAGACCGCTTATCCCACCAGCGGGTACGTGGGTGACAACGTTTCGCCGGGCAGCGTGCAGACGTCGGCGCTGACCGAGGGAACCTTGTACCGGTACCGGTCCTGGACGCGGTCGTACTACAACAGCGGAGGCGACTACCTGGCCGGCCCGTCCAACGCGGCGTCGGGGGCCTGGTGCTATTTCAAGGTGGACCCGACCCGTCCCAAGGCGCCAGGGATTGCCCTGGCGAGCCCGTACTCGGCGTGCACCACGGCCTCCTGCACCGCCGCGGGAGGCCCGGGCACACCGGTGACGTTCACTTTCACGCCTGCCACCGGTGACACCACGAACACCGCCTACGAGTACAAGACGACGTCCTCGGCCGCGTGGTCGGCGCCGGTCACCGGCTCGACCGTTACGGCCACGTTCACCCCGCCCACCTCCGGCACCTTCAGCGTGTTCGTACGTGCCAGGGACTCGATCGAGTACGGGGCCCAGAGTGCCGTCGATTTCCTGGTCGCGGAGGGTCCCGGCGCGATCGGGCAGTGGCATTTCGACGAGGCGAGCGGCGCTGCGCTGGACACGTCCACGACGGTGGCGGCGGAGCAGGACAACGCGACGCTCTCCTCGTCCGGCGCTGCCCGGGACGGGCGCGGCCGCAGGGGTGTGCTGACGCATGACGCCACCGGGGCCGAGCTGGCGACGCCGGTCACGGACACGGGTCTGACGGTGGACGGCTCGGCAGGATACGCGGCGACGTCGGGTCCGGTGGTGGAGTCCCGGTCGTCGTACACGGTCGAGGCATGGGCCCGGATGGCCGCCGCCCCGACCCACAACTACGTGCTGCTCTCCCAGACCGGCAGCGGAAGCACCCAGCCCGGTTTCGCGATCTATTACTCCACCTCCTACGGCAAGTGGATCTTCAACTGGCACTGGACCGATTCGGCCGGCACCGCGCACTTCGTGCGCTCGTTCGCGGATACGGCCTCGCCTCCGGTGAAGGTGTGGACGCATCTGGCCGGCGTGTACGACGCGAATGCGGGCACGATCCAGCTCTACGTCAACGGCAGGGCGCAGGGCAGTCCGCAGGCGCTGCCGGGCGGGGAGCCGGAGGCGGACACCGGCCTGCTGGAGTTTGGCCGCGGAAACGGCACCACCGCGGGCACGTTCACGGACTATTTCAACGGGCAGATCGACGAGGCCACCGTCTGGCAGCGGGCTCTGTCCGCGCAGGAAGTGTCCACGAAGGCACGGCTGCTGACCGCCGACACATATGCGGCCACCGAACTCGTGGCCGACTGGGACCCTTCAGCGGCGACCGGGACGGCCGTGCCCGACGCCACCTCCGGTTACGGCACGTCCCTGACCCTGTCGGGCGGCGCGTCACTGGACGGCACAGGGATTGTTCTGGACGGCACCGATGACGCGGCGTCTGCGCCGGGGCCGCTGGTGGACGAGACCGGGTCCTTCACCGCGACCACCGCGGTGCAGTTGAACAGCGCCGCGCTTGCGGCGAAACCGGTGGGCTACATGGGGCAGGTCCTGGGTCAGCGCAGTGCGGACGGCTCCGCCTGGGGGCTGTGGTTCGAGCTGACAGGAACCGACACCGATCCCGAGACCGACTCCACCGTCCCTGTCGGGCTGTGGCACTTCGGCCGGCTCAACACCGACGGCAGCTTCACCGGAGTGGTCTCCGACGATGTCGCAAACCTGGGGAGCGCGGTGCGCCTGACGGGTGTGTTCGACGCCCAGGCCGGCTCAACGGGTGAGGTCAGTCTCTATGTGGGTGATGCGCAGAACGGTGACGCCACCGCCTACACGGCGACGGCGGGAACGGGTGACTTCGTCCTCGGCAAGGCGTACGTGAACTCCGTCTGGGGCCACTATCTGCCCGCGACGGTCAGCGACATCCGGGTGTGGGCCGGCGCCATGGCCAGCCAGCAACAGATCGTCGAAACAGTCGGGGACTGATCGCCCCTCTCCCTGGCGAGGCGGCACCTGCTGCCGCCTCGCCCGAGCAAGTCCCGCGCTTCCTTTGTTGATGACTTCTGACGTGTGAGGGGTTGTTGTCGTGAGTGCCGCCAGTGGTGCGAGACGCCGTAGACACCGAGTGGTCAGAGTTGCCGTGACACTCGCGCTGGCCGTGGCCGGTCTGACTCCCGTGGCCGCCCAAGCCGCCACCTCCACCAAGCAGTTGGTACCCGCCGTGCCAAAGCAGCGGTCGGACACGGTGGAGGCGGTTGACGGCCTGGGTGCGAAGAAGGCCAGGGCGCGGGTGGCCGCGGAAAAGGCCGCCAACAAGAAGCAGACGCAGGACGCCCTCGCGGAGCAGGAAGCGACCTGGCCCAAAGCTGCCACCGACGCCGGGTCGATGCCCGTTTCCGGCACGGTCCGGCTGACTGCTGGTGGTCTGCCCGTCTCCGTTCACCATTCCACGGGGACCAAGGCTGCTTCCGGGACCGTCAACGTCCAGGTCCTCGGCCGCAAGGCCGCGACCGCTGCCGGGGTCAAAGGCGTCCTGTTGAGCGCGAGCGCGACCAACAGCGGCAACGCCGACGTCAGCATCGACTACAGCGCCTTCGCCTCGGCCTACGGAGGCGACTGGGCAGGACGCCTGCGTCTTGTCACCCTGCCCGCCTGCGCCCTGACCACCCCGGAAAAGGCTGCCTGCCGAATCCAGACACCGCTGGATTCCCACAACAGTGTCACCGGCCAGACCGTCTCCGCCACGGTCTCACTCGGCCTGCCGGCCGTGAGCGCATCTGACGCGCGGGCCTCCCGGTCGAGCATCCGGTCGGCCCCGCTCGCGGCTGAGACGGCATCAGCAACCGTGCTGGCGCTGGCAGCAACCTCAGGTGAGTCGGCGTCCGGGTCGGGCAACTATTCAGCCTCGCCCCTGTCCTCGTCGTCGAGTTGGCAGGCCGGTGGTTCCTCCGGCGCGTTCACCTGGAGCTATCCGCTGTCCACACCGCCCGCGGCGGCAGGTCCGGCACCTTCCCTCTCCTTGGGCTACGACTCCGGCAGCACCGACGGCAAGACGGCGTCCACCAACAACCAGTCCACCCAGGTCGGTGAGGGCTTCGGCCTGAGCGAGTCGTCGTACATCGAGCGGTCGTACGCATCCTGTGACGACGACGGCCAGACGGACAAGCACGACGAGTGCTGGAAGTACGACAACGCTTCCCTCGTCCTCAACGGCAAGTCCACCGAACTGGTCAAGAACGACGCCGACGGGGCCTGGCACCTCAAGGACGACGACGCCTCCACCGTCACCCACTTCACCGGCGCCGACAACGACGACGACGGTGAGACCGGGATCGACGGCAAGGGCGAGTTCTGGATCGTCACCACCGGCGACGGCACCCAGTACAAGTTCGGGCTCAACAAACTCCCCGGCGCCGACACCCAGCGCACCAACTCGGTGTGGACCGTCCCGGTCTTCGGCGACGACTCCGGCGAGCCCGGCTACGACCAGGGGTCCAGCTTCGCCGACCGTTCGTTCAACCAGGCCTGGCGCTGGAACCTCGACTATGTCGTCGATCTGCACGGCAACGCCATGTCGTACTGGTACACGGCCGAGACGAACTATTACCCCAAGAACGGGGCCTCGACCGCCAACACCAAGTACACGCGTGGCGGACACCTGGACAAGATCCTCTACGGGCAGCGTGCGAGCACCCTGTTCACCGGGACCGACTCGGACGAGGTGACGTTCTCCTACGACGAACGCTGCACCGCCTCGGACTGCTCCTCGCTGACCGACTCGACGTCGGACAACTGGCCGGACGTGCCGTACGACACCATCTGCGCCAGCGGGGACGACGACTGCAACACCGACAGCCCGTCGTTCTTCACCCGCAAACGCCTCACCAGCATCGACACGTTCGCCTACTCGGCCACGGCCTCGAAGCTCGCTGCGGTGGACTCCTGGGCACTGACCCAGGAGTTCAAGGACGGCCAGGACATCGATGACACCTCCGACCAGACCCTGGTGCTCTCCTCGATCCAGCACACCGGCAAGAACGGCACCGCCATCACGCTGGATCCGGTCACCTTCACCTACCAACTGCGGCCCAACCGGGTGGACTCCACCTCCGACGACATCCTGAAACTCAGCATGCCGCGTATCTCCACCATCACTTCGGAAACCGGCGGCATCACCACGGTGACCCTGTCCGACCCGGAGTGTGTACGCGGCTCGAACATGCCCTCGTCCGAGGACAACGACACCCTGAGTTGCTACCCCACGTACTGGCACATCAACGGTGCTGTCGAATCCTTGATCGACTGGTTCCACAAGTACCGGGTCACCGCCGTGCTCAGCACCGACCCGCTCGGTTTCGGCCAAGGCGTTCAGAACTCCTACAGCTACTCCGACCCGGCCTGGCACTACAACTTCGACCCGCTGGTCCCGGCCGACGAGCGGACCTGGTCGCAGTGGCGGGGCTACGGCAAGGTCACCACAACCACCGGCGCCGCCGGATCCACCCAGTCCAAGAGCGTCAGCCTGTACATGCAGGGCATGGACGGCGACAAGCAGTCCAACGGCACCACCGCCTCCGCCACCCGCACCGGCCTCGACGTCTCGGGCCTGGACGTCGCCGATATCACCGACAGCGACCAGTACGCCGGAACCCTGCGTGAGCAGGTCACCTACAACGGCGCTGCTCCGGTCACGGTGACGGTCGACTCCCCCTGGTCCAAGCTGACCTCCAGCCAACAGAAGTCCTACGCCAGCATCAAGGCGTACTACGTCCGTACCGGCCAGAGCTCCGCCTCCACCTACCTCACGGCCTCCGCCACCTGGCGCACCCGCACCACCAGCACCACCTACGACGACTACGGCATGGCCACCCAGGTCAACGACACCGGCCAGACCGGCGTCAGCGGCGACAACACCTGCACCCGCACCTGGTACGCCCGCAACACCGGCATCGGCCTGACCAACCTCGTCTCGCGCACCCGAGCCGTGGGCCAGGACTGCTCCGTCGCCGAAACCGACCTGACGCTGCCGACCTCCTCGGCCTCCCGCGGCGATGTGCTCTCCGACGCCGCCACGGTCTACGACAACACCTCGGCAACCGCCTGGTCCGCCACCCAGACCCCGACCCTCGGTGAGGCGACGTGGACCGGACGGGCCGTCGCCTACCCGGCCGCGGTCACCAACGGCGAGCGTTCCCCGAG
Organism: Streptomyces sp. NPDC101776; assembly: GCF_044766845.1. NCBI lineage: Bacteria > Bacillati > Actinomycetota > Actinomycetes > Kitasatosporales > Streptomycetaceae > Streptomyces > Streptomyces sp. NPDC101776. The sequence continues at coordinate 4,684 of NZ_JBIWMV010000027.1, read as the reverse complement.
TACTTGGCAGACCGTTGCGAAGACCACCTTTGACGACAGCGGAGGCACGGTCGGCCTCGGCCGTCGGCTGACCGTCACCGACACCGCTGGCAACACCACCGCGACCGCCTACACACCCACCGACTCGGGCCCGCTGACCAAGACGAAGGTCACCAACGCCAAGTCGCAGACCACCTACACGTACACCGACTACGCCTCGGGCCTGCCCACCAAGGTCTACGACGTCAACAACAAGATCACCGAGACCAGTTACGACGCACTGGGCCGCAAGACCGCGACCTGGCTGTCCAACCGCTCCCACTCCGGGAACCAGACCCCGAACTACACCTACGCCTACAGCGTCACCAACGACGCCCTGTCATGGGAGTCGACCTCGACCCTGAAGGCCGACGGAACCAGCTACAACACCACGTACTCCATCTTCGACTCCCTCCTGCGGCCCCTGCAGACGCAGTCCCCGACCCCCGAGGGCGGACGTCTGCTCACCGACACCCGCTACGACAGCCGGGGCCTGGCCTACGAGACCTTCGCGGACGTCTACGACTCCGCCAACCTTCCCAGCGGTGCCTACGCACGGGCGGCATCCGGAGGCGCGCCCAAGCAGACGGAGACCGTCTTCGACGGCGCGGGACGGGCCACCACCAGCAGCCTGTACGTGATCGGTGTCAAGAAGTGGACCACAAGCACCAGTTACACCGGTGACTCCACCGCGACGACCGCGCTGAACGGCGGCTCGGCGACCCGCACGATCACCGACATCTTCGGCAACACCGTCGAGAAGCGGGCCTATGCGGGAACCGACCCCGCAGACGCCGCCTACGGCACCGGGCCCGGAGCCACGTACACGTCCACCAAGTACAAGAACACCCTGGACGGCAAGCCCTCCACAGTCACCGGACCCGACGGCGCCCAATGGTCGTACGTGTACGACCTGTTCGGCAGGCAGACCTCGGCCACCGACCCGGACGTGGGCAGCACGACCACCACCTACACGGCCCTGGACCAGACCGACACCACCACCGACAACCGCGGCACCCAACTGCTGTACGGCTACGACGTGCTGGGCCGCAAGACCGACCAGTGGCAGACGGCGAAGACCGACGCGAACAAGCTGGCCCACTGGGACTACGACACCCTCGCCAAGGGGCAACTGGACGACTCGATCAGCTACGTCGGCGGCACCACCGGCAGTGCCTACACCCGCAAGGTCACCGCCTACGACAGCCTCTACCACGCCACCGCCAGCCAACTGACCCTGCCCACCAGCGACCCACTCGTCGCCTCCGGTGCGGTTGCCTCGGCGACCCTGGCCACCACCTCGTACTACAACATCAACGGCACCCAGCAGTACTACACCGAGCCCGCCGCGGGCGGCCTCAGCAGCGAGATCGTGGACTACGAGTACAACGGCCTCGGTCAGGTCACCGACGTCGGGGGCGCCACCGGCTACCTCCTGGCAGCCGACTACAACGCGCTCGGCCAGGCCAACCAGTACACGCTGGGCACCTCCGAGGACTCCACCGCCAAGAAGGCGTACATCACCAACACCTACGAGCAGGGCACCGACCGGCTCACCCGCAGCCTCACCACCGACGCCACCCGCAGTGTCCAGGACCTGAGCTTCACCTACGACGACGCCGGCGATGTCACCTCGGCCTTCGACACCGCCAACCTCTCCGGCACCGGCGCGACCGACTACCAGTGCTTCACCTACGACGGCTACCAGCGCCTCACCGACGCCTGGACCCCGTCCACCGCCTCCTGCGCCACCACCGGCCGCACCACCACCAACCTCGGCGGAGCCTCCCCCTACTGGACCACCTACGGATACACCAGCAGCGGCCTGCGCACGACGGAAAGAACGCAGACCGCCACCGCAGACTCCTCCCGCACCTACTGCTACAGCGCCACCACTCCCCACCAGCTCACCGCGACCACCGCCGCAACCTCCTGCACCGGCGTGAGCGCCACCTACGCCTACGACAAGTCCGGTGACACGACCACCCGTCCCAACGGCGCCGACACCCAGGCGCTGACCTGGAATGCCACCAGGAATCTCGACACGGTCACCGAAAAGTCCAGCACCGGCACCACCAAGAGCACGACCAGCCACGTTTATGACGCCGACGGCAATCTCCTCATCCGCCGCAACACCAGCGGCGAGACCGTCCTCTACCTGGGCGCCACCGAGGTCCACCTGGACACCTCGACCTCGACGGCCAAGTACTGGGCCCAGCGCTACTACAGCGCCGGAAGCACCGCCATCGCCCTGCGCACCAACAAGACCGGCACGCAAACCCTCTCCTACCTCTCCGGTGACCCGCACGGCACGTCCACGGTCAGCCTTGACGCCACGACCCAGGCCGTCACCAAGCGCTACCTGACCCCGTTCGGAGCCGCACGCACCGGCGGCACCGGCGTCTGGGCCGACGACAAAGCCTTCCTCGGCAAGACCACCGACGCCACCAGCGGCCTCACCTACATCGGTGCCCGCGAATACGACTCCGCCACCGGCCGCTTCCTCAGCGTCGACCCGGTTCTCGACACCGGTGACGCCCAGTCCCTCAACGGCTACACCTACGCCGACAACAACCCCATCAGCCACTCCGACCCCACCGGCCTGTGGATCGACGACGGAACCGGCCACAACGAGCCACGCCCCGGCGGCGGCGGGGGAGGCCAGAGCGAAACCCCAGGCGTCCCGGCAGGCGGAACAGGCGCAGGCGGCTGTTACCACACGTGCGGCACCGTCTCCACGAACAGTCAGGGGAACGTCAACGGAGGCGGCGGTGGCGTCTCGGGCTGGGTCAGTGATGTCGCCAAGACCTTCGTAGGCCAGGCCAAATCGACCGTCGTCACCATCTTCCAAGCCCCCGTTCAGCAGTTCCTCGCCGACAAGAACTGCTTGTTCGACGGCGATGGCTGCACAGACCTGCTCACCCAGCTGCTCATGGGCTCCAATCCGGCTCTCGCCGGGGCGGCAGCGGTGACATCGCGCGGCGAGGAGATTTACGGCGACTACGCGGCTGGCAAGAGCGCCGAAGGCACCGGAAAGCTGCTCTTCGACATAGCCCTCCTCCTGGGAACACGAGGCGCCGGCGCCGAGGCCGAGGGCGAAGTCGGTGCCAGCAAAGCGGTGCTGTGCAGTTTCACCCCCTCCACTCCGGTCCTGATGGCCGACGGCAAGACCAAGCCCATCGGCGACATCAAGAGCGGCGACCAGGTCGAGGCCGCCGACCCCGCCAACGGCAAACACCAGGGCCTCCATACGGTCACGGCCACTCACGTCAACCACGACTACGACCTCGTCGACCTCAAGATCCAACTGGCCGACGGCAAGACGGAAACCCTTCACACCACGTCCAAGCACCCCTTCTGGGACGACACCCTCCACACCTGGGTCCCCGCTGGCCAACTCCTCGCAGGCCACGCCCTCAACACCGCTGACGACCGCCACGTCCACGTCACCGTCGTCACCCCGCGACCCGGCGACCGCGACATGTACAACCTCACCGTCGAGGACCTGCACACGTACTATGTACTCGCTGGGGCCACGCCCGTACTGGTTCATAACTGCAATAATGCGGCGACTCATGACGTCGGGAATGTTGTCGATAATCTCGACGACAATGTCTACTTCCATTACACGAGCGAGGGGGGACACGGTGGGATTTTGGCCGATGATGGCAGTCTCAGGATTGGTGCCAACTCCGCCGGCAAGGTCCATGTGACCCAGGAAATTGGAAGCCCGGCGGAGATCGAGCAGAACATCTTCATTGGTAACCCAATGTATGCAGGAAAGGCTGACTACATGTTCGCCTTTCGAATGCCTGAAGGTGTCGAGCTTGGTCCGGGATCCCAGCCGAATGAGCTGATCACAAGAGGCTCGTTGAAGATCCCGGCGGCGAACGTTCTCTTCCATGGAAGGAACCCCTTCTGATGCCAGAACTGGTCGAGTTCGACAACTTTGCCCAGGTAGAGATGCTGCTCCGTGCCGGTATGGAGCTCAAGTTTGAGCTCTCTGATGACGCGGACGTGCTCAATGGGAGTCCGGTCTATGCCTCGGCGCTGAATCACCTTCGCGAAGGTCTGATCTCTGGATTGCGTTCGAGTTCAACGCCAGGGCGAGCACAGAAACAGGCTGACTGGTATCGACTCTCGCAGCACCAGCATCGCTGGCGGATTATTGCGCAAAGAGCTGTCTTGCATCCCCGTTGGCAAGACCTAACCGAGGTCGAAATACGTCACTGGGTCGAAACGCTCGCAGCACCACTCACAGTGGATGATGGGGCGCTGGAAGCCATCAAGGCAGCAGTCAAAAAGATGCTTGATGGTGACTGACGAATATTCTCGCCGATAGCAGTAGAGGCCCCACCGGATCTGTTTCCGGTGGGGCCTCTGGAGGGGTCTGTAAAGCGAGCGGTGTAACTGGGTTCGGTGTGGCTAGAGTTGGCCTGTGGTGAGGCGGCCGTCGAAGGCCAGGTCGAAGGCATTCATGGCGCCCTTCCAGCGCATCGTCCAGCGTTTGCGGCCGGCGCCGGTCGGGTCGAGGCTCATGACCGCCATGTAGACGCACTTGAGGGCGGCCTGCTCCGTGGGGAAGTGCCCGCGGGCGCGGACGGCCTTGCGGATGCGCGCGTTGACGCTCTCGATGCTGTTCGTCGTGCACACAATGCGGCGTATC
>NZ_JBIWMV010000026.1:0-133278 GCF_044766845.1 Streptomyces sp. NPDC101776 | reverse complement strand
GCCGAAAGCGTGCCCCAACCCCGAAAAGACCGCACCTCACAAACACAGAGTCCCCGTCAGCACACCGACGAGGACTCATGAACGATCGAGGCTAAGAGGGAAATCGGACGGAACGCATGAGGCGTGCATCTATTGCTGCCGCTGCACGCGGCACAGAAGGTGCACCCCGCAACTAACGACCGTCGGCGCACGGCCGAGACACCACAAAGCCCATGCCCAGCGGGCTCTGCATGCGCCTCTCAACACCTCCGCTCGCGCCTACCGAGTCGCCGCGCGAGAAACGTCGAAGCGGCCCAGCGCAGTGAGAGTGTCGAGTCCGAGCTCCACCGCGATCCCAAGCCGTCGGACCAGATGGCGGGACGATGTAGACGCGCCGCGCAGAGGTGGGGCGCGGTGGAGTTGTTCGAGGGAATCGTGGCGCTTGCCAATCCACCCCAGCCCCAGCCGTCGGACCCAACACGCCTGCCGGTCAACCCACTTGATTCCGAGAGCGGCCCTACTTGTCCGCTTGATACAACGTGATGTCCTTGTTCACGAACAGGTGGACGTGACCTGACACTTGAGCCAGCTGTCTCCCAATGCGGCATGCGAGCGGCGCGCCACCCCTGGCCGGGGAAGCGCGCCGCAGATGTCACGTCACCGCGACGGTGTCATGACGGAGTGGTGCGGGTCGTTCAGTGGTGGCCGCCGCCCCCGTGGCCGCCGCCGTCGTTGCCACCGCCGTTGTGACCGCCGCCTCCGTGGCCGCCCCCGTTGTGGCCGCCGCCCTGGCCGCCACCCCCGTGGCCGCCGCCGTTACGGCCGCCCCACGACTTGTCGTCGACGAGGCGGCGGTGGTCGTTGCGGAGGGTGGCGGTGTCGGAGCGGTTGTCCCAGACGTAGTCGCGGCGGTCCTGGTAGACGTCCTTGGCGGTGTCGCGGCCCTTTCCGGTGTGGACGCGGACCGTGGCGTGGCCGTCGAGGCGGTAGTGGCGGAAGGTGTAGGTCTTGCCGTCCTTGCTCGAGAGCTTCCAGCCGTCGAGGTTGACGCTGCGGCGGTCGTGGTTGGTGATCTCCACCCACTCGTTGTTCAGCGAACGGGCGGAGCGGTCGTCCGGTCCCGGCGAGTCGGCCTGCACGCGGCTGATCTCCACGCTCGGCCGGGCCGCGTGGTCGGCAGCGGTCGCCGGCAGTGCCGCCGCGCCGACGAGAGCACCGGCCGCCAGAGCGGCTGCGGCCAGACGGCGGACGGACACGGAAGGTGAAGAGGTCACGGGTTCCCCCAGCATGGTGCGGGCACCTCCCTGGATACGGCTACGGCCGTAACCCGGGCTGTGCGGTGTGCGGGTGGCGGCCTGTTGGCCGCACACCCACACCTTCTCCACCGTGCCGTCGGGATATGAGCGATACGTGAATCGTGTTACGAGTCAGTCGCATTTCCGTGACTGTCGACTGCACCGTCCATTTATGTGCGTGATGCACCAGGTTGACGCCCCCACGAGCCGACGGGCCTTGCGGGCACTGGACCGGGTTCCGTAATCGCCACGGTGCGCCACCCCGGGCCCGTCGAGGGCGTCACCCGAAAGTGAGTAACGGTGGGCCTCCCACCTGCGCATTGTTACTGGTAGTAACAGTTCTTCGGCGTTCCTGATGCCGGGTCACCGAACACCCCGTTCGCGCAAGGAGTGCCGCCGCTGAACGAGCCGTAGAAGAACTGACCGTTCGCCCCGTACGCCACCTCGTGGGTGCCGGAGAAGGAACAGGTGCCGTTCTCCGCCGCGCAGGTCGTCCAGGTCGCGAAGGACGGCGGTGCACCGATGAGGTAGCAGGACTTCGCGGTGCCCGGGATCGGGTCGCCGAACACCGCGTTGGTGCAGGGAGTGCCGCCCGGCAGGGTCGCGTAGCGGTACGAACCCGCCGCGCCGTACGCGACCGTCATCACACCCGAGAAGGCGCAGGTGCCGCCCTCGGACGCGCACGGGGACCAGACGTTCGTCGCCGGGGGTGCCGTCTCCGCGTAGCAGGACTTCACCACCCCGGTCGCAGGGTCGCCGAAAACCGCTGTGGTGCAGGGAGTTGAACCAGTTGCCGTCGTGTAGTCGAAGCGGCCGTTCGCTCCGAAGGCCACGGCCGACGTGCCGTTGAGGGCGCAGGTTCCGTTCTCGGCCGCGCACTGGGTCCACGTGCCGGGCAGGGCTTGGCCGGTGGAGCCCGTGGCGCTTCCCGTCGTGGTGTACGCGGCCACGTAGTCGACGCTCAGCGTGCCGCCCGATGTCGTCGAGGCCGAGGGAGTGGTGCAGCCGCAGGCCGCGTCGGGGAACGCTCCGCCCATCGCCAGGTCCAGGATGATCGACTGGTTGTGGTCGAAGGCCGCCTGCCAGGTGGCGGTGCCCACCTGGGCCTCGGTGACCGTGTAGTAGGCGCTGCCGTCCAGGTAGAACGTGATCGTCTCCGCCGAGGTGTTCGTACGGTCGAGGATCATCGCGTACGTGTGGAAGCCGCCCTGGCAGCCCGGGCAGGCGCGCAGGCCGCTGCTGATTCCCGTGCCCTCGTTGCAGGGGCCGCCCGGGAAGGTGCCGCAGTGGATCGTGCCGGCCACGTCGGAGAGGGCGTTGACGTCCTCCATGATGTCGATCTCGCCGTTCTCCGGCCACTGGCCGGGGCCCAGCATCCAGAACGCGGGCCAGTAGCCCAACCCGCTTGCGGGGCTGGGCTGTTGGATGGACGCGGCGACCTCCAGCTTGCCGCCGGCCGGTGCGCCCACGTTCGCGGTCGGGGTCTGGATCCGCCCCGAGGTCCATGAACTGCCGGAGCCCAGCGCGGTGATGTTCAGGTCGCCGTTGCCGTCGAGATGGGTGTTGGCGGTCGAGTCGGTCATCGTCTCGATCTCACCGGTACCGAAGCTCGAACCCGGACCGGTGTCGAACTTCCAGTCGGCCGACGAAGGGGCCGATCCCGCCGAGCCGTTGAAGTCGTCGGTGAAGACGGTGGACCAGCCGGAGGGGGCTCCGGGGGCGGCGGCCGTCGCGGGCTGGGTGGTCGTGACGCCGTAGAGCAGGGCCACGATCGGGGTCAGGGCCGCCAGCCAGATCACTTGCCTCGTGCGCGGCGGGCGTCCGGTCGTGCCGGTTCTCCTCGATCTGAACATCGTCCGTGAGCTGAACATCGTCCGGCCTTCCTCGTGAGGCATGTGAGGTACGTGAGGTACGTGGAACTCGTGAGATGAGCGCTGTTGGACTTGGCGGAATCGGTGGAACTCGACGGCCGATGGATTGAAACGTTCAATCCGTCGGCCTCCACGCGCCGAGCCAACTCAGGGACTACTGGAACCACTAACACCACTGGGACTACTGGGACTACTGGGACTACTGGGACTACTGCACGTAGCAGGACTTCGCAGTCCCGGAGATCGGGTCGCCGAACACCGCGTTGCTGCACCCGGTCCCCCCGGACACGGACCGGTAGACGTACCGCCCGGCCGCGCCGTACGCCACCTCGTGGGTGCCGGAGAAGGTGCAAGTGCCGCCCTCCGCCGCACAGTTGGTCCACGTAGCGCAGGACGGCGGAGCGCCGATCAGGTAGCAGGACTTGGCGGTTCCGGAGATCGGATCGCCGAAGACCGCGTTGGAGCACGCCGAACCGCCGGGCAGGGTCGCGTAGTTGAACGAGCTGCCGGCGCCGTACGCCACCGTCATCACACCCGAGAAGGCGCAGGTGCCGCCCTCGGACGTGCAGGAGGTCCAGACGTTGGTCACGGGCGGGGCACTCTGGCCGTAGCAGGACTTGGCCGTGCCGGAGATGGGGTCGCCGAAGACCGCGTTGGTGCAGGGCGTGGAGCCGGTCTCCGTCGCGTAGTTGAAGCGGCCGCTCGCGCCGTAGGCCACGGCCGTCGTCCCGCTGACCGCGCAGGTGCCGTTCTCGCTCGCGCACTGGGCTCAAGTCCCGGGCAGGGACTGGGCGGTTGAGCCGGTACCGCCACCACCGCTGCCGCTTCCGGAGGTGAACGCCTGGAAGATGCGCGCGAAGTCACCGGAGTTCTGGCTGACGCCGCTGCATGTGCTCTGGGCCGAAGTCGAGCCCGCGCAGCCGCCGTTGTCGCGGTTCTGCGACCAGTACGACATCAGGGCGATCCCCCGCGAGGCGTCGAAGGCCTCGACGCCGCGGGCGTTGTCGAGGGTGAAGACCTCGCCGGCGCTGTCGTTCTGGCCGATCATCGGGGTGTTGCCGAGCTTGGCGTACGCGGCGGACGTGGAGATGCCGAACGCGCTCGCGACCTGGCCCGCCGCCGCGTCCACGGCCGTGTCGGCCGCGTTGCCCATGTCGGTGCCCGAGGAGCCGTAGTCCATGGTCATGAGGTTGACGACGTCCGGGGTGAAGCCGTTGGAGCGCGCGTTGTTCAGCACGTTCACGCCGTCGCCGGACAGGCCGCTGGGGAGGGCGGGGAGGGTGAGGGAGATCGACAGTGCGCGGCCGTTGTTGGCGGCCCAAGTGCGCACCTGGGCAAGGGCCTTGTCGCGGCGGTCGATGCCCGCGGAGTTGGTGAGGGAGGCCGACTCGATGTCGAAGTCGACGTGCGAGAGGTTGAAGGTGGTGATGACGTTCTCGATCTGCGCTGCCGCCGCCTCGGGGCTGGAACAGGAGTCGCCGATCTCGGTGAGCGCGGTGTCGGAGGTGTAGCCGCCGAAGGAGACCGAGACGTCGCCGCCCAGGCCGCGGATGCCGTCGATCTGTGACTGGAGGGCGGACTGGCCCGGCACCTGCCACTGACAGCCGGGGCCGTCGACGAACGCGGCGGTGAAGAACTTGGTGCCGTAGTTGTTGGCCACGTCCGTGAGGGAAACGTTTCCCGAGCCCGCGTCGAAGTACGGGGCGAAGACATGGGCGGGCCAGGCGTTCGGGGCGGAGGCCGCCGACGCGGGTGCCGCCGAGGCGAGACCGGCCGCCGCGAGGGCTCCGGTCAACAGGCCGGCGGAGAGCAGGGAACGGGGCACGGAGCGGGGCCAGGAACGGAGCAGGGAACGGGATCTCGATCGGGTACGCATGCGCGACTTCCAGGGAGGGATGGGGGGTGAATCGATTCAATCTCTGATCGATATTGGTGCAGACCAATTCGATGTGTGGGCCCAGGGAAGCAGCGTTGACAGGGGCGAGTCAAGGCAAGGGCGGGTCAAGAGAAACGGGGCCGGGCGCGGGTGTCGCGACGGGCACGGATTGGTTGCGGGAGAGCGCACGTCCGCCCCAACTGCCGTACCCCCACGGCACCATGGCGTCCCATGGGGGACTTGAGCCGGGACCGGGACCGCTACGTCGACTTTCTGCGGGCGTGGGCCATCGTGCTGGTGGTGTTCGGGCACTGGCTGATCACCGGGCTGGTGCGCGAGCCCCACGGGGCCATCAGCGCACCGGAGTTGCTCGCTGCCGTGCCCTGGACCCAGTGGCTCACCCTGGGTTTCCAGATCATGCCGCTGTTCTTCCTGGCCGGCGGACACGCGGCGGGCGGTTCCTGGGCGCGGGCCCGGGCTGAAGGCCGTACCGCGACCGGTTGGGTGGGACAGCGGGCGCTACGGCTGCTGCTGCCCGCCGGGGTGTACAGCGGGCTGGTGCTGGCCGCCGTGGCGATCTGCTCGGCGGTCGGGGTGGACCCCGGCATCCTCGCGCTCGTCGGGTGGGCCATGGCCATGCAGTTCTGGTTCCTGCCGGTGTATCTGCTGCTCAGCGCGGCAACTCCGGTGCTGCACACGGCACATCGGCGCTGGGGGCTGCGGGTGCCGGTGGTGATGGGAGTGGTGGCCCTGGTCGCCGACACACTCGTGGTCACCGTGCACGCACCCGTCGTAGGACTGCTGAACTACGTGCTCGTGTGGGGCGTCGCCTATCAACTGGGCTTCTGCTGGCGGGACAAGCTCCTCACCGAGCGGTCCGCCGTCCCCGCGGTCATGGCCGCGGGCGGGGCCGTCGCCTTCGCCGCGCTGGTCTGGCTCGGGCCCTTCCCGGTGAGTCTGATCCTCGTCACCGGGCAGAGTCCCAGCAACACCAATCCCCCGTCGGCGGCCATGCTGGCCTGGGCGGTCGGTCAGGTCGGGCTGGCGCTGCTGCTCGCGCCCGCGCTGCGACGGCTGCTGGAGAGCGCTCGACTCTGGCGGCTGGTACGGCCGTTGGGCGGCGCCAGTATGACGCTCTACCTGTGGCACATGCTGCCGGTGCTGATCGTCGCCGCCGCCTTCTATCTCACCGGCCTCGCACCCGAACCCGCCTACGGGTCGGGGAGTTGGTGGGCGCTGCGGGTCCCCTGGCTGGTCGTGCTCGGGGTCGTGCTGGTGGGGGTCGTAGGGGCGCTGCGGCCGTTGGAGCGCGGGCTCGCGGTCGCCTACGAGCGGACGCGGCCGGGTGATCTGCCGCGCAGGGCCTGGGCGTTGTGGTTCGGGCTGGCCGCGAGTGTGAGTGCGCTGATCTGGTTCGCGGGGCATGGGTTCGCCTACGGCGGGCGGATTCCGGTGCTGCCTTCGGTGGGGCTGGTGGTGGGGGTGGGGCTGGTCATGGTGACGGGTCGGAGTGTGGTGGACCGGGGTGTGCGCCTTAGCGTCTGAGGGGCTTCTGTTGTTGTCTTGCGAGTGCGGGCGCGTTGTGGCTTGTCGCGCCCACGCTGCGGAGCCGCATATCGACACAGCCCCGCGCCCCTTGGAGGGTTGCCCTGGCCGGGATCGCGAAGGCGCGCCCCTTAGGGAGTTGTCCTGGCCGGCATCGAGAGGCCGATGGGGCGGGGTGGCCTACGCCGTCCCGCCCCATCGGACGCCAACAGCGCTAGTGCCTACGGCACTTCGAGAGGTCGATGCGCACGATCTGCGGGTCGTGGTCGCTCGCCTGGTCCGCGAACTCCGCGTTGATGTGCACGACGTCGTAGTTGAAGGACGTCACCGCGGGGCTGGTCAGGATGTGGTCCAGGGTCTGGGAGTTGCCGTCGTAGACGTAGGTGTAGCGCTCGGCGGCGGGGAGGGTGGTGATCAGGGGCTTGAGGACCTTGTCGGCCGTCAGGGTGGTCACCGTCTGGGAGAACTCGTAGTCGTTCAGGTCGCCGAGGACGATCGCCTTGGCGTTCTTGTCGGCCGCCAGCAGGGACTTGACGAAGGTGTTGACCTCCGCCGCCTGGGCCGCGCGCTGGGTATCGGAGCTGCGGGCCGGGGGCTGGTAGCGGCCGTGGATCGGCTGGTCGCCGCCCTTGGAGATGAAGTGGTTGGCGACCACGAAGACCTGCTCGCCCTGGAAGGTGAACTCGCCGACCAGGGGCTTGCGGCTGTCCTCCCAGGCCGCGTTGGTCGGGTCGATACGGCCCGGGGAGTAGGTGAGTTCGACGCCCTTGCGGGTCTTCACCACGCTGGTGGCGGTGGTCGCGTCGCCGCCCTTGTGGTCGGTGAAGGAGACCCGCTTGGGGTTGAAGAGGAAGACCTGGCGGATGTTGCCGCCGGGCTCGCCGCCGTCCGCGTCGTTGGTCGGCGAGATGTAACGCCACTTGTAGACCGGGCCGCCCGCCGCGCGGACCGCGTCCGTGAAGCGCTTCAGGGTGCCCTCGGCCGTCACCGTGCCGTCGTTGGTCGCGCCGTTGTCGTCCTGGATCTCCTCCAGGGCTACGATGTCAGGGGAGTTGAGGTTGACCGCGACACCCTCGGCGAGCCGGTCGAACTTCTCCTGGGTGTCGAGCGCGTCCAGGTTCTCCACGTTGTACGTGGCGACCGCCAGCTCGTCCTTCTTCTGACGGCGGGTCACCTCCTGCTTCAGGCCGTTGTCGACGAGGGTGCCGAGCTGGGTGGCCTGGACGTTGTAGCCGCCGTAGGTGGAGTAGTCGAGGGGACCGGTGGTCGCGCCTGACAGTTCGTCACCGACGTTGGCGGCGGGGAAGGTTGAGGTGGTGTCGAGCGACATGACCTCGATACGACCGGTGTTGGGCTGGTCGTAGGAGGAGTAGAGGGTGCCGCCGCGGGCGGTGGCGTTCTCGTTCGGCTTGACCGTGACCCACAGCTCGCCGTACGCGTCGCTCGCGCCGACCACACGGGCGTCGGAGAAGGTGACCCGCATGCCCTCCAGGGACTCGAAGAAGTCCTGGGCGTAGACGGTGGGTTGGAGCGCGAGGGACTCGATGCTGCCGCCGGACGCGGTCGGGATGTAGGCGTCGGGGACCGAGCCGGCGTCCAGCGTCACGGCGTCCGGGAGGGCGTTGCCGCCGGAGAGGACCGTGGTGGTCGGGCCGGTGATCTCGGTGTTCGACTGGCTGGTGCTGCTCGGGTAGTACTCGCTGACCTTGCCGGTGACCAGGACCGAGTCGCCGACCGCCACGGTGGGCTTGGTGGAGCCGGTGTAGACGAAGACGGCCTCGCTGGTGCGCGGGTCGGTGTCGGGTGTCGGGTCCTGGATCCAGTAGCCGAGCGAGCCGCTGGAGCGGACGCCGGTGACGATGCCCGGGACCCGGGTGACCGTCTGGCCGGCGTACGGCGAGAGGCGGGTCGTGCCCTGGATGTCGTGCACGCGGACGGTTCCGGGGTCGGTCGGCGAGCCGCCGTCGCCACCGCCGCCGTCGCCCGAACCGGGCGTCTGGCCCGCCGAGTTGACCGGTGACGGGGTGGCGGCGGTGAAGTCCGCCGCGTTGTCGTCGGTGTCGGCGAGCGAGTCGGCGCGGGCGACCGCGGCCGTGTTGGAGGCGCCGGTGGCCGGGCCGCTGCCCTCACGGACGACCGCGGTGCCGTAGCCCGTCAGGTCGACGATCCGGGTGTCGGCCGCGCAGTCCGCGGCGGTCTTGCAGGTCAGCGCGGTGGTGCCGGAGACTAGGGCGATCGTGCCGGTGGTGGCGCTCATGGCGATCGAGCCGGTGGCGTCGGTGGTCGGCAGCGCGGTGGTGCCGCCGCTGCCGGTGCCCTCGCCGACCAGGTAGCGGGCACCGGGGGCGATCGCGCCGGTGAGGGCGGTGACCTGCCAAGTGGAGCCGGAGGAAGGCGTACCGGGCAGGTACTGCACGCTGTAGCCCGACAGGTCGTAGGCCGTGGAACCGGCGTTGCCGAGTTCCACGAAGTCCCGGGTCAGGGTCGCTCCCGAGTTGCCCCCGCCGCCGTACACCTCGGCGATCACCGCCGAGGCCGACGGGGTCGCGGACGCGGTGGGCAGGGAGGTGAAGGCGAACGCTCCCGCCGCGCCCACCGAGACGATCGAGTAGGCGGTGCGGCGGGCGCGGGATCTGCGCCCTTCAGGTCTGGACACGCTGGCGGTCTCCTCGTGCTTCGTGTAGCTGCCGATACCGGGTGCCTGTGGGGAGTCGGCTCAAGTTACGCGCGTAGAAAGGGAGTTGCCAGAGGGCCTCGCGTTAAATCCAGGGAACAAGTGAGTGCGGGGGCGGGGGCGGCGGGTGCGAAAGTGACGTTCCACACATAAGCGTGGTGATCAATCCGGGCAACTCGCGCTATCCGGGCGGACCTTGAGAGCCTGGAGAGCGCAACCGGTTCACATTTCAACCGTGGCTTTTTCCGATTTGATCCCGTTCACTTCGGGATGGTTTGCCGTAGGGCATAAGCCCGTTCCGTCCCTGTGGAGTGCGTAGAGATATGCCCAATTCATCCGATTCATCCTCATCCGATTCATCGCAAGTTCCCTTCGCTCCGCACCCGGTGAGCGCGGCCGAGGTCATCCCGGGCGATCTGATCGCCCTGACCCCCGACGACGCCGATCGCGCCTGCTGGTACGTCGTCACCCACACCCTCCCCGAGACCCCCGAGACGATCCGGGTCTCGCTGCGGCCGCCGCTCGGCGGGACCGACCACGACGAGGTGCTCGGCCGCGACCGCCGGGTCACCAGCGGGGGCCGGCGGCTGGACGCCGGGGCGGTACCGCGACTCGTCTCCGACGACCTCGCCGGCGTCGGGTTCCGGGAGGGCGACCGGGTGACCTCGCTGCGGGTGGTCGATCCGGGGGCTGACGAGGTGTCGTACGAACGGCGTTGGGGCGTGTGGCATCGCGACCTCGACGGGGCGACGCAGGACGTCGCCACCGACGCCGAGGTCCGGGGATGGGCGGACGCCGAGACCGTCGTACGGCATCGTCCGCGGCCGGAGCGGGTGGCGGCCGCGGGTGGGCCGCGGCGGGTGGTGGTCACCGGGCTGGGGGCGATCACGCCGCTCGGGGTCGGGGTCGACGAGCTGTGGCGGGGGCTGCTCGACGGGCGGCACGGGATTCGGGAGCTGGAGGGCGAGGAGTTCGCCGAGTTGCCCGTGCGGGTGGCCGGGACCGTGCCCGTCGATCCGGCGGAGCTGCTGCCGCGGGCGGCGGCGCGGCGGATGAACCGGGCCGCGCAGTTCGCGGTGCTCGCCGCGCGGGAGGCGTGGGGCGACGCCGGGTTCGTGGCGGGCGGCACGCGGGAGAGCGGGCTCGATCCGGAGCGGGTCGGGGTCAGCCTCGGGGCGATCCTCGGGGACGCGTCCGTCCTCGTCGGCGGCGACCGCAAGCTGCGCGACAAGGGGCCGCGTGCGGTCTCGCCGCTCACCACCCCCATGACCGTGCCCTCGCAGGCCGCGTCCCAGGTCTCCCTCGACCTGCACATCACCGGGGAGGCGCGCACGGTCACCGCGGCGTGTGCCTCCGGCACCGAGGCGATCGGGGCGGCCATCGACCGCATACGGTACGGCCGGGTCGACGTCGCCCTCGCGGGCGGGGCCGAGGCGGTCGTCACGCCGGCGATCATGGCGTCGTTCGCGGCGATGCGGGCGTTGTCCACGCGGGGGTTGGCGGACGGCTCGTCCCCGTCACGGCCGTTCGGCAAGGACCGCGACGGGTTCGTGAACGGGGAGGGTGCCGGGGTGCTCGTCCTGGAGGCCGAGGAACACGCACGCGCGCGTGGAGCACGGATCTACTGCGAGGCCGCGGGGTGGGGGCTGTCCGCCGACGCGCATCACATGGCGGCGCCGGATCCGTCCGGGGCCGGGGTCGCGCTCGCGGTGCGGCGGGCGGTGCGGGACGCGGGCGGGCATGTCGTGGACGTCGTCCATGTGAACGCCCATGCGACGGCGACGGTGGAGGGGGATCTGGCGGAAGCGGTGGCGTTGCGGGCGGTGTTTGGGCGCAGAAACGTTCCTGTGACCGCGCTCAAGGGGAATCTCGGGCATCTGCAGGGGGCGGCGGGCGGGGTCGAGGCGGTGGCTACGGTGCTGACGTTGTGTCACGGGGTGGTGCCGGTGACCGTGGGAGCGGGGGAACTGGACGACGCGATCGGGCTCGATGTGGTGACGGGGGTGGCGCGGGAGTTGCCCGGGGGTGGGGATCTCGCGTTGAGCAACTCGTTCGGGTTTGGGGGGCATAACGCGGTGTTGGCTTTGCGGCGGGTGGGGTAGCGCTTCGCGGGGAGCGGTGAGGTACGGCGGGCGGGGTCTCGCTGCGTGGGGATTGGTGAACTGCGGTGGGTGAGGTGGCGCTGCGGGGGATTGGTGAGCTGCGGCGGGTGGGGTGGCGCTCCGTCGGGGCGGCTGAACTGCGGTGAGTGGGGTGGCGCCGCGTGCGGAGCGGTGAACTGCGGTGGGTGAGGTAGGGCGACGCGGGGAGCGGGGTGCCGCGGCGGGCGGGGGCGCTGCACGGAGAACGGCAGGCTGCGGCGGGTGGGGTAAAGCTGCGCGGAGAACGGCAAGCTACGACGGGAGTGGCGCTACGCGGGCACCGGTGAACTGCGGCGGGTGGAGCAGCGCCGTATGGAGACCGGGGAAGGGACTGCGGCTCAGGCCGTTCGTTTTCGGGGCGTTGCCTTTTTTGCCGGGGTCTTTTTCGCGGTGGTCTTCTTTGTTCCCTGGGTTGTCTTCTTCGTCGCGCTTGACGGCGTCGTCTTGGTCGTCGCCTTGGGGGTCGTCTTCTTCGCCGCTGTCTTCTTTGTTGTCGTGGAGGTCGACTTCTTGCCGGTGGCCTGTTTGGGGGTCGCTCGCGGTGAGAGGGGTCTGACCTCGGCTTTCGTATCGGTGTCCGTGGCTCGTGACTCCTGCGCCTCTCGGACGCTCTTCTCCAGGGCCGCCATCAGGTCCAGGACCTTGGCGCCGGGGGCCGGGGAGGGGGACGGGGACGGCTGTTCGCCGGAGGCCTTCGCCGTGATCATCTCCTCCACCGCCTCGCGGTAGTCGTCGTGGAGATCGGCGAGGTCGACCTCGCCCAACGTGTCCATCAGGGCGTCCGCGAGGTCGAGTTCCTTGTCGCGGACGGTGACGCTCGTGTCGGGGGCTACGCCCTCGGGGACGCGGATCTCGTCCGGCCAGAGCAGGCCGTGCATGGCGATCACGTCGTCGACCACCCGCAGCATGCCGAGGCGTTCCCGGCCCCGCAGCGCGTACTTCGCGATGGCCACCTTCTGGCTGCGCTTCAGCGCCTCGCGCAGGAGTGTGTACGGCTTGGCCGCGGGGACGCCGTTCGCGGAGAGGTAGTACGCCGCGTCCATCTGGAGCGGGTCGATCCGGTCGGCCGGGACGAACGCCACGATCTCGATCGTCTTCGCGGTCGGGATCGGCAACTGCGCCAGATCCTCGTCCGTGATCGGGATCATCGTGCCGTCCGCGTCCTCGTAGGCCTTGCCGATCTCGGCCTGGGCGACCTCGCGGTCCTCCAGTTCGCAAACCTTGCGGTAGCGGATGCGGCCGCCGTCCTCGGTGTGGATCTGGCGGAAGGAGATCGAGTGGCTCTCCGTCGCGTTCACCAGCTTGATCGGGATGCTGACCAGGCCGAAGGAGATGGCCCCGTTCCATATGGATCGCACCTGCCGCGCCTGCCTTCCGGTGTCGGGTCCCATTCGGATCTCGTCCGGTTTTCGTCCGGCTCTCGTCCGGTTCGTCATGTATTCGTGGGATTCTTATCGTATGACGCCGATCACAGAGGTGGAGGGGCGAAGGGTCGCGCTCAGCAACCTGGACAAGGTGCTGTACCCGGCGACCGGATTCACCAAGGGCGAGGTCCTGCACTACTACGCCACGACCGCCGACGTCCTGCTGCCCCATCTGCGCGACCGGCCGGTGTCCTTCCTGCGGTACCCGGACGGGCCCGACGGCCAGCGCTTCTTCACCAAGAACGTGCCGCCGGGTACGCCCGACTGGGTCACCACCGCGGAGGTGCCGCGGTCGGAGGGGCCGGCGCGGATGGTGCTGGTGCAGGATCTGGCGTCCTTGATGTGGGCGGCGAACCTTGTCACCGAGTTCCATACGCCGCAGTGGGTGATCGGGGCGGCGGGTCTTGCCGACCGGCTCGTCTTCGACCTCGATCCGGGGGTGCCGGCGACGGTCGTGGAGTGTTGTGAGGTCGCGTTGTGGTTGCGGGAGCGGCTCGCTGTCGACGGGATCTCGGCCTACGTCAAGACGTCCGGGGCGAAGGGGTTGCATCTGTTGGCGGGGGTGGTGCCGGTGTCTTCGGAGCGGGCCGTGTCGTACGCGAAGGAGTTGGCGGTGGAGGCGGAGGCGGCGCTGCCTCGGCTCGTTGTGCATCGGATGACGCGGAGTCTGCGGGCGGGGAAGGTGTTCGTCGACTGGAGTCAGAACGCGGCGCGGAAGACTACGGCGACTGCCTATACCCTGCGGGCGCGTGGTGAGCCGGGGGTGTCGGCGCCGGTGACGTGGGAGGAGGTGGGGGCGTGTCGGTCTGTGCGTCAACTCGACTTTGTCGCGCCGGACATGGGGGTGCGGTTGGCGGAGTACGGGGATTTGTTGGGGGCGTTGCTCGATGGGGGGCGGGTGGGGGTTGTGCCTTGATTTTCGCCCCCGCCGCCCCTACCCGTCCCATCCCATCCCCAGGGGCTGCCGCCCCTTCCGCCCCGCCCTGGGGGCTGCGCCCCCAGACCCCCATCGGCCCCGAAAGGGCCTCGTCCTCAAACGCCGGACGGGCTGAGTGATGCCGGCCTGCGTTGAGAAGTGAGCGCCAGAGACGTTGAGTTGGCGATCCGCGCTGGGAAGTGAGCTCCACGGAAATTGGACCGGCAGCCTGCGCTGGGAAGTCAGCTCCACAGAAACTGGACCGGCACCCTGCGCTGGGAAGTCAGCTCCACAGAAACTGGACCGGCACCCTGCGCCGGGAAGTCAGCTCCACAGAAGTCGAGTTGGTGGCCCGCGCTGGAAAGCACCCCCACCTCCGGGCACCCCCATCACCCCAAGCGCGCAGTCCAGTCGCCGCTCAACTCACCAGCACAGGTGCCCTGTTGGTCTCCAGTCCTCGCACACACTCACACACACGCGTCCCCTCAAACCCTCCCCCACGTATGCCGATCCCGAGCCATCGCATGCAACGCCTCCACATCCGCCGGCTTCAACACCCCGCCCGCCCTTGCCAGTCCGGAGAGTTCCGTGTCCTGGAGTACGCGGATGTCGCGGAGCGGGGTCGTGATCGTGATGGTGGTCGGGCCGGAGAGGGTGAGGACCGGGTGGACCTCGGCGGTGAGGGCGTAGGAGGCTCGGGCCGCGTCGGAGCGGACTCGGCGGAGGAGGGGGAGGGGGTCGCGGCGGCCCAGGGTGACCATGGGGTCGGCGATCTGGACGCGTTGCTTGCGGGCGTACAGCGTGTGGAGGGCGAACAGGCCGCCGGGGCCGATCACCAGGTGGTGGAGGCGGTCGCCGCCGGGGAGCGGGATCGAGTGGAGGGTGTGCCAGCCCGCGCCGTCCAGGTCGTCCAGGGCTTCGCCGACCGCCTGTTCGGCGGTCAGGGCGCGGCGGCGCGGGTCCGGGCGGAGCCGGTGCTGAGGGCCCGGGTCACGGTCGAGAGCGACGTGGAGGGCCTCGCCGGGACGGTTGGGGGCGAGGTCGTCGTCCGGGTGGAGGGTGAGCCGCGCGAGTTCCGCGGGGGTCGGCACCGGTGGTGGGCCCACCGTGACCGGGCCGGTGAGGAAGGGACCGAGGGCGTGCAGCACGTCCTCTCTGCTGTCCTCGCTCAGCAGGTTGATCCGGGCCGCCTCCCGGTCGTACCAGGCGACGTTCCTTCCGTCCGTGTGACAGACGTACAGCCGTTCCTGACCATGGCGCCAGGTCGGTACGATGCGCAGTCCGCTCATGCACCATCACCCCTCGACCATGGGAACAGGCGGGGTGCTCAAGGGGCAAGAACCCGGTTACCTTTGGGTCAGTCGCTGGGGCTTGGGGAGGCGCCGTTGCGGACGCGCAGGAAGCAACCCGACGTACCCGCTCCGGACAGTCCGTGGAGCGAGATCACGCCCGGTCTGTGGATGGGCGGGCACGAGTTCAGGGGGCGCTCGGGGCAACTGGAGTTCGCGGTGGTGCGGGACGAGTTCGATCTCGTACAGACACTGCTGCGGCTGCCGGGGCACGGGCCGGACCCCGGTGTCGAGCACCATGTGTGGCCGATTCCGGACGGACCGCTGGACGGGACGCAGCTCACGGGCGTGATGCGGCTGGCCGTCGCCGCGTGCGACGCGCTGGACGCGGGGCGGAAGGTCCTCGTCCGCTGCTACCACGGCTACAACAGGTCGGGCCTGGTCGTCGCCCACGCGCTGGTCCGCCGCGGGTACTCCACCGACGACGCGATACGGCTGATCCGCGCCCGCCGCTCCCCGTGGGCGCTCCACAACGAACTGTTCGTGGAGTATCTGCGGGCGGGACTGTCCACGGCCCGGCTGTTGGAGGAACTGGCCGAGTAGTCGAGTGAGTGGGTGGGTAATCGTTTCCCCTGCCCGGGCCCACGGGTGAACAAAAAGGACTTCCGTACGAATAGGGTGTATGGGTGCCGCTCACTCGCCCCGCCCGTACCACCGCCCTCGTCGTCCTGCTGCTGGCAACCGCCGCGGCCTGCGGTGACACCGGCGCGCTGCGGGGCGCGGGGGCCACCCCGACGGCGACCAGCCCCGCCCGGCTCTGGCCGAATCTGTCGCCCGCCTCCTCCCCCGCCTACGACTTCGACGAGGCCGACACGGAGATCGTGAAGGGCATCACCGTCCCTGGGGACGACATCCGCAAGGTGGACCCGATCGCCGTCGTACGGGCCGAGATCGCCGCGAATCCCAGTGACTACGACGGCGCCAGGGCGCCGTATCGGGGAACCGCTGAGCAGATCGCCGACTGCGCGAGCGGCGCGTACGCGGGGCGCTGTCCCGTCCTCAAGCCCTACTACCGCGACCTCACCGGCGACGCACACGACGACCTGACCCTCGGCTTCCGCCTGCTGCCCACCAAGATGACCGCCGTGCGCGTCTACACCGTCGAGAAGCACCGGCTCGTGCGGGTCATGGCCAACGACGACGCGGTCAGCGGGGTCGAACTGGCCGGGCGTTCCGTGATCATCCGCTCGCCGTCCGAGCTCGCGGGGTACGAGTACCGCGTGCAGTGGACCTGGGACGCCGACCAGAAGGCGATGCTGCTGACCCACGACGAGTTCCTGCGCACGGACGGCCGCAAGCACGGAGTCCGGCGCGCGACACCGGCACCGACACCGACATCCGTCACCTCGGCGACGCCGTGACGAGGCTCGCGCTGCCCCGCTGGGCCGGGACCCTCGCCTTCAAGTCCGCCGTGTTCATCACCGTGATGTGCTGCGCGCTGGCCGCCCTCCTCGGTGTACTCGTGCATGTCTCGGTGACCGACCGGACCGTCGGCCAGGCCCGCGGCCTCGCGCTGTCGCGGCTGAAGGAGGCGACGACGCAGTACGAGGCCGGCGACTCGCTCCTGCACGGCGCCGGCGTCGATCCCGCGGACCTGCCCGTGCCGCTACGGCGACTGGCGGGGGCCGGGGAGCGCGGCACGATGGTCGGCAGGCACCGGGGGTACCCCACGATGTGGGCGGCGGGCCCCGCCTCCGGAGACCGGGTGCTGGCCGTGGCGGTCGACTACTCGCAGGGCGCCGACACCATCGCCGGCCTGGACCGGGCGATCGTCTGGTCCTCGGCGCTGGCCATCGGGGCGACCCTGCTGGTCGGCGCGTTCGCGGTGACCCGGGTGACCCGGCGGTTGCACGGCACCGCGCAGGTGGCCCGGCGGATCAGCGCGGGTGACCTGGACGCGCGGGTCGACGATCCCCGTACCAGGGACGCGACCCTGCCGCAGGACGAGGTGGCCGCGGTGGCCGCCGCGCTCGACACGATGGCCTCGTCCTTGCAGGGCAAGCTGCTGACCGAGCAGCGGTTCACCGCGGATGTCGCCCACGAGTTGCGGACCCCGCTGACCGGGTTGCACGCGGCGGCCGAACTGCTGCCGCCGGGGCGGCCGACCGAGCTGGTGCGGGACCGGGTCGCGGCGCTCCGTACGCTCACGGAGGATCTGCTGGAGATCTCCCGGCTCGATACCCGGAGGGAGCAAGTCGAGCTGGACACCGAGCAGTTGGGGGTGGTGGCGGGGCGGGTCGTGGGGGCGTCGGGGAGTGGGGCGGAGGTCGTCGTGGTGCGGGACGCGTGGGTGGAGACGGATCGGCGGCGGCTTGAGCGGGTGCTCGGGAATCTTGTCGCCAACGCGTGTCGGCATGGGCGGGGGCCGGTTGTGGTGACCGTGGACGGGGTGGTCGTGACCGTGCGGGATCACGGGGACGGGTATCCGGGGTATCTGCTGGAGCACGGGCCGCAGCGGTTCCGTACGGAGGGCGGAGCTACCGGGCATGGGCTGGGGTTGACCATCGCGCTCGGGCAGGCGGAGGTGTTGGGGGCGCGGCTGGAGTTCTCGAATGTGGACGCCGGTGATGGTGGTGGGGCGCTGGCGACGTTGACGTTGCGATCAGATCGGTAGTTCGTCGGGGGCCGGCCGGTGGGGACCGGCCGCGCCCACGCGGCGGAGCCGCACATCGATACAGGCCCGCGCCCCTAGAGACAAAAAACGAAGCCGTGCTCGTGTGGACCAACATGACGAGGCGCCCCCACTCCCCTCCCCCTAATGTGGCGAACAGTCAAGTTCGTCCCATTTCGTGGAGGTATCTTCATGTCCCTCAGCCTCTCCCTTCGCCGTCTTGGTATAGCGGTGGCCGCCGGTGCGCTCGTGACCGCCGCCGCCGTCACTCCGGCCGTGGCCGACGACGAGTGGGGCGACGAAGACCCGGGCATCAGCCGCCCGAGCGACGACGGTGGCCGTGGCGACTACAACCAGCAGGACGACGACGGTCGCGGCGACTACCAGCAGGGCGACAACGACGGCCGCGGTGACTACAACCAGAACCAGCACGGCGACCACAACAACAACAGCAACAACAACAACCCGCGCCGCTACCGGGGCGTCGTCACGGCCAGTGAACTGGCCCTGCGCTCCCGCCCGGACCGCGGCAGCAGGATCATCCGGTACGCCTACCGCGGCGACCGCGTCTCGATCTTCTGCAAGACCAGCGGCTCCAACGTCCAGGGCAACCACCTCTGGTACCTCCTCACGGACGGCACCTGGGCCTGGGGTTCGGCGCGCTACATCGACAACATCGGTCCCGCGCCCCGCTGGTGCTGACGGGCGAGACACACGCGACACCCAAGGCACACAACACGTCCCATTTGGGTAAGTTCCGGACATGACCAACGCGGGAACCACCGTCACAGCGGACCTGCCCACACCCGCTGTACGTCTCCCCCGGCGCCGTGGCATCGAACTCACCCTCATCGTCGTAGCCGTACTCCTCTCGGTGTACGGCTACTGCGCTGTCGGTCTCGCCAAGAACGGCACGGTCCCGCCCGGCGCCGCCGGCTACGGCGCCGGGCTCGGCGTGCTCGCCCTGCTGGCCCATATCGCGGTGCGGCTGCGGGCCCCGTACGCCGACCCGCTCCTGCTCCCGATCGGGGTGCTCCTCAACGGCCTCGGCCTGGTCCTGATCTACCGGCTCGACCTGGAGACCCCGGGTGACCGCGCCGCGCCCGCCCAACTCGTGTGGTCCACCCTGGGCGTGACGCTCTTCATCGTCGTGGTCGTCGCCCTCCGCGACCACCGCGTCCTTCAGCGCTACGCGTACGTCTGCGTGGCCGCCGCGCTCGTCCTCCTCACCCTCCCCGTCCTCTTCCCCGCCGTGAACGGGGCCCGGATCTGGATCCGGATCGCCGGATTCTCCATCCAGCCGGGCGAGTTCGCGAAGGTGCTCCTGGCCGTCTTCTTCGCCGCGTACCTCGCGGCCAACCGCAACGCGCTCGCCTACGCCGGCCGCCGTGTCCGGCGCCTCCAGCTCCCCACCGGCCGCGTGCTCGGCCCGATCGTCGCGATCTGGCTGATCAGCGTCGGCGTACTGGTCCTGGAACGCGACCTGGGCACCTCCCTCCTCTTCTTCGGCCTGTTCGTGACGCTCCTCTACGTCGCCACCGGCCGCACCGGCTGGATCGCGGTCGGCCTGCTGCTGGCGGCCCTCGGCGCGGTCGCGGTGGGCCGGCTGGAACCGCACGTCCACAGCCGCGTCCTCGACTGGCTGCACCCCTTCGCGTCGATCGACGCGGGCGAGGGCCCCAACCAACTCGCCCAGTCCCTCTTCGCGTTCGCGGCCGGCGGCATGCTCGGCACGGGCCTCGGCCGCGGCCACTCGATCCTCATCGGCTTCGCCGCGAAGTCGGACTTCATCCTGGCGACGGCGGGCGAGGAACTGGGCCTGTCCGGCCTCTCCGCGATCTTCATCCTCTACGGCCTGTTCGTGGAGCGCGGCTACCGGGCGGGCCTGGCGCTGCGCGACCCGTTCGGCCGGCTGCTCGCGGTCGGGCTCGCCTCGATCGTCGCGCTCCAGGTGTTCGTGATCGCGGGCGGGGTGACCGGCCTGATCCCGCTCACCGGCATGGCGATGCCGTTCCTCGCCCAGGGCGGCTCCTCGGTCGTCACCAACTGGGCGATCGTGGCCCTGCTGATCCGGCTCAGCGACTCGGCCCGCCGCCAGTCCGACTACGCCATCGAGGTGGCAGCGTGACCGACTCCATGACCCGCCACATCCGCCTGGCAGCGGCCTTCTGCACCCTGCTCCTGCTGGCCCTGCTGGTGAACGCCACCCGCGTCCAGATCTTCCAGTCCCGTTCCTACGACGACAACGTCGCCAACCGCCGCCACACCATCGCCCGTTACGGCCAGCCACGCGGCGCCATCCTCGTCGGCGGCAGGCCGGTCACCGGCTCCCGGGACTCCGGCGAGCAGCTCCGCTACGAACGGACGTACAAGGACGGCCCGTTGTACGCCCCCGTCACCGGCTTCGCCTCGCAGGAGTACGGCACGACGCTCCTGGAACACTCCGAGGACGGCATCCTCTCCGGCGCCGACTCGATGCTCTCGCCGTTCCCCCTGTGGAACGACCTGACCCGCGCCCAGAACCCCGGCGGCAACGTCGTCACGACTCTCAACCCGGCGGCCCAGCAGGCGGCGTACGACGGACTCGGCACCCGCACGGGCGCGGTGGCCGCGATCGAACCGTCCACTGGCCGCGTCCTGGCGCTGGTCTCCACCCCGTCCTACGACCCGGGCTCCCTGTCGGGCAACGGCCGTACCGCGAACCGCAGTTGGTCCCGGCTGAACGCCGACCCGGACAAGCCGATGCTCAACCGGGCGGTACGGCAGACCTATCCGCCGGGTTCGACGTTCAAGGTGGTCACCGCGGCGGCGGCGCTGGACGCGGGGGTGGTGACGGATCTGGACGCGGCGACGAAGTCACCCGACCCGTACACGCTCCCCGGCACCTCGACGACCCTCACGAACGAGGGCGACGGCTGTGTGGACGCGCCCCTGCGCTCGGCCTTCGAGTGGTCGTGCAACACGGTGTTCGCGAAGCTGGGGGTGGATGTGGGCGTGCGGGACATGAGCGGCACGGCGGAGGCGTTCGGCTTCAACGACACCGGTGTGCGGATCCCCTTCTCCGTCTCCCCCAGCACCTTCGACACCACCCTGGACAAGGCCCAGTTGGCGCTGTCGTCGATCGGCCAGTACAACACGCGGGCCACGCCGTTGCAGATGGCGATGGTCGCGGCGGCGGTCGCGAACGGCGGGCAGGTGCGGCAGCCGTATCTGGTGGAGCGGACGACGCGGCGGGGCGGTGAGACCGTGTCGACGGCGGGCTCCCGCCCGGTCCGCCAGGCGATGCACCCCGCGACCGCCGTACAGATGAAGGAACTCATGGAGGACGTGGTCACCGAGGGCACCGGCACGAACGCGGCGATCCCCGGTGCCACGGTCGGCGGCAAGACCGGCACCGCGCAGCACGGGATCGGCAACTCCGGTACGCCGTATGCCTGGTTCGTGTCCTGGGCGCAGGGCGAGCGGGACCTGGAGCCGAAGGTGGCGGTCGCGGTGGTGGTGGAGGACGCGTCGGCGGACCGGTCGGACATCAGCGGGGGCGGGGACGCGGCGCCGATCGCGAAGGCGGTGATGGAGGCGGTGCTCGGCCTGTGAGACGGGGGTGTCACGGCACGGGCGCCCGACCTACCGTTCGGTGATGACTGAGCCGTTGACAGTACCCGCGTACGAACTCGCCCAGGTCAACATAGGACGTCTCCAATTCCCTCTCGACTCACCGGAGTTAAAGGACTTCGTGGACGCCCTCGATCCCGTGAACGCCGCCGCCGACGCGGCCGAGGGATTCGTCTGGCGCCTCCAGTCCGACACCGGCAACGCGACCGACGTCCCCGTCCTCGGCGACGAATGGCTGATCATCAACATGTCGGTGTGGCGCGACACGAACGCCCTGACCGCGTTCATGTACCAGGGGCAGCACCGGGAGTTGCTGGCCCGGCGCCGCGACTGGTTCGAGCGGATGCGGGAGGCGATGACGGTCCTGTGGTGGGTGCCGACCGGACACCGCCCCACGGTCGCGGAGGCGGAGGAACGGCTGCTGCGTCTGCGGGCCCACGGTCCGACGCCGTACGCGTTCACCTTGCGCTCCGGGCCGATGGACCCCGCACAAGGGATTTAGACCACGCACAGGGGATTTGGATCGCGTCAGGGGATTGACGAGCTTGCTGACAGGCAGTCTCATAAGACTCGGAGGATGTGACCGCTGGTAACACGCCGATACGCGAGGTGGGAGAACCATGACGACCCTGACCGAAGCCGACGCGGTCGACGGGCTGCGGGACGCGCTCGGCCTGCTCAAGGACCGTGAGCAGGTGGCCGAGCGGCTGCTCGTCTCCTCCGCCAGGCACTCCTTCGACCCCGACAAGGAACTGGACTGGGACGCTCCCTTCGAGGACGGCAAGTGGTTCTGGCCGCCGGAGTTGGTGTCCCTGTACGGCACCCCGATGTGGAAGCGGATGGGCGAGGAGCAGCGGATCCTGCTCTCCCAGCACGAGGCCGCGGCGCTCGCCTCACTGGGCATCTGGTTCGAGCTGATCCTGATGCAACTGCTCGTCCGGCACATCTACGACAAGGCGGCGACGAGTGCGCATGTGCGCTACGCGCTGACCGAGATCGAGGACGAGTGCCGGCACTCGAAGATGTTCGCGCGGCTGATCTCGCGAGGGGACGCGCCCTGGTATCCGGTGGGCCGGGCCCATCAGAACCTGGGGCGGTTGTTCAAGACGATCTCCACCACCCCGGGTTCGTTCACGGCGACGCTGCTCGGGGAGGAAGTGCTCGACTGGATGCAGCGGTTGACGTTTCCGGACGCGCGGGTCCAGACCTTGGTCCGGGGGGTCACGCGGATCCATGTGGTCGAGGAGGCTCGTCATGTGCGGTACGCGCGGGAGGAGTTGAGGCGGCAGATGGTGACCGCGCCGCGGTGGTCCCAGGAGTTCACGCGGGTCACCTCCGGTGAGTTCGCGCGGATCTTCTCCATCGCCTTCATCAATCCCGAGGTGTACACGAACGTCGGGCTTGATCAGCGGGAGGCGGTCGCTCAGGTGCGGGCGAGTGGGCATCGGCGGGAGGTCATGCAGGCGGGGTCGAAGAAGTTGACGGACTTCTTGGACGACATCGGTGTGCTGCGGGGTGTCGGCCGACGGTTGTGGAGGGCTTCGGGGCTATTGGCTTGAATTCAGAGTGCGGGCCGGTGGGGGCTGGTCGCGCCCCGCGGCGGAGCCGCATATCGGCACCGCCCCGCGCCCCTGAAGGCCGGACCACTCCAGTTGCTTCCAAGGGGTGCGGGGCCGAGTCGATGTGCGGCTCCGCCGCGTGGGCGCGACCAGCCACGACGTACCCGCACCCGCCCGACTACCCTGCACCCATGCCCCCCGCCGCCTCCACCCCCGCCTACCGCCGCCTGAACGTCGAGGAGCGGCGCAGCCAGCTCCTCGAAGCCGCCCTCACCCTCTTCGCGCACCGCGCACCCGAGGAGGTCTCCCTCGACGACGTGGCGGAGGCGGCCGGGGTCTCGCGCCCGCTGGTGTACCGGTACTTCCCGGGCGGCAAGCAGCAGCTCTACGAAGCCGCCCTGCGTTCCGCCGCCGAAGAGCTCCAGCAGTGCTTCGACGAACCCCGCGAGGGCCCGCTCCTCCCCCGCCTCGCCCGCGCCCTCGACCGCTACCTCGGCTTCGTCGACCAGCACGACGCCGGGTTCAGCGCGCTGCTCCAAGGCGGGAGCGTCGTGGAGACGTCCCGTACGACGGCCATAGTGGACGGCGTCCGGCGCGCCGCCGCCCTGCACATCCTCAGCCATCTCGGCGTCGCCGAACCCGGACCCCGGCTGCGGATGACCGTACGGATGTGGATCACGGCCGTAGAGGCGGCCTCGCTCATCTGGCTGGACGAGGACAAGGAGCCGCCGGTCGACGAGTTGCGGAACTGGCTGGTGGAGCAGTTCGTGGCGGTGCTGTCGGTGACCGCCCGGCGGGATCCGCAGACCGCCGCGCTGGTCCAGGGCCTCGGGGCGGATGGCTGACACTGGGGGCGTGAAGAGCGAAGAGACCCCGTTCGAGGGCGGCCCCATGGACGGGCGCTCCCTGCCGATCCTCCTCGGCCCGACCGGAACCCCGCCGAAGACCTACCGCATCCCGGTCCCCGACGACGCCGGCGGCCCGCCCACGGTCCTCGTCTACCGCCGCGTGCCCAGGGCACACAGCAAGCGGCTCGGGCTCCCCAAGGGCTGGAAGTACGAGTACGACCCGCAGGGCAAGCGCGGCAGCGGCCTGCGCTGGCCCTGGTCCAAACCGGACTCCGCACCGGACGCCACGCCGGGCGGCAAGCCGGACGACACCCACGGGTGACGGGGTTACGCCGAACCGCACACCCGGCGCGCGGACCCGGCGCCCGCGACTGATGCTCACGGTGCGGGGCGGAAAGCCCGCCGCGCACCGGAGGTGATGACGTGTCAGGAAGGCTTCTGCGTCTGGTCTGTACGGCAACGATGGCGGCCGGCACCGTCCTCGCACCGCTCCCCGCCGCGGCCGTACCCGATCCGCGGGCACCCGGACAGCGCCCCGTGGCCGAACTCCTGACGGACCTTCAGACCCTCTACCGCGAAGCCGAACAAGCCACCGAGACCTACAACGCCACCGAGGAGAAGCTGAGAAAAAAGCACTCGGAGGTCGACCGCCTCGACTCGGCACTCTCCCGCGCCCGCCTCTCCCTGCACGACAGCCGCGGCGCCGCCGGCCGACTGGCCCGCCAGCAGTACCAGAACAGCACCGCCCTCTCCCCGTACGTCCGCCTCCTCCTCGCCCACGATCCGCAGCACGCGCTCGACGAGGGCCATGTCATCGGCCAGTTGGCGCGCGAACGCGCCGAGACGGTGGGCCGACTGGTCGGCAACGAGAAGAAGAGCGACACCCTCGCCCGCGCGGCCCGCAAGGCCCTCGACTCCCAACTCACCCTGGCCACCGACCAGAAGAAGGCCCGCGACGAGGTACACCAGCGCCTCACCGACGTCGAGAAACTCCTCACCACCCTCACCCCCGACCAACTCACCGCCCTGGCCGCCGTCGAGAAGACCAACACCGACAAGGCCCAACAGGAACTGGTCACTTCAGGCGCCCTCGGCGACGACAACCACGAGCCCTCCCGGGAGGGCGACCGGGCCTTGCGCTACGCGGTACAGCAAGTGGGCAAGCCCTACGAGTGGGGCGCGGAGGGCCCGAAGACCTACGACTGCTCGGGCCTGACATCCGAGGCGTGGGGGCACGCGGGCACCCCGATCCCGAGGACGAGCGAGGAACAGTGGGCCAAGCTGCCGAGAGTCCCACTCAACGAACTACGCCCCGGAGACCTGGTCGTCTACTTCCCCGAGGCAACGCACGTGGCCCTGTATCTGGGCGCCGGCCAGGTGGTACAGGCCCCCCGCACAGGAGAGAAGGTCCAGGTATCACCTGTGGCGTCCTACCCGATCCTGGGAGCCGTCCGCCCAGACCAACCCACCTAGGGGCGCGGGGCCGTGACATTTGCGGCTCCGCCGCGTGGGCGCGCCCAGCCACCACGAACCCGCGGCCGCCAACTCCCCACAACCCCAACGGCGATTAGGCGACCGAACCCAAGTAGGCCGCAGTCTTCTCGGGCTCATAGAAGAAGTTCTCGAAATCAGCCGGATCATCAAACGCGTTGGCGAACCGATCCGCCACCGGCTGCAACTGGCCTGCCGCGCCAATGAGGTTGAGGATGTGTTCCGGCGGAGGCGAGAGCATCGCGTTGGTCCACTTCGTGACATGCCGCGCAGTGTCCCAGTACCGCTCGAACGTCGCAGACATCCAGTCCCCGTCGAACTCCTTCTCCCCGTGATCGAGGATCGACGCGAGATACGAAGCCGCGCACTTGGCCGCGGAGTTGGACCCCTGCCCGGTGATGGGGTCATTGGCGACGACGACATCGGCGACGCCCAGCACCAACCCGCCCCCCGGCAGCTGCCCCACCGGATTACGGACGGTGGGCGCGTACCGCCCGGCCAACGTCCCACCCGCGTCCGTGAGTTCGACGTCCCGCGCCCGCTCGTACTCCCACGGCGTGAACTTCTCCATGAGTTCCAGGGTCAGGGAGAGATGTTGCGCCGGGTCCTTGACGCCGTTGAAGACGTCGAGCGGGCCGCCGGGTATGCCCTCCCAGAACAGGATGTCCGCACGCCCGGAGGTGGTGAGCGTCGGCATCACGAACAACTCGCCCACACCGGGGACCAGGTTGCAGCGGACCGCGTCGAACTCCGGATGCTCCGGGCGCGGGCCCAGACCGTGGACGTAGGAGACCGCGAGGGCCCGCTGCGGCTCGGTGTACGGGGAGCGCTCCGGGTCGCGGGCGAACATCGAGACCAGCTCGCCCTTGCCCGCCGAGACCAGGACGAGGTCGTACGTACGGGCGAAGTAGTCGAGGTCGCCGACGGCCGCGCCGTGGATGACCAGTTGGCCGCCGCGCTGCGCGAACGTCTCCATCCAGCCGGCCATCTTGACCCGCTGGTCGACCGACTGCGCGTACCCGTCGAGCTTGCCCACCCAGTCGATCGCGCGCTGTGTCGGCCCCGGGTCGTGCGAGCCGGGAGCGGCGACCGAGACGCCGAGTCCTTCGATCTTCGGGGCCTGGGACTCCCAGAAGTTCAGCTGGAGATCGCGCTCGTGCCCGAGGGCCGTGTCGAACATGCACTGCGTCGACATGACCCGTCCGGAGCGGATCTCGTCCGCCGTCCGGTTGGACATCAGGGTGACCTCGTACCCGTGCGACTGGAGTCCGAGGGCGAGCTGGAGACCGGACTGGCCGGCTCCGACGACGAGTATCTTCCGCATACGGGTGGTGGCTCCTTGGTCGCGAGATCTCAAGAACGGCTCGAAGACTGCTCGAAGACCGCTCGGGGACTACTCGGGGGTGACGTCCAGCGCGTGGCCGACGAGGGCGAGCAGCGTCTCGATGGCCGATATCCGCCGCCGCGCGTCCATGATCATTACAGGAACGTGCGCGGGAATCGTCAATGCCTCCCGCACATCCTCCGGCTCGAACCGCTCGCTGCCCACGAAGTGGTTGACCGCGACGATGTACGGCAGCCCGCAGCTCTCGAAGTAGTCCAGCGCGGGGAAACAGTCCTTGAGGCGGCGGGTGTCGGCGAGCACGACGGCGCCGATCGCGCCCCGCACCAGGTCGTCCCACATGAACCAGAACCGCTGCTGTCCCGGTGTGCCGAACAGGTAGAGCACCAGGTCGTCGTCGAGCGTGAGACGGCCGTAGTCCATGGCGACCGTGGTCGTCATCTTGCCCGGGGTGGCCGTGAGGTCGTCGTGCTCCTCGCTGGCCTCGGTCATCAGCGCCTCCGTCTGGAGGGGCTGGATCTCGGAGACGGCACCGACCAGGGTGGTCTTGCCGGCGCCGAAGCCGCCGGCCACCACGATCTTCGTGGCGACGGGCGCGCGGGTGCGGTCCGTCTGCCAGGACCGCGGTTGCTCCTCGTCGTCGAGGAGCGGGGAGACGCCGTAGGCGGCGGCGTCAGAGACGACGGAGTCCACTCAGCACCTTTTCCAGCAGAGCGCGGTCAGGACGGCCCGTACCGTGCGCGGTTCCGGTTCCGTACACACGGATCTTTCCCTGGTCCGCGAGATCGCTCAGGAGTACGCGGACCACGCCGAGCGGCATCTTCAGCAGCGCGGCGATCTCGGCCACCGTACGCATCCGGCGGCAGAGTTCGACGATGGCCCGCATCTCCGGCATCACCCGGGTGTTGAGCGAACCGTTCGTCAACTCCTTGCGCTCCTCCGGGGCTTCGAGCGCCGCCACGAAGGTCTCCACGAGGAGGACATGTCCGAAGCGGGTACGGCCGCCGGTGAGCGAGTAGGGGCGTACGCGGGCGGGTTTGCGATCGCCGCCGCGCACCGGGAGTTTGTTGGGCGTACTACGGTTCATCGGGCACTCCCCGAGGTCGCGTCCTCAAGGGATTTCCTCAGCTCGCTGCGGAGTTCGGGCGTCAGCACATGGCCGGCCCGGCCGACGAAGAGCGCCATGTGGTACGACACGACGCTCATGTCGCAGTCCGCGGAGCCGTGCACGCCGAGCAGCGAACCGTCGCTGATCGACATCACGAAGAGGCTGCCCTGCTCCATGGCGACCATCGTGTGCTTCACCTTGCCGGAGTCCATCAGCTTCGCGGCGCCGATGGTGAGGCTGCCGATGCCGGAGACGATGGTGGCGAGGTCGGCGGCGGAGCCTCGTGGTCCGCTGCGCTTGGTTTCGAGCGCCTCGCGGGCCGCCGTGTTCCTCTCCGGATCGGAGGAGAGGAGCAGCAGGCCGTCGGAGGAGACGACCGCGACCGACTGGATGCCGGGCACCTCCTCGACGAGGTTGCTCAGCAGCCAGTGCAGGTTGCGGGCTTCACTGCTCAGTCCGAAGGTACTGGGCGCGGTCAACTGCTTGCCTCCTCGACGGTGCCCCCCGTGGGTTCCTCGGATCGTGCGGTTGCGCTTCGCGGTGCCGGGACTGGGTTCTGGCCGGTCTTCTCGGCAATCTCCGCTTCTACCTCGCGGTAGCCGGCGGAGGCTCCTGCGCGGAAGCCGCCGAGTCTGCGGCGTAGCGCGTCCGCGTCCACTGTGCCGGTT
Organism: Streptomyces sp. NPDC101776; assembly: GCF_044766845.1. Lineage (NCBI taxonomy): Bacteria > Bacillati > Actinomycetota > Actinomycetes > Kitasatosporales > Streptomycetaceae > Streptomyces > Streptomyces sp. NPDC101776. Next base: position 104,969 of record NZ_JBIWMV010000026.1, on the reverse strand, counting down.
CGCTGGCGCGGGGCTTGTGCGGGTTGGGTGATCTTGGGGGTGCGTTTGGGGAGGCCCTTGTCTGTCACTGGGTCCTCGTCGGCTCGTGTGTGCTCGGCCTCGGCTTCGCCCTCGGCCGTGAATGATTTCCCACCCGTACCGCCCGTGACGCTCTCGTCGTCGGGTGCGAGTGGCCCCTGTGGGGCTGATTCGCCGTCGGCGGCCTCCGCTGCCAGTGGCAGCAAGAGCTCCATCGTCGTTTCCGCCGGGGTCTCCGGGACCTCCGGGCGCTCCGGAGTTTCGCTTACCTCCACCGCCTTCTCCGCCAGTGCCACCAACGGGTCCGCGTGTTCCGAACGGCCGGGCAGGACATTGGAGTTGGCCTCGGCCGAGGCGCCGGGGAGAGAGTAGGAGTGGGTGTCGCCGGTGACCGGGGCGGACGACGGGACTGCCGAGGCGGGGGCCGTGGCCAGCAACGGGCTCGGGAGGACCACGACCGCCGCGATGCCGCCCTGCTTCTGGTCGCGGAGCTGGACGCGGACGCCGTGGCGGTGGGCGAGGCGGGCCACGACGTACAGGCCGAGGCCGAGGCCCTCCTCGCCCTCCTGGTCGTAGGGGGATTCCGGGTCGAACTCGGTGAGGCGGGTGTTGAGGCTGTTCATCCGGCTGATGGTCATGCCGATGCCCTCGTCCTGGACGGAGAGCATGACCTCGCCGTTCTCCAGGAGCCAGCCGGAGATCTCGACGGGGGCGTCCGGCGGGGAGAACGACGTGGCGTTCTCCATCAACTCCGCCAGCAGATGGGAGAGATCGTCGGCCGCGAAGCCCGCCACGTGCGCGTGCGGCGGGAGGGCCGAGATGCGGACGCGGTCGTAGCGCTCGATCTCGCTGACCGCCGCGCGGACCACGTCGACGAGCGGGACCGGGCCCGCGTGCTGCTGGACGTGATCGGTGCCGGCGAGGACGAGGAGGTTCTCGCTGTGGCGACGCATGACCGTGGCGAAGTGGTCGAGCTTGAAGAGGGTGGAGAGGCGGTCGGGGTCCTGCTCGCGCTCCTCCAGGCCCTCGATGACGGCGAGTTGGCGTTCCACCAGGCCCAGCGTGCGCAGCGCGAGGTTGACGAAGGTGCCGCCGATGCTGGTGCGCAGGCGCTCCAACTGGGTGGAGGAGTCGGTGACTTCGGCGCGGAGTTCCTCGCGGGCGTCGGCCATCTTCTGGCGCTGGCCGACGAGGTGCTTGCGGTCGGCCTCCAGGGTGGTGATGCGCTCGTGGAGGGCGGCGGCGTACGCGTGCAGGGTGTTGACCGAGTTGACGACCTGGGCGAACTCGTCGTTGCGGCCGGTGAACTTGATGGCTTCCTCGGCCGCCGGGTTCTCGGCGCCGGCCAGCCGTGCCGAGCCGCGGCGCAGCACCGACAGCGGGCGGGTGAGGGTACGGGCCATGGCGGTGGCGATGCCGACGGCGAGCAGCGTGAGGGCGCCGAGGATCGCGATGCGGAGTTCCAGCGCCTTGACGTCGTCGTCGCGGAACCGGGCGAGGTCCTTGGCACGGTCGACGTAGAGCGCGGACTCCTCGCCGCGCATCAGGTCGACCCGGGCGGAGAGCGACGCGTCGAGCTTCTTCGTGCTGGTGCCCAACTGGCTGTCGGAGAGCGTGGGTTGGGCGGTGAGGGAGGTGAGGTACTTCTCTGCGGAGTTGACCTCGGATCCGGTGACCGTGGAGTCGTAGCCGTCGACGGCCGTCTTCGTCGCCGTGTCGCGGAAGTCGGCGAGCGCGGAGTCGGAGCGCAGCCGGGCCTGCTGGGCGGCGGCGCTGAGGGCGTCGCGCTGCTTGGCCTGGGCCTTCGTGGAGGTGGTCTGGGTGACGGAGAGGCCGGTGATGGGGCTGGTGACCGTCTCGGTGGTCGTCGGCACGTTCAGCGCGGCCAGGAGCAGTCCCCGGGCGGCGGCGGCCTGCTGGACGGCGGCGTCGAGTTCGGCGAGCGCGTAGGCGCCGGAACCGGCCCGCGGCGGCATCTGCTCCGCCAACTGCTCGGCCAGCCGGTGCAGTTCGGTGATGGCGCCGGAGTACGCGACATGCGCCTCCAGCGCGCTGCTCTGGCCGGTGAGCGCGGCCCGTCGTACGGCGGCGACGTCGTCGAGGTCCGAGCGCAGCGAGGCGGGGATGTCGGTGTCGGCGCGGAGTTCCTCGACCTGGCGGTCGACGCGGGCGCTGCGGTCCTCGTCCGGGGCCTGGGACTTGGGGCGGCCCGCGGCGATGTACGAGGTGACCTCGTCCCGCTCGTCGGCGAGCGAGTGGGCCAGCGACAGCGCGTCCTGGGTCTGTCCGGCGAGCGTCACCAGGTCCTGGGAGTCGTTCAGTTGGCCCGAGGCGGTGATGAGGGAGGGGACACCGGCGGCGGCGATGGCGGCGGCCACGACCGCGACCGCGATGATGAGCCGGTTGCGTACATGGGTGCTGCGCCCCCGGCCCGCGGGGTCGGGCGCGGCGGCACCGGTGGCGCCCCCCTGAGGGGCCGTCTGCTTGCCTGTGCGTCGCGGCCGCTTTTTCTGCACCGGTGCTCGCATTCCTGACTCGTGATACCCATGGGGCCGGGTGACGCTCCGTCATCCCGGTACGGCGACCCTCCCAGTGCCGGTGGGCGGTGGCCGCGCATCATCCGGCCCGCCACCCGAAGGAGTGAACCCCGGAGGGGAGTTGGCGGGCAAGTTCCGGCGGCGGGCCGAAAGGCCTTTCGCGCCCTGCCGGTTGGACGTGGGCGGCGCGCTTTGGCAGGATTCGCCGCCACGCATTCCCGGAGTGATCCATTCCCTCCCAAACCAGGCGTCTGACCTGCACGACTGCGGCAATTCGACAGCGTGTGCCGACCTTTCGCGAAGCCTGTGAAGAGGTCGTGCAGACTGACCGAATGCGTACGGAACTTGTGTCGGAACCCGGCAGCCCGGACCGCCCCAACGAGGACTTCGCGAGTGTCGGCCTTCCTGCCTCGGGACAGGGCGGTTCGCTGATCGTCCTGGACGGGGTGACACCGCCCAGGGGGGAGACCGGGTGTCTGCATTCGGTGCCCTGGTTCACCGCGCGCCTGGGCGGCGCACTGACCGAACTGACCGTTTCCTGCCGGGATCTGACCCTGGCGGAGATTCTCGCCCGGGCGATCCTCCGAACAGCTGAGGCCCACGCCACCACCTGTGACCTTTCTCACCCACGCACCTCTCAGGCAACGGTGGTGCTGGCCCGTTGGTCACCGCTGGAACTCGAATATCTGGTCCTTTCGGACTCCGCCCTGCTGGTCGATTCCCCGGCCGGCGAGGTGACCGTCGTACTGGACGAGCGCCTTTCGCGCCTGCCGCGGGCCGCTCGCGCCACGGACGAGCTGATCGACGCCACGCTCCGTAACAAGGAGGGTGGCTTCTTCACGGCCGCCGCCGATCCGTCGGTCGCGGCCCGGGCGGTGACGGGGTCGCTCCCCCGCGCCGGGGTCCGTGCCTTCGCCGCCCTGACGGACGGGGCGACGAGGTGGGTGGAGAAGTTCGGCCGGGGCGACTGGGCGGAGTGCTTCGCCCTCGTGGAGAAGGAGGGGGCGGCGGAGCTGGTGCGCCGGGTGCGGGCGCTGGAGCGGGCCGACACGGAGGAACGGACGTATCTGCGGCGGAGCAAGACGCACGACGACGCGACGGTCGGGTACGTGGAGCTGTGACCGGCCGCCGCCCGGGGGTCACTTCTCCATGACGCCGTTCAACTGGTGGAGCAGCCGGGCGAGTTCGGCGACCTCGCGGCGGTCCCAGTGGGAGAGCTGGCTGACGTAGCGCTCCCGTCGGGCCGCGCGGACATGGGTGACGCGGCGGCGGCCCTCGTCGGTGAGGTCGACCAGCCAGGCGCGGCCGTCCGCCGGGTCGGGCTCGCGGGCGATCAGGCCCAGTTCCTCCAGGGCGCGCAGTTGGCGGGACATGGTGGCCTTGCCGACGCCGATGTAGGCGGCCAGCTCGGTGGCCCGCTGCCGGCCATACTCCTCCAGCCGGACCAGCAGGCCGTACGCGGCGGACTCCAGGTCGGGGTGGACCTCGCGGGCCATCTCGCCCTGGTTGGCCCGGGCCCGGCGGAAGAGGAAGGTCAACTCGCGCTCCAGGGAGAGGTATTCGGGGTCGGACATCCCGCCCTCGACCATCCCGCCGTCGACCGCCCCGCTGTCGCTTCTGGCCTCGTCCTTGTGCACGTCAGCACTCATCGTCCGCTTTCCTGATCGTGAAAGTCGCCGCAGTTTCGCCAGTATTTCGCAGGGTGGGACCTATGTGCGACGAAGACCCGGGCCCCTCGTGAAAGGGACCCGGGCCTTCGCCCGACCGGTGGCGTCCTCCCCCAGTGCTTAACGCCTGGGAGGTGCCCCCATCGCCGCCACCGGAACCTCCGGCGTCGCGCCGTTCGTCGCGGGCGACAGGGCCAGCTCCAGGACCTGGCGGACATCCGTCACCGCGTGGACGTCGAGCTTGTCCAGGACCTCGGCCGGGACGTCGTCCAGGTCGGGCTCGTTGCGCTTCGGGATGATCACCGTGGTGACCCCGGCCTGGTGCGCGGCGAGCAGCTTCTGCTTCACCCCGCCGATCGGGAGCACCCGGCCGGTCAGGGAGACCTCACCGGTCATGGCCACGTCCGTGCGGACCAGCCGGCCGCTGAGCAGCGAGGCCAGGGCCGTCGTCATCGTGACACCCGCGCTCGGGCCGTCCTTCGGCACCGAACCCGCCGGGAAGTGGATGTGCACGCCCCGGTCCTTCAAGTCGCCGACGGGCAGCTCCAGTTCGGCGCCGTGCGAGCGCAGGAACGACAGGGCGATCTGCGCGCTCTCCTTCATCACGTCACCGAGCTGACCGGTCAGGGTCAGACCCGCCGCGCCCGTCTCCGGGTCGGCCAGCGACGCCTCGACGTAGAGGACGTCTCCGCCGGCGCCGGTGACCGCGAGGCCGGTGGCGACACCGGGCACCGCCGTACGGCGCTCGGCAGGGTCCTGCGCGGACTCGGGCACGTGGTGCGGCCGCCCGATGAGACCCCGCAGATCGGCGTCGGTCACCGTGAACGGCAGCTTCCGCTCACCCAGTTCGTGCTGCGCGGCGATCTTGCGCAGCAGCCGGGCGATCGACCGCTCCAGGGTGCGGACACCCGCCTCCCGGGTGTACTCACCGGCGAGCTTGCGCAGCGCGCTCTCGTCGATGACGACCTCGTCGTCCTTGAGACCGGCCCGCTCCAGCTGGCGCGGGAGCAGGTGGTCACGGGCGATGACGACCTTCTCGTCCTCGGTGTAACCGTCCAGCCGGACCAGTTCCATCCGGTCCAGCAGCGCCTCCGGGATGGCTTCGAGCACGTTGGCCGTCGCCAGGAACACCACGTCGCTCAGGTCGAGTTCGACCTCCAGGTAGTGGTCGCGGAAGGTGTGGTTCTGCGCGGGGTCGAGGACTTCGAGCAGAGCCGCCGCCGGGTCGCCCCGGTAGTCGGACCCCACCTTGTCGATCTCGTCCAGCAGGACCACCGGGTTCATGGACCCGGCCTCCTTGATGGCGCGGACGATACGGCCGGGCAGCGCGCCGACGTACGTACGCCGGTGCCCGCGGATCTCGGCCTCGTCCCGCACGCCACCGAGCGCGACCCGCACGAACTTCCGGCCCATCGCGTGCGCGACGGACTCGCCGAGCGAGGTCTTGCCGACACCGGGCGGACCGACGAGGGCCAGGACGGCACCGCCGCGCCGGCCACCCACCACGCCCAGGCCCCGCTCCGCGCGGCGCTTGCGCACGGCCAGGTACTCGGTGATGCGCTCCTTCACGTCGTTCAGGCCGGCGTGCTCGGCGTCGAGGATCGCCTTGGCGCCCTGGATGTCGTACTCGTCCTGGGTCCTTTCGTTCCACGGCAGTTCAAGAACGGTGTCCAGCCATGTACGGATCCACGATCCCTCGGGCGACTGGTCGGAGGACCGCTCCAGCTTGTCGACCTCCTTGAGGGCGGCCTCGCGGACCTTCTCGGGAAGATCGGCGGCCTCGACCCGGGCGCGGTAGTCGTCGGACTCCTCGCCGTCCTTGGCCGAGTCGCCGTTCAGCTCACGCAGTTCCTTGCGGACGGCTTCGAGCTGTCGGCGCAGCAGGAACTCGCGCTGCTGCTTGTCGACGCCTTCCTGCACGTCCTTGGCGATGGTCTCGGCGACGTCCTGCTCGGCGAGGTGGTCACGCAGGTGCTGGGTGGCGAGCTTCAGCCGGGCCACCGGGTCGGCGGTCTCCAGCAGCTCGATCTTCTGGTCGGTAGTGAGGAAAGGCGAGTAACCGGAGTTGTCGGCAAGCGTGGACACATCGTCAATGGCCTGCACGCGGTCGACGACCTGCCAGGCCCCCCGCTTGCGCAGCCACGCGGTGGCCAGCGCCTTGTATTCCTTCACCAGCTCGGAAACGGAGCCGGGCAAGGGTTCGGGCACGCTCTCGTCGAGCGCGGTGCCCTCGACCCAGAGCGCGGCACCAGGACCGGTGGTCCCGGCCCCGATCTTCACGCGGCTACGGCCGCGGATCAGCGCGCCGGGGTCGCCGTCGGCCAGCCGGCCGACCTGCTCGATGGTGCCGAGCACACCCGTGCTCGCGTAAGTCCCGTCGATCCGTGGCACCAGCAGGACCTTGGGCTTTCCGGACTCGGACCGCGCGGCGGCCTGGGCGGCCTCCACGGCGGCGCGTACATCGGTGTCGTTCAGGTCCAGCGGAACCACCATTCCGGGCAGCACGACCTCGTCGTCGAGCGGCAGCACGGGCAGGGTGAGCGGTGTGGACGTCGAAGCCATGATCTCCCCTTAGGCAGTCAAGTTGAGCTATGCCGACTCAATGCTTGGGCGGCTTCGATTGTTCCCCGCCTGTTGTTCGCCGTGAGCGATCAGAGGGAGGGGGTCTGGCTCTGTGCAGGTCAACGCGGAAAAGGGGTGGGGGCTTCCCCTGGGGGGCGGTGTGTTTTGACGGGGTCGCAGGGCTCAGCGCTCCACCTCGACCTCGACCTCGACGGGCGATGTCAGTGGCGGCTGCCACGATGCCCGGACGCGACGCCATGACGATCAAGCGAGGCAGGAGAGGTACGGATACATGGGCACCTGGGACGTAGGCCCCTTCGACAACGACACCGCGGCGGACTGGTGCGGCGACTTCGACGACGCGTCGCCGGACGCGCGGCAGGGCTTGGTGCGGGACACCCTCGTCCGGGCGGCGGACACCACGGATTACCTCGACGCGGACGTGGGCGACGAAGCGATCGCGGCGGCGGCGCTGGTAGCCGCGCAGTGCCCTGGCGGCGAACCCGCCGATCCCCACTACGGCCCCGACGAGCCGGTCCCCGACCTGACCGGTCTGCGCGCGCTCGCCCTCCGGGCCCTCGACCGCGTCATGACGAAACCGTCGGAACTCCTGGAGGTCTGGGGCGAATCGGATGGCAACCCCTGGCACGCCGTCATCAACCGGCTCCGCGAGACGCTCACACCCCGCCCGCCGGGAGAACAGCCCAACCTGATCTGACTCCCACCCACTCCCCCTCCGAAAGGTCCACATGAGCTGGGACGTTGTTCTCTGCCACCTGCCCGACGGCATCGCCTCGATGCAGGACATACCCGGCGACTACTCCCCGCCCCCACTGGGCCGACAGCACGAAGTCCTCGCGGCCGTGACCCGGGCCGAGCCGGAAGCCGACCTCTCGGACCCCACCTGGGGCGACCTCTCCGGACCCACCTGGTCCATCGAACTCAACATCGGCTCGGACGACCCCGTGGACTCGATCATGCTCCACATCCGCGGCTCCGGCGACGAGGTGCTCGCCTCCGTCTTCCGCCTCGCGAGTGCCCTCGGCTGCAAGGTGCTGGACTGCTCCACCGGGGACCTGATCACCCCGCAAGGCCCTTCGGGCCGGCACGCCTTCCAGGAGTATCGCGACCGCATGTTCAACCCCTCCGACCAGGGCTGATCATCCGCGCCGGGTAGGGTCACCGCACCATGGAACAACTGCCCGAGAGCGTGGACCGGAACATCCTGGAACACCGGATCGTCCATGCGCTCTTCATCATCCGCGAGACCCGGGGGTGCACCCTTCCCCAGGCGCTCGACATCTTCGAGGAGCGGCACGAGGAGCTCCGCCGCGATCGTCCGGACGACTTCACGCTGGGCCGGGACGACTACGGCCGGGGCTTCTACTCCTGACCGCGTCCGGCGAGGGCCTCACGCCCTCACGCGTCCGTCAGCAGCTCGAACCACACGACCTTGCCCTGGGCCGGCCCCATAACGAAGCTCCCCCAGTCGTCGGCGCAGAGTCTCGACTACTCGCGACGCCGGAACGGCACCCTTCGGGTGATCCCTTCAGCGCAGGCGGTTTGCCCGTCCCCGGTCTCACCGTGACATACGCCTCCGGAGCGCTGCCGGAACTCGACAGCGTTCAACTCGACAGGGCGACCACCACTGAATTCCTTACGCCCTCGCGCTCCGCGAAAGCGACACCCCCATCACCGTGCTCCACACCCACCGCCCCCAACTCGCCGCGCTCCTAACGCACATCAGGACCAGCACCCCCCGCCGATAACCAGTTGCCCCAGCTCACACGCCTCGTACCGTCTCCCCTGTGACAGAGACGGAAACCGAGACCCGAAACCTCCTCGCCGCCTACGACGAGCAGATGCGCGGAGCCCATCCCACCCCGCCCGCCGGAGTCACGTACGAGAAGGACGGGCCCCTGCTGCGGATCGTCGGGGAGACCCGGGGATTCGTGACCGGGCCGCGCGACCTGGGCGTACGGGGACGTGAGCTCGACGAACTGATCATTCGGCAGCGGGAGTTCTTCGCGGCTCGTGGGGAGCGCGTGGAATGGAAGATCCGGGGCCATGACGAACCGGCCGACCTCACCGACCGCCTGCGCTCGGCGGGCTTCGTGCCCGAGGACCAGGAGACGGTTCTCGTCGGGCGGACCGGCGAACTGGCCGTAGGCAAGCCCGTGTTGCCGGAATGCGTCACCGTGCGCCGGGTCTCCGACGAGGCGGATCTACGGCGGATCGGCGCCATGGAGTCGGCCGTCTGGGGCATCGACCTGACCTGGCTGGCGACCGAACTGCTCGGCCGGATCACCGCCACCCCGGACGAGATCGCGGTCTGCGTCGCGGAGGCGGACGGCGAGGTGATCTCCGCGGCCTGGCTGCTCTTCTACGGCGACTCCGAGTTCGCGGGGCTGCGCGGCGGTTCGACCGTCGCCGACTGGCGCGGCAAGGGCGTCTACCGCGCCCTCGTCGCCACCCGAGCCGCCCTCGCCGCGGCCCGCGGAGTCGCGTACCTGCACGTGGACGCCTCGGACGACAGCGCGCCGATCCTCCGCCGGCTGGGGTTCCGGGCGATCACGACGACCACGCCGTACGTGTGGTCACCGGATCAGCCGGGAAACTGAACACGCCCGGCCAGACGGGGAGTTACACCCGCCCGACCTCAACCCGAGCCGCCTCCACCCCAGCCACCCGCACCCGCTGCCACCGCCGTATCAACGGCCACGTCGCGACGCCTATCGTCAGCGAGATCAGGTGGCCCCAGTTCGTCATGGGATCGGTGAAAGCGATCAGGTCGGAGACCAGCGACCAGCCGAACAGGGCGATCAACGGCAGGCCCAGCCACGGCCGCAGCAGGCCGGCCAGCGCTCCTGTGCTCGTGGCGACGCCGAAGCTGATGCCGTAGTCGAGGCGGTGGAGCGAGGTGTCGGGGAGGTGGCCCGCCAACACCGCGATTCCTACCGTCCCTTCGGTCGCGAGGGTGGCCAGGATGTGCCCCGAGAGGAACACCGCGGCGGCCCGCACCCCGCCGATCCGGCGTTCCAGCGCGGTCAGGACCAGCAGGAAGAGCAGCGCGTACGGCGAGACCATCCCGCCCACGATCCACCACGCGCTCGCGATCAGCACCAGGAACGGATCGCGGACCAGGTGGGTGACATCGGTACTGGACGCCTGGTGGAGTTCGCTCACGAGGGTGGGATCGGCGTACTGCGCGACGAGGGACGTGATGAGGAGCAGCAGCGCGTAAGCAAAAGTGAACGGTGTGCCGGTGGGTGTGGGCAGCAGCCGCCAGAGGTGGACGCGGCGGAGCGCGGTGACGATCCGTGACTCTGCGGGTACGGCGGGGGTCGACGCCGAGACGGACACCGCCGCCGGGCCGGGACCCGGAGGACCCGAGAATCCCAACTCCTCACCCGCTGACGACACTTCGCGCTGTCTCGGCATCGCGTCCAGCAGCGAGGAGTCCTCCCCGGCCAGAGGCGTCGCGGAGGCCGGGGTGTCGGCCGTCACGGTCCGTTCCACGGTGAGGCGCTCCTTCCGTTTCAACCCCACCCTTCGCCGTCCCACCTGCCGCTGTCTATGACCGACGCCACGCGAGAGCCGATTCACAGCAACCCGAAAGCTTTCCCGCGCGTCCGCGGGTACCGTGCGCGGATGACCACCGCGTACGACACTCCCGTTGTCCTGGACCGTCGCGAGGGCCCCTACGGGGAGGTGGTGCTGCGCCGGCACGGGGAGTTGCTCCAGATCATCGCCAACGGCTGCTTCCTGATGGACACTTCGGACGGGCGCTCGGAGCGGCTGCTGATCGACGCCGCGCGCGACGCCCTGGACCGACGCCCCGAACCGCATGTGCTGATCGGCGGGTTGGGGGTCGGGTTCTCACTGGCGCACGCCGCCGCCGATCCCCGCTGGGGGCGGATCACGGTCGTGGAGCGGGAACCGGCGATCATCGAGTGGCACCGGTCCGGGCCGCTGTCGGCGCTCTCCGCGGCCGCTTTCGCCGATCCCCGTACGGACATTGTGAAAACGGACCTGGTCACACTAGTCAATGAGACTTGCGCCACTTTCGACGCGCTCTGCCTCGACATCGACAACGGCCCCGGCTGGACCGTCACCGAGGGCAACGACACCCTCTACTCACCGGCCGGACTCGCAAGCTGTGCAAGGGCGTTGAGGCCGGGCGGGGTACTCGCCGTATGGTCTGCGCGGCCCTCTCCGGAATTTGAGCGAACCTTATGGAATGCCGGGTTCCAACGGGTGCGTACCGAAGAGATCCCCGTTGACCGAGGCGTTCCCGACGTCGTGCACCTCGCCGTACGACCTGGATAGCAAAGCCGCCGTTACTCCCCGTACCCTGCTTGCCTGACGCAGATCATTCAAGCGTCAAGCGCAGTCATGGGATCACCCCACTGGTTCCGGAAAGCACACTTCAGGGGCGGGCGATGGAGCAGACACAGACCTCCCACAACGGTGCGGCCACGGCCACGCCCGGCGCACAGCGCCGGGTACTGGTGGTCGAGGACGACCCGACAATCGTCGACGCCATCGCAGCCCGTTTGCGGGCCGAGGGATTCCTCGTGCAGACCGCGGGCGACGGGCCTTCGGCCGTCGACACCGCCGAGGCCTGGCAGCCCGATCTGCTGATCCTCGACATCATGCTGCCCGGCTTCGACGGGCTGGAGGTCTGCCGCCGTGTGCAGGCCGCCCGCCCGGTGCCGGTGCTGATGCTCACCGCGCGCGACGACGAGACCGACATGCTGGTCGGACTCGGGGTCGGCGCCGACGACTACATGACCAAGCCGTTCTCCATGCGGGAACTGGCGGCTCGGGTGCACGTCCTGCTGCGCCGGGTGGAGCGTGCCGTGGTGGCCGCGTCCACCCCGCGCTCGGGCATCCTGCGCCTCGGCGAGCTGGAGATCGACCACGCGCAGCGCCGGGTACGGGTGCGCAGCGACGACGTGCACCTGACGCCCACCGAGTTCGACCTGCTGGTGTGCCTGGCGAACACCCCGCGTGCCGTGCTCTCGCGCGAGCAGTTGCTCGCCGAGGTGTGGGACTGGGCGGACGCCTCCGGCACGCGGACGGTCGACAGCCACATCAAGGCGCTGCGCCGGAAGATCGGCGCCGAGCGGATCCGCACGGTCCACGGCGTCGGCTACGCACTGGAGACACCGACGCCATGAGGGAAGGGCCGACGTCACGGAGGAGCCCCGGGGAGTCCTGGGGCGGCGTACGCCCGTTCTCGATCAAGACCAAGCTGGGCGCGCTGGTCGTCATCTCGGTGCTCATCACCACCGGGCTGATGATGATCGCCATGCGCACGGCGACGGAGCTGCGCTTCATCACGGTCTTCTCGATGATCGCCACACTGCTGATAACGCAGTTCGTGGCCCATTCGCTCACCGCGCCGCTGGACGAGATGAACACGGTGGCCCGGTCCATCTCGCGCGGCGACTACACGCGCCGGGTGCGCGAGAACCGCCGCGACGAACTGGGCGACCTGGCCGGGACGATCAACGTCATGGCCGACGAGCTGGAGGCGCAGGAGCGCCAGCGCAAGGAGCTCGTCGCGAACGTCTCGCACGAGCTGCGCACCCCCATCGCGGGCCTGCGCGCCGTACTGGAGAACGTCGTCGACGGCGTCTCGGCCGCCGACCCGGAGACCATGCGGACGGCCCTGAAGCAGACCGAGCGGCTCGGGCGGCTCGTCGAGACGCTGCTGGACCTCTCCCGGCTGGACAACGGCGTCGTACCGCTGAAGACCCGCCGTTTCGAGGTGTGGCCGTATCTCTCGGGCGTGCTCAAGGAGGCCAACATGGTCGCCTCCGCGCGCGCGGGCATCGCGTCGGGCTCGGGGAGTCACACGCGGACGGACGTCCATCTGCACCTGGACGTGTCCCCGCCGGAGCTGACCGCGCTCGCGGACCCGGAGCGCATCCACCAGGTCGTCGCCAACCTGATCGACAACGCGGTCAAGCACAGCCCCGCGCACGGCCGGGTGACGGTCAAGGCGCGGCGCGGTTCGCTGCCCCAGTCGCTGGAGCTGGAGGTCCTGGACGAGGGACCCGGCATCCCGAAGGCGCAGTGGGCGCACATCTTCGAGCGGTTCAACCGGGGTGCGGTGAGCTCGCCGCACGGGCCGGGCAGCGACGGCGGTACGGGCCTCGGGCTGGCGATCGCCCGCTGGGCGGTGGATCTGCACGGCGGCCGGATCGGTGTGGCCGAATCCGACCGCGGTTGCAGGATCATCGTCACCCTCCCGGGACTGTCATCCGTGCCAAGTTGACGTAAAGTTCGAACCGGAGCCCCAAGATCCATGTCGGTCCGCGCTGACGGACACGTGTGATCAGGCACAGGCCCGCGCCATCGGCGCGTCCGGCCCGCATCGATGCGTCCCTCCTGGAGCGGAACCACGCTTTTTTCCCGCCATTTCAGCGCTCGAAACACACTTTCCGATGTGACTTACGCGACGATGGACCGGCCCGACCTGACCTTGGCGGTCATGGGGGCGTAGCCTTAATTCCCGCTGTCCATCACCTTGTGAAGCGGAAGAGGGCGGTTGCCGCCGTGTCGTCACAGTCCCCCAGTAACTCGACCATCTCGACCGAGTCCGACCAAGTCGCGGGTAAGAATCCCGCCGCCGCGTTCGGGCCCAACGAGTGGCTCGTCGACGAGATCTATCAGCAGTACCTCCAGGATCCGAACTCGGTAGACCGAGCCTGGTGGGACTTCTTCGCCGACTACAAGCCGGGCGCGGCTGCCGCCCCGACCTCGACTTCGGCGGGTACTGCGGCCGCGGGGGCCGCAGGGACCTCCACTCCCCCGGCCCCGGCCGCACCCGTAGCCGCAGCCCCGGCTGCTCCTGCTGCCGCACCGGCGGCTCCGGTGGTCCCCGCACCGGCGCCCGCAGCAGCCGCTCCGGCCCCTGCGCCGGCTCCCGTCGCCGCTCCGGCCCCCGTGAAGGCCGTAGCCCCGGCTCCGGCCGCGAAGCCGAAGGCCGCGCCCGCGACCGAGGCCACCGGTGGCCCGGAGTACGTCACGCTGCGCGGCCCCGCCGCCGCGGTCGCAAAGAACATGAACGCCTCGGTCGAGGTGCCCACCGCCACGTCGGTGCGCGCGGTCCCGGTGAAGCTGCTCTTCGACAACCGCATCGTCATCAACAACCACCTGAAGCGTGCCCGGGGCGGGAAGATCTCCTTCACCCACCTCATCGGCTACGCGATGGTGCAGGCCATCAAGGCCATGCCGTCGATGAACTACTCCTTCGTGGAGAAGGACGGCAAGCCGACCCTGGTCAAGCCGGAGCACATCAACTTCGGTCTCGCCATCGACCTGGTGAAGCCCAACGGCGACCGCCAGCTCGTCGTCGCCGGCATCAAGAAGGCCGAGACGCTGAACTTCTTCGAGTTCTGGCAGGCCTACGAGGACATCGTCCGCCGCGCCCGCGACGGCAAGCTGACGATGGATGACTTCACGGGCGTCACCGTGTCGTTGACCAACCCCGGCGGCCTCGGAACTGTCCACTCGGTGCCGCGTCTGATGCCCGGTCAGTCGGTCATCATGGGCGTCGGCTCCATGGACTACCCGGCGGAGTTCCAGGGCACGAGCCAGGACACCCTGAACAAGCTCGGCATCTCGAAGGTCATGACCCTCACGTCGACCTACGACCACCGGGTCATCCAGGGCGCCGCCTCCGGCGAGTTCCTGCGGATCGTCGCGAACCTCCTGCTCGGCGAGAGCGGCTTCTACGACGAGATCTTCGAGGCGCTGCGCATCCCGTACGAGCCGGTCCGCTGGCTCAAGGACATCGACGCGTCGCACGACAACGACGTGACGAAGGCCGCCCGCGTCTTCGAGCTGATCCACTCCTACCGGGTCCGCGGCCATGTCATGGCCGACACCGACCCGCTGGAGTACCGCCAGCGCAAGCACCCCGACCTGGACATCACCGAGCACGGCCTCACCCTGTGGGACCTGGAGCGGGAGTTCGCGGTCGGCGGCTTCGCCGGCAAGTCCCTGATGAAGCTGCGCGACATCCTCGGCGTGCTGCGCGACTCCTACTGCCGCACCACCGGCATCGAGTTCATGCACATCCAGGACCCGAAGCAGCGCAAGTGGATCCAGGACCGCATCGAGCGCTCGCACTCCAAGCCGGAGCGCGAGGAGCAACTGCGCATCCTGCGCCGCCTGAACGCGGCGGAGGCCTTCGAGACCTTCCTCCAGACGAAGTACGTGGGCCAGAAGCGCTTCTCCCTTGAGGGCGGCGAGTCGGTCATCCCGCTCCTCGACGCGGTCATCGACAGCGCGGCCGAGTCCCGCCTCGACGAGGTCGTCATCGGCATGGCTCACCGAGGCCGGCTCAATGTGTTGGCGAACATCGTCGGCAAGTCGTACGCCCAGATCTTCCGCGAGTTCGAGGGCAACCTCGACCCGAAGTCGATGCACGGCTCCGGCGACGTGAAGTACCACCTGGGCGCCCAGGGCACCTTCACCGGCCTGGACGGCGAGCAGATCAAGGTCACCCTCGCGGCGAACCCGTCCCACCTGGAGACGGTCGACCCGATCATCGAGGGCATCGTCCGCGCCCGCCAGGACATCATCAACAAGGGCGGCACGGACTTCACGGTCCTGCCTCTCGCCCTGCACGGTGACGCGGCCTTCGCGGGCCAGGGCGTCGTGGCCGAGACGCTCAACATGTCGCAGCTGCGCGGCTACCGCACCGGCGGCACGATCCACATCGTCATCAACAACCAGGTCGGCTTCACGGCGGCTCCCGAGTCGTCGCGTTCCTCGATGTACGCCACGGACGTGGCGCGCATGATCGAGGCCCCGATCTTCCACGTGAACGGCGACGACCCGGAGGCAGTGGTCCGCGTGGCGCGGCTCGCCTTCGAGTTCCGTCAGGCGTTCAACAAGGACGTGGTGATCGACCTCATCTGCTACCGCCGCCGCGGTCACAACGAGTCGGACAACCCGGCCTTCACCCAGCCCCTGATGTACGACCTGATCGACAAGAAGCGCTCGGTGCGCAAGCTGTACACCGAGTCCCTCATCGGTCGCGGCGACATCACCCTTGAGGAGGCCGAGCAGGCCCTCCAGGACTACCAGGGCCAGCTGGAGAAGGTCTTCACCGAGGTCCGCGAGGCGATCGCCCAGCCCGGCGCCGCCCCCATGTCGGACCCGCAGGCCGAGTTCCCCGTCGCGGTCTCCACCGCGATCTCCACGGAGGTCGTCAAGCGGATCGCCGAGTCCCAGGTCAACATCCCGGACAACTTCCACGTCCACCCGCGCCTGCTGCCCCAGCTCCAGCGCCGGGCGACGATGGTCGAGGACGGCACGATCGACTGGGGCATGGGCGAGACGCTCGCGATCGGCTCCCTCCTCCTTGAGGGCACCCCGGTCCGGCTGTCCGGCCAGGACTCGCGCCGAGGCACGTTCGGCCAGCGGCACGCGGTCCTCATCGACCGCCAGACGGGTGAGGACTACACCCCGCTCCAGTACCTCTCCGAGGAGCAGGCGCGCTACAACGTCTACGACTCGCTCCTCTCCGAGTACGCGGTCATGGGCTTCGAGTACGGCTACTCGCTGGCCCGCCCCGACGCGCTCGTGATGTGGGAGGCGCAGTTCGGCGACTTCGTCAACGGCGCGCAGACGGTGGTCGACGAGTACATCTCGGCGGCGGAACAGAAGTGGGGCCAGACGTCCGGCGTCACGCTCCTGCTCCCCCACGGCTACGAGGGCCAGGGCCCGGACCACTCCTCGGCCCGCGTCGAGCGCTTCCTCCAGCTCTGCGCGCAGAACAACATGACGGTCGCGATGCCGACCCTGCCGTCGAACTACTTCCACCTCCTGCGGTGGCAGGTGCACAACCCGCACCACAAGCCGCTGGTGGTCTTCACCCCGAAGTCGATGCTGCGCCTCAAGGCCGCCGCGTCGAAGGCGGAGGAGTTCACGACGGGCCAGTTCCGCCCGGTCATCGGCGACGCCACGGTCACCGACCCGGCGGCCGTCCGCAAGGTCGTCTTCGTCGCGGGCAAGCTGTACTACGACCTGGAGGCCGAGCGCGCCAAGCGCGGCACCACGGACGTGGCGATCATCCGCGTCGAGCGCCTGTACCCGCTGCCGGGTGCGGAGCTCCAGGCGGAGGTCAACAAGTACCCGAACGTCGAGAAGTACCTGTGGGCCCAGGAGGAGGCGGCCAACCAGGGCGCCTGGCCGTTCATCGCCCTCAACCTGATCGACCACCTGGACCTGGCGGTCGGCGCGGATGTTCCGCACGGGGAGCGGCTGCGGCGGATCTCGCGTCCGCACTCGTCCTCTCCGGCGGTGGGGTCCGCGAAGCGGCACCAGGCTGAGCAGGAGCAGTTGGTGCGGGAGGTGTTCGAGGCGTAGGTCTCGACACGTCTTGGTCTTACGTATGGTGGGCCCGGCTCCGAGTCTTTGTGGCTCGGGGGCGGGCCCATTGGTGTATCCGGGGGACGGGTCAGCGGTCGTCGGGGGGATCGCAGAAGACGGCCAGGTGGCGGGCCCAGGCGGCTTCGGGGTCGTGGCGGGCGGATTGGGCCCTCAAGTAGCTGACCCGAACGACAAGTTCTCGGGCTGTACCGGCCTGGTGCAGCAGGTCTTCCGCGCGGTCGTAGAAATCGGCGCAGTTGTCATGGGTTGCCGCCCGACTCCACACCATGAGGGGGAATCCCCGGGCCTTGGCCCGGTCGAGGCCGGTGGTCGGCGTGTTCGCATCGACATGTCGGCACAGGAGTGGTACTGCGTTGAGGGGCGCCGTGTCCCAGTCGACAGCATCGAGCCTGTCCAGCCGAAGCCCCTGGAGCGGGCCCCTGGACACCGCGTCCCAACGCAGCAACCGTTCACCCCGACGCTCCTCGCTGCGTACGAAGACGATCCTCTCCCGTCCGGGCTCCTTCTTCCCTGTGGGCAGCCTCCAGCTCTCCACCGGGAGATCCCACAGCAGCTCGCTCGACAGAGAGAACTGGACGAACGCCGCGCCTCTGATCGCCTCAGTCAGCGGTTGCGAGTTCGAGAGATGACGGCGTAGCCGGTCCTGCAGTTCCGCTGCCGGAACACCCAACTGCGCCTCCAGCAGGAGCAGTTCACCACTGTCCTCCTTCAGTGCCATGTGCCAGTCGTAGGTGCCGAAGATGGAGGGCTTGATCTCTACGCGCACAACAGGTCCGATCCTGGTGAAATCCGCGTCCACGCGGCTGAAGACCTCGTCGACCTTCCGCCCGCCCGTGCCCATGAGGCGCACCCAGTTCCGCAGGGCTGCGAGTGCAGGGGCATAGTCCGAGCTGCTGCGCGTGGCGAGGTGGGCCCAGACGCGTGCGGCGTAGAGCAGTAGTTCCCCATCGGTGGCGAGGTGGTTCAGGTATCCGACGCCGTCTCGCCAGTGACGTGGGGGGCGGTCCGGCCGTGACCGTGGATCGAGTAGTTCCAGTACCGTCTTCGGCTCTACGGGCGGCTCCAACTCGGCGAGCAGTCCATAGAGTTCGGTCCGCTTGTCCGGCGGGAGGGCCGAGGCCGGCGCGTCTGTCAGCCCGAGTTGAACTCCCGTCCAGGTCATGTGGGGACCCCGTGCGGCGAACCGATCCGCGTGGTGCCGGTCATGGGCCGGTACGAGCTTGTGCCACAACTCGGCACCTGCGACGCCCGCTTCGCACAGCGCCCGCAGGGCGTCGATATGGACGGCCTCGCCCCTCCCACCGCCGTCGGCCCGCCGAACCATGAGCACGCCGATGACGGAGCCATCGCGCTCGTCGACTACAGGGCCACCCGCACTTCCCAAAGGAATCGGATCGCCGTCGAGCGCGAACTTGTCCCTGTTCAGCTGTCCGGAGACCGCGGTCGCCGTGGAACGCACACGAGGAGCGTCCAGGGGCCCATCGGCTCCGTACAGACTCGCCGTTCCGATCGGGGTCACCGAACGGTCGGTAAGCCACAAGCAGTCGAGGCCCGGCACGTCTGGCACCCGAAGCAGCGCCAACTCACCTACGACATGAACTTGTTCGACCTGATGGCCACGGCCGTCCATGGTGGTGATGCCGACGCCCGACCGCTGGTTACTGCCCCCGACCACGTGTGCCGCAGTGACCGCCCAGCCGGGTGCCAGGAAAAAGCCGCTGGCCGACACGACACCCTGCGCGTCAGCCGAGGCGTGGACACGGACCAGGGCGCGACGGACGAGTTCGTCCCAGTCTGTCGCCGGTCCGGTTGAGTCCGCCTCCTCGGTGGCGGACACCCGCAAGGCGTCGACCGCCTCCGCCCAGGCTCCGTCCTCGGTGGTGATCAGCGCGTGGCCGCCGCTGATCAGCAGGTCGTTGGCGTCCTGGAGGTCGTTCCAGCCGTCGTAGACAATCAGCCAGCGGAGGTTCGCCTCGCGCAAGTGCCGGAACCGTTCGTGGAGTTGGGGGAGGCCGTCGGCGTACGGCGCGAGTGTCGAGCCGAACCGTTGGACATCGGCGAGGCGTGTCACGTGGTCCTTGGCCCGGATCCACCCCACGAAGTCGTAGTCACCGGCGAACCTGCGCACGTACTCCGCCGCGAGCTGTGACTTGCCGGTCGACGGCGGTCCGACCAAGGCGCAGGCGGCCGAATCTCCTTGAGCGGTCGACAGTTTCTCGCGCAGTCGGCCGAGGAGGTCTTCCCGGAGGACGTATCCCGGCGAGGGAGTGGGCACCATGCCCCACACCACCTGGTCAGGTCCGGGAAACTCGACGTCCGGGGATCCGGGCGGCTGAGCGCCTGGATTGTCGACGCCCAGAGTGTCCAGCAGCCGCCATCTGGCCATGCGCTCGGTCGAATTGGCCAGGGAGAGGACCGGTTCCAGGCCCGAGCTCCAGTGCGGTGGAGGCCAGGGAGTGCTGACATCGACGGTGACAATCAGCTGTTCGGCCGTCGCCACGAGGGTTGCCAGTGCCACCTCGAACACTTTGCAGCCATCGCCGAGAAGAAGGAGCACCGGCGACGTGAACGCCTCCCGCAACTCCTCGACGTCGGTCCACGTCCGCAGATCCACGTCGTATCCCTGGGCACCCAGCACCTGGGCCGTCCACCGCGCCCACGCCTCGTCGTCCGTCATGTAGAACACCGCGAACGACTCCCGCCGCACCTCCACAGCCCCCGCGAACCGCCCCAACACCACCCGCGAAACCTCGGCAAACGCCTCCGGAACCCCCTCTTCCTCTCCCGTCGGCAGCCCGACCGCACCCCCCGCTAACCCAGCCGCCGCAAGCGCCGGAAAATTACGCGCCCGCCGCCCGAAGTGCCGCTCCACGTACTCACCGCAGTGCTTCAGCACAAGCAGCGCATCCCCACGAGGCAGCAGCCGCAGCAACTCCTCCCGCGCCCCCGGCGCAAACTCGTACCAGCCCTCCCCGTCCCCCCGCTTCAACAGCCCGCTGAGCAGCACCTCGGCAAGCACCGACGGCCCACTGCGCGGCTGCACCGCCCGCTGGACGAGCTGCATCACCGGCAGGCTCAGCGGTACGGCGGAGAAGGAGACGGCGAGGGACACGGCCTGGCGGGAGGCGGAGCGGCGGAAGGCGGTGACGAGTGGGCCGGCGTCGGCGGCAGGTGGGCGTTCGGCGCGGGGCGGGGCCGCGGGGTGGCTCGCGTGGACCCAGGCGGCCGCCGCCGGGAGGGAGCGGCCCGTGCCGCCGGAGAGCAGGCGCGCCCACGTGCCCAGCGCGGTGCGGGTGGGCCCGAGCACCGGCACCGGGAGCGCGCCGGACGGCACTTCGCCCTCGGCCGGCCTGAACTCCAGCCGCGCGCCCAGGCCTTCGCGGCGGCGCAGCGTGCCGGGCAGGGCAGGGAGGTGGGTGCGGCGCCACAGTCGCTGCGGGAGGGGCTGGACCACGGCGACGGGGGCCGCCCGCGTCCAGTGGTGCAGCAGCCGTTGCAACTGGCCCGAGCGCCACAGTGGGCCCGCGCAGTCGCTGAGGACGAGGGTGAGTTGGCGCCCGGTGGGGTCGCGCAGTTGCTCGGCGGCGCGCAGGGCACGGCCGGGGTCACGTGAGGTGCCGATCGCCAACTGGCCGTCGGCGCCCTGGTGGACGTAGTGCACCTGCACCTCGCGGAAGGCGCCGAGGCCCGCGCAGATCTGGTGGAGTTCCTCAAGTGTGCTGTCCCAGACGGAGGTTGAGGTCGAGGCGTCCATGAGGAGCCGCAGCCGGGCCTCGCGGCGCGTGCCTGGTCGGAGCACTGGGGTGAACAGGCCTGTCTCCGCGGCCCGTTCGGCGGTGGCCTGTTCGTCGAGGTGGTGGGCGGTGGTGCGGACGGGCGGGTGGTAGCGCTGGAGGGGGCGCAGGGCGCGTTGGAGGGCGAGGGAGTTGGGGAGGGCGGTCGCCACGGGGACGCGTACCCGCGCGAAGTCCGGTTCGGGACCGCCCTGTTCGGTGGTGTCGTGCGGTGCGGGGCCCGAACGGTCCGCGTACAGGCGGGTGGTGGAGGTGGTGCGGTCCGGTGGGTCGGGGGTGGGGGGCCTGGGAGTCGCCAGGTCGATTCGGGCCGCCGTTTCTCCGGGCGGTACCCCCGTCGGCCCGAACTCGGAGTGGAACGGGGACTCGTCCAGTTCCTCGGCCTCGGCCAACTCCGGTTCCGGTGGACGTACTTCGGGGCGGGCCACGTGCTCCGCCAGCCACAGCGCCTCCGCGAGTTCGCGTGCGCCCGGGTCGACGCCCAGCCGGGCACGCAGCCGCTCGACAAGCCCACTCAGCGGGCCGTCGGCGGCGGGGAATTCCGGCGGAACCGTCATCAGCGCGTTCCGTGCTCGCCCTGGTCCAGCGGCCTCATCAACAGCTCGGCGAGCCGCCGACGGTCGGGCTCGCTGTCGCGTACCGCTTCCTGGGTGAGGTAGATGGCGTTGAGGAGTTGGTCGGCGGCGCGCAGCGAGCCGGGGCTCGACTCCAGGAATTCGCGGATGAGTTGTTCGTTGCCGGACGTGTCCGTGTCGCCGAAGTGGGCGCGGACCATGGCGTCGAGGCGCGCGGTGCCCCACTCGTCGTTGCGGGGCGAGGGCAGGTCGAGGTGGAGGCAGCGGCGCAACAGCGGTGCGGGGAAGTCGCGTTCGCCGTTGCTGGTCATCACGACGACGGGGAAGGCCCGGCAGCGTACCCGTCCCTCCTCGACGGGGGCGCGGTCGCCGTCGTCGGTGAGGACCTGCACCTCGGGCTGCCTGCGGGCGATCCGCTGGAGCTCGGCGATGCGGAACTCGCCCTCCTCCAGGGCGTTGAGGAGGTCGTTGGGCAGGTCGATGTCGCTCTTGTCGAGTTCGTCGACGAGGAGGACCCGGGGTCGGGTGCGGGGC
The DNA here is from genome assembly GCF_044766845.1 of Streptomyces sp. NPDC101776. Classification (NCBI taxonomy): domain Bacteria; kingdom Bacillati; phylum Actinomycetota; class Actinomycetes; order Kitasatosporales; family Streptomycetaceae; genus Streptomyces; species Streptomyces sp. NPDC101776. Next base: position 82,866 of record NZ_JBIWMV010000026.1, on the reverse strand, counting down.
AGCAGGGCGGTGCCGAGCGGGCCCAGGCGCAGGTACTCGCCGATGTCCTCCGTGTAGGGCTCGTCGTCCAACTCCTTTGCCATCTGCATGTCTTGGAGGCGGGCTATCGCGTCGTACGTGTAGAGGCCGTCGCGCAGGGTGGTGCGGCTCACGATCGGCCAGTGCAGGACGCGGCCGAGGCCGAGTTCGTACGCGAGGGCGTGGGCGAGGGTGGATTTGCCGGAGCCGGGGTCACCGGTCACCAGGAGCGGGCGGCGCAGATAGAGCGCCGCGTTGATCAACTCCAGTTCCTCCGGGCGCCAGATGGGGCCGCCCGCGCCCCGGGTGCCCAGGCGGCGCGTCGACTCGGTGCCCAGCGGCGGGACCGTGCCGATGAGCGGGCCGCCGTCGAAGTCGCGCCACGGCGGCGGCGCGGGCAGCCGTTCGACACCGTCGTGCGGCTCACCGGAACCCCGGAAGACGAACCAGTCGGGGGTGGTCACGGGAGTCTCCTTCTGCCGGGCGGTCACAATCCACGGGTCGCGGTGGGGAGTTGACGGGTCACGGGGAGTCCAGCGGGTCGTCGCAGACCGGGAGGGGGCGCCGCGGGTCGTCGTAGAGGAGCGCGATGTGTGCCGTCCAGGCCGCGTCCTCGCCGCCTTCCTCACCGGCCTGTTCACGGAGGGCTCTCAGTCGCTCGGGGAGGGCCGCGGCGCCGTCGACCGAGCCGAGCAACTGGGCGGTACGGCCGTACAGTTCGCCGCAGTCCGTGCCGCACGCGCGTGCGTGCTCGGCGCTGAGGCTCCACAGGGCGACGCCGTATCCGGCGCCTATCGCCTCGGTCAGCGAGTCGGCGTTCTGCTGCGGCGGGCGGCACAGGACGGGCACCGCGTCGGGCGCCGCCGCCTCCAGCGCCTCCTTCGCGTACTCGGGCGAGTGCACCGGCAGCGCCTTGAGCACCTTTCCGGTGACGCCGTCCCAGCGCTCCCGCCACACCGGGGCCGGCTCGCCGCGCCGGTTCAGTGAGCGCAGCACGACCTGTCGCTGCGCGCCCATGGACGGCTCGGCGGTCCGTGGCCATTGGTGGGCGTCCAGCCCGAAGTGCTGCACGGGGAGGGCGAGTTCGAGGCGGGCGGGGCACTGTTCGGCATCCAGTTTCCCGAACGCCTGCCGCAGCGGCCGGTGCAGCACCCGCTGGAGGTCGGTGAGCCGGGCGCCCTCTTCCTCGGTGTCCTCGTCGAGCATCCGCGCCGTGTCGGGTCCGTCGGGCCAGGACCAGACCCGCCAGTGGAAACGGTCGCCGGGACCGTACGGGTTGAGTTCCAACTCGACGGCCACGACGGGCCGTTCGCTGTCCGGGACGGTGGGGTCGTCCGCGAGCCGACCGCCGTCGGCACCGTCATCGGCACCGACAGTGCTCGACCCCCGCTCCTCGCCCGCGCGTTCACGCAGCAGCGCCGCGAGGAAGACGGGGAGCTGTTCGACCCGCGCCTTCAACCAGCGCTCCAGTTCGACGACGGCGTCCGGTGCCCGCCGCCGGCAGGACTGGGCGACGGCGAGCAGATAGTGCAGCGCGACGATCTCGGCGCCGTCCGGCTGGTCGTGCACCCAGCCCTGCCCGTCGCGCCAGTCGACCGGGGCCAACTCGTCCTCCCACAGCGGCTCGTAGCCGAGCACGCGGCTGATCATCCGCTGAAGTTCGGCCGACGAGACGGGACGCGGCAGTTCGGCGAGCAGCGCGGACGCCTCGGCGCTGTCCCGGGGCCCCCAGCCGCGTCGGCCGCCGAAGGACGGTTCGCCCTGCAGCCACACCCAGCTCTGGCCGACCGTCCCGCCGCGGTGCCAGCGGTCGTGCCTGCGGATGAGCGCCGCGTACGGGTCGCGGCCCAGGCTGTCCTCGCCGCCCACGGCACGCGCCTCGCGGAAGCCGCGCAATGCCGTCGCCGCGACGGCCAGACCGCCGTCCTTGCCTGCGCGACGGGCCTTGACGATGCCCGCGACAACTCCGTGGTCACGGTCCAGCAGGGGTCCGCCGGAGGCCCCGTGCGGTATCTCCATGCGCGGCGCGAGGGTGAACCCGTACGAGCCGTCCCTGCCGTTGCACTCGCTGTGTCCGTTCCACGGCTGGGGCGCACCGCCCGCGGGTGTGCGCCAGCCGAACGCGGTGACCTGGTGCGGCGGGTCGTAGCGATCGGTGAGCCGCACGCACGCGTGGTCGTGTGCCGCGTCATCCTCCAGGCGGACGAGAGCGAGATCCTGTTCGGGGTCGGTGCCGCCGCCGAGCCAGTACGCGAGCCGGGCCGGGGCATCGAGCTGATAACCCTGCACGCGCAGCGTGCCGACACTTTCGACACCGGCGGAGAGGGGCAGGACGTGCGCGCAGGTCAGCACCCAGCCGGGGGCGACGAGGAAACCACTGCCCCAGAGGGTGCCGGGCGCCGTGTCCGGACCGATCCGTACGGTGGCTCGCATCGCCAACCGGTCGAGCTGGCCGGTCATGTGGCGGCGGCGCTTTGGCCGTCGTGGAGCGCCGTGACGGTGGCGTCCCCTGTGGCCTCCTGCACGCTGTCCCCGCGCCAGGTGAGCGTGATCGACAGGGCCGCCTTGGCCTCACCGTCGGCGAGCAGCGCCACGGCCTTCCCCGGCTTCATCGCCAACTCCACACCGAAGGTGGCGCTGACCTCGTCGGGCCGTACGGCACGCGCCGCCGCCAGCACGGCCCCGCCGACCCCGCCGACCAGTTCGTTGAGCTGGTCGACGCGGGCGGCCATGTGATCGAGGGCGCCCACGTCCTCGTACCCGAACTCCTCGGCCCCGCCTGGTACTTCCTCGGGCGAGAGCACACTGACCCGGGCGAGCACCCGCTCTCCCCCGGGCAGCTCGATCTCCTGGATCATCCGTTCCATGAGCACCCCCTGCGGTCATTGTGCCCAGTCACGCGCGCGTGAGGTGGTGGATCGGAAGCATTGCCGCCCGCATAACCTGGAGGTGTCAGACCCACGCCCTCAGGAGATTCCCCGTGTACTTCACCGACCGAGGCATCGAAGAGCTCGAAAAGCGGCGCGGCGAGGAAGAAGTCACCTTCGAGTGGCTCGCCGAGCAACTGCGCACCTTCGTCGACCTGAACCCGGACTTCGAGGTCCCGGTGGAACGCCTGGCGACCTGGCTGGCCCGACTGGACGACGAGGACGACGAGGACGACGAGGACGACGAGGAGTAGTTCCTACGGCTCCCGGCCCCTAGGGATCCCTACGGCTCCCGGTCCCTACAGTGCCTCGTCTCTACCGCGGTCCCGTCGGCGGCGTCAGTCGCGCGGGCGGGCGAGGTCGTAGGCGAGGTCGTAGGCGAGGCCCAGCGTGCCGTGGGCCAGGAGCAGTGCCCCCGCGACGAACCAGCCTCCGCTACGGCGTCGTAGGCCCCAGGTCGTGAGCGGGAGGCCCGCCGCCGTCTGGGCCAGGGCGAGGGCGCGTGCCCTGGGGGTGCCCGACCAGGGCATCCAGGGGCCGAGGCGGCTGCTGTCGACCGCGTCGAGTTCCGCGCGGACCGCCTCGCGCCAGCCCGCCCACTCGACCTGCTGGGCGTCCGACTGGACGCGGGCGGTCTCCCGGAGGCGGTCGGCGGGTTCACCGGGGGTGAGGCCGGCGGGGAGTGCCACTCCCGCGCGCGTGAGGACGGCGAGGAGGCCGCGGAGGCGGGCGCGGGCGTCTGCTTCGGGGTCCGGTCTCGTGAGCTGGGCCAGGGACTGCAGGTCCAGTACGGGGTCCAGGCCCAGGCGGGCGGCGAAGGTGCGCATCGCCTCGTCCTCGCCGGCCGGGGTGCCGTCGGTGAGCCAGACGTAGCCGACAGGGCGGCGGAAGCCCGAGGCCAGGGTGTAGCCCGCGCGGTCGGCGTCCCACCACAGGGCGAGTACGGGCCAGGGGGCGCCGACGGCGAGCGCGGTGGCCCAGCCGGTGAGGACGCGGTCGACGGGTTCGTCGCCGTGCAGCCAGGGCTTGCCCTCGGGGACGAGCACGCTCCAGTCGTCGCCCGCGCGGGTCAGGAGCATGCGTTCGCGGAGCGGGTGGGCCGCCTGGGCGACGGACTCGGGGGCGGCCCGGCAGAGCAGCAGGGCGCCCGGGGTGGCGCCGGTCCGAGGTCCGGCCTGGGGTTTCTCCGTCGACATGGTCACACGCTAGGGTAATTTGCCCATTTTTGCCGGTTGTTCAACGCCCGGAGGCGGCCACCTGAACGAGTGTCTTGACTTTCCACATCCGCGATATATCGTGTTTCTTGGGAGACGCGATATGGCGCGTCGTGTCCAGGTCAATCCCGCGCCAGATCGATCCCGCTCCAGTTCCGTTCAGTTCAGTCATGCCCGGCCGAGGAGGTCTGCATCATGTCCGAGTGGTCCGTCGCAGAGCCCAAGAAGCTCACGTTCGACGAGCCCGTGAGCGATCTCCATGTGCGCATCGTCAACGGAACGGTGAACGTCGTGGGGACGGACGAGGGTTCCGCCCGCATCGAGATCTCCGAGATCGACGGGCCACCCCTGGTGGTGACCCAGGAGAACGGCACGCTGACGGTGGCGTACGAGGACCTGCCCTGGAAGGGCTTCCTCAAGTGGCTCGACCGGAAGGGCTGGCGGCGCAGCGCGGTGGTCTCCCTGGCCGTTCCCGCGAACACCCGGGTCGAGGTCGGGGTGGTCGGCGCGGCAGCCGTCGTCTCCGGGATCAGCGGGCCTTCGGTGGTGCGCGGGGTCACCGGGGACACCACCCTCGTCAGCCTCTCCGGGTCGGTCCGCGCCGAGACGGTCTCCGGGAACCTGGAGGCGCAGGCCGTCACCGGCGACCTCCGCTTCAACTCCGTCTCCGGCGATCTCACCGTCGTCGAGGGCTCGGGACCCTCCGTGCGCGCCGAGTCGGTGAGCGGCTCCATGATCGTGGACCTCGACCCGGACGGCCCGACCGACGTCCGGCTGACCAATGTCTCGGGCGAGATCGCCATCCGGCTGCCGCATCCGGCGGACGCGGACGTCGAGGCCAACACGGCGAGCGGTTCGATCTCCAACGCCTTCGACGGATTGCGGGTGCACGGCCAGTGGGGCGCCCACAAGATCACCGGCCGGCTGGGCGCGGGCACGGGGAAGCTGCGCGCCACGACCGTCTCCGGGTCGATCGCGCTGCTGCGGCGGCCGGTGGCGGAGGACGAGGGCGAGGGTGAGGACGGGCCGTGGGAGGCGGATGCGAAGGAGCACCTCCAGGACAAGGAGCCCTTCCAGGACGCCGCCCAGGAGAGCGGACGGGGGCTTGAGGGCGACGCGACCGGCGCCTCTGGCGATGTGACCGGCGCTCCTGTGGACGGGGCTCAGGGCGACTCGGGGGACAATTCCGTTTCCGGCCCGGGTGATGCCTCCGGCACCGCCCCGGCCGACGGCACGACCGACAAGAAGGTGCTCTGACATGCCTCCCGTCTTCGCCCACGGCCGCCTCCGCCTGTACCTGCTGAAGCTGCTGGACGAGGCCCCCCGACACGGCTACGAGGTCATCCGCCTCCTGGAGGAGCGCTTCCAGGGGCTGTACGCGCCCTCGGCGGGCACGGTCTACCCCCGGCTGTCCAAGCTGGAGGCCGAGGGCCTGGTCACCCACACCACCGAGGGCGGCCGCAAGGTGTACGCCATCACGGACGCCGGCCGCGCCGAACTGGCCGACCGCAGCGGCGAGTTGGCCGACCTGGAGCTGGAGATCCGCGAGTCGGTCGCCGAACTGGCCGCCGAGATCCGGGCCGACGTCCGGGGCGCGGCGGGCGACCTGCGGCGCGAGATGCGCGCGGCGGCGACCGAGGCCCGCCAGGGAGCCAGGACCGGGCGCGGCCGGCCGGGCGAACACGACAGCCCCGCCGGGGACTTCACGGACTTCGGCGACAAGGAGTCGTGGCGCGCCGCCAAGGAGGAGATGCGCCGCGCCAAGCAGGAGTGGAAGGAGCAGGCCCGGCGCGCCAAGGACGAGAGCCGGCGGGCCCGCGAGGAGGCCCAGCAGGCCCGGCGCCAGGCCAAGGAGGCGCAGACGCGGGCGTGGGCGCAGGCCCAGGAGGAGATGCAGCGCATCGGCCGCCAGGTCCAGGAACACGCGCAGGACCACTTCGCGCGCGGCGACTGGCCCACGGGCGTGCGGGAGAGCCTGACCGAACTGGCCAAGGAGTTCGGCGACTTCGGGAAGGAGTTCGGCAAGGACTTCGGGTTCGGGGGACGGCCGGGGGCGGGGCCAGGCGCGGGTACCGGTGCGGGTGCGGGCAAGTCGGCCTCGGCACCGGGGGCGCCGTCGGCACCCGAGTACAGCCAAACCCCGGAGGACTTCCCCGCCGAGTACGAACCGACCTGGGCCCACGAGGACTCCACCGGCGACCCGGCCCGCGATCTGGACCGGCTCCTCGACCGCTTCCGGGACGACATCCGTGACGCGGCCCGCGACCGCGGTGTCACCGAGGACCAGCTCCGGGACACCCGGCGCCACTTGTCGGCGGCGGCGGCGCACATCGGGGCGGTACTGCGGGGGTACAAGGCCTGAGCCGACACGGTGAGGCACCGGCACAGGCGGTGCGCCCCGGCATCGAGCCCAGGCGCACCGCCCCCGCCCCTCACGCCGCCTCCACCCCTCAGCCCGCCCCCGCTCCTCAGCCCGCCTTCGCCTCTCCCCCGCCGTACAGCACGCGGGTCGCCGCCTCGTGGGTCACCCCGTGGTCGGCGAGCACCTCACCCGGCACTCCGGGGAGGATGGTCAGGGCGAGCAGGAAGTGCTCGTCGCCGACATGCCGGTCGCGACGGGCGACGGCGATGCGCAGGGATTTCTCCAGGACGTTCTTGGCGCCACGGCTGAAGACACGGCGGCTGGACCACCACTCCTTGTCCTTGCGGTCACCGGACATCGCCCCGACGCCGTGCACCTCCTCGACCCGGGCGACGATCTCCGAGACGTCGATGCCGAGCCCGGCAAGCGCGTCGGCCTCGGCCTGCGAGAGCCCGGCCCGCCTGCGCGCGTCGCCCAGCGCCTGACGTACGGACTCCTTGCGTTCCTCGGGAGCGAGACCCAGGGCGGCCAGGGCGAAGGAGGCCCGGCTGCCCTGGCGGTCGAGGAGTGCCAGCAACAGGTGATCGGGGTCGACGGAACCGGACCCCGACCGCTCGCGGTGCTCCACCGCGCCCCGCACCACGGCGCGGGCGTCCTTCGTGAACCGTTCGAACATCACTGCCTCCCGTACTTCTTGTGCACGGCCTGCCTGCTGACTCCGAGTTCCGCGGCGATCTCCTGCCACGACCAGCCCTGATTGCGCGCACCGCGCACCTGCACCGCCTCCAGCTGCTCCACCAGCTTGCGCAGCGCGGACACGGCACGGAGGCCGACCCGTGGATCACGGTCACCCGCGCGCTCGGCGAGATCCGTTGCTTCGGTCATGACGTCAACTTACGTTGACACGGCCCGCATGTCAACCAAAGTTGACGGACGGGGGTGGGCGCAGGTGGCACACGGCGACGGCCGGCCCGGGGAACCGGACCGGCCGTAGAAGCGGTGAGAGGGAAGGAGCCGCTAGCCGTTCGTGAGGACGATCTTGCCGAACTGGCCGCCGGAGTCGAGTCGTTCGAAGCCCTCGCGGGCCCGGTCCAGGGGGAGCACCTCGTCGATGACCGGGCGGACACCCGTCGCGGCGCAGAAGGCGAGCAGGTCCTCCAGTTCGTCCTTGGTGCCCATGGTCGAGCCGACGACCTTGAGTTCGAGGAAGAAGATGCGGGTCAGTTCGGCGTGCGAGGGGCGGTCGCCGCTCGTGGCACCGGAGATGACGAGCGTGCCGCCGGGCTTGAGGGACTTCACCGAGTGGGACCAGGTTGCGGCGCCGACGGTCTCGATGACGGCGTCCACGCGCTGCGGCAGCCGCGCACCCGGCTCCACGGCTTCCAGAGCGCCCAGTTCCAGCGCCCGCTTCCGCTTGGCCTCGTCCCGGCTGGTCGCGAAGACCCGCAGCCCGGCCGCCTTCGCGAGCACGATCGCGGCCGTGGCGACACCACCGCCGGCCCCCTGCACGAGCACCGAATCACCAGGCCGTACACCGGAGTTGGTGAAGAGCATGCGGTACGCGGTCAGCCAGGCCGTGGGCAGACAGGCGGCCTCCGCGAAGGACAGTTCCTTCGGCTTGGGCAGCACGTTCCAGGTCGGTACGGCGACCTGTTCGGCGAAGGTGCCCTGGTAGTGCTCGGTGAGGATGGAACGGGGTTCCTTGGGGCCGACGCCGTGACCGGTCTGGCCGATGACGGAGTGCAGGACGACCTCGTTGCCGTCCGCGTCGACACCGGCGGCGTCGCAGCCGAGGATCATCGGCAGCTTGTCCTCGGCGAGGCCCACGCCGCGCAGGGACCACAGGTCATGGTGGTTGAGGGAGGCGGCCCTGACATCGATGACACTCCAGCCCGGCCGGGCCTCGGGGGCGGGACGCTCCCCCAACTCAAGGCCGGAGAGCGGCTGGTCGCGGTCGATTCGGGCGGCGTAGACGGCGAACATGACCTTGACGATAGGCTCCGCCGGTTGGCCAGGGAACTACCGGGCGGTGTGACACATGCCCTCTTGCGCGAAGGTGCGGGGCATTGGGCCGAGCGCCGCGCCTCGGCCTGAACGGCCTCGTCCTCGAACACCGGGCGGGTCGGGGTACCCGGCCCCTACGACTACCTGCGGCCGCCGACCGGCCTCAGGGCCCACGGGCAGGGCCCACCCGTCAACGCCCCGAACGGGCGGGTGGGAAAGGTTCAAACGACCACGGGCCGTGGCCGCCGACGAGACCCGAGCCACCCACGGGATACGCCCCCCAAGTCACCTGAACGGGCGGGCGGGTGGGCAAAGAAATGGCCCCGCCCAGAAGGACGGGGCCATCCGGGCTACCGTCGGGCAACGCCCTCCGCCCGCGCCGCCGCAGCGACAGCCGCGGTGACCGCAGGCGCGACGCGCTCATCGAACGGCGACGGAATCACATAGTCCGGGGCGAGATCGTCTCCGACGACACCGGCCAGCGCCTCGGCCGCCGCGATCTTCATCCCCTCCGTGATCCGAGAGGCCCGCACCTGCAACGCCCCCGCGAAGATCCCCGGGAACGCCAGCACGTTGTTGATCTGGTTCGGGAAGTCGGACCGCCCCGTGGCGACGACCGCCGCGTACTTGTGCGCCACATCGGGGTGCACCTCGGGATCCGGGTTGGCCATGGCGAAGACGAAGGCGCCCTCGGCCATGGAGGCCACGGCAGGTTCCGGCACCGTACCGCCGGAGACCCCGATGAAGACGTCGGCACCTTCCAGCGCCGCCTCCAGCGACCCCGAGAGACCCGCCTTGTTGGTCAGCTCGGCCAGTTCCCGCTTGACCGGCGTGAGGTCGTCCCGGTCTCGCGAGACGATGCCCTTGCGGTCCGCGACGGCGACGTCACCGAGCCCGGCCTCCAGCAGGAACTTGGCGATGGCCACGCCGGCCGCGCCCGCACCGGAGATGACCGCCCGCAGTTCGCCGAGCTCCCGCCCGGTCAGCCGCGCGGCGTTCCGCAGCGCGGCCAGCGTCACGATCGCCGTACCGTGCTGGTCGTCGTGGAAGACGGGAATGTCGAGCCGCTCCTGGAGCCTGCGCTCGATCTCGAAGCAGCGCGGCGCCGAGATGTCCTCCAGGTTGACACCCCCGAAGGAGGGCGCGAGGCGGACCACGGTCTCGATGATCTCGTCGACGCCGGTGCAGTCCAGCGCGATCGGCACCGCGTCCACGCCGCCGAACTGCTTGAACAGGATCGCCTTGCCCTCCATGACGGGGAGGGAGGCCTCAGGACCGATGTCGCCGAGTCCGAGCACCGCCGTACCGTCCGTCACGACGGCGACCACGGACGACTTCCATGTGTAGTCGTGGACGAGTTCCGGCTGCTCCGCGATCGCGGTGCACACGCGCGCGACGCCGGGTGTGTACGCGAGGGACAGGTCGTCCTTGTCGCGGATCGGCACGGTGGCCTGCACGGCCATCTTGCCGCCGCGGTGCAGCGCGAACGCCGGATCGAAGGAATCGAGGGGCTCGGCCCCGCCGTCCTGATCCGTACTGCTGTCGCTGCGAGGATTGACGATCTCCGCTGCCACTTTGTCTAACCCCTTAGGTCTTCATTGATTTGAGGGTGGCCACTCCCTGGTGAGGGGTGGGCGGGCACCGCGCAGGGCCCAGAAATTGATGCGTACGAGCACCTGCGCGACGGGCGCGCCGCACACGCGCCCTGAGCCCCGGATGAGGGGTGTAAAGAACCTTCTTACCGGACGGACGGCACCGAGGACGAGTCCAATAGGCGCAAGGTCACATCTCGTCCGCCAGAGGCGGAACCGTGATCGATCACCCCGTGGGCCGTACCGAAGATCCTCCGGCCGGAAGGAGCCATTCCCGTAGATGGTCCGTGCGCGGGCCGTCCTGATGTACCGACCTGATGCGATTAGGGGGTCACCCGTTATCCGATTTTGACATGGCTGGTCCCCTGAATGGTTCAGTCCGAATGGCAAGATGCCCTAATCACACGAGGTCGCGACACCCGAAGGTGTGTGTTCTCGTCGACCCGTCGGCACCGCCATCCATCCGCCGGAGGAACCCACCATGACCGCACGTTTCACCCGTCGTACGACCGCCCCGCACACCCGGCTGGCAGCGGTCGGTGCGATCGCGGTCGCCTCCACCCTGCTGCTGGCCGGCTGTGGCGACCAGACGGACAAGAGCAGCGACAGCTCGGAGTCGGCGTCCTCCTCGGCGCCGCTCGCGAGCAAGCTCCCCGCCGACATCCGCAAGGCGGGTGTCATCGAGGTCGGCTCGGACATCGCGTACCCGCCGGTCGAGTACATGGAGAGCGGCAAGGCCGTCGGTATCGACCCGGACATCGCGGACGCGCTCGGCAAGCAGCTCGGCGTGAAGTTCGAGTTCCAGAACGGCAAGTTCGACAACCTGATCGTGGGCCTCCAGGCCAAGCGCTTCCAGGTGCTCATGTCGGCGATGAACGACACCAAGGCCCGCCAGGACGGCGTGGACTCGGACACCGGCAAGAAGGTCGGCGACGGCGTCGACTTCGTCGACTACTTCACGGCCGGTACGTCGATCCTGGTCCAGAAGGGCAACCCGAAGGGCATCAAGTCGCTGGACGACCTGTGCGGCAAGGTCGTGGCCCTCCAGAAGGGCACCACGTCCGAGGGCATCGCCAAGACACAGAGCAAGAAGTGTACGACCGACGGCAAGAAGGCCATCAACCTGCAGACCTTCGACACCGACCCCGAGGCGCTGCTCCGCCTGAAGCAGGCCGCGTCCGTCGCCGACCTCAACGACTTCCCGGTGGCGGCGTACAACGCGAAGACCTCCAGCGGCGGCAAGGACTTCGAGGTCGTCGGCGACCAGATCGAGGCGGGTCCGTACGGCATCGCCGTCAGCAAGTCGAACACCCAGCTGCGCGACGCCCTCCAGGCCGCCCTCGCCGCGATCATGAAGAACGGCGAGTACACCAAGATCCTGCAGAAGTGGAACGTCACGGACGGCGCGGTGACCGAAGCCAAGATCAACGGCGGCTCCTGATCCACGCGACGTCGAAAGGCAGTCACCGTGACTGACATTGCCGACCAGGTCCCGCCGCCCGCGCCCTCGGTCCCGCCCGAGCAGATCAAGGCCATCCCGGTGCGCCACTACGGCCGCTGGGTGGCCGGCGTGGTGGTCGTGGGCCTCGTGGTGCTGATCGGGATCGCGTTCTCCAACGCGAAGATCAACTACAGCGTGATCCCCGACTACCTCTTCGACCCGGGCATCGTGGCCGGCGCCTGGACCACGCTGTACATCTCGGTGCTCGCGATGCTCCTCGGCGTCGTACTCGGCGTGATCCTCGCCGTCATGCGGCTGTCGTCGAACCCGGTCACCAGCACGGTGGCCTGGTTCTACATCTGGTTCTTCCGCGGCACCCCGGTCCTTGTCCAGCTCCTGCTCTGGTACAACATCTCGCTCGTCTTCCCCGTCCTGAACCTGGGGTTCTACAAGGACGAGATGAACCAGGTGATGACGCCGGTCCTGACGGCGCTGCTGGGACTCGGTCTGAACGAGGCCGCGTACATGTCGGAGATCGTCCGGGCCGGCATCCAGTCGGTCGACGAGGGCCAGACGGAGGCGTCGCACGCGCTGGGCATGACCCAGGGCAAGACGCTGCGCCGGGTGGTCCTCCCGCAGGCGATGCGGGTCATCATCCCGCCGACCGGCAACGAGTTCATCAACATGCTGAAGACCTCGTCGCTCGCCTACGCCGTCCAGCTCCCAGAGCTGATCAAGAAGGCCACGGACATCTCCAGCACCTCGCTGGCGGTCGTCGAGATGTACTTCGTGGCGTGCATCTGGTACCTGTTCCTGACCACGGTCTTCAGCATCGTCCAGTACTACATCGAGCGTCGCTACGCCCGCGGTTCGAGCCGTAGTCTGCCGCCGACCCCGCTGCAGCGGATGGGGAAGTACCTCCGCATGTTCGGCTCCTTCCGCCGCCCGGAGGTGGCCCGATGACCAAGCTCACCAAGGACATCGCCCCGAGCACCGGTGGCCGGCCGATGGTCAGGGCCGAGGCCGTGCACAAGTCGTTCGGGCTCGCGCACATCCTCAAGGGCATCGACCTGGAGGTGAATCCGCGCGAGGTGTTCTGCCTGGTCGGCCCGTCGGGTTCGGGCAAGTCCACCTTCCTGCGCTGCATCAACCACCTGGAGAAGATCAACGCCGGCCGGCTGTACGTCGACGGCCGGCTGGTCGGCTACCGGCAGCAGGGCGACAAGCTCTACGAGCTCAAGGAGAGGGAGGTCTCGGCGCAGCGGCGGGACATCGGCATGGTGTTCCAGCGCTTCAACCTCTTCCCGCACATGACGGCCCTGGAGAACGTCATGGAGGCGCCGGTCCAGGTCAAGCGCGAGACGAAGGCCGTGGCCCGGGAGCGGGCCCAGCAACTGCTGGACCGGGTGGGACTCGGTGACCGGACGGGCCACTACCCGGCCCAGTTGTCCGGCGGCCAGCAGCAGCGCGTCGCGATCGCCCGGGCCCTGGCGATGCAGCCCAAGCTGATGCTCTTCGACGAGCCGACCTCGGCCCTCGACCCGGAGCTGGTCGGCGAGGTGCTCGACGTGATGCGGGACCTCGCGGCGGACGGCATGACGATGATCGTCGTCACCCACGAGATGGGCTTCGCCCGCGAGGTCGGCGACTCGCTGGTCTTCATGGACGACGGAGTGGTGGTCGAGTCCGGCCACCCGCGCGAGGTCCTGGCGAACCCGCAGCACGATCGGACCAAGTCCTTCCTGTCCAAGGTGCTGTAGCCGTACGGAGCTCCAAGGTCCGCTGACGGTAAGAGAGTTGGCCGTCGCGGCAAGAGAGCCGAAGGGGCGGTACGAGATCCTCGTACCGCCCCTTTCGCCGTCCCCTACCGCCGGCTCTTCATCAACAGCTCGGGATTCAGGGCCAGTTCACGCAGCCGGCTCTTCGTCAGCGGCGGGGACGCGAGCAAGGGGCCCAGCGAGTTCCGGCCCGTGAAACCGGCGGTGTCGTCGACCTCGAGAGTGCCGCCCTTCTTCAGATAGAGCGTGACCATGAGGTAGTCACCCCACTTCTGGCGTGGGTCCTGCATGACGGAGAGGTGGGTCCAGTTCTCGCGGAACTCCAGGACGTTGCCGTTCGGCAGCCGCTCGAAGCTGCACGTCCCCGAGTCCTCCTTGGTCGGCATGTCACAGGGGCGACTCCAGCCGACGGTCGGCTTCGGGCCGGTGAAGTTGAGGACCCTGATGAAGCCGACCGGGTCGGACATCGGGAACTCCGTCTCCTTCCGGAACACGTAGTCCATGCTCACCTCACGGATCTCCCCGACACCGGCGGGCAGCAGCTTCGCGAAGGCGGCCACTTCGCGGTGCGCGCGCCGCCTCTCTTTCCCTTGCGGGGGCCTACTTCAGCGCGAGCAGCAAGGTGTCGGAGGGCGAGCACCACACCGGCCGCGCCTCCCCGAACCCCTTCTCGCGCAGCACGCGCGCGTGCCACGCGGCCGAGGGCATGTCACCGTCCGCGTGCTCGCCGTAGATCTCGTAACGGCGGGCGGTCGGGCCGGCGAGGACCGGGTCCTGGGCGGCGAGCTGCCACCACTCGGCCCAGTCGAGGGCACCGTTCTGCTTGGCCTGTTCCATCTGCGCGTGCCGCCGCGCCCGCTCCGCCGCGTTGATCCTGGGCGTCGACTCGTCGATCATGTGGTCCGCGTTCATGAAGACACCGCCGTCGCGGACGAGCCCCGCGATCTGACCGTAGAGAGCCGCGAGGGGTTCGCTGTGCAGCCAGTGAAGGGCCGTGGCGGTCAGAACCGCGTCGTACGAGTCGTACGGCAGCCTTGTCGCCCACTCCGGGTCCTTGAGGTCGGCCGTGACGAAGGTGACCCGCTCGTCGTCCGCGAAGGTGCCCTCGGCGATGGCGAGGAGGGCCGGGTCGAGGTCGACCCCGGTACTGGTGGCGTCCGGGAAGCGGGCGAGCAGCCGGGCGGAGATGCTGCCGGTGCCGCAGGCGAGGTCGAGGACCCGGGGTGCGGGTCCGACGAGCGCCTCGACCATGTCGAGCATGATCCGGAAGCGGTCCTCCCGGTCGGGCATGTACCACTCCTGCTGCCGGTCCCAGCTCTCCTGCCAGGCCTGCCAGTCGGTTCCGACACCGGTCGTCATGAGGACCCCCTGTCTACGCACTGTCGTCATGGCACTGTCGCCGTACCACTGTCGTAGCAGCACTGTCGTAATACCCTGGAAGCACGATCAGCTGTTACCCGACCGCACCCACGACCATAGAGCGCCTCCGTAAGGACTACAAGTGGAACTGGCCTATTACTCGGACTATGCCGTACGCCTCGTCAACACCGAGGAACCGGCGCGGGGCAAGGACGCCCTGACCTCGGTCGAGGCCGTGCGGGACCTGTTCACCGGCAACCAGGAGGCGGCCCGGCGGGCCACGGACGCCGATGTCACCCGCTTCCGTTCGGTCCGGGCGCGGCTGCGGGCGGTCTTCGAGGCGGCCGACGGCGGCGACGAGACCCTCGCCGTGAACCTGCTGAACTCGCTCCTCCTGGAGTTCCCGGTCAGCCCGCAGATCTCCGGGCACAACTTCCGGGACGAGGACGGCCGTCCGCTGTGGCACATGCACCTCGCGGACCACCCGTCGAACGCGACGGCCGGCTACGCGGCGATCGCGGCGATGGGCCTGGCCTTCCATCTCACCGAGTACGGCGTCGACCGCCTCGGCCTGTGCGAGGCCGCGCCGTGCCGCAACGCCTACCTGGACACCTCGACGAACCGCTCCCGGCGCTACTGCTCGGACCGCTGCGCGACCCGCGCCAACGTGGCCGCCTACCGGGCCCGGAAGCGCCTGGAGGCCGGCCGGTCCGGGAAGACGGGCCTGGCGGCCGAGACCACCCAGCGCGCCAGCGCGAGCGGCGAACGCTGACCGGGCCTGAGCGGCCGGTACCTGAACCGCACCTTGCCCAGCACCAGTTCCCCGGGCACGGTGCCGTAGTCGGTGCTGTCGCCACCGGCGAACGCGTTGTCGCCGAGCACCCACCACCCCCCGTCGCGCCGCTCGACGGCCCGCTTGACGACCAGCAGATCCTGCTGGAACGGATGCCGCAGCACGACGACGTCCCCTGGCCTGACCCTGGCGCCGTACTGCACCACGAGCAGATCCCCGTGCAGCAGTGTCGGCACCATGGACGGCCCGGTCACCTCGGCCGTCCCGAAGGGCAGTACGGCCCTCCCGCGCTCGGTCTCCTGCGACAGCTCCGGCATCCCCGGCACCTCCCCGGTCCTATCCTCCACCAGTCTGAGTCCGACCCCGGACTTTTGTCCTAAGCCCATGGGGGCACTCGCGAAATCAGCTTCTCCAGGGAGTAATGTCCCACCTGAGAAGACGATCACGAGGAAGGAACGCTCCATGCTTTCCCGCCTGTTTGCCCCCAAGGTGAAGGTCAGCGCGCACTGCGACCTGCCCTGCGGTGTGTACGACCCGGCCCAGGCCCGCATCGAGGCGGAGTCGGTGAAGGCCGTGCAGGACAAGATGGCCGCCAACGACGACCCGCACTTCCAGGCGCGCGCCATCGTCATCAAGGAACAGCGTGCCGAGCTCGCGAAGCACCACGTCTCGGTGCTCTGGAGCGACTACTTCAAGCCCCCGCACTTCGAGAAGTACCCGGAGCTGCACCAGCTGGTCAACGACACCCTGAAGGCCCTCTCGGCCGCCAAGGCGTCCACCGACCCGGCGACGGGCCAGAAGGCGCTCGACTACATCGCCCAGATCGACAAGATCTTCTGGGAGACCAAGAAGGCCTGACACCCAGTCGGCCCGACCCGACCGGCGATCGGTGCACCATCGCAGGTCAGTGGGTATGGGGAAGGGGCTCCACCGGTTCGCCGGCGGGGCCCCTTCGTCGTTCCCCTCGACTCCGCCCGCACCCGTGCCATCCTTGACCCCGTGAACCGCGACGACCTCGTACGGCTGCGCCAGGCCCGCGACCGCATGAACCGCGAGTACGCCGAGCCGCTCGACATGGCCTCGGTCGCCCGGACCGCGCTGATGTCACCGGGCCACTTCCAGCGCAGCTTCCGCGCCGCGTACGGGGAGACGCCGTACAGCTATCTCATGACCCGGCGGATCGAGCGGGCCAAGGCGCTGCTGCGGCGCGGCGACCTGAGTGTGACCGAGGTGTGCATGGCCGTCGGCTGTACGTCTCTCGGTTCCTTCAGCTCGCGCTTCACCGAGCTGGTCGGCGAGACCCCGAGCGCCTACCGCGCCCGTTCCCACGAGGCGGGCGCGGTGATCCCGTCCTGCGTGGCCCGCACTTTCACCCGCCCGAACCGGGCGGGACCGCCCCTCCAGCCCTAGCCTGTGCTGCATGGATCTCAAACTCCGCCAGTGCTTCATCGCCGTCGACGACCACGACAAGGCGCTCGCCTTCTACTGCGACGTCCTGGAACTGGAAATCCGTAACGACGTCGGCTTCGAGGGCATGCGGTGGGTGACCGTGGGGTCGCCGTTGCAGCCGGACGTGGAGATCGTCCTGGAGCCGCCGGCCGCGAACCCGGACGCCTCCCCCGCCGACAAGCAGGCCATGGCCGAACTGCTCGCCAAGGGCACCCTGCGCGGGGTCAACTTCACCACCGCCGACTGCGACGCCCTCTACGCCCGCGTCCAGGAGTCCGGCGCCGAGGTGGTCCAGGAGCCGACGGACCAGCCGTACGGTGTCCGGGACTGCGCGTTCCGCGACCCGGCCGGGAACATGCTGCGGTTCATGCAGCGCAACGGGGACTGAGAATCCCGGGGGCGGGTCGCGGCCTCCGGCTTACGATCACGCCATGAGCAACCCCGCCGGCACCACCGTCCGCTGGACCTACGCCTTCGTCGACCGCCCGCGCGCCCTCCTCGGCCCCGCCCGCGCTTTCTGGACGGCCGTCACGGACACCCGGCTGTCCGAACCGCGCGGTGGGGAAGGGGAGTTCGTCACCCTGCTGCCCGAGGGGGCGGACGCCTGCGTGAAGGTCCAGGGGGTCGAGGCCGGCCCCGGCGGCGCCCATCTCGACTTCGCCGTCGAGGACGTGCCCGCGTTCGTGGACTCCGCGCTGCGGCTCGGCGCGGACACCGTCGCCGAACACGACGGCTGGACCGTACTCCGGTCCCCCGCCGGGCAGTTGTTCTGCGCGGTCCCCTGGCACGGCGAGTCCGTACGGCCGCCCGTCGTCGCCGGGAGCCGTCTCGACCAGGTGTCCCTCGACATCGGACCCGGCTCCTACGACGCCGAAGTCGCCTTCTGGAGCGCCCTGTTGCCCGACTGGGCCTCACTGGCGGGCGCGCTCCCCGAGTTCCATGTGCTCAAGCCCCCGCCCGGCCTGCCGATCCGCGTCCTGCTCCAGCGCCTCGGCGAGGAACGCCCCGCCTCCGCCCATCTCGACCTGGCCTGCGCCGACATCGACGCGACCAGGGAACGGCACGAGCGGCTCGGCGCGACCGTCGTCTCCCACGGCAAGCACTGGACCGTGCTGCGGGACCCGGCCGGCGGTGTCCACTGCCTGACGGGACGCGACCCGGAGACCGGCGGGCTGCCCAGCCGCGCCTAGCGACTCATCCCGCCCACGTCTCCACGCCCACCACCGCGTCCACCGGAATCGGCCCGTACACGTGCGGGAACTCCTCGCCGCCCGGCTCCGGCGCCTCGTACTTCAGCGGTGCGCCGAGCCGTGCCGGGTCCACGACCAGGACCACCAGCTCGTCGGGGCCGTCGTAGGAACCGTACAAAAAGGCCGCCACGCGCGGGAGTTGGGCACTGGTCGAGCAGTGGATGAAGCCCTCCTCCTGGAGGGTGCGGCCACGGGTCGACCACTCGTAACCGCCGCGCTCGCGGGCCGCGTCCCACAGGGCGCGCTCGGTGATGTGAAGGATGGTGGCGGTGGGTTCGGGTTCCGGCATGCACCCACGCTACGGCCCCCACGTCAGCCCACGCTACGACCTCGGTTCGCGCCACATCGGGTACATGCGCGGGCCGTCCGGCAGGTCGAGGGTGTTGTCGGTGAACGAGTAGCCGAGCCGCTCGTACAGCTTGGTGCTGCGTTCGCTGCTCGCCTCCAGGTACGCGGGCAGGCCCTCGCGGTCGCAGCGCTCCAGGACGTGCCGGATGAGCGCGGCGCCGAGGCCCTCGCCCTGCCGGGCCGGTGCCACGGCGATCATCCACAGGTACTCGTGGGCCGTGCCGGCGGGATGCCCCTCCGCCATGAGTCGGGCGATCGTCTCGACCCGCTCGTTGTCCGGATCCACCAACTCCCGCAGCCCTACGGCCTCGTCCTCCCCCTCCGTCCCGTCCTCCCCCTCCGCCCCTTTCTTCACATGCGCCTCACCCGGTACCGACAGCCACAGCGCGCACGCCGCACCGTCCTCGGCGAGGTCGATACGGCCGTCGGCGAACACGGAGTCCGTGAAGGCGGCCATCAGCTTGTGGTGGGTCCTGCGGCGGTACTCGGCGTCGGGGAAGATCCAGCCGCTCACCGGATCGTCCTGGAAGGCCTCGTCCAGCAGCCGGACTATCAGCTCCCGGTCACCCTCGCCCGCCACCCGGATCGCCACGCCCATGTCCCGCCCCCACGTCTCAACAGTCGTATTCCGTAAGGGTGTTGAGCCTATCCGGATTTCCGCGCGGGGGAACGGGCCCCGCGCACCGTGGGGATGCGCGGGACCCTTCGGTCCGGAGCCCGGTCGCCGTGCGGAGTCAGGTCCGCACGGTTCCCGAAGGCTCCGGAGTCTTCAACTGCTGCGCCGGGTCACGAACTCGGCCAGCGCGAGCAGACCGCCCGCGTCCTGCGGATCCGGGATCGCCCGGGCCAGCTCCTGCACGGCCCGCGCCATCCGGTCGGCCGCCTGGGCCTGCGCCCAGTCCCGGCCGCCCGCCCGCTCCACGGCGAGCGCGGTGCGCTCCAACTCCCCCTCCTCGTACGGCAGTCCGTACAGCTCCGCGAGTTCGGCGGCCGCCGGTGTGCCCGAGGTGAGGGCGGCGACCACGGGCAGGGACTTCTTGCGGACGGCGAGGTCGGCGCCGGCCGGTTTGCCGGTGCGGCCGGGGTCGCCCCATATCCCGATGACGTCGTCGATCAGCTGGAAGGCGAGCCCGGCCTGCCGGCCGAACGCGTCCAGCGCCGCGACGTCCTCGGCACCCGCTCCCGCGTACAGCGCGCCCACCGCGCAGGCGCAGCCGAGCAGCGCGCCGGTCTTGGCCTCGGCCATGGTGAGCACCTCGTCGAGGGTGACCTCGCCGGGGTCGCGCTTCTCCATGGCGGTGTCCGCGTGCTGGCCCTCGCACAGTTCGACGACACAGTCCGCGAGCCGGACCGCGGCGGCCGAGGACGCCGGGTGCGGATCCTCGGCGAGGAGCCGCAGCGCCAGCGCCTGGAGCGCGTCCCCGGCGAGGATCGCGTCGGGGTCGCCGAACACCGTCCACGCCGTGGGCCGGTGTCTGCGGGTGGTGTCCCGGTCCATCACGTCGTCGTGCAGCAACGTGAAGTTGTGGACCAGCTCCACCGCCGCCGCGGCCCGCAGCGCGCTCGCCCGCGCCCGCTCGCCGCCGAGTGCGGTGGCGGCGGCCAGGACGAGGGCGGGGCGGATCGCCTTGCCCGCGTTGCCCGCCGCCGGGGTGCCGTCCGCGTGCTCCCACCCGAAGTGGTAGAGCGCGATCCGGCGCATCGAACCGGGCAACGAGTCGATCGCCGCGCGCAGTTCGGGGTCGACGGACGCCCTGGCCCCCTCCAGGATCACCGCCGCCTCGTGCCCGTCGAGCGGCGGGGTGCCGCCGGGCGACCGCGTCCCGTCGAGTGGCGGGGTGCCGCCGGCGGGCTCTTGCGTCTCCGTCCTGAACTCGGCCATGGGGTCCCCCTCGGAGAATCCGCGGACGGTGACACCTGCGCTGCGACCGGGATGCTGCGACCGGGGTGTACCCGCCCTGACGGGCGGGGACACCGCGTCCAACTGCTGAAACGTCACCTCCAGCGGCCGATCTCGACGTTCTCCAGAACGCCGAGGGCGTCCGGCACGAGGACGGCCGCCGAGTAGTAGGCCGTCACGAGGTACTTGATGATCGCCTGTTCGTTGATGCCCATGAAGCGCACCGACAGGCTCGGCTCGATCTCGTCCGGGATGCCGGCCTGCTGGAGGCCGATGACGCCCTGGTCGGCCTCGCCGGTGCGCAGGGCGATGATCGAGGTGGTCCGCCGGTCGCTGACCGGGATCTTGTTGCACGGGTAGATCGGCACCCCGCGCCAGGTCGGGATGCGGTTGCCGCCGACGTCGATGGACTCCGGGACCAGTCCGCGCTTGTTCAGCTCGCGGCCGATCGCGGAGATCGCGCGCGGGTGGGCGAGCAGCATCTTGGTGCCGCGCCGCCTGCTGAGCAGTTCGTCCAGGTCGTCCGGGCCGGGCACCCCGTCGTGCGGCTGGAGCCGCTGGTCGTACTCGCAGTTGTTGAGCAGGCCGAACTCGCGGTTGTTGACCAGCTCGTGCTCCTGGCGCTCCTTCAACGCCTCGACGGTGAGCCGCAGTTGCTGCTCGGTCTGGTTCATCGGCTGGTTGTAGAGATCGGCCACGCGCGAGTGGATGCGCAGGACGGTCTGGGCGACGCTCAGTTCGTACTCGCGCGGCCGGGCGTCGTAGTCGACGAACGTGTGCGGGATGTCCGGCTCGCCGGAGTGGCCGGAGGCGAGATCGATGGACTTCTCGCCGTACTTGTTGGTGCGCTGCTCGGGGATCGCGCGCAGTTGCGCGAGGTGTTCGCGCAGGGTCTCGGAGCGCTCCGCGACCTGCTCGACGTCCCCTCGGGCCAGGATCAGCACCGTGCAGGCGGTGTCCGCGCGGGCCGTGTACTCCCAGATGGCCTCCGGGTCGAGCAGCGCCTGGTCGCCGAAGTAGGCGCCGTCGGCGAGGACTCCGAGGACCGTGTCGTCGCCGTACGGGCCCGTGCCGACCTTCTCCACCCTGCCGTGCGCCAGCAGGTACACCTCGTCGGCCTGGCCGCCGAACGACGCGATCGCCTCCCCCGGGGCGTACTCGCGCTGCCGGCAGCGGACGGCCAGTTCCGAGAGCACCTCCTCGTCCTCGTAGTCCCGCAGCGCGGGCAGTTCGCCGAGCTCCGCGGGGATGACCTCGACGCGGTCGCCGGTCTTCACGAATGTCACCCGGCCGTCGCCCACGGAGTAGCTCAGCCGTCGGTTCACCCGGTATGTGCCACCCTGCACGTTCACCCACGGCAGTGTGCGCAGCAGCCAGCGGGAGCTGATCTCCTGCATCTGCGGCGCGGACTTCGTGGTGGTGGCCAGGTTCCGCGCAGCCGCTGTACCAAGGCTCTGCTGCGGCTTGTTCTGCTCCGCGCGGACCTCTTCGCCTACCGACATAGAGAAATGCCCTCCCCATTCATGCCGGGCCCTGTGCGCCCGACATCCTTCTCGCGCACCAGCCTTCCTCACTCAGCGTGCCGGTGGTATTACCCGAAAGAGCGGGAATGGATCTTCAACTGCTGGGCACAGGGGCTGTTTACGTCGAATGGTGTTCGAGTTGCCGCCGGGGCCGCCGATGTCCGGATCGGCTCGCACGCCGTACGAACAAGTCGTCCGTACCCGATTTTTTCGGTAAAAGCGGCGATAACAGACGGCCGTGCACGTCGGCCGTCGCACAGCACGAAGGAGGCGTCATGGCCTCACCCATGTCCGCGGGCGGTTTCCTGGACGCGCTGCGGGACGAAGGCGTCACGGTCGTCGAGGTCGGCGACTGGAGGCACCACAACCGCAACCACAAGGGCCCGTGGGGGCCCGTCCACGGCGTGATGATCCACCACACGGTCACCAACGGCAGCGCGCGCACGGTGGAGCTGTGCCGCGAGGGCCGCCCGGACCTGCCCGGCCCGCTCTGCCACGGCGTCATCGCCAAGGACGGCACCGTCCACCTGGTCGGCTACGGCCGCGCCAACCACGCGGGCCTCGGCGACGACGACGTGCTGCGCGCGGTGATCGGGGAGAAGCGCCTGCCGCACGACAACGAGGCGAACACCGACGGCAACCGGCACTTCTACGGCTTCGAGTGCGAGAACCTCGGCGACGGCGAGGACCCATGGCCCAAGGCCCAGTTGGAGGCGATCGAGAAGGTGTCCGCGGCGATCTGCCGCCACCACGAGTGGTCGGAGCGGTCGGTGATCGGGCACCTGGAGTGGCAGCCCGGAAAGGTGGACCCGCGCGGGTTCTCGATGACGTGGCTGCGCGAGCAGGTCCGCGACCGGCTGAAGTGACCCCCAGGGGACCCGGCCGACACGGCCGCTCCGGGTGACAATGGTGCCGTGACCAGCCCCGACCTCGCCGCCCTGCGCCCCCGGCTGCCGTCGCCGGTGGAGGAGATCACGGACGGGCGCTTCGGCCGGCACGGCGTCCGGCTGCTGCTCAAGCGGGACGACCTGATCCACCCGGACCTGATCGGCAACAAGTGGCGCAAGCTCGCGCCCAATCTCGCGGCGGCGGCCGGACGTACGGTCGTCACGTTCGGCGGCGCCTACTCCAACCACCTGCGCGCCACCGCCGCCGCGGGCCGCCTCCTGGGTCTGCCCACGGTCGGTGTGGTCCGCGGCCAGGAGCTGTCCGACCGCCCGCTCAACCCGTCCCTGGCCCGGTGCGCGGCCGACGGGATGCGCCTGCGCTTCGTCGACAGGTCGACGTACCGGCGCAAGTCCGAACCGGAGACGCTGGCTTCGATCCTGCGCGCGGTGGACACGGCGGACGCGTACGTCGTCCCCGAGGGCGGCAGCAACTCCCTTGCCGTACGCGGCTGTCGTGCCCTGGGCGATGAGCTGCGCGCGCGTGCCGACGTCGATGTCGTCGCCCTCGCCTGCGGCACCGGCGGCACCCTGGCCGGACTGGCCGCCGGACTCGCCCCCGACCAGCGGGTGTTGGGGATCCCGGTCCTCAAGGGCGGCTTCCTGAACGCTGACATCAGAGCCCTCCAGGAGCGCGCCTTCGGCGGCCGGCGCGGCGACTGGTCGCTCGACGACCGCTTCCATTTCGGCGGCTACGCGCGCGTGCCGGCCGAACTCGACACCTTCGCCGAGGACTTCGAGGACCGGCACGGGCTGCCCGTCGAGTGTCTCTATGTCGCCAAGTTGCTGTACGGACTTGTCGCCCTGGTGGAGGAAGGCGCCTTCCCGCGCGGGAGCACGGTCGCCGCTGTCGTCACCGGGCGGCCGTTCCCGTAAGCCCACGTCAGGGGTCGTGGAAACCGCTGGTCACTCCAGGTGCCGTGGAAACCGCTACGCCGCCTCCCGATAAGCCGCTGCCTCCTCCAGGTCCAGCCTGCGCAGCAACGTGCGCAGCATCTCGTCGTCGATGTAGCGGCCGTCGCGCAGGCGGACGAACATCGAGCGTTCGGCGCTGATCATCTCGCGGGAGAGGCGGCGGTAGGTGTCGTCGACGGTCTCGCCGGTGACGGGGTTGGTGGCGCCGAGACGCTCCCAGACGGCGTTGCGGCGGCGCTCCAGGACCTCGCGGAGGCGGTCGGCGAGCGGTGGCGGGAGGGCGTTGCGTTCGTCCTCCAGAAGGGCCTCCAGGCGCTTTTCGGCGACCCGGGAGGCCTGGGCCTGGGCGTTGGCCTCGGCGAGCGTCTCGGCCTGCTGGTCGCGGCCGGGGAATTTCAGCAGCCGGATGATCGGGGGCAGGCTCACGCCCTGCACCACCAGGGTCCCGATGACCGTCGTGAAGGTCAGGAACAGGATGAGGTTGCGCTGCGGGAAGGGGTCGCCCCCGTGCACGGTGAGCGGGATCGAGAAGGCGATGGCCAGCGAGACCACGCCTCTCATGCCGGCCCAGGCGGTGGTCATCGCCCCCTTCCAGGTGGGGCTGTCCTCGCGCTCCCTGATCCGCGCCGACAGGATGCGGGGGATGAAGGCCGCCGGGTACACCCACACGAACCGGGTCGCGACGACGACCAGGAAGAGCGCGATCGCGTACCAGGCGGCGTCCAGACCGCGGTACTCGCCAAGTCCCTTGAGCACCACGGGCAGTTGCAGCCCGATCAGGGCGAAGACCGCCGACTCCAGGACGAAGGCGACCATCTTCCACACCGCCTCCTCCTGGAGGCGGGTCGCGAAATCGACCTCCCACGCGCGGTGGCCCAGATAGAGCGCCACGACCACGACGGCGAGCACCCCGGAGGCGTGCACCTGCTCGGCGACCCCGTAGGCGACGAACGGGATCAGCAGGGACAGCGTGTTCTGCAGCAGCGCCTCCTTGAGGTGCGTGCGCAGCCAGTGGATCGGCACCATCATCAGGAGCCCGACGCCGACCCCGCCGACGGCCGCGAGCAGGAACTCCCCGATGCCGCCCGCCCAGGTCGCGCCCTCGCCGATCGCGGCCGCGAGGGCCACCTTGTAGGCGGTGATCGCGGTGGCGTCGTTCAACAGGGACTCGCCCTGGAGGATCGTCGTGATCCGCGAGGGCAGCCCGACCCGCCGGGCCACCGCCGTCGCCGCGACCGCGTCCGGCGGCGCCACCACCGCGCCCAGCACCAGCGCCGCGGTCAGCGGCAGCCCAGGCACGATCACATACGCGGCCCAGCCGACGACGAACGTGGCGAAGAGCACGTAGCCGACCGACAGCAGTGCCACGGGCCGCACTTGGGCCCGCAGGTCGAGGTACGAGCTGTCGGTGGCCGAGGTGTACAGCAGCGGGGGCAGCAGCAGCGGCAGCACGACCTCCGGGTCGAGGGTGTAGTCGGGCACCCCCGGGACGTACGAGACGACCAGTCCGACCGCGACCAGCAGCAGCGGCGCCGGCACCGGGGTGCGCCGGGCCGCGGCGGCCACCACGGCGCTGCCCGCCACCAGCAACAGCAGTGGCATCACGTCCATCGTCCTCGCCCGCCCTCGTTTTTCCGCGCGGCCAACCGCACAGCCGTCGTAATCTGGCAATCATGAAACAGTGCACGCACGCCGACGCGCTGCCGCTCCCGGAACCGAAGCCCCAGAGCGAGACCTGCCTCGAGTGTCTGGCGGCCGGCACCCACCCCGTGCAGCTGCGACTCTGCCTCTTCTGCGGCAACGTCGCCTGCTGCGACTCCTCGCCCCTGCGCCACGCGACAGCACATCACAAGGAATCCGGGCATCCGGTGATGCGGACCTACGAACCCGGTGAGAGCTGGCGCTGGTGCTTCGTCGACCATGTTCTTCTGTGACACGGCCTTCTGTGACACGGTCTCCTGTGACCCCGTTTTCCGGCCGTCTGTTTCCCGCCCGTTTCGACGGTTCGACCGTCTGACGTCTGGGTACGTCAACCCGGCGCGCGCTCTTCCCAATTGGGCCCGCAGGACCCCTAGCCACGGAGCGTATCCGTAGGTTTACTATGAGTGACAGCGTGGGGTTGGGGTCCCGGGGACAGAAAAGTTCGGAGCGCGGTAGCGTCACCGCTGAACCAAGTATCGCGTTACCCCGGGGGGCGACCCCTGGGCCCCCGAAAGAGCTTGTACCACCTTGGAGGTGAGGGTGTCCCAGATCGCAGGCGAGCCCGCGACCCAGGACTTCGTGGAAGTCCGGCTGCCGGCTGCGGGTGCCTACCTGTCGGTGCTGCGTACGGCCACGGCCGGCCTCGCGGCCCGTTTGGACTTCACCCTCGACGAGATCGAGGACCTCCGCATCGCGGTGGACGAGGCCTGCGCGATCCTGCTCCAGCAGGCCGTGCCGGGCTCGGTGCTCAGCTGTGTCTTCCGCCTCGTGGACGACTCGCTCGAAGTCACCGTCTCCGCCCCGACGACGGACGGTCACGCCCCCGCGCGCGACACCTTCGCCTGGACCGTGCTCTCGGCCCTCGCGGGCAAGGTCTCATCGGCAGTCGACGAGGACAAGACCGTTTCGATCAGCCTCTACAAACAGCGCGGCGCGGGACCCGGGCCGGCGTGAGGAACGGGGACGGGCCGGTGCGGGACGAAGAGCGCGGCACACGGGAGCTGCCGGCCGAGGGCGGTTCAGACGGATCCCGCCGCACGGCGGACGGCGGCGCCCTCGTGCCACGCGGCCAGATTCCCGAGCAGGCCCGGCCGCACCCGGAGGAAGAACCCTCGGAGGCCGGTGTGATGGACGACGGTCAACGTGAGCAGGACGGTGCCGTGCGTATTGGTGGGGTCTCCCCCGTTGCCGGGGGTCCCCCCGCTCCGACTGAGTCGAGCGTGGGGGAGGAGGCGAAAGCTCAGGAAGGGGCGACGGGCCAGGCGATGAGCGAGCACGAGCGGGACGACGTGGCGGGCACACAGAGTGTGCAGGTCACCCGGCACGACCCCCAGGACCGCAGCGGAGCGCGCGCACTCTTCATCGAGCTGCGCACGCTCAACGACGGCAGCGTCGAGTACGCGGAGCTGCGCAACCGGCTGGTCCGCATGCACCTGCCGCTCGTCGAGCACCTCGCGCGCCGCTTCCGCAACCGCGGCGAGCCGCTGGACGACCTGACCCAGGTCGCCACCATCGGCCTGATCAAGTCGGTCGACCGCTTCGACCCGGAGCGCGGCGTCGAGTTCTCGACGTACGCGACCCCGACGGTCGTCGGCGAGATCAAGCGGCACTTCCGTGACAAGGGCTGGGCGGTGCGCGTCCCGCGCAGGCTCCAGGAGCTGCGTCTGTCGCTGACCACGGCGACGGCGGAGCTCTCGCAGCGGCACGGCCGCTCCCCCACGGTCCACGAGCTGGCCGAGAAGCTCGGCATCTCCGAGGAGGAGGTCCTGGAGGGCCTGGAGTCGGCGAACGCCTACTCCACGCTGTCCCTGGACGTCCCCGACACGGACGACGAGTCGCCGGCGGTCGCGGACACCCTGGGCGCGTACGACGAGGCCCTGGAGGGCGTCGAGTACCGCGAGTCGCTCAAACCGCTCCTGGAGGACCTGCCGCCCCGGGAGAAGCGGATCCTGTTGCTGCGTTTCTTCGGCAACATGACGCAGTCGCAGATCGCGCAGGAGGTCGGCATCTCGCAGATGCACGTGTCCCGGCTCCTGGCCCGGACACTGGCGCAGTTGCGGGAGAAGCTGCTCGTCGAGGAGTAGTCCCCCCCCGCCGGAGTCAGCTCTTCGGCTCTTCGGTTCCACGACCGGGCCCTCGGATTCCGAGGGCCTGTGTCGTCGCCGGGTTCACCAGCAGCACCAGCGCGCCGATCGCGAGCACCGCGAGCGCGATACCGGCCGGGATGGCCACACTGTCGGCCCGGAGCAGGTTGTAGGCCACGGGCAGCGCCATGATCTGGGTGATGACGGCCGGACCCCGGCTCCAGCCGCGCAGGCCCAGCAGTCCGCGCGCGGCCAGCAGGGGCAGCAGCGCCAGCACCACCAGGGTCACTCCCCCGGTCACGGCCTGCTGCCGGTCGTCCGGCTCACCGGTGAGACCCAGGACGAGCATCCACACACCGGCGACGGCCAGCGCGAGACCCTCGACGGCGACGAGGACCGCCGCGTAGGTCAGCCGGCGCGGACGGGTTGTGCCGGGGCCGTCGGTCTCCGGGGCGGGGGTCTGCTCAGCACTCACCCCAGAAGGGTAGCCCTCGGAAAACGGCCCCAGGTGTTCAGGCTCACGCCCTCTCCTCTTACCCAACCCCTACCTCGGTATGGGACGGGTACCCCCCAGTAGGTACGCTGCAACTCATGCGTGCACTTCTCGTGGTCAATCCGGCGGCAACCACCACAAGCGCACGTACGCGCGACGTCCTGCTCCACGCGCTCGCCAGCGAGATGAAGCTGGAGGCCGTCACCACGGAGTACCGGGGCCACGCGCGCGACCTCGCCCGGCAGGCCGCGGAGAGCGGCAACGTCGACCTGGTGGTGGCCCTCGGCGGTGACGGCACGGTCAACGAGGTGGTCAACGGCCTCCTGCACACCGGCCCCGACCCCGAGCGCCTGCCCGGCCTCGCGGTGGTCCCCGGCGGCTCCACCAACGTCTTCGCCCGTGCCCTCGGCCTGCCCAACGACGCCGTGGAGGCGACCGGCGCCATCCTCGACGCCCTGCGCCGGGGCAGCGAGCGCACGGTCGGCCTCGGACTGACCTCCGGGACACCCGGCACCGAGGACGAGTCGGTGCCCTCGCGCTGGTTCACCTTCAACGCCGGGCTCGGGTTCGACGCCGGGGTGGTCGGGCGGGTCGAGCAGCAGCGGGAGCAGGGCAAGAAATCCACCCACGCGCTCTACGTGCGTCAGGTGGTCCGGCAGTTTCTCGGTGAGCAGCACCGCCGGCACGGGACGATCACCCTGGAGCAGCCCGGCACCGATCCGGTCACCGATCTGGTGGTGGCCATAGTCTCGAACACCTCGCCCTGGACGTATCTCGGCAATCGCCCGATGTACACGTCACCTAAGGCGTCGTTCGATAAAGGCCTCGACGTACTCGGTCTCAGCCGTCTGTCCAGCGCCGCGGTTGCCCGGTATGGCACCCAGTTGCTCACTTCGTCCCCCGAACGCGGACCCCATGGCAAGCACGCTGCGGCTCTGCACGACCTGAGCGAGTTCACCTTGCATTCGAAGGTCCCGTTGCCCCTCCAGATGGACGGCGACCACCTCGGACTGCGTACGAGCGTGACGTTCACAGGCGTACGCCGTGCACTGCGTGTGATTGTGTGAGCAGAAAGGGCTGAAGTCCTTTCACTCGAACGTTTAGACCAGGGTCCACCCCATGGAAGTACGGCTGTGACCTAGTCGACACCGAGGAATCAAAAAAAACTTTCCGGTAGGGGTTGTATCCGCCGCTGAGGTTTGCGAGTCTCTACGTGGCGATCGAGACGGCCCGCAACACCGGCCTCCACGGATCACCGGAACCCCTCTTCAATCCACAGGACCCCGCCAGTGAACCTGGCGTTCGGCCCTTCACTTGTTGAGGGATTCGTGAAAGCGTTCACATTCACAAGCAACCCGCACGTAATACCAAGGAGAGGTAGCAGCCATGGACTGGCGTCACAACGCCGTTTGCCGCGAGGAAGACCCCGAGCTCTTCTTCCCCATCGGCAACACCGGTCCTGCGCTGCTGCAGATCGAGGAAGCCAAGGCCGTCTGCCGTCGCTGTCCCGTTATGGACCAGTGTCTGCAGTGGGCGCTCGAGTCCGGCCAGGACTCCGGCGTCTGGGGTGGTCTCAGCGAGGACGAGCGCCGCGCCATGAAGCGCCGCGCCGCTCGCAACCGTGCCCGTCAGGCCTCCGCCTGACGCCCACCCGCTAACAGCCTGAGCTTGGCGGCGCGTACAGCGAGTACGCATCTCCCGCCCCCGAGCCGCAGCGCGCAGTACCCCCGATGCGCATAGCAACGAGCGACTGGCCCCGGATCATCATTTGATCCGGGGCTCTTTGCTGTTCACTTGCCGCTGCTCAAATGCCGTCGCGCATACGGCCGTTCGGGGCCGCCCATGTGAAGGTCGTGTGCGGGTACGTCACTTGTGCGCCTGCACCGGCACATCCAGGATCACCCGGGTCCCCCGCTCCGGCCCCGGCACCATGTCGAACGTGCCGCCCAACTCGCCCTCCACCAGCGTCCGTACGATCTGCAGACCCAGGTTGCCGGAGCGGTGCGGGTCGAATCCTTCGGGGAGTCCTACGCCGTCGTCCTGCACGGTGACCAGCAGGCGGGCGTCCTTCGCGTTGCCGCCGCGCACCGCCGACACCTCGACGGTGCCGGTCTCGCCCTCGCGGAAGCCGTGTTCCAGGGCGTTCTGCAGGATCTCGGTGAGCACCATGGAGAGCGGGGTCGCGACCTCGGCGTCCAGTATTCCGAAGCGGCCGCTGCGCCGGCCGGTGACCTTGCCCGGGGAGATCTCGGCGACCATCGCGAGCACCCGGTCGGCGATCTCGTCGAACTCCACGCGCTCGTCCAGGTTCTGGGACAGCGTCTCGTGCACGATCGCGATCGAACCGACCCGCCGTACGGCCTCCTCCAGCGCCTCCCGGCCGCGCTCCGACTCGATCCGGCGGGCCTGGAGCCGCAACAGGGCGGCGACGGTCTGGAGGTTGTTCTTCACCCGGTGGTGGATCTCCCGGATGGTCGCGTCCTTGGTGATCAACTCCCGCTCGCGGCGCCGCAGTTCGGTGACGTCCCGGAGCAGCACCAGGGAACCGATGCGGGTGCCCTTGGGTTTGAGCGGGATCGCCCGGAACTGGATGACCCCGTCCCGGGCCTCGATCTCGAACTCGCGCGGCGCCCAGCCGCTGGCGAGCTTGGCGAGCGCCTCGTCCACCGGGCCCCGGGTGGGGGCGAGTTCGGCGGTGGTCGTACCCAGGGGCTGGCCGACCAGGTCGGTGGCGAGGCCCATGCGGTGGTAGGCGGACAGCGCGTTGGGCGAGGCGTACTGCACGACGCCTTCGCCGTCGAGGCGGATCAGTCCGTCGCCGACGCGCGGCGAGGCGTCCATGTCGACCTGCTGGTTCGGGAACGGGAAGGAACCGGCCGCGATCATCTGCGCGAGGTCCGACGCGCTCTGCAGGTACGTGAGTTCGAGACGGCTCGGGGTGCGCACGGTGAGCAGATTGGTGTTGCGCGCGATGACGCCCAGGACGCGCCCGTCCCGTCGTACCGGAATCGACTCGACCCGGACGGGGACCTCTTCGCGCCACTCCGGGTCGCCCTCGCGGACGATGCGGCCCTCGTCCAGGGCCGCGTCCAGCATCGGGCGGCGGCCGCGGGGGACGAGGTGGCCGACCATGTCGTCCTGGTACGAGGTGGGGCCGGTGTTCGGCCGCATCTGGGCGACGGAGACGTAGCGGGTGCCGTCGCGCGTGGGGACCCACAGGACCAGGTCGGCGAAGGAGAGGTCGGAGAGCAGCTGCCACTCCGAGACCAGCAGGTGGAGCCACTCGAGGTCGGAGTCGTCGAGTGCGGTGTGCTGGTGTACGAGTTCGTTCATGGAGGGCACATCTGCGAGCGTACCCGCCGGTCTGTACCTGTCCTAAAAACACCCGCGGGCCGCGGCGCCTGAGAGGGACCCTCAGCCCTCTCGGCACCGCAGCCCGGAGCAGCAACGGCCACGGGGTGTGCGGTCCCGATCGGCCGATGGATGAGGAGCCGGGGCAGTCAGGGCAGAGAGCCTCGGTTCCTCGATCCGTCTTCCTGTGCGGGGAAGACGGAGGCTTACGCCTTAACACATTGTGGACTAGACCACATTCGGTGTCCATGCCTTGAAGGCTGTGGGAAGCCTAACGGTGTCGGGTCCTGTGCGGGACTGGTTGGTCATGGGAATTTCCATGGCCGGTACATGGGACACGGCACGGGACACGGCCTCAGCGGGTCT
Organism: Streptomyces sp. NPDC101776; assembly: GCF_044766845.1. Classification (NCBI taxonomy): domain Bacteria; kingdom Bacillati; phylum Actinomycetota; class Actinomycetes; order Kitasatosporales; family Streptomycetaceae; genus Streptomyces; species Streptomyces sp. NPDC101776. The sequence goes on along the minus strand of NZ_JBIWMV010000026.1, from coordinate 51,054 downwards.
CCGTCACCTTGGCCAGGGCGCGCGGGGCGTCCGGGTCCTGGCCGCGGGCGATGGTGACCTCGTAGGCGAGGAGCTGGAGCGGGAGGATCTCCAGGACGGGCTGGAGTTCCTCGGGGACGCCCTCGACGGGCAGGACGAAGCCGGCCGAGGCCTGTTCGACCTGGCCGGCCGGGCCGATGACGACCAGGTCGGCGCCCCGGCCGCGCAGCCGGTCGAGCACGGGCTGGAGGGCGGTGCCGCCCTTGCCGTCGGTGACGACCGCGATGACCGGGGAGACGTTGTCGACCATGGCGAGGGGGCCGTGCAGGAGGTCGGCGCCGGAGTAGGCGAGAGCGGGGATGTAGCTGGTCTCCATCAGTTTGAGAGCGGCTTCCTTGGCGGTGGGGTAGCCGTAGCCGCGCGAGGTGATGACCATGCGTTCGGCGAAGCGGTAGCGGGAGGCGAGGGTGCGGACCTCGTCCTGGCGGGCGAGGAGCTGCTCGGCGAGATCGGGCAGCGCCTTGGCCGCGGCGCCGTCGCCGCCGCGCAGGCCCTCGACGAAGAGGTAGAGCGCGAGGAGGGAGGCCGTGTACGTCTTGGTCGCGGGGAGCGCCTTCTCCGGGCCGGCCATGACGTCGACGTGATATTCGGATACGGCGGCCAGCGGTGAGTCCGGATTGTTGGTGACGGCGACCGTGATCGCGCCGGCCTCGCGGGCGGCCCGGGTCGAGGCGACCAGGTCCGGAGAGCCGCCGGACTGACTGACGGTGACGACGAGGACGTCGGTCAGGTCGGGCCGGGCGCCGTAGGCCGTGGTGGTCGACATCGAGGTGAGCCCGCAGGGCAGGCCGAGGCGGATCTCCAGGAGGTACTTCGCGTAGAGCGCGGCGTTGTCGGACGTACCGCGAGCGGTGAGCAGCACGAAGCGCGGCTTACGGGCGGCCACGGCCTGGGCGACCTGGCGGATGCGCGGGGCACCCTCGTCGAGGATGCGCCGCAGGACGGCGGGCTGTTCGGCCATCTCACGGGCCATGATCCGGCCGGGGAGTTCGCTGTCGGGGGCCGGGGGTGTGGCGGTCATGCGGGGTCCTCCGGAGGGGGCGGGGAAGAGGGTGGGGGTGTGTCTGTTGGGTGGTGTCCGAGATCGGCGGCGATCGGGCGAGGTTCCGTCGGGGGGCGTAGGTGATCCGCCGGAGGCCATCCATGGGCGGTCGGGTCCATTTCACCCCTTCTTCGGCTACCGCGCCCGTGCGGGGTGGTGGGACGTGGATCACTCTGGGAGGGCGGAACCGATTCTGTTAGATTGGCCACGATTGGTCTAAACCACATGGTTCTCTTCAGAACGGCAGGCCCAGCGTGGAAGTTGTCATCGTTCCGGACGCCAAGTCGGGCGGCGAGCTGATCGCCGAGGCCATGGCACAGCTGCTCCGGCGCAAGCCGGACGCCTTGCTCGGCGTGGCCACGGGGTCGACGCCGCTGCCCATCTACGAGGCACTCGCGGCCGGGGTGCGTGCCGGGGCCGTGGACACCTCGCGGGCGCGGATCGCGCAGCTCGACGAGTATGTGGGGCTGCCCGCCGAGCACCCGGAGTCGTACCGTTCCGTGCTGCGGCGCGAGGTGCTGGAGCCGCTCGGGGTCGGGATGGACTCCTTCTTCGGGCCGGACGGGACCGCCGAGGACGTGCTGGGGGCGTGCGAGGCGTACGACCGGGCGTTGGGCGAGGCCGGCGGGGTGGACCTGCAAATACTGGGGATCGGGACCGACGGGCACATCGGGTTCAACGAACCGTGCTCGTCGCTGGCCTCGCGGACCCGGATCAAGACGCTGACCGAGCAGACGCGGGTGGACAACGCGCGGTTCTTCGACGGTGACATCGAGCAGGTGCCGCACCACGTGATCACACAGGGCATCGGCACGATCCTGGAGGCCCGGCACCTGGTGCTGCTCGCGACCGGCGAGGGCAAGGCGGACGCGGTCGCCGCGACCGTGGAGGGACCGGTCGCCGCGGTGTGCCCTGCCTCGGCACTTCAGTTGCACCGGCATGCGACGGTCGTGGTCGACGAGGGCGCCGCGTCCAAGCTGAAGCTCGCGGACTATTTCCGGCACACGTTCGTCAACAAGCCGGACTGGCAGGGGATCTGAGGCACGGGGCCTGAACAAGCCCCACCCGTAAAGGATCTGAGGCACCGGGGCCTGAACAAGCCCCACCCGCAAGGCATCTGACGCTCGGACGCCTCAACAAGCCCCACCCGCAAGGGAGCTGGCGCTCGGGTGCCTGAGCAGGCCCCACCCGCAAGAGATCTGAGGCTTGGATGCCCCAACAAGCCCCACCGCAAGGCATCTGAGACTCGGATTCCTCAACAAGCCCCACCCGCAAGGGACCTGAGACTCGGGTGCCCCAACCAGGCCGACCCGCGAGGGAACCCAAGGCGCCGGCGCCTCCCCCTTCCGCGTGCATGCCGGTGCCGGGCCCCCTCGTGGAGGGCCCGGCGCCGGTGTATTCGGAGGTGGTCCCCCGGGTCGGGGTCGCTCCCCCGGCTCACGGTCACGCCCCGGCGATGACCTCCGCCGCCGCGTGGCCACAGACGCGGGCCGCGCCGTGAGTCGCGATGTGGAGGGCGCCTCGGGGCGGGGCCTGCGGTACGCCCATCTCGACCACGACGGTGTCGGGCCGGGCCGCCAACACGGTGTCGAGGGTGGCCGCCATCCAGGGGTGCCGGTGCTCGTCCCGCACCACGACCACGGTCCGCCGCGCCCCGGCCGTCTCCAGCACGGCATCCCCCGCGGCCTCCCCGGCGAAGCTCCCCGTCTCCGTACCGGGCAACAGCCGCGCGAGCTCCGCACCCACACCCCAGGGCGTCCCGTCGCCGACGGCGATGTTGGCGACGGGGGTGAGGAGCGCGACGTAGGGCGCTTCGGTGAGGGGCGTGAAGCCGTCGGCGCCAGTGACCGTGAGGGCGCGACGGGCGGCGACGAGGCCTATGTCGACGCGCGTCACATCCGCCGCGGGCGCGGGGGCTTCCTCGGAGCCCCGGGCCGAGGCCGGCGCCGAAGTCGCCCACCGGGCCAACCCCCGTACCCGTTCCGCCGCTTCGGCCAGGCGTTCCTCCGGTAGTTCGCCCGAGCGCACCGCCCCCACCAGCGCGTCCCGCAGCCGTCGTACCGTCTCGTCGTCCGCGAGGCCGCCGCCCACGCAGATCGCGTCGGCCCCGGCGGCGATCGCCAGGACGCTGCCGCGTTCGATGCCGTAGGTGGCGGCGATGGCCTGCATCTCCATGCCGTCGGTGACGATGAGGCCGTCGTAGTCGAGACGGCCGCGCAGGAGGTCGGTCAGGACGCGGAGGGAGAGGGTGGCCGGGTGGTCCGGGTCCAGGGTGGGGACCAGGATGTGGGCGCTCATCACCGCGCGGGTGCCGGCGGCGATGGCCGCGCGGAACGGGAGGAGTTCGCGCTCCTCCAGGACCGACCGCTCGGCGTCGATGCGCGGCAGCGCGTGGTGGGAGTCGACCGCCGTGTCGCCGTGGCCCGGGAAGTGTTTCGTGCAGGCCGCGACGCCCGCCGACTGGAGGCCGGTGACGTAGGCCGCCGTGTGCCGGGCGACCAACTCCGGGTCGGCGCCGAAGGAGCGGACGCCGATGACCGGGTTGGAGGGGTTGGAGTTGACGTCCGCGGACGGGGCCCAGTTGAGGTTCACGCCGCATTCCGCGAGGCGGCGGCCCAGCTCGTGGGCCACCTCCCTCGTCAGGTTCACGTCGTCCACCGCGCCCAGCGCGTGGTTGCCCGGGAAGGAGGAGCCGGTGCGCGCTTCAAGGCGGGTGACGTCGCCGCCCTCCTCGTCGATCGCGACCAGCACGTCGTCCCGTTCCGACCTCAACTGGGCGGTGAGGGACGCCAGTTGCTCGGGCGAGGCGATGTTGCGGCCGAACAGGCCGACCGACGCCAGGCCTTCGCCCAGGCGGCGCAGCAGCCAGTCGGGGGCCGTCGTACCGGGGAAGCCTGGTTGCAGGACGGTGAGGGCGTCGCGCGTCAAGGTGTCTGTACCGCTGGCGAGTGTCGTCATCGGTTGCCGTTATCCCTTCACAGCGCCGGCGGTGAGGCCCGCGGCCATCTTGCGCTGGACGATGAGGAACAGGACGACGATCGGCACGGCCATCATCGTGGCGCCGGCCATCATCGGGGCGTACTCCGTGCCGTGCTTCGTGGTGAAGTTGCCGAGCCAGACGGTCGCCGTCTGGTGCTCCTGACTGAGCAGCATGAGGGCGTACAGGTACTCGTTCCAGGCCTGGATGAAGCCGTACACGGACGTGGCGACCATGCCGGGGGCCAGGAGGGGGAAGACCACCCGGATGAAGGCGCCGGTGCGGGAGCAGCCGTCGACCATGGCCGCCTCCTCCAGTTCCTTCGGGATGTTGACGATGAAGCCGCGCAGGGTCCACACCGTGAACGGGAGGATGAAGGTCAGATACGTGATGACCAGGCCCGAGAGCTTGTCGTACTGGTCGAGGTCGTTCAGCAGCAGGAAGACCGGGATGATCATCGAGACCAGCGGGACCATCTGGACCGCGAGGATGCCGACGATCACGACCTTGCGGCCGCGGAAGGCGAAGCGGGAGATGGCGAGCGCGGCCAGCAGGCCCACGATGACGCCGATCACGACCACCGACAGGGACACGATGAGGCTGCGGCCGACCGGGCCCCAGAAGTCCGCGATGTCCAGCGCCCGGTGGAAGTTGTCGAGCGTGATGCCGGTGGGCAGCAGGCTCGGGTCCGGGTCGATGGCGTCCCGCGCCGGCTTGAACGCCGTGTCGAGCATCCAGTACAGGGGGAAGCCGACGACGACGAAGACGAGCAGGCCTACGAGGTTCCAGCCGAGCTTGGACTTCTTGCGCCCGCCGGTCGGCCTGCGGGGCGCGTCGGTCGTGAGCGCGCTCATTCGACCTCTCCGATCTGAAGCATCTGACGCATGTAGACGGCGACGACACCGAGCAGCAGCACCACGGTGACCAGGGCGATCGCCGAGCCCTGCCCGTAGTCGTTGACGACGAACGCGCGGTCGTACGAGTAGGTGCTCAGCAGTTGGAAGTCGGCCTCGGGATGGCCGCCGCGCATCACGAACACCTGGGGGAAGACGCCCATGTCCCAGATCACCGACAGGGTCGTGAGCATCACGATGATCGGCTTGAGGATGGGCAGGGTGACGTACCGGAAGACGCCCCAGGCGCCGGCCCCGTCGAGGCGGGCCGCCTCCTCCAACTCCTGGGGGACCTGGGTGAGTCCGGCGCTGAGGGTGATCACCACGAAGGGCACCGCGCCCCAGACCACCAGCAGCATGATGACGAGAAGGCCCTGCGGTCCGCTGGCGAACCAGTTGTGGCCGACCATGTCGACGCCGGGCAACTTGCTGAGCAGGGCGTTGAAGACGCCGTAGTCCGTGTCGAAGAGCCACTTGAAGACGGTGGTCGCGACGATGACCGGCATGCCCCAACTGGCCACCAGGACAATGTTGATGAGCGTCTTCACCCAGCCGGAGACCTTCTGCTGGAGCAGGGCCAGGGCCATGCCGGCGACCATCGTGAAGACGACCGAGCCGGCCGCGAAGACGATCGTGCGGACGACGACGCCCCAGAACTCGCCGTCGCCGAGGATCCCGGAGAAGTTGTCGAAGCCGATCCACTCGGCGGGCTTGAAGCCCCACAGCTGGGACTGCCCGAACGACTGGAAGGACAGCGTGACCAGCCGGACCAGCGGATAGCCCATGACCAGGCCGAGGATGAGCAGACAGGGCGCGAGCAGCAGCCAGGGAACCCCGGCCCCTCTCGACGTCCGCCGTCCGCGGGGTGCGGTGGGGGCACCCGGTGGCGGTGCGTGCCGCTGCGGCGGCACCTTGGCGGGGGTGGTCGTGTCGGCACTCATCGCGCGCTCCTCAGCGATCCCTCAGGTCGTACGGCCATACGAGGGCAGGGCCCTGCCCCGAGAACACCTCCGGTGTCCAACAGGGCCCTGCCTCAGGTCACTTGGTGTTGATGACCTTGTCGATCGCGGTGTCCGCTTCCTTCGCGGCGTCCTCGACCGACTTCTTGCCGGTGCCGATGTTCTGCAGCATGGTCTGCAGGACCTGGGCCTTCTCGACCTGGCCCCAGCCGGGCGCCATCGGGACGAACCAGTTGGACTCGGCCGCGGTGGCCGGGACCGCCGTCGCGGGGTCGCTCTTCAGCGTCGCGAGGTCGGTCTTGTTGTTCGGCAGGTTGCCCTTGGCCATCAGGCCCTTCTGGCCGGACGGACCGGTGAAGGCGTTGATCCACTCGGCGGCGAGCGCCTGCGCCTTGGACTTGACCGGGATCGCCAGGTCGGAACCGCCCAGGAACACGGGCATGTTCTTGCCGGACGGGCCGGGCATCACGAAGTTGACGAGGTCGGTCGCCAGCTTGCCGCCGGTCTTGTCGTTCTTCGGGTCGGCGGCGGTCGCGCCCTCCCACGCGGCGGCGAAGATCATGGACGCCTTGCCCTGGCCGTAGACGATGTAACGGTCGGACTCGTCCTTGGTCTTGTCGCCGTGCATGTACTTGTCGATGACCGACTTCCACTCGCCCAGTCCCTTGATGGACTCGGGCGAGGAGAGGCTGGCCTTCCACTCACTGCCGGACTGGGTGGCGATGGCGCCGCCGGCGTCGTAGACGAAGGACATGGCCGCGTACCAGTCACGGGTGGGCTGGTACCAGGCGCTGAACTTGCTGCCCTCCTTCTTCTGGATCTTGTCCAGGTCGGCGGTCAGCTCGGCGTACGTGGTCGGGGGCGTCTTCACGCCGACCGAAGCGGCGATGTCCTTGCGCCAGTTGGCGACGCGGCCACCGGCGTAGTAGGGGACGCCGTAGGTCTTGCCGTCGTAGGTCACGGAGGCCTTGAGGCCGTCGAGCCAGGCGGAGGAGTTGGTGAACTTGGCAGGGTCCACGGGCGCGAAGGCGCCCTTGACCATGTAGCCCAGCATCTCGGTGTTGCCCATCTCGACCACGTCGGGGGCCTTGTCGGTGGCGAGGACCGCGTCGAGCTTGGTGTTCTTGTCCGGCCAGCCGTAGTACTCGTGCTTGATCTTGACGCCCGGGTGCGCCTTCTGCACGGCCGCGTCGGCTGCCTTCACCAGCTGGGGCCAGTTGTTCTGCGCGTCGACGGTGAGCCAGACGGTCAGCTCCTTGGCGTCGGCGCCGCTGTTGGAAGAGCCCTTGTCGTCGTTGCCCCCGCACGCCGCGATGGAGACCATCATGCCCGCGATACCGATCGCGGCTATGAGCTTGCGCTTCACGCCACCCTCCTCAGGGATGCCTGCCACACCTCCCGCCCAAGAGCCGGGACCTGAACCAATGGTGTAGACCAGTACCGGGAGCTTGGACCAGACCAGTGGGCCTGTCAAGGGTCCTCGAAACACCCCTGACCAGCCGTTATGGGACCTACATATGCAGGAACCTTTAAGTAAGAAGGCAGCGAAAACAGCGGTGCCGGAGTACTCTCCTCCACTAGACCACTTGGCGCTGTGGACTAGACCAAAAGCGGCGGCGACGGTATACAGAGGGGATCACCGAATGACCCTTGCCCGGAGCCGGAAAGGCGGAGCATGAGCACCGACGTCAGCAGTGCGGAGAACGAGGGTGGGGCCACCGTCCGCACCGCGCGTGTGCCCAAGTACTACCGCCTGAAGAAACACCTCCTGGACATGACGGACACGTTGCCGCCCGGTACTCCGGTCCCGCCGGAGCGCACCCTGGCCGCGGAGTTCGACACCTCGCGCACGACCGTCCGCCAGGCTCTTCAGGAACTGGTCGTCGAGGGCCGCCTGGAGCGCATCCAGGGCAAGGGCACGTTCGTCGCGAAGCCGAAGGTCTCGCAGGCCCTCCAACTCACCTCGTACACCGAGGACATGAGAGCCCAGGGCCTGGAACCGACCTCGCAGCTCCTCGACATCGGCTACATCACCGCCGACGACACCCTCGCCGACCTGCTCGACATCACCACCGGCGGCCGGGTCCTGCGCATCGAGCGGCTGCGCATGGCGAACGCCGAGCCGATGGCCATCGAGACCACCCACCTCAGCGCGAAGCGCTTCCCCGCCCTGCGCAGGTCCCTGGTCAAGTACACGTCGCTCTACACCGCGCTCGCCGAGGTCTACGACGTCCATCTCGCCGAGGCCGAGGAGACCATCGAGACCTCCCTGGCCACCCCGCGCGAGGCCGGCCTCCTCAGCACCGACGTAGGCCTCCCGATGCTGATGCTCTCCCGCCACTCCCTCGACAAGGAGGGCAAGCCGGTGGAGTGGGTGCGCTCGGTGTACCGGGGCGACCGCTACAAGTTCGTGGCCCGCCTCAAGCGCCCGCAGGACTAGCCCGTGGCGCGACTCAAGCGCCCACAGGACTAGGGGACTTACGGAGTTACCCGGGTTGCTCTACGTTCCTCCCGTCGCCGCGTGGACGGGAGGACAACCCGGTGCGTACCGCGAACGTCCGAACCATCGTCGCCTGGACCCTCGTCGCGCTCGTCGCCGCGGCGGGCTGGTCCGTTCTCGCGCTGGCGCGGGGCGAGAACGTGTCGGCCGCCTGGATGGTCGCCGCCGCGCTCGGCTCGTACGCCATCGCCTACCGCTTCTACGCGAGGTTCATCGCGTACAAGGTCCTGAAGGTCGACGGCACCCGGGCCACCCCGGCCGAACGCCTCGACAACGGCATCGACTTCCACCCCACCGACCGCCGCGTCCTGCTGGGCCACCACTTCGCCGCGATCGCCGGCGCGGGCCCGCTCGTCGGACCCGTACTGGCCGCGCAGATGGGCTACCTGCCCGGCACGATCTGGATCATCGTCGGCGTCATCTTCGCGGGCGCGGTCCAGGACATGGTGGTGCTGTTCTTCTCGACCCGGCGCGACGGCAAGTCCCTCGGCCAGATGGCCCGCGAGGAGATCGGCCCGTTCGGCGGCGCGGCAGCCCTGCTCGCCACCTTCGCCATCATGATCATCCTGCTCGGCGTGCTGGCCCTGGTCGTCGTGAACGCGCTGGCCTCCTCCCCCTGGGGCACCTTCTCCATCGGCATGACGATCCCGATCGCGCTGCTGATGGGCTTCTATCTGCGGGTACTTCGGCCCGGCCGGGTATCCGAGGTCTCCCTGATCGGCGTGGCCCTGCTGCTGCTCGCCCTGGTCGCGGGCCGCTGGGTCGCCGAGTCGTCCTGGGCCGGCACCTTCACGCTCGCGCCCTCGACGCTGGTGATCTGGCTGGTGGGCTACGGCTTCGTCGCCTCGGTCCTCCCCGTCTGGACCCTGCTCGCCCCGCGCGACTACCTCTCCACCTTCATGAAGATCGGCACCATCGCCCTGCTGGCGATCGGCGTCGTGGTCGCCCTGCCCGCCCTGAAGATGCCCGCCGTCACCGACTTCGCCAAGCACGGCAACGGCCCGGTCTTCGCCGGCTCCCTCTTCCCCTTCGTCTTCATCACGATCGCCTGCGGCGCCCTGTCCGGCTTCCACTCGCTCATCTCCAGCGGTACGACGCCGAAGATGATCCAGAAGGAGACCCAGATCCGCATGATCGGCTACGGCGCGATGCTGATGGAGTCGTCCGTCGCCTTGATGGCCCTGGTCGCCGCGAGCATCATCGACCCGGGTCTCTACTTCGCGATGAACGCCCCCTCGGGCGCGATCGGCACGACCGTGCAGAACGCCTCGCAGGTGGTGAGCGGTTGGGGCTATCACATCTCCCCCGCCGACCTCGCGCAGGCCGCGAAGAACGTCGACGAGGCCAGTCTGCTGTCCCGCACCGGCGGCGCGCCCACCCTCGCGGTCGGCGTCTCGGAGATCTTCTCCAAGGTCACCGGCGGGAGTCTGCGCGCCTTCTGGTACCACTTCGCGATCATGTTCGAGGCCCTGTTCATCCTGACCGCGCTGGACGCGGGCACACGGGTGGGCCGGTTCATGCTCCAGGACATGCTGGGGAACGTCTACCGGCCGTTCAGGAACGTGAGTTGGAAGCCGGGCCTGGCCCTGACGAGCGCGATCGTGTGCGCGCTGTGGGGCTACTTCCTCTGGGTCGGCGTCCACGAACCCCTCGGCGGGATCAACCAGCTCTTCCCGATCTTCGGCATCTCCAACCAGCTGCTGGCCGCCGTCGCGCTGGCCGTCTGCACCACGCTCCTGGTGAAGTCCGGCCGTCTCAAGTGGGCCTGGATCACCGGGATTCCACTCGCCTGGGACGCGACGGTCACGCTGACCGCGAGCTGGCAGAAGGTGTTCTCCAGCGACCCGAGGGTCGGCTTCTTCGAGCAACGGTCCGTGTTCCAGGACGCGATCGACGCGGGCAAGGTACTGCCACCCGCCAAGTCGATGGACGACATGCACACCGTCGTCACCAACTCCACGGTGGACGGGGTGATTTCGGCCATTCTCGCGGTGCTGGTCGTGGTCGTGATCGCGGACGCCCTTCGCGTCTGCGTTCGACACGTCCGCCGCCCCGCGCTCTCCACGCTGCGCGAGACGCCGTACGTCGAGTCGAACATCACGGCACCGGCCGGGCTGATCCCGACCCGCGAGGAGAAGGAGGCGACGGCGCGTGATGTGGTCGGCGTTCAGGCGGGCGACTAGCGGAGTGCGCTGGTACGTCCGGGAGTTGACCGATGAATCAGCCTACGACCGGTATGTCGCACACGTGCGCCGGGACCACCCGGACGCGGAGGTCCCGAGCCGGCGCGACTTCGAACGCATGCGGACGGACCGTCAGGAGGCCGATCCACGCCAGGGCTTCCGCTGCTGCTGAACTTGCTTTTGACACCGATGTCAGGCTTTCACCGAATCGACATGACGATATGCGGACGGGGTCTTTCGCAGCGGTGATTCCGTGACCTACATTGCCTGCGCGTTACACAGGTGATCGGCGAGGGGACGGAGCCGCGAAATGTCAGATGTGCCGGAAGTTCCGCCCGAAGTGGCCGCACCGGTGGTGACCCCGGTCCGCGTCGTCATCGCGGTGTGCCTGTTCGCACCCTTCGTGGCGCTGCTCTGGGTCGGCTCCTACGCCAAGACGGACCCCACGTTCATCGGCATCCCGTTCTTCTACTGGTACCAGATGCTCTGGGTGCTGATCTCGACGGCGCTGACGATGACCGCCTACACGCTGTGGCAGCGCGACCAGCGGGCCCGCCATGGAGGTAACCGGTGAACGACGGCGTGAACGGCGTCGCCCTCGGCGTCTTCGTCTTCTTCTTCCTGGCCGTCACGGTCCTGGGCTTCCTGGCCGCACGCTGGCGCCGGGCCGACAACGAGCAGAGCCTCGACGAATGGGGCCTGGGCGGACGGTCGTTCGGCACCTGGGTCACCTGGTTCCTGCTCGGCGGCGACCTCTACACGGCGTATACGTTCGTGGCGGTCCCGGCGGCGGTCTACGCGGCGGGCGCGGCCGGCTTCTTCGCCGTGCCGTACACGATCCTGGTGTACCCCCTCATCTTCACGTTCCTGCCCCGGCTCTGGTCGGTGTCGCACAAGCACGGATACGTGACGACGTCCGACTTCGTGCGCGGCCGCTTCGGCTCGAAGAGCCTGTCGCTGGCGGTGGCGGTCACCGGCATCCTCGCGACGATGCCGTACATCGCGCTCCAACTGGTAGGCATCCAGGCCGTGTTGGACGTCATGGGGGTGGGCGGCAGCGCCAGCTCCAACTGGTTCGTGAAGGACCTGCCGCTGCTGATCGCGTTCGCCGTGCTGGCCGCTTACACCTACTCGTCCGGCCTTCGCGCCCCCGCGCTGATCGCGTTCGTGAAGGACGGCCTGATCTACATCGTGATCACGGTGGCGATCATCTACATCCCGATCAAGCTCGGCGGCTTCGACGACATCTTCAGCGCGGCGGGAGCCAAGTTCAAGGCGGCCGGAGCGGGCGGACTGGTCCCCGCCCCGGCGGGCCAATGGACGTACGCCACACTGGCGTTGGGCTCGGCACTGGCCCTCTTCATGTACCCGCACTCGATCACGGCGACGCTCTCCTCCAAGAGCCGCAACGTGATCCGCCGCAACACCACGATCCTGCCCCTGTATTCACTGATGCTGGGCCTGCTCGCACTGCTCGGCTTCATGGCGATCGCGGCCGGAGTCAAGGTGACCAACGGCCAGTTGGCGATCCCGCAGCTCTTCGAGAACATGTTCCCGGACTGGTTCGCGGGCGTGGCCTTCGCGGCGATCGGTATCGGCGCGCTCGTCCCCGCGGCCATCATGTCCATCGCGGCGGCGAACCTCTTCACCCGCAACATCTACAAGGACTTCATCAACCCGGACGCGACCCCGGCCCAGGAGACCAAGGTCTCCAAGCTGGTCTCCCTCCTGGTGAAGGTCGGCGCCCTGGCCTTCGTCCTGACGATGGACAAGACAGTCGCCATCAACTTCCAGCTCCTGGGCGGCATCTGGATCCTCCAGACCTTCCCGTCCCTGGTGGGCGGCCTCTTCACCCGCTGGTTCCACCGCTGGGCCCTCCTCACCGGCTGGGCGGTGGGCATGCTCTACGGCACCCTCGCGGCCTACGGCGTCGCCTCCCCGACCCAGGATCACTTCGGCGGCTCGTCCAAGGAGATCCCCGGCATCGGCGAGATCGGCTACATCGGCCTGACGGCGTTCGTCCTGAACGTCGTAGTCACGGTGGTCCTGACGTTCGTGCTGAAGGCGGCCAAGGCCCCGGAGGGCGTCGACGAGACGAGCCCCGGGGACTACACGGCAGACGCGGGCGACCCGGGAGTAAAAGAGGAGCTCCCCGTAATCGCCGGCCACTGACACCCCCTAGGGGCGCGGGGCTGTATCAATGTGCGGCTCCGCCGCGTGGGCGCGACCAGCCACGACGAACCCGCAGCGGGCCACCGAGAGCACCCCCTCGGCGGCCCGTTGTCGTACACACTCACCCCCATGGACATCCTCATCCGCCGAGCAGACCCCACCGAGTACGAACCCCTGGGAGAGATCACCGCACAGGCCTACCTCCAGGACGGCCTCCTCGACTACGGCGACGAAGACCCCTACCTCCCCGTACTCAAGGACGTAGCGAAACGAGCCGCCGCGGCCGAGGTCCTCGTCGCGATGGACGGCGACCACCTCCTCGGCGGCGTCACCTTCGTCAACGGCCCCGGCCCCGTCGCCGACATCGCCCGCCCCGGCGAGTCCGAGATCCGCGCCCTCGCGGTAGCCCGCACGGCCCGCGGTCGAGGCGCGGGAGAGGCCCTCGTCCGCGCCTGCGTGACCCGCGCCCGAGCCACCGAGGGCTGCACAACCATCGTCCTGTCGACCCAGTCCTCCATGCACGCGGCCCACCGCATCTACGAACGCCTAGGTTTCGTCCGCACACCCGAGCGGGACTGGAATCCCGTGCCACACCTGGACGATCTCACTCTGCTCACCTATCAACTGACACTCTGAAACCGCCGCGACACAACATCTGGTGGTGGCGTGACAGGCGAGCACAAGATGTATGCTCGTGCTCGCTGTCGCCGCAGGGGAATCCGGTGCGAATCCGGAACTGTCCCGCAACGGTGTACTTGCGTGCATATGCACGCCTGGCCAGTCCGAGGACCTGCCGACGGCGCGCGCCCGGCCACCCGGTCAGGGCGTATGACGTCCGGGCCTCGTGGAGTGGGCCGGTGGACGCGACGCCCCGTGCGCTCGTGTACTGCCGCCTGCCCTCCGCAAGGCCCCGTGCCGAGCGAGGGAGAGCCCCACCGTGACCATCGCGCCAGCAGAGCCGGCATCAGCGATCCAGGCGACCGAGGACACCGCGGCCGGAACCGCCGTTCCCGGAGCGGTCGTTCCCGGGGCCGACGGCCCCGGCACCGCGATCCTGCGGACCCTGACCGAGCTGACCGCCGACCTTCCCGACGCCGACCCGGGCCGGGTCGCCGCCGCCACGTTGCGCGGCCGGTCCGCGCGCGCGGACCTGACGGAACTGCGCGAACTGGCCACGGAGGCCTCCGCCGGCCTCATCTCCGAGGACCCCGTCTACTCCCGGCTCGCCGCCCGGCTGCTGACGATCAGCATCGCCGCCGAGGCCGCCTCGCAGGGCGTCACGACGTTCACCGAGTCCGTCGCCGTGGGCCACCGCGAGGGCCTGATCGCGGACCGCACCGCCGAGTTCGTGACGCTGCACGCGGCCCGTCTCGACGCGCTGATCGCCGCCTCCTTCGATGAGGGCGCCGACGACCGCTTCGGCTACTTCGGCCTGCGCACCCTCCACAGCCGCTACCTCCTCCGCCACCCGATCACCCGCAAGGTCATCGAGACCCCCCAGCACTTCATGCTGCGCGTGGCGGCCGGTCTGGCGGAGGACGACTCGACCCGCGCCCTGGACGAAGTCGCCGCGCTCTACCGCCTGATGAGCCGCCTCGACTACCTCCCCTCCTCCCCCACGCTCTTCAACTCCGGTACCCGGCACCCCCAGATGTCGTCCTGCTACCTCCTCGACTCCCCGCTGGACGAGCTGGACTCCATCTACGACCGCTACCACCAGGTCGCCCGCCTCTCGAAGCACGCCGGCGGCATCGGACTGTCGTACTCCCGTATCCGCAGCCGCGGTTCGCTGATCCGGGGCACGAACGGGCACTCCAACGGCATCGTCCCGTTCCTGAAGACGCTGGACGCCTCGGTGGCCGCGGTGAACCAGGGCGGCCGGCGCAAGGGCGCGGCCGCGGTGTACCTGGAGACCTGGCACTCCGACATCGAGGAGTTCCTCGAACTGCGGGACAACACCGGTGAGGACGCCCGCCGTACGCACAACCTGAACCTGGCGCACTGGATCCCGGACGAGTTCATGCGCCGGGTGAACGAGAACGGCGTCTGGTCGCTGTTCTCCCCCGCCGACGTGCCCGAGCTGGTCGACCTGTGGGGCGGCGAGTTCGACGCGGCCTACCGCAAGGCGGAGGCGCGGGGCCTGGCCAAGAAGACCATCCCGGCCCGTGACCTCTACGGCCGCATGATGCGCACCCTCGCGCAGACCGGCAACGGCTGGATGACCTTCAAGGACGCGGCCAACCGCACCGCCAACCAGACGGCCGAGCCGGGCCACACGGTCCACTCCTCCAACCTCTGCACGGAGATCCTGGAGGTCACGGACGACGGCGAGACGGCGGTCTGCAACCTGGGCTCGGTGAACCTGGGCGCGTTCGTCGACCAAGCGAACGGCGACATCGACTGGGAGCGGCTGGACGAGACGGTCCGCACCGCCGTCACGTTCCTGGACCGCGTGGTCGACATCAACTTCTACCCGACCGAGCAGGCGGGCCGTTCCAACGCCCGCTGGCGCCCGGTCGGCCTCGGCGCGATGGGCCTCCAGGACGTCTTCTTCAAACTCCGCGTCCCCTTCGACTCCCCGCAGGCGCAGGCGCTTTCGACCCGTATCTCCGAGCGCATCATGCTCGCCGCGTACGAGGCCTCCGCCGACCTCGCCGAGCGCAACGGCCCGCTCCCGGCCTGGGAGAAGACCCGTACGGCGAGGGGTGTCCTGCACCCCGACCACTACGACGTGGAGCTGACCTGGCCGGAGCGCTGGGCCGCGCTGCGGGAACGTATCGCCCAAGTCGGCATGCGCAACAGCCTGTTGCTGGCGATCGCACCCACGGCCACCATCGCGTCCATCGCGGGCGTCTACGAGTGCATCGAGCCGCAGGTCTCGAACCTCTTCAAGCGCGAGACGCTGTCGGGTGAGTTCCTCCAGGTCAACTCGTACCTGGTGAACGAGCTGAAGCAGCTCGGCGTGTGGGACGCCCGCACCCGCGAGGCGCTGCGCGACGCCAACGGCTCGGTGCAGGACTTCAGTTGGATCCCGGCCGACGTGCGCGCCCTGTACCGCACCGCGTGGGAGATCCCGCAGCGCGGCCTGATCGACATGGCCGCCGCCCGCACCCCGTTCCTGGACCAGTCCCAGTCCCTGAACCTGTTCCTGGAGACGCCGACGATCGGCAAGCTCTCCTCGATGTACGCGTACGCCTGGAAGCAGGGCCTGAAGACGACGTACTACCTGCGCTCCCGCCCGGCGACCCGCATCGCCCGAGCGGCCCAGGCCCAGACGCAAACCCCCATCCCCGTGCAGCAGTTGACGCCCGACGAAGACGCGGTCGCCTGCTCCCTGGAAAACCCCGAGTCCTGCGAGGCCTGCCAGTAATGACCACCGAAGCCAAGAACCTTCTCGACCCGGGCTTCGAGCTGACCCTCCGCCCCATGCGCTACCCGGACTTCTACGAGCGCTACCGGGACGCGATCAAGAACACCTGGACCGTCGAGGAGGTCGACCTCCACTCGGACGTCGCCGACCTGGCGAAGCTGTCGCCGGGTGAGCAGCACATGATCGGGCGGCTGGTGGCGTTCTTCGCGACGGGCGACTCGATCGTGGCGAACAACCTCGTGCTGACGCTGTACAAGCACATCAACTCCCCCGAGGCGCGGCTCTACTTGAGCCGTCAGCTCTTCGAGGAGGCCGTGCACGTCCAGTTCTACTTGACGCTCCTCGACACCTACCTCCCGAACCCGGAGGACAGGGCCGCCGCCTTCGACGCGGTGGAGAACATCCCCTCCATCCGCGAGAAGGCCGAGTTCTGCTTCCGGTGGATCAACGAGGTCGAGAAGCTGGACAGCCTCCAGACCCAGGCCGACCGCCGCCGCTTCCTCCTCAACCTGATCTGCTTCGCCGCGTGCATCGAAGGGCTGTTCTTCTACGGCGCGTTCGCGTACGTCTACTGGTTCCGCAGCCGGGGTCTCCTGCACGGTCTGGCCACCGGCACCAACTGGGTGTTCCGCGACGAGACCATGCACATGTCCTTCGCGTTCGAGGTCGTCGACACCGTCCGCAAGGAGGAGCCGGAGCTCTTCGACGACCAACTCCAGCAGCAGGTCACGGACATGCTGAAGGAGGCCGTGGAGGCGGAGCTGCAGTTCGGGCGTGATCTGTGCGGTGAGGGTCTGCCGGGCATGAACACCGACTCGATGCGCCAGTACCTGGAGTGCGTCGCGGACCAGCGCCTCCAACGGCTGGGCTTCGCACCGGTCTACGGCTCCGAGAACCCCTTCTCCTTCATGGAGTTGCAGGGCGTGCAGGAGCTGACCAACTTCTTCGAGCGCCGCCCGTCGGCGTACCAGGTGGCGGTGGAGGGCACGGTCGACCTGGACGAGGACTTCTAGCCCCGCCGAAAGCCCACCACCGAACGCCCTTTATCTGTCGCTTACTTCGCGGACGGCCCATGGAGCTTCCATGGGCCGTCCATGGAGTTTCTATGGAGCGGCAAAGTTCATGGGGTGCGTCTGTTCGCGGTCTCGTCGACCCGGCTACGTTCTGCCCGTCCTGTTCATGTCATTCACCAGTGCCCCACAGGACGCTCAAAGTGTCATGCCCATGACTGCGTCATCTGCCGCCGCTACGCGCGTCACAGGCCTGCCACCACGCCGAGGAACCCCACTCCCACGATGGAGGCAGTACCCCATGCGTGAAAAGCCCCGACGGAGTCTGCGAAGACTGCTGACCGCCGCCGTACCCGTCCTCACCCTCAGCGTCTTCGGGCTCGTGGCGGCCTCCCCCGCCGACGCGCAGCCCGCCCCCCAGGCAGTCGTCCAGTCCGCCCAGGTCTCCAAGGTCACCCAGAACGCCAAGGCCCTGACCGCCCCCGCGGCCCAGGCCGTCCACGCGACCGGCAAGGCCGGCCAGAAGGTGCCGACCGAGCACCTGTGCGCCGCCGCGACCCCCGGTCACGCGTCCTGCTTCGCCCAGCGGCGCACCGACATCAAGCAGCAGCTGGCCGCCGCTGTGCACGCGGACGCCGCCGCCGCGGTCTCCGGGCTGAGCCCGGCCAACCTGCACAGCGCGTACGCGCTGCCCTCGACCGGCGGCTCCGGCCTGACGGTCGCGGTGGTCGACGCGTACAACGACCCCAACGCGGCCTCGGACCTGGCCACTTACCGCTCCAACTTCGGCCTGTCGGCCTGCACCGTGGCCAGCGGCTGCTTCAAGCAGGTCAGCCAGACCGGCTCGACCACCTCGCTGCCGACCAACGACACCGGCTGGGCGGGCGAGGAAGCGCTCGACATCGACATGGTCAGCGCGGTCTGCCCGAACTGCAACATCATTCTGGTGGAGGCCACTTCGGCCACCGACGCCAACCTCGGTGCCGCCGAGAACGAGGCCGTCGCCCTGGGCGCGAAGTTCGTGTCCAACAGCTGGGGCGGCTCCGAGTCCTCCTCGCAGACCAGCGAGGACACCTCGTACTTCAAGCACCCGGGCGTCGCGATCACCGTCTCCTCCGGTGACGAGGCCTACGGTGCCGAGTACCCGGCAACGTCCCAGTACGTGACGGCAGTCGGCGGCACCGCCCTGTCCACTTCCTCCTCCACCCGCGGCTGGACCGAGTCCGTGTGGAAGACCAGCAGCACCGAGGGCGGCGGCTCCGGCTGCTCCGCCTACGACGCGAAGCCGACCTGGCAGACCGACACGGGCTGCACCAAGCGCATGGAGGCCGACGTCTCCGCCGTCGCCGACCCCGCCACCGGTGTGGCCGTCTACGACACCTACGGCGGCTCCGGCTGGGCGGTCTACGGCGGCACCAGCGCCTCGTCCCCGATCATCGCGGGCGTCTACGCACTGGCCGGCACCCCCGGTTCCAGTGACTACCCGGCGAAGTACCCCTACTCCCACACCAGCAACCTGTACGACGTCACGAGCGGCAACAACGGCTCCTGCACGACGAGTTACTTCTGCACCGCGGGCACCGGCTACGACGGCCCGACCGGCTGGGGCACCCCGGACGGCACCGCCGCCTTCACCGCCGGCACCACCACGGGCAACACGGTGACCGTCACGAACCCGGGCAGCCAGTCCACCGCGACCGGCTCCACGGCCAGCCTGCAGATCTCGGCCTCCGACAGCGCGAGCGCGACCCTCACCTACAGCGCGAGCGGGCTGCCGACCGGCCTGTCGATCAGCAGCTCGACCGGGCTGATCTCCGGCACCGCGTCGACCGCCGGCACCTACGCCGTGACAGTGACCGCGACCGACTCCACCGGCGCCTCCGGCTCGGCCTCCTTCACCTGGACGGTCAGCACCTCCGGCGGCGGCTCCTGCACCTCGACCCAGCTCCTGGGCAACGCGGGCTTCGAGTCGGGCAACACCACCTGGACCGCGAGCAGCGGTGTCATCACCAACTCCAGCAGTGAGGCGGCCCGCACCGGTTCGTACAAGGCCTGGCTCGACGGCTACGGCTCGGCCCACACCGACACGCTGTCCCAGTCGGTGACGGTCCCGAGCGGCTGCACGGCCACGACCTTCACCTTCTACCTGCACGTCGACACCGCGGAGACCACCACCAGCACGGCTTACGACAAGCTGACGGTCACCGCCGGATCGACCACCCTGGCCACCTACTCCAACCTCAACGCGGCCACCGGGTACGTCGCGAAGTCCTTCAGCCTCTCGGCCTTCGCCGGCAGCACCGTCACCCTGAAGTTCAGCGGAGTCGAGGACTCCTCGCTCCAGACCAGCTTCGTCGTCGACGACACCGCCGTCACGACCGGCTGACCTCCTCATGAGCTGAGCCCCGGCCGTCTCGCAGCGGTCGGGGCTCTGTCATGTCCACGAATACTTCACAGTTCACGGGGGATCCGGATACGACCGAGACACGTCAAAGGGACAAAGGAGGCCCCCCATGCGTCGATCGATTCTCGGTCCGTCCCTCGCCGTCGCCACCCTGGCACTGGCCCTCACGGGCTGCGGCGGCACGAAGTCCGACACCGGCAGCGGCAGTGTGTCGCCGGCCCCGTCGCAGTCCCCCACACCGAGCAGGAGCCGGGCGGCCTGTACGGCGAAGGAGACGCTCGCCGCCACCGACAGCAACGGCACGTTCTGCCTGACGACCGGCACCACCGTCCGCATTCTGCTGGACGGCACGACCACCCGGCCCTGGGCGCCGGTCAAGACGGTGGGCAGCGGCCTGAAGGCCACCAACAGCGGGATCCTGATCCGGCCCGGCGACGCGAGCAACGCGTACGAGGCGGTCTCGGCCGGGACCGTGAAGCTCACGTCGTCCCGGCCGCTGTGTGCGACCGCTCCGCACAAGATCTCCTGCAAGGGCATTCAGGAATGGTCGGTCACCGTCGTGGTGACGACGTCATGATCCGGTGGGCGGTGCGGATCTGACGGTCGACGCGTCGGTCGTGCGCGATGCCGAGCAGCGACGGGAAGGTCACGGCCAGGAGGATGCCGGCGACGGACAGGAGGGCGATGAGGTTGTCCATGGCTGTATTCATGGACATGAGTCTCGTCCGTTTAACTCCTTACCGTGAGTGGCAGGACTGCCGCACACCCTCGATTTACTGCCACTTAGGGCGCACACTGGCCGCATGCTGAGAAATGTGGCCGTCGTCCTGCTCGACGGAGTCCATCCCTTCGAACTCGGCGTCGTCTGCGAGGTGTTCGGCCTCGACCGCAGCGACGAGGGCCTGCCGGTCTACGACTTCGCCGTCGCCTCGGCCGAGGGGCCGACGCTCTCCACCCACGCGGGCTTCTCGCTGGCCGTCCAGCACGGTCTCGAGCGACTGGAGAGCGCGGATCTCATCGCCGTACCGGCCGGTCGGACCTATGCGGCCCGGGAGTATCCGGAGGAGTTGCTCGACGCGCTGCGGCGGGCCGTGGACCGGGGTGCCCGGGTGCTCAGTGTCTGCTCGGGGGTGTTCGTGCTGGCCGCCGCCGGGCTGCTGGACGGGCGCCGGTGCGCGGTGCACTGGCATCACGCGGAGCTGCTCGCCGAGCGGTACCCGAAGATCCTCGTGGAGCCGGACGTGCTGTACGTCGACGCGGACCCGGTGATCACCTCGGCCGGCACTGCGGCCGGCATCGACGCCTGTCTGCACCTCGTGCGCAAGGAGCAGGGACCGGAGGTCGCCAACGCGATCGCCCGGCGGATGGTCGTACCGCCGCACCGCGACGGCGGCCAGGCCCAGTACATCGAGCGGCCGCTGCCGCGCTCGCAGTGCGACACGGTGGGCGAGGTGCTGGTGTGGATGGCGGAGCACCTCGACCAGGAGGTGACCGTCGAACAGCTCGCCGCCCGCGCCCTGATGTCACCGCGGACCTTCGCCCGCCGCTTCCAGCAGGAGACCGGGACCACGCCGTACCGCTGGCTCCTGCGTCAACGGGTGCTGCTGGCGCAGCAGTTGCTGGAGGGAACGGACGAGACGATGGACGCGATCGCCTGGCGCGCCGGCTTCGGCACCGCACCCGCCCTGCGCCATCAGTTCGTCCGCGCCCTGGGCACCACCCCGAACGCCTACCGGCGCACGTTCAGGGGCCCGGAAGCCGCCTGAACGCACGCCCGTCACCTCACCTCGGCACGGGCCTGACCAGCAGCCGGTGCGGACGGAGGGTGATGCCGACGCGGGTGCTGTCGTTCGAGCCGGACACCTGCTCGAAGCGGTACTTCGTCGCCACCGCCGCCGTGACCAAGCTCAGTTGGGCCATCGAGAAGTGGTCGCTGGGACACTTCCGGTTGCCGTTGCTGAACGGGCTCATGGCGAACTTCGGTACGTCCTTGGACCGTTCCGGAAGCCAGCGGTCGGGGTCGAACTCCAGGTTGTGCGCATACGAACGCGCGTCGCGCTGGATCGCGTACGGGCTGTAGATGATGTCGGCCCCGGCCGGAATCCGATAGCCGCCCAGTTCGGTGTCGACGACCGCCCGCCGCGTCAATATCCATACGGCGGGACGCAGCCGCATCGCCTCGACGACGACATTGTTCGTGTGGCTCAGCTTGCGGACGTCGTCGAATGCCACCGGACGGCCGCCCGTCACGGTCTGGACCTCTTCGTACACCTTGTCGCCGTGTTCCGGGTGTTCGCTGAGGACCTGGAGCAGCCACATGATCGTGGACGCGATTGTTTCGCTTCCGGGGGTGAGGATGGCGACGACCTGGTCGTGGATCTCCTGTTCCCCGATCGGGTCGCCATTGTCGTCCGTGGCCTCCAGCAAGGCGGTCAGCAAATCGTCCGGCTTTTGACCAGATGCCCGCCGTTCGGCCACGATCTCGTCGACCAGGAGATGCAAATCGGCCAGCGCCCGGTTGAATTCGCGGTTGGCCGGGAGGGGCAGCCGGTAGAGCGGCCCGGCCGGTACCACCATGCGCCGGTACATGCCCCGGAAGACGGTGGCGAGCGCGACGCACAGCCGCTCGGCGCGCTCGTCCATGAAGTCGCCGCGCAGCAGACAGCGGGCCGCGATCCGCACGGCGACCCGGAAGGACTCGGAGGTGCAGTCGATCGTCCCGCCGTGCCGCCAGCGTTCGGTGAGCGCGTGCGCCTCCTCCTCCATGATCGGCCCGTAGGCGGGTATCGCGTCGAGCTTGAACGCGGGCTGGATGATGCGCCGTTGGCGACGATGGGTGGGTCCGTTGGCGGTGGCCACCCCTTCCTTCCCGAGCAGTCCCTCCAGGGACTCCCACAGCGGGCCCGAGATGATGTAGTCGGGGCTCAGCGCCATGGCGCCGGTGAGGTCCGGCGCGGTGACGGCGTACACCGTCTTGGGACCGAGGCGGAGCCGGACGACCTCGCCGTGGTCGCGGAGTTGGGCCATGAAGGCCAGCGGGTCGCGGACCAGCTTCCAGCCGTGGCCGAGCAGCGGGACTCCGCCGCCCGCGAGGGGCGGCTCCAGCAGTTCCGGCGTCTCGGGGGGAGCGGGCTTCACAGACTCGACGGTCATTTCTCACCTGCCGCTTCGTTGTTGACGTACGGGGGTGTGGACCGGTCGTCCCAGCTGTCGACCATGTAACGGCCGGACTCGTGGTGGAACCAGTAGACGGTGCTGAACCAGTTCCGCATATTGCCGAGGCAGGTCCGCACGGCGGCGCTCAGTTCCATTCCGTGCACGGTGCCGTCGTCGAGGCGGTCGGCGAGACGTAAGGTCTCCTGTTCCGCGTCGAGGAAACCGGCTATGCATTCCTCGATACGGCACCTCAGTTCGGCGACGGATTCCTCCAGAGTCAGCCCCTCGTGCTTGATGAGACTGATCCCGAGATTGTGGACCTCGTCGCCCGCGATTTCCTTGGGCAGCGAGCAGAGGTCGTTGTACCAGGCGGCGAATTCCTGGCTGAGCAGTGCCGCCCGCCGATATCCCGGGTGTTTCCTCACACTGTCCGGGAGTTCGAGCCCCGCGCTCGCCTCCAGCAGATCGGTCCAGATCCAGTGGGCGAAGGTGAGCCGGCGCAGTGCGAGGTATTCCTCGACCGTGGGGACGGTCCCCTCGGTGCGATTGCGGAATTCACGGTCGTAGGCCTCGATGACCGCGTGGAAGTGCCGGGCGAACCGCGCGTTCCAGGTGTCGGGCAGGAACGAGTAGATCCGCATCATGCTGTCGGCGAACCCCGCGACCAGGGGATCCGGGTGGAACAGATGGTGCCTGGGTGAATCCAGTGCCGCGTGCAACCGGAACCTCAACCGCCGCCAGGCGTCCGGCCGTTCGTGCACGATGTCCCGGTCGTGGCGGTCGTCCCAGACGAAGAACCACGCGCTGTAGTCCGCAATCGCCTGGAGCACCTCGTCCGGTGCGCCCAAGTAGTACCCGGCCATCAGGTCCGTGTAGCAAAGACCGTCGGCATATTCCCTTACCTTGTCCGCCGGCATGAGGCGCTTTTCCAGGAGCCAGACACGTGTCTTCTCCTGGAGCCTCGGCCAATACGGATGCAGTTGCCGGGGAAACGCCGCCTCGATCACCGGGAGAGAGAGCGACGGTGGAACCGTGATCGCCGTCGTTACCGTTGCCGTTGTCGATGTGGTGCTGTGTGAGAAAGCAGGCACGAACAAACCCCTCTCAGCCGCCAGTTGCGCACGCCCCTCCCGCTGTGCCGGGCGTGCGCCGTTGCGTATCCCCGCACTTCCCATTCAGCACCACAACTGACCGTTCTGGGAACGGATTTGCTCCCTTCACTACCCCCAAGTGCCGAGAATCCCCCCTTGCGTGACCGATTCTGGATCACTAGACGAACGAAAACGATCGAATGTACGAGGGACAGACGAACGGCGCCTGGTCAGGGAGGTGCACCTGAACAGACGCCGTACGGAAGGGGGTGGTGATCGTCTCTGGGACTCGGTGGTCGACTCAGTCGTTGGCGACCACGGGGTAGCGGGGCTCGTTCTCGGCCATCTGCCGCAGGGCGTCCTTGCGGTCGCGCTTGGAGAGCCGGTCGATGTAGAGGTAGCCGTAGAGGTGATCGGTCTCGTGCTGCAAACACCGTGCGAAGTAGCCGGTGCCGCGGACCTTGACCGGGTTGCCCTTCTCGTCCTGCCCGGTCAGCTCGGCGTAGTCGGGCCGTGCGAGCGGCGCGTACGCGGTGGGCACGGACAGGCAGCCCTCGTTGCTCTCGTCCAGGTGCCGCTTCTCCGCCGGCAGGTCGACGAGCCTGGGATTGCAGACGACACCGACGTGCCGCTTGCCCTCGTCGTCCATGCAGTCGTAGACGAAGACCTTCAGGTCGACACCGACCTGGTTGGCGGCGAGACCGACGCCCTCGGCGGTCCGCTGCGAGGCGAACATGTCCGCCACCAGCGTGTCCAGCTCCGCGCCGAACTCGGTGACGTCCCTGCACTCCTTGTGCAGCACCGGATTCCCGACGACCGTGATCGCCCGCGAGACCCCCCGCTCCCGCCAGGCCGCCTCACGCTCCTCGGTCCCCTCGGT
Source organism: Streptomyces sp. NPDC101776 (assembly GCF_044766845.1). Taxonomy (NCBI): domain Bacteria; kingdom Bacillati; phylum Actinomycetota; class Actinomycetes; order Kitasatosporales; family Streptomycetaceae; genus Streptomyces; species Streptomyces sp. NPDC101776. The sequence goes on along the minus strand of NZ_JBIWMV010000026.1, from coordinate 26,378 downwards.
GTCGACGACAAACCCCTCGTCGTCCACGGGAAGCACGCCCACGTGCTGCTGATCGGTGTCCTGCTGCGCCATGCCGACGAACGCCTTCCTCAAAACCAGGGGGGATTACTGCGAATACAGGGTACGTGGACTTCTCCAGGGGCGCGGGGCCACGCACATGTGCGGCTCCGCCACGGGGCACGCCCTGTCTTTCAAGGGGCGCGGGGCTGTGCTCATGTGCGGCTCCGCCGCGGGGCGCGACCAGCCACGACGGACCCGCGGCGACCCACCGACCTCAGCAGACCTCTTCCAGGTCCCGCCAGTCCCGGGAATCAGGGCTGTCCGCAACCCACCCGTCCAACAGCCCCCGAACCAGCGACGCCGGCGCCGCAAGCCCGCACTCCCGCTCCGGCACCCACAACTGCCCATCCGTCCGATGCCCCAACGGCCCGGGATGCCCCGGCTCACTGTGGTCATGAGGATCGAGATGCTCCCCGTCCCCCTCATCGGACGGCATCCGCGACTCCGAGCACATCCGGCACAGCAACCGCACCGAAGACGACCAGTCCTCCGCAGCGAACCCCGCATCCGCCGCCAACTGCTCCAACGCATCCCGGTCGGCCTCGGCGGCAGCCTCCAGCAGAACAACCCACGTCGGCACGGGAGACGGCGCCCACAACTCGATCTCGTCGAACACGGGGTACGAGTGCCCGGCAGCCGTGGTCCGCTCCCCGTGCGGCACCCCGTCGTGCAGCACGACCTCACCCCACCGTCGCCCGGACGAGGGAAGCGGAATCGACAGCACCTCGATCCGCGCCGGATCCAGCCGCCGCCCCCACACCACCTCGGCCTCACCCTCGGGAGACAGCCGTACCGCCGCACTGCCGAGGTCCATCCCGGCCGGCTCACCCGCGCCGGTGACCCCGCCCGGCACCCGCAGCCCGTACGCCTGCCAGGCCCGCCGGGCCAGCGGCCAGTCCTGGAGCGCCGTGGCCGCGATGCCCACGTTCCACCAGTCGGGCGCCCCCGCCTCCCGCTCCAGCAACGCTACGGCCCGCAGCCCGGCCGCCCGGGCCTGCTCCCAGTCGTGCCGGAACTTGTGCAGCAGGGCGAGGTTGAACCACGACTCGGACAGCCAGGGCTCCAGATCGGCGGCCCGTGTCAGCAGCGCGCCCGCGTCCTCGTACCGACCGTCGCCGATCAGCGTGAACGCGCGGTCGGTGGCCTGCCGCCAGGAGGCGGAGGGCCGGTGCCGTCCCTTGCCGAAGATCCTCACGATTCCCGCCTGCCAGTTCCGTTCAGTGGGCTGGCCATGCCCCCGGACACCCTCTTCTTCGCATCCAACCACGTACGGCTGGGAGGCCGCTCATTACCCATGGGTTACCCAGCCGAAGGCAAGGTCAGACAGTCCCGGGACAGTACCCGGGCCAGTGCTTCCACGACCTCGGGAGCGTAGTCCCCGGCGGTCCCCAGGCGCAGCTCCTCCAGCGCGCGGAGAGGCCCGCCGGGGCCGCCTGCCCGGGTTTTCTCCTCGTACGCGTTCACGGCCCGGACGATCCGCGCGGACACCGGCTGCTCCCGGCACGGGTCCGCCTGCCGCTCCACGACGGCCGCCACCCGAGGACTCACCCCGGTCTGCCGTACGACGGCCCCGCCGAGCAGCGCTATCCGCCGCTGCTCCTCCGCCGGGAGCATCGCGGTGGCCCCGGCCGGTACCGGGTCGACGAGGCTGAGCTGGCCGATGTCGTGCATCAGGGCGGCGTACTCCAGGACGGTGAGGTCGGGTTCGGACAGCCCCAGGTCCCGCCCGACCGCCTGGCAGAGCGCGGCAACCCGGCGGGCGTGCCCGGCCGGCGTGTACCCGGCGATCTCGGTGGAGCGGGCGAGGGAGGCGATGGTCTGCCGGTAGGTGTCCCGTACGGCCGCGTACCGCCGGAAGGACAGCTGGGTCAGCAGCAGTGGCAGCGAGAACACGGGCAGCGCCCACAGCCCCACGACGGCGACCGCGAGCGCCATCACCGCGCCGGTCGCGCACACCGCCGACCCGATCCCGAGCATCCCGCGCAGCTCGTCCCGCAGCAGCGGCCCGAACGGCCACCGGGTCCGGGAGTGCGCGAGCGCGGCTGCGAGCACGGCGTCGCAGAGCGCGGTGAGGGAGAGCAGCGCGAGCAGGAGCAGGGCGTAGGCGGGGCCACCCCAGTGGCTGAACACCCCTTGGTTGTACAGGGGTTGGAAGCAGACGGCGGCGAAGCCGACGGTCAGGACACGGCGCGCCATGTGGTCGGGCGTCCCGCTCTGCCCGCGCGCGATGTGCGGCACACAGCCGACCAGCGCGGCGGCGACGACCACGGTGACGACCTGGAAGACACCGTGGTGGGTGGGGTGCCCGGCGTCCGTGCCGAGGAGGGCGTAGGAGAGGGCGCCGGCCGCGCCGAGGGGGGCGGTCTCGCGGAGACCGGCCGTGCGGTTGCCGTTCCAGCGGCTCAACTCGCCCATGGCGACGAGGAGTCCGAAGGCGAGGGCGACGGGGGGTTCGCGGAGGCCGGTGTAGAGGGTGTGGGTGAGGGAGGTGGCGGCGAGGAGGGCGGCGGAGGTGTGGACGGCGGCGAGGATGAGAGGGGGGCGGGGGAGCGGCATCTCGTCAACCCCTCAACCCACTGGAAACGGGTGGGGTGGGTGGGAAGACAATGGATGACTGGACCTCGTCGGCTGTTACCGAGGGATGCCATCCGCACCGTGACAGCGCCCGCGCCAACGCCCGCACCATCAACGGGTCGAACTGACTCCCGGCACAGCGCGACAGCTCCTCCAGCGCGACAGACACCGGCCGAGCCCGACGGTAGGACCTCGTGGACGTCATCGCGTCGAAGGCATCGGCAACGGCAACCACCCGCGCGGACTCCGGGATCTGGCTCCCCAACAGCCCGTACGGATACCCGCTCCCGTCCAGCCGTTCGTGATGGTGCAGGACAGCCGCACGAGCCTCACCGAGAAAACCGATGCCCCGCACCATCTCGTGGCCGTACTCGGGATGCAGTTCGATCACCCGCCGCTCCTCGGGCGTGAGCGGCCCGTCCTTGCGCAGCAACCGCGTGGGCACGCCCAGTTTCCCGACGTCGTGCAGGATCCCCGCGAACCGCAGCACCTCCACCCGCGAGTCGTCCATCCCCAGCTCCCGCGCGATCATCATCGACGCCTGTCCGACCCGCTCGCTGTGCCCGCGGGTGTACCCGTCCTTGATGTCGACGGCCTGGACGAGCGCGCGGATCGTGGCCTGATGGGCGGCGCGTTCCCGGTGGTACTGGGCGAACACCCACCAGGACACTCCCATCGGCAGCAGCACGAGCAGCGCGGCGACCGGGCCGTAGGGACTGCGCCAGAGCACGGCCATCATCAGCCCGGCGAGCCCGTGCACGCCGATGGGCGCCAGGGACCGTAGAAACAGACCGCGCCAGGCCCGCCGTGGCGGCACCCGCTCGGCCAGCGCGAGGATCCCGCCGTCGAGGGCGGTCAGGACCAGGCAGAAGGCGAGGACGGCGGCCAGCGCGGGCACCAGCGCGTACGGGAAGTCGGACGCGACGACGGCGTTCCGCCCGCCCAGCGCCCAGTGCACCCGTCCCGCCGCCCACACGGCGAGCGCGAGCTGCGCGGCCCGCCAGCTCCGCCGCAGCCAGGGCGCGCCCTGTGCGACATGGGAGAACAGCGCCCCCGGAAGCGGTACGAGCGCGGCGGCGGGCGGGGGAAGGAGAAAGGCGGCGGCGAGCAGCACCGGGTAGAAGGTGCCGGCGAACCGGCGCCGGGCGACCTGCTCACAGCCGGCGTAGAGCGCGGCCAGCAGTGCGACCGCCCACCAGGGTGTGTGGACGGCCGGCAGCGGAAGCAGACACCACAGGGCGCCGAGGACGGCACAGACGACGTACGCACGTGCCCGTGCCGGTGTCGCCTCCATGGCTGACGCCCTTCCCCCGACCATGCCTGTCCAGGCCGAGGAGCCTAGGGCGGTCGGGGGAGCGGTGCGGGCGTATCACCCGCGGATTAGCACGTTCGAGTGACGGCAGTCCGTTCAGGACTCCTGCGGGGAGGCCGCCACATCATGCTCGGGTACGACCTGCCCCGACCGGATCATCTCCAGGCGTCCCATCACCTTGGAGCGCAGATCCGTCGGCACGTCGTCCTGCCCGCAGCACCGCTTCACGAGCTTCTTCACGGCCTGCTCCAGGCCGTACTTCTCCAGGCACGGCGAGCACTCCTCGAAGTGCACTTCGAACTTGGTGCAGTCCGCGTCCGGCATCTCTCTGTCGAGGAACTCGTAGAGATGGTCGAGGACCTCACTGCAGTCCGTTTCGTGCGGCTCTCCGCAGCTCATGAGCCCGAGCCTTTCGCTTCGTTCGACTCTCCGGCACCGGCCGGGACCAGTCCGCGGTCACGCGCGTAGTCCTCGAGCATGCCGCGCAGTTGACGGCGGCCCCGGTGCAGCCGGGACATCACCGTACCGATGGGTGTCCCCATGATGTCCGCGATCTCCTTGTAGGCAAAGCCCTCGACGTCCGCGAGATAGACGGCGATGCGGAATTCCTCGGGGATCGCCTGGAGCGCTTCCTTCACGTCCGAGTCGGGCAGGTGGTCGAGCGCCTGCGACTCGGCGGAGCGCAGACCTGTCGACATGTGCGACTCGGCACGGGCGAGCTGCCAGTCCTCGATCTCCTCGGCCGCGGAGCGCTGGGGTTCACGCTGCTTCTTGCGGTACGAGTTGATGAAGGTGTTGGTGAGAATCCGGTACAGCCACGCCTTGAGGTTGGTGCCCTCACGGAACTGGTGGAAGGACGCGTACGCCTTCGCGTACGTCTCCTGCACCAGGTCCTCGGCGTCGGCCGGATTGCGGGTCATGCGCAGCGCGGCCGAGTACATCTGGTCGAGGAATTCGAGCGCGTCCCGCTCGAAGCGCGCACTGCGCTCCGTCGTGGACTCCGTGCCCGTGCCCTGGCCCTCGGGCTGCTCCGCCTGGCCGTGTTCGGTCCCTGCGTCGGTACCGGGAACCGGACCCACCTCCTCAAGATTCCGGGCAGCATCGAAGCCGATGCCACCAGAATCGGAGGATAGACGACGATCCGGTCCGCCCGCCGCCCCAATAGGGGTGGCCTTGGTCGCGTGCAGCACCGACCACTCCAGGTCGGAGCGGCTGCTACGGGCCGGGCAGAAGGTCGAACCCATGCGGCGGACTTCCTTTCTACGACTCTCTATGTCCGCCACAACAGTGGTACGGGCCGCGGCATTCCCACCCTTTACCCAAGTGTTCGAGTCCACTCCACCACGCGCCCCGTGATGATCTCCAGGGCCTGCTCCTGAGTGGTCTCCGCCCGCTTGGGCACGGAGAATCCATGATCGCCGCAGGGCACCTCGACCAGTTCGAAGTCGCCCTCCGGGAACTCCGCCGGTTTCCCGAACGGATCGTTCCCGCCCTGCACGACGAGCGTCGGCACCCCCGCGCCGAGCAGTTCGCCGGCCCGCGACTTCTCCGGCCTGCCGGGCGGATGCAGCGGGAAACTCAGGGCGAGGACGGCGGCGGCCCCGAGCTCCGTCGCCGTACGACAGGCCACGCGCGCTCCGGCGCTACGGCCCCCGGAGACCACCGGCAGACCGGGCTTCGCGACGGCCGGCCAGATCCCCCGCCACCCGATGTCCAGCGTCCTGGGCGCGGGCGCCACCTTCTTCCCGGCGACCCGCCACGGCTGCTCGACGAGCGCGACGGTGACGCCGTGCGCGGGGAGAACGGCGGCGAGGGCCTGGAGATCGCGGGCGTCGATGCCACCGCCCGCGCCATGACTGACGGCGAGGACGAGCCGCGCCTTCTTGGCCTTGTGCCAGGTGACGCGGGCCGTACCCGCATCGGTCTCGATGATCTCTGCTGTCACATCCGTCACGCTAGAAGAGTGTGCCCTCCTCGGGCCCCTCCAGCTCCTTCAGCAGCTCCGGTCCGTTGTTGCGGACGTTGCTGACGGCGGTCGACACCGGATACGCGCGCATCAGCCCGGTCGGCGGCGGAGCGAGCAGCTCGCGCAGCTCGTCCGGGTCGGTGCGGGCGGGGTCGAGCCAGGAGTCCCAGCGGTCCGGGGTGAGCATCAGGGGCATCCGGGGATGGATGTCGGCCAGCGTGTGCGGCCCTTCGGCCGGGGGCACCGCCAGCGGGGTCGTCTCCGCCTCGGTCGTGATCACCGAGCAGGTGACCCACCAGGCCAGCGGATGGTCGTCGGGCAGCGTCCGGTCCCGCCAGAACTCGTACAGCCCGGCCATCGCGAACACGGACCCGTCGGCGGGAAGCACGAAGTACGGCTGCTTGCGCTGCCGCTTCTTCCTGCCCTCGACCTCCAGCTCCCGCTCGTCCTTGGCGGTGACCCACTCGTAGTAGCCGTCGGCGGGGATGATGCAGCGCCGGGTCGAGAAGGCTCGACGGTACGACGGCTTCTCGTGCACGGTCTCCGCGCGGGCGTTGATCATCCGCGCACCGCCCTCAGGGGTCTTCGACCAGCTCGGCACGAGCCCCCACTTCAGCTTCCGGAGCTGGCGAACCGGTTTCGGACCGTCCGCGTCTTTAAGTGGACGGTCGAGGACTGCATAGACCTCTTTGGTCGGGGCCACGTTGTAGTCGGGGGCCAGAACCTCCTCGGGCTCCCACTTCTCGATCTCAAAGACTCCTGCGAGATCCTCGGGCCCACGACTCGCTGCATACCGTCCGCACATACGTGCCAGACTGCCAGATTCGACGACCAGCACGGGAGCCTCCGCCAGCAATGGACAGCACCGCAATCGCCTCGATACCCGCCCTCTGGGACGAGGTCTTCGGCAGCCAGCCCGACCCGGATCTGTGGGTGGTGATCGCCACCATGGTCGCCGCGCTGGCCGTGGTCGTCCCGCACAGCCTGTGGCGCCTCTCCCGCAACGCCATCACCATCGCCCACGAGGGCGGCCACGGCCTGGTGGCCCTCCTCACCGGCCGCACCCTCACCGGCATCCGCCTGCACTCCGACACCAGCGGCCTCACGGTCAGCCGGGGCAAGCCGCACGGCCTCGGCATGATCCTCACGGCAGCCGCCGGCTACACCGCTCCCCCACTCCTGGGCATGGGCGGCGCGGCCCTCCTGGGCGCCGGCCACATCACCCTCCTCCTGTGGCTGTCGACCCTCCTGCTGATCGCCATGCTGGTGATGATCCGCAACGCGTACGGCGCCCTCACGGTGATCTTGAGTGGCGCCGCCTTCCTCCTGGTGTCCTGGCTTACGGGTCCACAGGTGCAGGCGGCGTTCGCGTACGCGGTGGTCTGGTTCCTGTTGTTGGGTGGCGTACGCCCGGCCTTCGAACTCCAGGCGAAGAGGTCGAGGGGCGGAGCGGGCGACTCGGACGCGGACCAACTGGCCCGCCTGACGCACGTACCGGCAGGCTTGTGGCTGTTCCTGTTCCACCTGGTGTCGCTGTGCTCGCTGACAGGCGGCGGACGGTGGCTGCTGGAATTGTGAAGCGCCCCGAAAGGGCAGCTTCAGGGGCGCGGGGAACTGCGCGACCAGCCCCGACGGCGCCGCACCCGAACAACAGCCTCCTACTACAGTGACCCCATGGCCCCGAACCACGACCAAACCGCCCTCTGGCCCGCCCCCACAGCCGCCGGAGCCGTCAACGCGACGGTCCACGTGCCCGGGTCCAAGTCCGTCACCAACCGCGCCCTCGTCCTCGCCGCCCTGGCCAGCGAACCGGGCTGGCTACGCCGCCCCCTCCGCTCCCGGGACACCCTCCTGATGGCAGGCGCCCTGCGCGCCATGGGCGTAGGCATCGAGGAGGGCGTAGGCACGGAAAAGGGCTCCGGCGAGTTCTGGCGCGTCATCCCCTCCGGCCTGCACGGCCCGGCCACGGTCGACGTCGGCAACGCGGGCACCGTGATGCGCTTCCTGCCCCCGGTCGCGGCCCTCGCCGACGGCCCCATCCGCTTCGACGGCGACCCGAGGTCGTACGAACGCCCCCTGAACGGCGTGATCGACGCCCTGCGCGTCCTCGGCGCCCGGATCGACGACGACGGCCGGGGCGCGCTGCCCCTGACCGTGCACGGCGGCGGCGCGCTGGACGGCGGCCCGGTGGAGATCGACGCGTCCTCGTCGTCCCAGTTCGTGAGCGCGCTCCTGCTCTCGGGCCCGCGCTTCAACATGGGCGTCGAGGTCCGCCACATCGGTTCCTCGCTGCCCTCCCTCCCGCACATCCGCATGACCGTCGACATGCTGCGCGCGGTCGGCGCCCAGGTCGACACCCCGGAGTCGGGCGGTGAGCCCAACGTCTGGCGGGTCACCCCGGGCGCGCTGCTCGGCCGGGACCTGACCATCGAGCCGGACCTGTCGAACGCCCAGCCCTTCCTCGCGGCGGCGCTCGTAGCCGGCGGCAAGGTGGTCGTACCGGACTGGCCGGCCCGGACCACCCAGCCCGGTGACCGGCTGCGGGAGATCTTCACCGAGATGGGTGGTTCCTGCGAACTCACCGAGTACGGGCTGGAGTTCACCGGTTCGGGTGCCATCCACGGCATCGACGTGGACCTGAGCGAGGTCGGTGAACTGACCCCGGGCATCGCGGCCGTCGCCGCCCTCGCGGACACGCCGTCCACGCTCCGCGGCGTCTCGCACCTGCGCCTGCACGAGACGGACCGGCTGGCCGCGCTCACCAAGGAGATCAACGAACTGGGCGGCGATGTGACCGAGACCGCCGACGGTCTGCACATCCGCCCGCGCCGCCTGCACGGCGGGATCTTCCACACCTACGAGGACCACCGCATGGCCACCACGGGCGCGATCATCGGCCTCGCGGTCGAGGGCGTGCAGATCGAGAACGTGGCGACGACCGCGAAAACCCTTCCGGACTTCCCCGACCTGTGGGCCGGGATGCTCGGGAGCGATGGGGCGTAGGGGACTCACGCCATGCGTCGCTACGGCAAGAACACCGACGAGGACGACATCCGCCAGCGCCCGAACCGCAAGGGCAACCGGCCGCGTACGAACATCCGCCCCAAGCACGAGGAAGCGGTCGGGGGCATGGTCCTCACCGTCGACCGGGGCCGGCTGACCTGCCTCGTCGACGACCGGGTCGTGATGGCGGTCAAAGCCCGCGAACTGGGCCGGAAGGCGGCCGTGGTCGGCGACCGGGTCGGCATCATCGGTGACCTGTCGGGCGACAAGGACACCCTCGCCCGCATCATCCGCATCGAGCCACGCACCTCGGTGCTGCGCCGCACGGCCGACGACGACGACCCGTACGAGCGCGTGGTCGTCGCCAACGCCGACCAGCTCGCCATCGTCACCGCCCTCGCCGACCCCGAGCCGCGCCCCCGCCTCATCGACCGCTGCCTGGTCGCGGCCTACGACGGCGGCCTCGACCCGCTGCTCGTCCTCACCAAGTCGGACCTGGCGTCACCGGACCAACTCCTGGAGATGTACGGCGCGTTGGGCGTCCCCTACGTCGTCACGAGCCGCGAGGAGCTGGAGAACGGCAGCGCGGTGGAGCGGGTCCGCAAGCAGCTCGACGGCAAGATCACCGCGTTCGTCGGGCACTCCGGTGTCGGCAAGACGACCCTCGTGAACGCGCTGGTCTCGCTGGAGCGGCGGCGCAGCACCGGCATCGTCAACGCCGTCACCGGGCGCGGCCGGCACACCACGACCTCGGCGCGCGCGATCCCGCTGCCGGACGACTCGGGCTGGGTGGTGGACACCCCGGGCGTGCGTTCCTTCGGCCTGCACCACGTGGACCCGTCCCGGGTCATCAAGGCATTCCCCGATCTGGAGCCCGGTACGGCCGACTGCCCGCGCGCGTGCAGCCACGACGAGCCGGACTGCGCACTGGACCAGTGGGTGGCCGACGGTCACGCCGACCCGCAGCGGCTGTACTCGCTGCGCCGGTTGTTGGCCACTCGTGAACGAACCGACGGCGACTGACCACCGCGTGTTTGTGGGGGCTCAAGTTCGGTAAGTGCATAATCGCACCGAGCCGGACAAACGGGAGGACAGCTCATGGCGTGGCTGCTGGTTGTCGTGGCCGGAATTCTGGAGACCGGGTTCGCCGTGTGCCTGAAGCTGTCCCACGGCTTCACCCGCCTGTGGCCGACGGTCGCCTTCTGCTCCTTCGCCCTGGGCAGCTTCGGCCTGCTCACCCTCTCCCTGAAGAAGCTCGACGTGGGCCCCGCGTACGCCGTGTGGACCGGCATCGGCGCGGCGGGCACCGCGATCTACGGAATGGCGTTCCTGGGCGACCTGGTGTCCACGCTGAAGCTCGTGTCGATCAGCTTCGTCATCGTCGGGGTGATCGGACTCCAGCTGTCCGGTTCCGCGCACTGATCTGTTTGGCACGCGGTTTTCGTCGGGCTGAGCTCTATTTGGCCGGGCCCAGCGCGCCGCGCACCAGTTCGCCGACCCCGCCCTCGCCCGGCGGAGCCGCCACGCAGGACAGCGCCAGCCGTACGACGAGTTCGCAGGAGCGGACCAGGTCGGCGGTGTCCGGCCGGGCGCCCCCGGGTCCGACGAGCGCGGCCACGGCACGGTCGCGGACGACGGCGACGAAGTCACCGGGTGACGGCAGCGGCCCGTCGGCCCGGCGCTGGGCCGGCACGGCGGAGGAGGACGGCACCGCGGACAGGGTCGGCGAGGGCAGCCGTTCGCTCCAGCAGCCGGTGAGCATCGCCCGTACCAGCGCGTTCTCGCGGGCCGCCGACGTGGTCCACTCGGCGGTCGCGGTCAGCCGCTCGCGGGCGTCGCTGTGACTTCCGAGCGCCCGCTCGACACCGACGAGATACCCGTCGGCCTCCCTTCTGACCAGCGCCCGCGCGAGCCCCTCCTTGCTCCCGAACTCGTTGTACAGCGTCTGCCGGGACACTCCGGCGGCGGCGGCCACGTCCACCATCCGTACGGTGGACCACGACCGGCGCGCCAGCGCCGTATAGGCGGCGTCCAGCAGGGATTCCCGCGCTGCAGGCATCATTCGCCTCCCTGGGGCGAGCGGCTCTGCGCCCAGATTTGACGCGCACGGGAGCACTGTCAAGGGTTCGCGGCGGTGCCGGGGGGCGCACTTCGGCCGTCGCGCGCGGGAGTCCGCGGGGCGGTGCCGCTCGGAGGGAGGTCCCGACGGTCCCCCACCTCACGTTTCGCCCACCGGACCCTGTAGCCCCGGCGCGACCCCTGAAGATACGGTTCACGCATGGCCGACTATCACGATGACCTGCGCCTCGCCCACGTCCTCGCGGACGCCGCCGACGCCGCGACGACCGCCCGGTTCAAGGCGCTCGATCTCAAGGTCGAGACCAAGCCGGACATGACTCCGGTCAGCGACGCGGACAAGGCGGCCGAGGAACTGATCCGCGGCCATCTGCAGCGCGCACGCCCGCGCGACGCGGTCATCGGCGAGGAGTACGGCATCGAGGGCACCGGCCCCCGCCGCTGGGTGATCGACCCGATCGACGGCACCAAGAACTTCGTCCGCGGCGTCCCGGTCTGGGCCACGCTGATCTCCCTGACGGAGGCGGCGGAGGGCGGCTTCCAGCCCGTCGTCGGCCTGGTCTCCGCACCCGCGCTCGGCCGCCGCTGGTGGGCCGCGAAGGGCCACGGCGCCTACACGGGCCGCAGCCTGTCCTCCGCGTCCCGGCTGCGCGTCTCCCAGGTCTCGAAGCTGGCGGACGCCTCCTTCGCGTACTCCTCGCTCAGCGGCTGGGAGGACCAGGGCCGGCTCGGCGGCTTCCTGGACCTGACCCGCGAGGTGTGGCGCACGCGCGCGTACGGCGACTTCTGGCCCTACATGATGGTCGCCGAGGGCTCGGTCGACATCTGCGCCGAACCCGAGCTCAACTTGTGGGACATGGCCGCGACCGCGATCATCGTCACCGAGGCCGGCGGCACCTTCACGGGCCTCGACGGCCGCCCGGGCCCGCACAGCGGAAACGCGGCGGCGTCGAACGGCATCCTGCACGACGAGTTCCTGGGGTATCTGAACATGCGCTACTGACCTGGTTTCCGGCCTGACCTGCGCGTTCCTCCCTCCCTCATACCCCCTGGGCCGTCGTGGGGCCGTCATCGGTCTTCGGGCCGTCCTCGAACACGCCGTTCACCGCCTCCCGTGTCCGCTTCTCGCTGCTCGGCATCAGGTGGGTGTACGTCCGCAGCGTGAAGCCCGGGTCGTGGTGTCCCAAGTACTCGGACAGGGCTTTGATGTTCTCCCCCGCGTCCAGAAGCACGGACGCGTAGAAGTGCCTGAGCGCGTGCATGCCGTTCTCCCTGCCGCGCGGGACGCCTGAGGTGTCGAGGGCGGGGCGCCACGCCAGGCGGTTGAAGACGACCCGGTTGATCGCGTGCTTCCCAACGTTGGTGAAGAGCAAGGAAGCGGTCACCGGATTGCCGTCGACCGTGCGCCATGGCAGCGATACGGCTGTGGGCGAGTGCTTCGCGATGTGGCCCTCAAGCGACCGCGCGACGCTTTCAGGCAGAGGGACAGTGCGCGTCTTGCCGCCCTTGGGCAGAGCGAACACCTGCTTACCGGCGATGAGCTTGACCTGGCGCACGACGTGAACGACCCCTTCCACGAAGTCCACGTCGTCAACGGCCAGGCCGAGCACTTCGCCCTGCCGCATGCCGCAGCCGCCGGCCAGGTCCACCATGACCCGGTACCGCTCCGGCAGTGCGGAGCGCATGGCCAGCACACGCTCAGGCCGCCACGGCACGATCCGGCGGGGCTCCAACTTGGGCGCCTTCACCGACGATGAACGGCAGGGGTTGTGCGGGATCAAGCGGTCATCGACGGCCGCCGCCAACATCGCGTTGCAGTTGGCGAAGATGACTCGCTGATAGGCGGGCGCCACCCCACCATCCTGAAGCTTCCGTAGCCACTCACGAACGTGGATCGGCTTCAGCGAGTCCAGCGAGCGACTGCCCAAGTGCGGCAGGACATGCAGGCGTATGCGCTGCTCCGTACTCACGAAGGTGCCGGGGTCCATGGTGAGCGACGCCAACCACCGCTGCGCGTGCTGACGGACCGTGAGGCGCCCGGCACGCGGGTCGATGTACTGACCGCGCGTCATGTCCGCCTCGATCTGAGAAAGCCACTTCTCGGCGATGCGCTTCTGTCCGTCGGGGAAGCTCTTGGACTTCTCGGTGCCGTCGGGGCCGACGTAACGGGCGCGGTAGCGCAGGCCGGTTCCGTGGCGGTCGCTCTTGGCGCGGATGGTCTTGCCGTCGGTGGTGGTTTCGGTCTTGTACCAGCGGTCTTGGATGTGGCCTGCCATGCGGGGGTGTTCCCTTCGAGGCATGAGGAAGGGGGCCACGGTGTGGCCCCCTGGGGTGTTGCGTTGTGTGGTTGTGGCTGGGTCAGGCGGCGGCCTGGTCGTCGTTCTTGCGTTCGGTGACGTAGGCGCGGACGTCGGCGGGGTCGTAGCGGATGTACTTGCCGATGCGGAATCCGGGCGGCCCGACCTGCTTCTTGCGCCACTGGTAGACGGTCTCTTTGGGGACCTCGAAGATTTCGGCGATGTCGTCCGGGGTCAGGTAGCGGTCCGGGAGGCCACCCCGGAGAGTCGCGCGGGGGTCGTTCTGCACGGGGGCGGTCGTGCTCATGCGGGCAGACTCCTTCTGAACGGACTGCCCTTGTAGGGGGCGCGCGTGTCCGAGGTGGGGATTTCTGCGTCACCCGCGTCATCTGCGTCATCCGTGCGTCTGAACTGCGGGTTTTGGGTGACGCAGAGCGATGGGAGTGCGTCACCGGTGACGCAGGCTGTCCGTCGCCGGTGACGCAGATGACGCGGGGTGACGCAGGCACGGGCCGTCTGCGTCACCCCTGTCTGCGCAGGTCACCGGCCGTTTTCCGGGGTCGGGTGACGCAGGTGACGCAGCGTTTCCTACTTAGGAAAAAGGGAGGGGGTGTTTGTGGTCGTGTGTGCGGCTCAGGGCGTGAAAAAGGGGCCGCCTCGCGGCGCGACCTGGGGCGGCGCAAGCGCCGAACAGCAAGAGGAGCACGCCCCCACGGCGGTGGTGCTCCTCTTGCTCGTGCCGACGGGCGGTGACGCCGGTCAGAACGCCCGTTCCTGGTCGTGCGGGATCGGGAGGGACGGTCGGGCCAGTTCGAGGTATCGGCCCTCTTTGGTGCGGCCGGAGTCGATGAGGACGCCCCGCGCGGCGAGGGTGGGCTGAAGGCGCTTGAGACGGTCGGAGAGGACCTTGCCGGTGGTGGGCCAGCCCTTGGGTAGGGGGCGGCAGTCGTCGCCGCTGTAGAGGCGCGTAAGGCAGTGCAGCCACTCGGTGGAGGTCATCCGCGTTTCCGTACTCGCGTCCATGGTGGCAGCGTGCTGAAGCACGGTCTGTGCCAACAGGTCACCTTCGATGACGTCGTCGTTGAGGTCGTCGAGACTGGCCCGGTAGGCGGCCAGAGCCCCGAAACCGGTGGCCGCGTCGAGCTGCGCGCACAGGTGCGCGAAGTCCGCCATCCGCAGGTCGGTTGGAGTCTCCACCTCAACCGCCCGGACCTTGACCGCGAGGTCCAGGAGCGAGCCAAGGACCACGGGCAGCACCTCGGCGTACTCCGTCCACAGCTCCGCTTCGGTACGCCGGACGCGGGGGCGTTCCAGGCGTAGCGGCAGGAGCCGTTCGGCGAGGTCGGGGCGGATGACTCCGACGTCGATACCGGTCAGGAGCAAGGGGCGACGGTACCGGGCGCGGAACACGTCCCCGTCCGTGAACAGGGCGCGTTTGACGGTCTCGGCCCCAGTGACGATGCAGCACATCGCGTCGGACAGGTCCGGCGTCATGTGGGAGAGGTTGTCCAGGGCGGTGACCCATCCGGCGGCGACGGCCGCGATCAGGTTCTCTTCGTCCTTCGGGGCCCGGCGCAGGTCACCGTCCATGCCCTCGATGATCCGTACGAGCATGCGTCCGCCGGTGGACTTCCCGGCGCCCTGGGGCCCGGTGAGGAAGGGGGCGGGGACGGGCACGGACGGACCGAGGCAGCCGATCAGCCACGCGATGGCGAGGCATTCGGTCTCGGCGCCCGAGAAGTTGCACAGCCTCAGCAGGAGGTCGATGCCCTTGCCGTTCGTGTCCTTGACCGGGAGGGGGAGTTCGCCGGTGAGCTGGGTCCGTCGCCAGCACACTTCGCGCGGGTCGGGAACGGTGACGGCCCATCCGGTGGGGTGGATGCGGACGGACTGTCCGTCCGTGCGGCCCAGATCCAGCCACGTCGCTCCGTCGAATCCGGGGGCGACGCGGATGTGCACTGGCTGCACGTCCTCCGTCAGCGCGAGCGCTTCGATCAGGTCCAACGCCTCCTTGAGGGCGGTCCCGTTGAACACGCCAATCCCGTCCTTGAACAGGCCGACCATGAGTTCCTGGCGGTGGCTGCCGGTCGTGCCCTGGGAGCGGATGGGGCGGGCCACGGGGTGGCCGTTCTTCTGCGCGTACACGGTTCCATCGGCGGTGCGGAAGTAGCGGAAGTGGGCTTGCGCGTAGTCGGTGATGACCTTGCGGGCGGGGCTCTGTTCTTCGTCGGCCATGGCTAAAGTCCCAGCGTGGTGCGGGCGTTGGTCCATGCGTCGGTGCAATGCCGGACGCTCTCCCCCTTGGCCTGCGCAGCGGTGAACAGCCGGCCGATGTGGGCGTCGGTGAGGCAGCCGCACCGGCCGTGAGTGGAGAGCACGGCGAGAAACGTCCGGTAGACGGTGGCGTGGATCGCCTCGCGGGCCACGGTGATGCGCTGCTCGGCCATCGCAATGCCACGGTCCAGATAGGCGGGCATGCGGTGACGGCACTCCCCCTCCTCCGCCCGTGCGGGCACAGGGATAACCGCCCGCACGGGCCGCACCGTGGAGGGTTCTTGCGCGGTGAGTCCGCGCACGGCGTCCGGCAGCGCCGTGATGGTGCCAGTGCCAGGACCGAGCCAACGGGCGTAAGACATGAGCGACTTGATGTCCACGCCGGACCGGACCGCGTTACGCGAGGGCATGACCCCCTGGTAGATCCAGTGCTGCCCACGCGTGGTCGGCACGGTCCGCGTGGCGGGCAGGGTGTCACGGGCCCACGCGATGGCTGCCGCGTTGTCGAGGTCGACCACGGTCAGCCCGGCGCCGCCGGGGTGGTAGCCGACCCCCGCCGCCTGTCGCCACGCAGCCATCCACTGTGGGGAGTTGAGGACGTGCGGGTCGGTAGTGGCAGCGGCCCACGCGTGGCAGGGAGCCGAGCAGTGGCAGGGGCCGGGGGTCTTCATGTTCGGCCGGCCGCCGCACGCGTTCTTTGCGCAGGTACGGCAGTTGCCGAACGGCACCTTCCCTACCCGCAGCGGCAGGGAAGGGAGCCCATTCGCGGCGAGTGCTAGCGCGGCGTGCAGCGGAGCTAATCGCCGGATGTCGGTGGGTTGGGTCATGCTGGGGGACCTCCACAGGTCGGTTGATGACAGGTGGACAAGCGGCGGCCCCGGTTCATTGGCGTGAGGGGGGCCGCCGTTGTCGTGCGTTGGGAGGCTCAGGCGGCGGCGGTGTCGCCGCCACGTGTCGCGGTCAGTCGGCCGTCCAGGGCGCGGAGGGCCATACCGCCGGTCGTGAGGGTCTTGACGGCCTTGGACACAGAGCCCTTGGACAGGCCCGTGATCGTGACCAAGTCCTTCTGTCGGACCGGTTCGCTTGCGGTCTCGATGGCCTTGAGGACGCGGGCAACGGCGCTGTCCGTGGCGGGTTCATCCGCCGCCGTGGCCTTGACGAGAGTGAGCGTCGGCGCGCTCACGGCTTGCGCTGTGGGGCTGGCGGAGCGGGACCAGGGGGTGCGGTTGGGCAGGGCGATGACGACGGCCTTGTCCATGTAGCGGACCTTGACGGGGTCGGGCTTGCGCTTGCCGTCCCGGATCAACGCCACACCAGGGACCGGGAGTTCGTCCGCGTTCCAGCCCTTGGCCTGCGCGTCCTCTCCGAGCACGACGCGGGCTTCGGCCGGCGTGCGGACCGAGAGGCAGATGGAGACGCCGATCTGCGGGGCGATCTGCTTGGGGATGCCGTCACCGATGGTGGGCTTCTGCGTCATCCACCACAGGTCGACGCAGGCCGCGCGCCCCATCCGCGCGATGGACTCCAGCCCCGGCAGAGCCGACCGGTTCACAATCCGAGTCTTGCCGTCGCCGCTCTCGCTCTCGTACGGCACCTTGTCGGCGGCCGTCATGACCTCGGCACCCTCGTCGACGACGACCGTGATGCGGGGCCGCTCCGCCGTGGGGGTCCAGGTGTCCTGTCCCTTGGGCAGGATGCTGAGCCGGTCCAGCATCTCCGTCTCCAGCTCATCCACCAGGTCGACGACGTCACGGGGAATGGAAGCGACGCGGGCGCGGTGGTCCCACAACCGGCCCTCCACCCGCTTGAGGTCGATGATGGCCAGCGCGTTCGTCTCCCCCTCGGACGCGTCGAACAGCAGCGGGCGGGAGGCGACCGACTTGCCGGCACCCGAGCGTCCGGCGATCAACAGCCGCTCCCCGAGCGGCACCGTCACCGCGTCACCGGTCACGGTGTCGACCCCGAGGGAGCGCCGCTCAGGTGTCCACGTCAGGTCGTCGCCGTCGGCCGCGCTGCGGGTGCGCAGGATCAGTTCCGCCCACCCGCCGCGCTTGCCTGCCTTGATCTGCACGCGCAGGTCTGTGCGGGCCCCGAGCAGGGCGCGGACGTGGTCCTCGGCTCCGCGCAGTTTCCTCGGCGTCCACTGGCCATCGAGGCGGACGGCGCACACGATGCCCGACTCGGTCAGCTTGGGCTGTCCGGTCAACGTGCCTGCGAGGCCTCGCTGTTCGGCGTGTTCCTTCCAGTGCAGCGGCTGAAGTCGCTTGAGGAGTGCGGCCTCTTCCGCGTTCGGCTTGAGCCCGTCGTCGTCGCGACCCCGGACAATGGCCCAGACGATCGAGGCCGTGACAGCGATCGTGACGGCGACGGCCGACCACACCCACACCCGTGTGGGCACCGTCGGCAGCCAGACGTATCCGGCGACGGCCGCACCGATGACGGTCTTGGACGCGAACAGCCACAGTGGGTCGGGTACGCGCCGCTTGGCGTTACGCAGTTCACGTTCCGCGCGGTGGCGGATGGGGGTGATCCCCTCGGGGTCGAGGGCGCGGGCGGTGGCGAGCGCACGGCGCGCGTCGCGCACCAGGGGGTTGCGGTCGGCGCGCACCGCGCGGCGGCGGTCGGCTTCCTTGCGCCAGTGATCGGCCGTCCAGCGGGCGGCGGTTGCTGCGTACTGACGATGTGTCCGCCAAACTGACGTGTGGCTCACGGAGTCCTCTTTCCGGGATGGTGAGTCGGACGGTGGCGGGCCCTGCACGGCCTGCCACCGTCACGGTGTGTAGTGCGGTTTCCGGTTTCCTGGTTTCCTGACAGCCTCTCTACGCATGCGCGCGCGAGGACGGAAACTGCCCTCACGGAGCGTTGCTACAGGGGCTGTTGTGGCCGAACAGGCTTCGGGGGGTGTCCACCCACACCGAAGAGATGTCGAACGCTCTATGGGACGCCTACGGCTTGCGCCCGTTCCGGGTCAGCTGAGACGAGGCGATGGAGAGGCCATCGGGCCGCCTCCCCTCCCTGTCCTCACGCCCGGTGATGAGGCGTGAGGCCGGGGACAGGCAGGCGTCAGCGACCGCGACGCACCCGCTCAGCGGCGGCCCTGCCGTCACCGCCGCACACCGAACGGACGATCGTGACCACGCCCCAGGCCATGACTGCGGCCAGGAAGGCGAGCATCGCGAGGTTGGCGGCCATCGCCGTCAGCACGCCGACCAGCAGCGGGCCGAAGTAGACGCCGGCGGCCACCGCGCCAGCCCCGACGCCGGAACCGAGCGCGATGCGCTGGACGGTGCGGTCCGGCGGCGCGTGGTGGATGTGCTGAATCACCGTCGGCGCCATCTGCTGCGCGGGCGGCACCGGGCCGAGGTGGGCTGGGTGGTCGTTGTAGACATAGCGGCCATCCGGGAGGCGGACGACGCTGGGCACAGGCAGGTTGTCGAAGTCCACCAGGGACCTCCCAGATCAGTTGGAGTCGACGCAGGGCACGCAGGCAGAGACCCGCTCGCGGGTGCGGCGGTCATCAGCGGCCGGTAATGGCGAGATCCGCTGGAACACCGTTCACGGGACCTCGCAGTTCGGCGTACCGGGTCGAGACCCAGCCCACCGACCAGCCGCACAACTCGGCAGCCGTGCGCACCGACATGCCCTCGGCATGAGCGGCGGCCACGATCGAGCGGGCGTCGTCCTCGGAGAGCTTCTCCGTGGCGGGGCCGGCGGACAGCAGCGCGGCGCGTTCACGCGCGGCCCGCTCCTCCCGCTCCGCCTGTTCACGACACTCCCGCTCAACACGCTCGGCCCGCTCCCGCTCGGTGCGTTCGACGGCCTCTTGTTCACGGCGTTCACGGTCCCGCTCACGCTGTTCACGCTCGCATTGAAGGCGTTCACGCTCGGACCGCTCGGCTTCCTCCCGGGCCTGTTCGCGCTCGCGTTCCTCGCGCCGCGCGGAGGCTTCCCGCTCGGCCTGTTCACGGGCCATGCGGGCTTCGTGCTCACGCTGTTCACGCACCAGCGCCGCCGTGTGCTCACGTTCCTCGCGGGCCCGCCGTGCGGTCTCGCCACGCCGCTCGATGGCGGCACGCTCACGGGTTTCCCGCTCGGCCTGTTGCTTGGCTTCCAGCGTGAGTACGGCGGCGGTGATGGCCCGCCGGTAGGCGAGTCCGGTCTCTGCCGTGACGATCAGCAGCAACGGCGCAACCGCGTGCACGGCCACGCCCACCAGGTCGTTCTTGAGGGCGGAGTCCGCGACGTTGAGGGCGAGCGTCATGCAGCCGGTCATCCACCGCAGGACGATCGGCCACTTCCCGCCGTTGCCCCCGAGCCGGGCGAGCACCGCGTCCAGGCGGACCACGATGACCACCGCCGCATCCACCACAAGCGGCAGGATGGGCGCGGTCCAGGCCCACCGGGCGGGGGTGTGAGCGGCAGCGAGCGGAGTGACGGTGAGGATCGAGTAGAGCATCGCGCCCGCCACGATCAGCCACGTGCCGACCGACAACGCCCGTTCTGCCGAACGGATATGAGCGGCGTTCATACGCTCACCCCCGCCCATGAACGCACCCGGATCGCGGCGATCAGCACCACCGGGGAGGCGGGGTCACCGTAGGTCTCGGTGTCCTCGGTCCACTCCCACTCGGCGCCCGTTACCGGCTCGAAGCCGAGCACGCTGAGCGCGTCCGTACGGTCCGTGAACGTCGGGACCGTGCGCCCGAACCGGTGGTCCGGCCACCGGTCGGTGGTGTTCATCAGGGCCACATACAGACGCCAGCGGCCATCCCGGACGGACATCTGCGCGGTGAACTCCCGCGTGCTCTGCTGTGCGTTCACGCCGCACCGCCCCGGTGCACAGTCGCGGCCTGGCCCGCCAACGCGGTCAGCAGCCGGCGGCGGGCCCGGCGGATACGCCGGACGTCCAGCTCGGTGGGAGTGCGGTTGATGGTGATGATCTGCGCGTCCAGCAGGTCGACGTCCGCGAGGATCGCGGGCATCTCCAGCTCGATCGCGTCCAGCTCGGCGTCCGTCGGGTCCATGAAGTCGGCGAACGCGGTAACAGCATCTCGAACAGTGACGATGTGGTCCATTGGGTCGTGTGTCCTTCCACAGGTGAACGGCCCGAACAGCGGCCCCGGTGTGTCAGCACCGGGGCCGCGCGCCGTTGAAGTCGGGTTTCCGGCTCCCCTCAGCGCCGCTCGTACGAGACGAGCAGCGGAGGCAACCGGCCGCAGAGAACTGCGGTGGATGAGTGGTCTCTTTCGGGGACGCGGCTGCCGGATCAAGGAACAGCTCGCTAGGGCCCCGTTGTAGGCAGAGACCTGACCTTTCGGTCTGCCATCCGAACTGCCAAGGGATCGCCTGCCGCGAGGCAGACGACTGTCCGGTGCCCTCCCCCCGTCCACTGCGGGGCTCCTGGTCGTGCGTTCTTGCAGGTAAAGCAGGCGTGGCGCATTCCCCCTACGTTGCTTAGGGGGGGTTGCGCACTTGCTTGATAGGTACCGTAAGCAAACGGGAGGGGTGCGCGCAACCCCCTCTAGCGATAGAGTTCGCTAGCCCCCCTAGACGAGGAGTGGAGAGCTGTGCACGACGACATGAAGCGGGTCTCTGAGATCGCGGCCCCGGTCGACCGGGCCAAAGCAGCGATCGACCTGATGGCGACCTATCAGGGATGGGTGCTTGAGCTGTCCCGCATCCGCCGCGAGGCCATCGAGGAAGCGCAGGCGTCCGGCATGACTCAGACCGAGATCGCCGCGCAACTCGGGGTGAGTCGAGGCCGCGTAGGGCAGCTGGCGTCCGCCGGCCCACCCCCGGAGCGCGCGTTCTTCGGCACGGATCTCGTGACCGTGTCGCTCGGCGGCAAGCCCGAGGCAGGCAAGGGTCCCGATCAGAACCCGAGTGAGGTTGTGACCAGGGAAGACCTCAAGAACTTCGACCACCTGCGCAAGTTGCTGGGTGGGATGAAGCTTGAGGCGGAGTACGAGGTGATTCCGACGACGGGAATCGTCAACCTCAACCGCGACAACCACGTGGTCGTCTGTGGACCGCGACTGTCACCCATCGTGGCCCAGGTGCTCGAAGGGGACGACAACCTGCGGTTTCAGAAAGACCGAGCCTGGCACCTGGTAGATCAGAAAGCCGGCAACGAGTACCGATCGCCGATGGATGAGGACGGCACCGCGGGCGACTTCGGCTATCTGGGCCGACTTCCTCGGTTGGACGGCCGCGGCACGTTCTTGTACATCGCCGGAATCCACTCCATAGGCGCCAACGGGGTCGTGCACTACTTGGAGAACAACCTCGCTGAGCTGTACCGAGAGGTTCGCACCCGCCGGTTCTCAACGCTCATTTCCTGTCGCTACGACCCCAAGACGCTCGACGTGCTGGAGAGCCGCCGCGTCACCCCGCTGTACCGACACGAGGGATGACCATGCGCGTCTGTATGGACACACAACCTGGGGGACCCAACCCCAATGAGGACTGGGTGGCAGGAACACCCACGCTCGCTGTCGTGCTGGACGGACTCAGCACGGCAGGCCTCACCACGGGATGCCGACACGGCGTCCCGTGGTACGTCGCGCACCTCGGCGGTCAGCTTGTGGCGGCCCTCGCAGACCAGGACCGCCAACTCTCAGACGGTTTGGCGGATGCCCTCGAACGTGTTGCCAGGCTGCATCCGGAGTGCGACCTCAAGAATCCGGGGACGCCGTCCGCCACAGTCGCGGTCCTGCGGCATCGAGACGACGTCCTGGACCATCTCGTCCTCGCAGACTCCCCCATCGTGTTTGAGGGACCACAGGGGCACTCGGTGATCACCGATCTTCGAGTGGACGACATCCTCCCCGAGATGAGAGCCGAGGTTGAGCAATACGAGACTCATACCCCAGAGCACCGGGAGAGCCTGCAACGCTTCGTGCTCGCGCAGCGGCAAGTGCGCAACACGACAGAGGGGTACTGGGTGGCTGCGGCGGGTCCAGAAGCAGCAGAACACGCCCTGACCGGCACGACCTCACTTGGAGAGGTGCACGCTGCCGCCGTGATGTCTGATGGCGTATCAAGGCTCGTAAGCGAGTACGAGATGGCGACCTGGTCTGAAGCGTTCGCCACGCTCCGGGCCGGAGGTCCCCGTGAACTGATCGACACCGTACGCAGGGTTGAGGCTACGGACCCCACTGGACGCCGGTGGCCGCGATACAAGTCCGGGGACGATGCCGCAGTGGCCTTCTGCCAATGGTGACTTGACCAGCGAAAAGCCCACCACGTTGGGCCCTCAGTGACCGATGTGGACGATCACGGAATTGGTTCTGGCCGTGACCACGTGACCGTTGACAGAGTCGTGCCATCGGGCTTGCTCTGACTCAGGGCTTCCTCCGCTCCGCTACGAGCACGCGCGCCAGGATGCGCACCAGCGCGGTGTCCGGCTCGACGAGGGCGACGTGCTCGCGGTGTGCCCACACGTCGCGCCCCGGTCCGCTCATGCTCTCCTCGTGCCAGAGATGAACTGCCTCGTCAGGGTCGGCGATCGGCTCGTCGCAGTAGCGGCAGAAGCGCAGGGTCATGACGCACCCGCCGTACGCGTGTGGCAGGGACAGGTGCAGCGGCGTACCAGGACCAGCCCAGCCCCGTGAGGTAGTGGGATGTCCTTGGTCTGGCGGCAGTCATGATGCAGGTACTGGTAGCCGTCCTGAGCAGCCACCGCGCACTCTGCGGAGCGCGTCGAAGTGTCGTCGATGGCCCCGCTCACGGGCGCACGTCGAGGTTCTCGTAGTGGTCGCACAAAGCGTTCAAGGTGCGTGCCAGGCGCCGGGCATAGCCGACTTCTACGCCGAATCTGCGAATCGGCTCGGCGCGAAGTTTTCCCCTCGCCTCACCTACGCAGGCGAGTGCGCAGTACCGGGGGATGCTGTCCTTCTTCAACCGCCTGACGGACTGCTCAACCTCGGGAATGAGCAGCTCCAGATGCCCTCGAACCGTCTGTGTCAGCGTCTCTAGTTCATCAGCCGTCGGCGGCAGTGCCACGGCATCTGAGTCCAACAGAATCTGCGCGGTCTGGCGCATGACTGCAATGTCAGGGCGATCGGCTTGCCGGCGCTCAGTGCCCTCGGATGCTGCGGTTGCGCG
Source organism: Streptomyces sp. NPDC101776 (assembly GCF_044766845.1). Taxonomy (NCBI): domain Bacteria; kingdom Bacillati; phylum Actinomycetota; class Actinomycetes; order Kitasatosporales; family Streptomycetaceae; genus Streptomyces; species Streptomyces sp. NPDC101776. Next base: position 2,710 of record NZ_JBIWMV010000026.1, on the reverse strand, counting down.
GTTCGCCATGTTGACCCCTGCCCCGTCGGCCACGCCCGGGGCCGTTCGCGTGGTCGCCGGGTCTCGTCGTACCTCCTGAAGCTAGGAGTGCGATACACACCATCGCCAGCGATGTGCAAATGTTTGCATCCTGGCTAACTGTTCCTGCCCTTGGCGATTTTGACCTCTTGACCGGACACGACATCTGCCGGAGCGTGTCGCAAAGAACTGCACATCTCATGGATGGAGACAGTCATGTCGCTACGGTTCATCGGGATCGACCCCGACACCAAGACCGGGGACTCACCGACCGTCTGGGTTGACCAAGAGAAGGGTGAACTGGTCTTCCAGGGATGGAAGCCCGACCCCCAACTCGAAGCAGAGTGCGCCGCGTTCGAAGTACCAGGACACGCCGTCGGCATTCCGGTGGACGAGGCCGTCATCCGCGTCCCTGCCAGGATGGTGCACATGATCAGGGAGGCATGCGATGTCCTCGATCGTTCCGACGATCGCTGAACTCATAGACGACTGCACCCGCTCCGCTGTGCACCTTGAGATGCGAGACCACTACGGCGTGGCCGCAGAGGCTGATGACTTCCGGGCATGGTTGGAGACCGGCCGTCTCGACACCGACCCGGAATCACAGGACTGGGCGCCTTGGGTGGACCTGGTCTCCCGCGCCGTGGCGCGCGGCATCTCGGTGCGGCGCGCCAGAATCGTGTCCGAACCCGTCACGGACTACATCCGCTACGAACACGCCTCCACCGGCGTCAACGTGCACGCCGGGGAACAGGTGCGCTGGTTGCCCCGCCGAGGCGCCTCGGACATCGCCCTGCCGGGCAACGACTTCTGGCTCTTCGACGATCAGGTGATCCGGTGGGGCTACTTCTCCGGCGACGGGGCCATGATCGGCCACGAGATCTCGGAGGACCCTGCCGCCGCGAAGCTCTGCGCTGAGTCCTTCGAGGCCGTATGGACGCGCGCGATCCCTCACGACCAGTACCAGATTCACTGACCAGAAAGCACCGGCAGCCAACTCATGCCCGCCTCGCCGTCCTCGTCTGCCCAGGCCGCACGTGAAGCCGTCGCCCACCGGCTGCGCGACCTCCGCAAGGAAGCCGGCCTGACGGTCGTGCAGTTGGCTGCCGCGTGCGGCTGGCACTACTCCAAAACCTCACGCATCGAGAACGCTCTCACTGGGCCGTCCGCGAACGACATCCGGCGATGGTGCACCGCGACCGGGTCGGACAGCCAAGCGCAGGATCTCGTCGTGCAGTCCATCAACGCCGAGTCGATGTACCGGCAGTGGCGCGACCAGGTCCGCGCCGGCCTGCGCCACATCCAGGAAAGCAGGATGCAGGCGTCACGCGAGACCGAGAACTTCCGGATCTACTCCTCCAGCATCGTCCCCGGCCTGTTGCAGACAGAGGGCTACGCGCTCGCTGTCCTCGGTATCGCTGCGGGCATCCATGACTTGGACATCGACGACAGCGCGGAGGCCGCGCATGCTCGGCTCGAACGCTCCCGCATCATTCACGAGCAGGGACACCGTTTCGTCGTCGTGATCGAGGAGGCCGTCCTGTACTCCCAGGTAGCCGACGCCGACGCGATGGCAGCACAACTCGGCTACCTCCTCACCGCCGGCGCCCTGCCGGCCGTCTCCCTCGGTGTCATCCCTATGACCATCCGTCGGACACACTGGCCCGAGGAGACCTTTCACCTCTACGACGACAAGCACGTCTCCGTCGAACTGGTGTCCGCCGAGGTGAACGTGACCCAGCCCTCCGAGATCGCCCAGTACATGAAGGCGTTCGAGCAGTTGCGCAGCATGGCCGTGTACGGCGCGGATGCTCGCGCTCTGATCGTGAAGGCCATCGATGCTCTGCGCTGAGCCCGGCAGAAATTTCCCCACTCCATCAAGGCGGCTCGCTCCGCTCCCCGCGTGCGGCCCGGGCGCCGGCCGGGCCTGCGCTCTTGTCTCCGCCCCGCTCCAGCCCGGTCGGCTCCCGGGCCGCACGCGCAATCAGCCACTTGCCTCTAGCCTCGGGCTTTCATGAAGTGGTCTGTCCGAGGCTTGATCACAAACGCGAGAAGTGCTCCTGACCTGGAACGATAGGACTTGTCGAGGGTCCAGATCGTGCCGTGGAAAGAAGCACTTCTCAGGTGAAGAAGCGTATCGGGTCGTACCCGCGTGTCCGCGTTGAGGGCAGTGGTCGTGGAGTGGTCTCGCAGGCGGGGGCCGTGCTGCTGGTGGAGACGGTCCGCAAGTCGGGTCTGGATACTGCGATATCGACGGCTCTGACACCCTGGCGCAAGCCGCGGGCGGTGCACGATCCCGGCAAGATCCTGCTGGATGTGGCGCTCGCGGTCGCCCTCGGCGGCGACTGCCTGGCCGACGTCGGCATGCTGCGGGCCGAGCCGGCCGTGTTCGGGCCGGTGGCCTCGGACCCGACAGTCTCCCGGCTGATCGACACGCTCGCAGCGAGCGGCCAACGCGCCTTGACCGCGATCCGCAGTGCCCGGTCCCACGTGCGCCAACATGTATGGAAGTTGGCCGGGCAGACGGCGCCGGATGCGACCGGCTCGGTGACCGTGGACCTGGACGGCGTCCTCGTCATCGCGCACTCCGACAAGGAAGACGCGGCTGCGACCTGGAAGAAGACCTTCGGCCACCACCCGCTGATGGGTTTCGTCGACCACGGGACGGGCGGGTCCGGCGAGCCGGTGGCCG
>NZ_JBIWMV010000025.1:0-138114 GCF_044766845.1 Streptomyces sp. NPDC101776 | reverse complement strand
GGACCCTCGACAAGTCCCATCGTTGCAGGTCAGGAGCACTCTTCGCTTATTTGATCAAGGCATGGACGAGCACGCTCATGAAAGCGCGAGGCTAGGACGACAGGCCCCGTGGACTGGGTGCTGTCGTTGGGAACCAGAGTGCATCCGGTTGCCAAGAGGCCAAGGCCAACGCCGGTTGCGAGCAGCCGTCTGCTGGATATGGGCATGTATGGAGAACCTTTCTGCTGCACATGACTTCGTCGTCAAGGCAGACAGCACTGGAAATTTCTCGGAGTTGTTCGGCCTGCGATCCACCGGAACGGATGCGGAATTCACGCCTTCAGGAGACATATCAGGCATATGGCGTGAACCGCCAAGCGGGGCGACCCGCCCATACCGCGCAGCACCCTTCTCGCATCGACCGGCGAAATCGATCCCGGTCGACGCACTGGCGATTCCAGGGCCGTCCAGAGGTGCAGCCATTCTCGCGAGGGTCACTTTCATTCATATATGCCCGACTTTGAAACTTGAACGTTCTAGCGGCCAGGTGGAAGACCTTCTCTGCATGATCGGCACGACGGAGACCGTGGGTAGTTTCAGCAGCCGAATTGACGCAGGCGGAAGCTAACAGAGCAGATCCCAGGAGGTGAGGGCACGGTAGTGCAATCTTTGCTTGCGCTCTGCGCATGCTCGTACACAACCCGCCTCCCCACCCGCCGGGGAAACCGTGGCGGCTTCGTGGGTGAGGCGGCGGGTCATGAAAGGTGATGGCGGCGAGTTGGATCATGGCGGCCGAGCAGTAGGGGTGCGTTCGACGATTTCGAGGTCGACGCCGAGGCCGATTTCGAGGCCGAGGCCGGCGGCGTGCTCGACGAAACGCTCGCGGCAGCCTCCGTCGACCCCGACCTTGCGCAAGCCGGGGTGGTCGCCGGCAGTGTGCTCCGTCAGAGCGCAGAACGACGGACCGGGGCAGTAGCAGACGGACTCGCTCCTGAGCGGAATCCGCATGAAGCACCCAGTATTTTCACCAAGTACGCCGGCTGATCTGCCGCGCGGGACCGCTTCGATCACCGCCGCCGACCCCGGCGTGAACCGCGGTGCCCTCGCCGATCAGGCCGTACCGCCATGCGCGCCGCCGAAGTACGGGTCCGGCACGGTCATGCCGGGGTTGCCGAGGAAGATCCCGAGCGGCGGGGCATGGCAGGTGTCGGAGAAGCCACGCTCCGAGGCGTACTCATCGAGCAGGGACGCGGACGTACCCGGCGCCATGGAACAGTCGACGCCGAGCATGTGCAGGCCGGCCCGCGGCATCCACAAGTAGCGCGAAACCTGCCAGGTCGAGGACGGCAGATCATGATCGGCGAACCGCCTGCCCCGCTCCAGCACGAGCACCCGGTACCCCTTCTCGGCCAGCCGCAACGCGGCCACCGCGCCCCCGAACCCGGAGCCGATCACGACCCGGTCATAGTCGAACTTCCGCCCCGGATCAGTCATTCAGGTTCTCTCCGCGGGACGCAGGTGATGACTCGGCTCCGGGGCCCACTCCCCTTTTTCCGGCCGGCCGGGGTGCTGTCGGATCTCAGCGGCCAGTGCTCTTGCTCCGGTGGACTTCACCAAGACATTCCAAGTCGACCTCGTCGTACGCGACTTGGACCAGCTCCACAGGACGCTCCTGGGTACAGCGGGCTTTCTCCACTTCGAAGCTAGGACCCCGTGACCCGTACGCCATCCGTCATACGACTGCACCGCCGTCGCGATCGCGGCCGGAACGGGTATCTGCGAACCCCCTCCTGGATCCGCTCCCCCGCTCACAGAGCCTCACCACCCCCAGCCGTACCGTGCCGCCCGCGGCCCGGCAGATCTCCAGGAGCCCCGGTGACAGCGTTCGAGTCCGAACCGGACAGCGCCCGCATACCGCCCCCCGGGCTGCCCGAGGGAGACAACCCGGGGCCTTCCCGATCCTGGCTTGCCATCGGGTTCCAGCTGAGCCTGGGCGCGCTGCTGGCGTACTCGCTGGTCCAGGCGGTCGAGAGCATCGTCAGTATCGTGATGCTGACCCTGCTGGCGCTGGTGATCGCCATCAGCGCGGAACCGTTCGTGCAGGCCCTGCTCCGGCGGGGGCTGCCCCGGCCCTGGGCGGTGACGATCGTGATCGTCGGACTGACCCTCTTGCTGGGCGCGCTGTCGCTGCTGTTCGTCACGCCCATCACCAACGAGGTGAACGCCCTGGCCCGGAATGTGCCGATCTGGCTCCAGGAGCTCCAGAACCACCACTCCGAGCTGGGCAAACTGGAGGACAAGTACCACGTCGCCGAGAAGGCCAAGCAGGCATTGGGCTCGGGCGGCGCCGACAGCGTGGCGAGCGGGCTGCTGGGGGCCGGGCAACTGGTGGTCACCACGGTGAGCGGGCTGTCCCTGGTGATCACCCTGACCATCTACTTCCTGTCCGGGCTGCCCACGCTCAAGAAGTTCTGCCTGCGCTTCGTGGACGGCAGCCGCCGCGAACACGCCGCCGAGATCACCGACGAGATCCTGTCGCGAACCGGCCGCTACATGCTCGCCAACGTCGCCACCTCGATCATCGCCGGGGTGGCCACCTGCGTCTGGTTGCAGATCTTCGACGTCCCCTATCCCGCCGCGCTGGGCGTCTTCGTCGCCGTCATGGACCTGGTGCCGATGGTGGGGTCCACCATCGGCGGGATCGTGGTGTCGCTGGTGGCCCTGGTGGTCTCCTGGCCGGTCGCCATCGCCACCGCGGTCTTCTACGTCTTCTTCCGGGTGGCGGAGGACTACCTGATCACGCCCAAGGCGATGAAGTACGCCGTGGAGGTGCACCCGCTGGTCACCGTCCTGGGCGTGGTGATCGGCGGGGACCTGCTGGGGCTGATCGGCGCGTTGCTGGCGATACCGACCGTTGTGGCCATCGGGCTGTTGCTCGAAGACGCCGTCTTCCCCGAATCGCCGCCGCCTGAAGATCGGCCGCCGGGTCAGGGGCCGGCGCGCGGCAGGTCGCGCCACTGCTCGACACTCCAACGGGCCGGTCGGGTGGGCCGGTGAACCAGGCTGCCGAGCTGGTGAACAGGACCGCGTCCCATCGGCGTTGGGCTCTGAAGACTCCCGACGCGACGGCGATCACAGCGTGCCGGGCTGATTCGGGCGATCCGGTGGCATTGCGGTTGCCCAACTGGTGGCAGGTCAACGCGCTGGCGCGACGCACCTGTTCGGCCAGCAGCATGCCAACCTGGTCATCCTTGCCGGCACCGAGTCCAGACCGAACATCACGGCCAACTCCTGTCAGGTCAGGGGCCCTTGGCTGAGCCGGTCCCGGTCCCAGACCGCGAGCGCGGCGAGGATGCGCTGGTCGCCCACCGACCTCGCCGCGGTCGGCGCTGACGATATCGATGTTGGTGGCCAGGACTTGCCCCTCAGGACGCTTCGACGAGGTCGAGCGGACGAGGGCAGTGCGGCGGGGCAGGAGTGCTCGTACGTAGCGCGGGTTGTTGTTCGACGAGGTACTCGCTGCGACTATGTTGATCCCCTTGCCGCAGCCCAACCAGGCTGCCCGCAAAGGGACTTCACCCATCGGGGACACCGGTCGGCAGGGAGGGTACACATCGTCAAGGCCTCCGCTGTCGCGGGAATTCTCTGCTACCTGATCGGCTGCTTCCAGGTCGTCATGACCGTCCCGGCACACGCATGCCCCGACCTGCTCGAACTGCGCCCCACGATTCATCTGGTCCGTTACGACAGCGGCTTTCTGCCGCCGCGGGCGACCTGCCACTGGGACGACGGTACGCACAAGGACTTCGTGAGCGGCTGGATCAATCCACTCGCCCTCACCTGCGCGGTCGTCCTGGTGACGGCGCTCGTCCTCTCCTACGGCCGCCTCCGGAACCACAGGGCGGCCCGGACGACCAAACCGCCACCAACCCGACAACCGCCGGTGTCAGAATGACCGCCATGTCCAACTCCTATGCGCAGCCCATTCTCAGAACGACTGATCTCACGGACGGCCTGCGCGTTGTCGCGCGGTTGCTCGCGATCGCCGATCTGCGGAATCTCGAAGTCGATTTCGAGGCATGGGTCTCCTCTGCGGACGTTCTCGCGGAACTGCTGGAATTGATTCCGAACGCAGAGTGGTTTACGCGAGGGCACCTAGCCGGCTCCCCGGACGACGAGGCCGATCCGACAACACACTTCCCCGTCCGGCTGCGGGGGTGGGCCATGCCCCCGGAGACGGTCGAGCCGTTCCTCAAGGCGGTGGGCGAAAGCCCCGCCTCGGTCCGGTGGGATTTCGACGCCTGGCCCGAGGCTCCGGAAGTGGGCCTGGGTGTCGGCGGTACGAGAGGTGCCTTCGTGACGTTGTGCGTGAACGTCCGTGACCTCGACCTGGAGCAGCCCGCGCCCGATCACACGGTCTTCGTCCACGTCAAGCAGATCGAGGCCGAACGCGCGCCGTGGCTCGCGGCCCAGGTCGGTCTGAGCGTGATCGGCGACCTGGAGATGGCTCCGTACTGAGAAGCCCATCCCCACCGGACCCCATCCCCACCAGACCCATCCCCACCGAAGCCCATCTCCACCGGAGCCCGACATCTCCACCTCGGCCCGACATCCCCGCCGCGTGCCGGTCACCCCCCGCGGCGCTGCTCCAGCATCCACTCGTAGACCTCGGGATTGTCGTACGTCCGCGTCCAGGAGTCGTGGCCCACCCCCGGATAACGGGTGAACCTGACGGGACTGCCCAGCTCCCGCAACGCCCCGACGATCTGCTCGGTGTGCTGGATGAGGATGCTGGAGTCCTCCTCCCCGTGGAACGTCCACACCGGCAGTTCGGCGATCCGGGGGGCGATCTCGGGCATCCAGGACCCGCAGATCGGCAGGACGGCCGCGAACCGGTTCGGGAACCGTGCCGCCAGCGCCCAGGTACCCGTCCCGCCCATGCTGAGGCCGGTGCAGTACACCCGGTCCTCGTCGATCCGGTGGTGCGCCAAGACCTCCTCGACCAACGCGTACAGACCGTCGAGTTCACACGACCAGGCGCTGTACGCCGGACACTGCGGGGCCACGATCACGAAGGGAAGGTCCGCGCCCTGCGCCGCCTGCTTCACCGGCCCGTGGACGGTGAGCGCCGACGGATCGTCGCCGCGCTCGGAGGCCCCGTGCAGAAAGAGGACCAGGGGCCACTTCTTCGATTCGTCGGCCTGATAGTCGTCCGGCACATGTAAGGCGTACGGCAGCTTATTTCCCGTGTCGTCGACCGTGAACGTACGGAATTGCAGAGGTGAGGTCACCTGGCACCTGCCCGAAGTAGGGAATTCACCTGATTCGAGGGCTCAAGATACCTCCACTATCTTTATGGCCGGGAGTACCGCTCCTACCGGCGGCAGGGACGGGATGGCGACGATGGCTGCGGCGAACAAGACCTACGGGGGAATCCTGCGAGCCTTCGAGACCCGCCTGACCACCTGGATGTTCCTCGTTTCCGAACGAGGGGATCGGCGGGAGGCGGCGGTCGCTGCCGCCGAAGCCGACGAGGCCGTGGCGGAGCTGCTCAGGCTTCGACCGGGAAGGATCCACCGGAAGGCCGCGAACGGCGTGTGGACCCCGGCTTCCGACGTGCTGGCGTTCCGCTCATGGCTGTGGTTCGTGATCGCCGTCCTGCTAGGCGTCGGAAGCCTCCTGCTGATCCCGGGCAGTGGGGCCACCGGGCGGTACGTGCGGATCGCGTTGTCTCTGGTCCCCGCGGTGCCCAGCGCGCTGTTCGCATCACGCCAGTTGAGTCACCTGCTGGCCGAACGAGCCCTGCGAGTCGGGGCAGTTGAACAGAACACCCTTGTCTGGATCGGCCGTTGGCTCAGTGGAGGCACGGTACTCGTCCTCACGCTGGGGATGTGGGGGCTCTGGATGACAGTGCTCGTCTGACCGGTGCCTCTCAGCCGACACCGATCGATGCCCGCCGGTTACCAGTTGATCTCGGCCAGCAGGAAGGGCTCGTCCTCGGGAGCCTCCTTGCGGGCTCGCAGGGCGCGCTCGGCGGGGGCGCCGACCGGTACGCGCAACGGGGGTTCGGGGTGCTCGACCGTGTCGGCGACCGCGGCGGCCACCTCCTCCGGGGTGATGACATCGCCACGGAGCGCGGGCAACTCGTCGTAGAGCGGGCTGTAGGGGTCGTTCTCGCCGAGGAACACCCTGGCGCGTTCGCCGCCGCCCGAGGAGACCGCTCCGGGCTGTACGACGCTCACCTTGACGCCGAAGTGACCCGTCTCGATGGCGAGCGTCTCGGCGAGTGCCTCCAGTGCCCATTTGCTGGCGCCGTAGGGGCCGATCATGGGCAGCACCAGGCGTCCCTGGATGCTGGAGATGAAGACGAGACGGCCCGCCCCTCTCTCCCGCATGGCGGGGAGCACGGCCTGTACGACCCGCAGCGCGCCCAGGGTGTTGACCTGGAAGAGCCGTTCGACCTCCGCGAGCGGGACGCTCTCCAACGGCGCGCGCACGGTCTCGCCGACGTTGCTGACCAGGACGTCGATGTCACCGGCGTCCCGGACGGCTCGGTCGACGCTCTCCTGATCCGTGACATCGAGGCGAAGACGCCGGTCGACGGGGAGGTCGGCCAGCGTTTCCGGGTTGCGGGCGGTGGCGATCACCCGATGACCCCGGCCCTCCAGCGTGACGGCGACGGCCCGGCCGATCCCTCTGGACGCACCGGTGATGAGTACGGACGACGACATGACGTACCTCGTCTTTCGTGGGGGTCGCCGGCAATGGCAACGGCAGTTGTGGCAAAGGCAGTTGTGGCAATGGCTCAGGCTGCGGCTTTGTCGCCGACGACGTTGCCCCGCATGAGCCATGTCGGCCCTTCGGCGTACGCGCCGGCCTCGGCGAAGAACGCGGCGAAGTACGGACCGGCGGCATGCGCGTTGAACGCGTCGACGTCCGCGTAGACCTCGTTCAGGTAGAAGACGTCCGGGTTCTCCTCGTCCGCGACGACCTCGAACCGCTGCGGGCCGGGCTCGTTCGCGAGGGAGTCACGCGCGGTCCTGCGGGCCGCCCGGACGAAGTCGTCGCGACGGTCCGGCTGGACGGTGAAGGACACAAGGAACTGGTACATACGGCGCTCTCCTCAAGGTCGACCTGGTCAGTTCAGTGACTGAACTGCTCCTGGTGGACACCGTAGCACTGTCAGTTCAGTGAGTGAACCGCCGCTGGTAGAATCGGGCGCATGACGCTCCCCAACACCTACGCGGACGGGAACTGCCCCCTCGCTCGGACGCTGGAGGTCGTAGGAGAGCGATGGACGCTCCTGATCGTCCGCGACGCGTTCTACGGGGTCCGGAGGTTCGGCGACTTCGCCACCCAGCTCGGGATCCCGCGAGCCGTGCTGACCAACCGGCTGAAGTCGCTGACGCAGGAAGGCGTGCTCACCCGCGAGGACGACGGAGCCGGCCGCGTCGAGTACCGGCTGACGGACAAGGGCGTCGCCCTGTGGCCGGCCGTGCACGCGATGATGAACTGGGGCGAGGCCTTCTACTCCCCGCACGGAGCGAAGCGCGTCCTCCGCCACGACCTGGACGGCGGCCTCCTCGACCACGACGGCCACTGCCAGGACTGCGGTACGACCGTCCCGGTCCCGGAGATCCGCATCGAACCCGGCCCCGGTTTCCGGGAGTCGGGCCGTGAGGCCGATCCCGTGTCCGACGCGATCAACACACCACGGCGGCTCCTCGACCCGATCGCGACGGCCCCGGCACCCGGCTGAGCCGACGGACTCCCGAGGCCGCTCCCGGGGCTGCGCGATCGTCGACCGTCCTGGTAACTGCCGTATGCGCCAAGGCGGTTACTCCCCTCAGCGGGAGCGTTCCGCGAGGGTGAGCAGCAGATGGGACGACTTGGGACGACTCCGGACGGAGGTAGTCCGAGTGGGCGCCCACCGGGTTGAGCCTGGCGCCCCGGTAGAGCCAGTCCGCGTTCACGTTCACGTTCACGTTCACCAGCCTGTTGTCCAGATCGAGTTGGGGATACGTGGCGTCGGTCGGGAGCAGCTTCGTCCAGAACGGCTCGACCGGGGCGGCGCGGGTCGTGCGGTGGACCAGCCCAGCACCGGCGGGGGCTCGGCGGCCCGCTGCACCGCCTCGCAGAGGAAGCGGCCGCCGAAGGAGTGGCCCATCAGACGCAGGTACTGGCCGCTCCTGCCCGCGAGGACCGCCGGGGCCGTCGGGTCACCGCGCTCGCCGTCCAGGTAGCCCAGCAAGTGGCCTACGACGTACGGGGCGTGGCCCTTGCCCTCCGCGCTCATCGCGTGCGCGCGGTCCCGGATGCGCTCGTAGCCCCCCTTGAGTTTCGAACGGCTCGACGACGGCCAGCGCACCACCACGCACCACGGCCGGTATCCCGCCTTCAGACCGGGGTACCGGTCGTCGCCTGCGCGGGCGGGGTCCGGCAGCTGTGGACCCAGACATGGATGTCCATCCGACCCATGAAAGGGTCCGCCGGGAGCGGCGGGAGATTGTGCAGGCCGAGCGGTGGCTGGATACGGAGCGCGGCTTCGCGTACGGCTCGGGGAAGAGCGGTGGCCGTGTGTTCGGCGTGGGGGTCGACGCGGAGCCGGGAGCCGTCGGAATCGTGCTCGGACGTGCTGCTGCCACCGCGCGGAGCGGCTGGGCGCACCGCCCGTTCATCGGCGCTGATCTCCATGTGTCCCCCGCGTACGCCGAACTGTCAACGGCACTTTGCCGCAAGGGAGTTGTCACCGTTGACGACTTCCGCAAAACCGGCGTCACCAGCGCCGGGACTGGAGTATTCGGCAGTTGCGACCCTGTTCGCGGACCGGTCGAGGCATGGGCCCGACGCCCGCACGAAACCACAACCGTCCAGTGACAGAACCGTCGCAATGACCACCACAACGAGTTGCCGGATCCGCAGGTCCAACTGGGCGAGAAGACGGGCTGATCCACTCGTCGGCTCGGGCGCGGTAGTCGGCCGTGCCACACACGCATCCTGGGGGAAACGTTGAACAGCACCGCACGCACGCTGCGTTCGTCCGTCACAGCCGTGGGGGCCGGGCTGTTGCTGGCCGCCACCGGTGCGGCCCTGGCGCCGGCGGCCACCGCCGCGCCGGAGGACCCGCAGCCGCCGGCACTCGCCGTCTCCACCGCGGCGCCGACGGAGATCGGACTGGCGGGCCGGCCGGTCGGCTTCACCACCACGGCGTCCAACGTCGGTACGGACGACACCAGTTCGGCACGGTTGATCTACCACGTCGACGGTGGTGCCGGCCTGCCGCCGAACGCCGTCAGCCTGGAGTACCGGCTCAGCGGAACGACATGGAAGACGGTGCCGCTGACCCTGTCCGGCACCCAGTTCTCCGGCGAACTGCCCGAGTCCTTCCCGCTGGCCGCCGCCCGGTCGCGCACCGTACAACTGCGCCTCGGCCTGCCCATGGGCACCCCGCACCACGGCGACAGCAACGGAGGCACCCAGAGCCTGAAGCTCACCACCCTTGTCTCCTACGGCAGTTCGGGCGCCGCCAACGACACCGACGAGGACACCGTCAAGGTCGACGCGCCCACCGTCGGTCTGTCCGCCGTACCCGCCACCGTCACCGCGGGCGGGCCCGGCATCACCTTCCAGGCCACCGTGAAGAACCCCACCTCCTCGGCGTACGAGAACCTGACGGAGGTACTGTTCACCAGCCGCTACGCCACCGTGCAGGTACTGCGTTCCGGCGCCTGGAAGACGCTTCGGCCGATCACCGCCGGCGCCGAACCGGACGTCTACGGCTTCGACATCATCGGCAAGGACGCCTCCATGGCGGCGGACAGCGGCACGGTCACCAAGATCCGCCTGGCCTACCGCAAGGACGCGCCGGCCGGGACGACCACCGTGCACCCCTGTGTGTTCGTCAACGAGGGATCGACGCCGTTCACCGGCACCACCTTCTGCGGCGCGTCGGCGGCGACCGTCGTGAAGGCGGCGGCCTCCGGCACCACCCCGACGGCGTCGACGACACCCTCCGCGTCCAGCAGCTCCTCCGCATCGGCCACCCCCTCCGCGACCACCTCGCCGACCGCCACCACGACGTCCTCCGGTACGACCTCGGGAACAACCTCCTCCGGTACGACCACGCAGCTCGCCCGGACCGGGAACGACGGGGTCTCGGCGACCACCGTGAGCGCCACGGCACTCATCACCGCCGGAGTGGGCACGCTGGGCGTCATCGCCCTGCGCCGCCGCCAGAACCGGCTCTGAGACCGGGGCCCGAATTGAAGTGCCTCGCGTAATTGATCGGCAATTCCTTTGACGGCTTCGCCATCGCTGTGGCAGCGCCCCCTGTTGGCGCTGCCATTGTCAGCCTGACCACTCAACCGCGCTTTGAAGCGGTCTCGCCTCCGAGCTGCCACATTTCATAATTCCCGCATTCTGCCGTGATCTCGGCCGACGCCTGAGCCGCGGTGACGAAGTCATCGACCAGTGGCGAGGTGTGCGATACCGCCACCGCGAGGCACACCTGCTCGGGCGCCAGTTCCGGAATGGGCACATAGACGACGTCCGGATGCGAGGAGAACACGCTCGCCGAACGGGCCAGGAAGGAGATGCCCCGGCCGGCCGCGACATGTTCGAGCGTCTCGTCCACCCCGCGCACCGCGTACCCGACGTTGGGGTGCGGGCGCCTGGTGGGCTGCGTGCCCGGGTCGGCAGGCCAGACCAGCGGTTCGCCGGCCAGGTCGGCCTCGGTGAGCTCCTCCTTGCCGGCCAGCCGGTGGCCCGCGGGCAGCACCGCCACCCGCGGCTCGGCGTACAGCGGGGTGACGCGCAGACCGGCCTCGTCGATGGGCAACCGCACATAACCGACGTCGATACGGCCGTCGAGCAGCATCGCGGCCTGCTCGTCCCCTTCGATCCGCTGCACGTCCACGACCACGTCCGGGTGCCGGGCCTCGAACGCCCGCGCCGCCGGGATGACCGGGATACCGGCCCGGAAACCGACCATCAGCCGTCGGCTGCCCCGCGCGGCCACGGTCACCCGGCGGCGGACCGCGTGCGCGGAGGCGAGCAGCGGACCGACGTCGGCCAGCAGCTGCCGGCCCGCGTCGGTCAGTGCCACGCCGTGGCGGTCCCTGGTGAACAGCGAGGCGCCGAGATCCTGCTCCAGCGCACGGATCTGCCGACTGAGCACCGGCTGCGCGATATGCAGCTCGTCGGCGGCGCGGCCGAAGTGCAACCGGTCGGCCACGGCGGCGAAGTAACGCAGTTTGCGCAGGTCCAGATCCATGGCGGCGCCTCCCGGTCCGGTGATGCCTTCAGGGTATCACCGCGACCGAAACAGGTCTTGGACACTCCACTCGGACCAATGGCAATCTGAATAGGTACCCAATGGGGCCGGAGCGAATTCGGCACAGGAATTCTTCGGCATTGACGACATAACCGCCAACGGCGACGGATCGTCATGGCGTCCTATTCAGCTTCAGAAAGCAGGATCAGCAATGGGCAGCATCAGCATTATCGGTCTGGGAAACATGGCCCGCGCCCTGGCCGGCCGGGCGCTCGCCGGCGGCAACACCGTCGAGATCATCGGCCGCGACCAGGCCAGGGCCAAGGAACTGGCCGCCGCGCTCGGCGGGGCCACTGTCGGGACGGCGGGCGCCGCCCCGGCCGGGGACATCGTTGTCCTCGCCGTGCCCTACGCCGCCGCGGCGGCGGTGGTGGTGAGCGAGTACGGGGACGCGCTACAGGGCAAGGTCATCATCGACATCACCAACCCCGTCTCCCCCGATTTCCTGGGCTTCGTCACCCCCGACGGCAGTTCCGGCGCGCAGGAGATCGCCAAGGCCGCCCCCGCCGACGCTCATGTCGTCAAGGCGTTCAACACCCTGTTCTCCCATGTCCTGGCGGCCGGCCCCGCCGAGGGCCGCCCGTTGGACGTGTTCATCGCCGGCGACGACGCGCAGGCGAAGGCACGTGTGTCGGCGTTCGTCGAGAGCCTGGGACTGCGCCCGATGGACGCCGGACAGCTGGAGATGGCACGGGCGCTGGAGAACGCCGGGCTGTTGATGATGGGCCTCGTGGCCCACTCCGTGAAGCACACCGACTTCTCCCTCGGCGTCAGCCTTCTCGGCTGAGAACACCCCCTCCACCTACTGTCAGAGGGAGCAGCGGCATGCGCGTTTTCGTCACGGGCGGGACCGGCCATTCCGGTTCGTACATCATTCCGGAGCTCATCGCCGCCGGACACGAGGTGACCGGCCTGGCCCGGTCGGACACGGCCGCGGCGGCGCTGTCCGCGCTCGGCGCGAAGGTGCGGCGCGGCGGCCTGGAGGATCTCGACGGGCTCAAGGAGGCGGCCGCGGACTCCGAGGGCGTCATCCACGTCGCGCACAGGCAGGATCTGCTTCCCTCCGGCGGGATCGACGCCGTGGCCGCCGCGGAGCTCCCGGTCATGCTCGCGTACGGCGAGGCACTGGCGGGAACCGGAAAGCCGCTGGTCGCGGCGGGGAGCATCCGCTCGCCGGGGAACCTGGGCCGGCCGGTCACCGAGGAGGACCCGGCCCTTCCCGGCGGCGACGAGTACAAGGGCACCCTGCGGGTCCGCAACGTCGTGGAAACCGCCGTGACCAGCCTCGCCGAGCAGGGAGTACGGTCCTCGGTCGTACGCATCGCCAACATCGCGCACAGCACGACCGATCGCGCCGGCTTCCTCGTGCAGCTGATCGCGCTCGCGAAGGAGAAGGGCTACGTCGGCTACCCCGGGGACGGCGCGAACCTGTGGAACGCCGTGCACGCCCGCGATGTCGCCACCTTGTTCCGCCTGGCGCTGGAGAAGGGGCCGGCCGGCAGATACTGGCACGCGGTCGGGGACGGGGCCGTCCCGCTCCGCGAGATCGCCGAGGCCATCGGCAGCCGTCTGGGCCTGCCCGCCCTGAGCGTTCCCGCGGACGTGCTGATGGTGCCGGGATACTTCGGGTTCCTCGCGAACATCGTCACGCAGAGCTACCCGGCGTCCAACCTCGTCACCCGCCGGACCCTCGGCTGGGAACCCGTTCAGCCCGGCCTGCTCGCCGATCTGGACAACGGCCATTACTTCTCCGCCAGTTGATCGCGGGCCGTACCGCCTGACGGCGACTCACGACCAGGGGAACCCCTCAGGTCTGCCCCCGACTCTGCCCCTGCGGACTCCCCCTCCCCCGGGCCCCCGTCCAGTAAGGGGGAAGGGCACCCGTAACAGAGCAGGGCGCCGACCGAAGGGGAACCGTGTACGCGTATCCAGGGAGAGAACCGCTCGAACGGTGACCGTGCCGGCGCACCCCCCGTGTCCCGGCCCGCCGCCGCCCTGCCGCCGCTCGCCGCGCTCCAACAGGCCGCCGGGAACGCCGCGGTGAGCCGCGCGATCCAGCGGGCGCGGGACGAGCGGCAGGCCGAGGAGCCGCGCATCCTCCAGCGCGCCGAGCGGGCGTACTCGGCGACTGGGCGGGACGGCTGAAGGAGCTGGAGAAGGACGGGAAGGCCGAACTGGCCCAGGCCAAGACGGATCAGGAACGCGCCGCCCTGTACCGGGACTTGATCGGCAAGCGCGGCAACATCGGTTCGTGAGCGGGTAGTCGGCGCCCGGCTGCCATCCGCGAGAACAACCGGATGGCAGCCGGACCGACGACCGTAGGAACAGCCGGAAGAGAAGCCGTATGAACAGTCGGACGGACAGGGCTAGTTGCTGCAGGCCGTGCCGTTGAGCGTGAACCCGGACGGCGCGGAGTTCTTGCTGTTGTCCCACGTGCCGAGGAAGCCGAAGGTGAAGCTGCCGTCCGCGGCGACGTTCTTGTTGTAGTCGGCGGCGGTGGCGGTGACCCGGGAGCCGTCCTGGGCGACGCTCGCGTCCCACATCTGGGTGACCTGCTGGCCCTCGCGGTAGGACCAGGCGACACGCCAGGTGTCGAGGGCCTCGGTGGTGGTGACGGTGACGGCGGCCTGGAAGCCGTCGGGCCACTGGCCGACGAGGTCGTAGGTGACCTCGCAGCTCGCCGGCGCGGGCGTGTCCGAACCCGAACCGCCACCGGAACCCGCGCCCGGACTCCGCGTCGGGGCGGGTGAGTTGCTCGCCGTGGCCGAGGCGGTGCCCTGGGGTTCCGTGTCGGGGTTCTTGTCCCCGGGGGCGGTCGCCGTGCCGCTCGTGGCGGGCCTGCCTGACGGGGAGGCCGTGCCCGAGGGGTGGCCGCCGATGGACGAGATGTTGGGGCCGGGATCGGCCACCACCTGGCGGTCGGAGTCGTCGCCGGCCGCGTTGTCGTGCCCGGAGCCGCCCATCGGCATCATCGACACGCCGAGCGCCACCAGCGACAGCAGGACGGCCGCGGCGAGCAGTCCGTTGCGTACGAGGCGCGCCTTGCTCGCGCCCTCCTTCGGCTCCCCGGCCTCGAGTTCGGCCATGGGTCGGCCCGCGCCCAGCCGTACCTCGGCGGCCCGGCGGCGGCGCTCCAGATAGGCGAGCCCGCCCCAGCCGATCACCCCGCCCGCGAGGGCCGCGGGCAGTCCGCCGCCCGCCAGCCGCAGACAGGCGGCGGCTTCCGCGCACTGCACACAGGTCGCGAGGTGCCGTGAGAGGTCCTCGGGTGTGTCGGCGGTCGGCGAGCGGGTCACCGCGTCCAGCAGCCGGGCGTAGCTGCGGCACTCCGCGGCCATCGGTGTGTCGAGGTGGCTGCGGTGGCAGCGGTCCCTGAACAGGGCCCGCACCTGGGCGAGTTCGCTGGAGACGAGCGCCGGGTCCAGACCGAGCCGGCGGGCCACTACGGGCAGCGGCAGCGCCTCCACCTCGGCCAGCCACAGCAGCGCGGCGTCCGCCTCCTGGAGGTCCCGCAGACCGCGCAAGGCGATCGGGCGTTGCAGCGGCATGCCGTGATAGCGGGCCGCCTTCTCCGAGTTGAGCCACAGCCGCAGGTCCGGGTCGAGCCGGTGCCCCCGCCCGGCGAACTCCCAGGCCGCCGCCGTGGTCCGTACGGCGGTCAGCAGCAGCGGTATCACCGGCAGGACGCGACGGGCCGGTCCGCGCATCGGGCCGGACCCGGCGGAACGGGCCTCCTGTATGCCCAACGCGAAGGCCTCGCCGGCCAGCTCGGTGGCCGAGGCGGCGCCGGACGTGCACAGGTCGGCGTAGGACAGCACGGCGTCCCAGCTCTCGGTGAACAGCGCTGCCTCAGCGGCGTCCTGAGGAGTCGGCAGGTCGGGCATGGGTCTCCTGCATCCACGAATGACGGCCAACTAGCTCTGACAGTAAGCGAGTTGGAGGGGGGCTGCCTCGTGACAGAGCCAGAGCCTTTCACGCGTCCCACACAACTGACAAGCCGCGTATTCAATTACGGTAACTGTCAGTCGCCTCTGTGCAGTTGTACGTGCCCGAGCCTCTCCTGGCTCACCCGTCGCAGAAGTTGGCCACACCGTTACCTTACAAAGGCGCGGGCTCCTCGGCGGGGAGACTGTCCATGAAGGAGCTGACGGAGAAGACGGCGCGGCCGGGGCCCGGTTCGCCGTATCCGGGCGGGGACTTGAGCCCGAAGTCCTCCATCGTGGCGCGGTAGGCCTCCAGCAGCCGGATGTGGTACTCCAGCGGCGCGCCCTGCGGGTTGGCCTTGCCCAGCGGGGTGGTCGGCTCGGGGCACCAGGTCGTGAAGCGGGGCGTGATGCCCTGCGACATGAAGAAGCGCAGGCCCTCGGTGGTGGACGCGATCGCCTCGTCGACGGTCGTGAAGCCGAACGGCTCCGCCATCTCCACGCCGGCCACGAAGTTGGGGATCACGTTGCGCGCCCCGAAGATCTCCGCGGAGTCGAGGATGCGCTTGTGCCACTCGGCGCGGCCGACGTAGCGCTCCTTGCCCGGGCAGTGCAGCTTGAACAGATACTCGTCCCACACCTCGTAGTTGGGGTGGTAGATCTGCACGCCGTAGTCCTTGAACCGCTGTACGTCGTCCTTCGGCAGCGCCTGGGCCACGACCTTGCCGATCCACCGCCCCGGGAACCGCTCCTCGATGGCCTTGGCGTAGTGGCCGTAGAAGTCGGCCTCGTCACGCCCGGCGACGGTCTTGGTGATCGCGCCGCCGGTGAGGGTGTAGGCGGTGGACACCTTCGCGGTGTCGTACCGGTCGATGATCTCCAGCGCTTCGAGGACCTCTTCCACATCCTTGACACCGGTGTACGGGCGCCCGGCTGCCTTGTGCTGGCGCCAGTTGTGGTTGATGTCGCAGTACTGGCACTCCTCCTTGGCACCGAAGTACTGGCAGACGCGGAAGACGGTCAGGTAGATCAGGTAGCCCCACTGGATGGTCGGGGCCACCTCCATGACGGACTTCCCATTGGCGAGCTTGTGCTTGTAGTACTCGGGCATCGGCGGCACCCCGACGTCCGCGATCCGCTTCCCGTCGAGGTAGAGCCCGAGGACCCCGTCCTCGTCGGAGGCCACGCGGTACGGCGACGTCGGGTTCACCCGCACGGAGACGACGGTCCGTCGCAGGTCGTACGGGCCGCCCGTGAGGATGATCTCCTCCGGCGGACGCCTCAACGCTGCCTCGCCCAGCTCGGGCAGGGTGCCGTGGTCGAAGGAGAAGATGAAGTACGACTTCGGCTTCACCTCGCCGTCCTCGTTGTCGCTGAGCGCGGACGGGTCGAAGGCGACACCCCCGCGCAACAGGTCCTCCTTGAAGACGGCCTCCCGCGGCACATGCGGAAAGCGCTCCATCAGATCCTCGACCAGCGCGGTACGGCTGCCCATCCGTGTCTCCTCCCGACTCAGGCGCCCTGCTCAGGCGTACGACTCCTCACGGTATGCCCCCGGCGGTCGGGCGGGAGGGGCGGGGTTGGTCGGGGGCGGGTGGGTTTGGTGCCGTCGGGATGCGTCAGGTGTCTTTGCGGCGGAGGAGTTGGCGTGGGTTGGGTGAGTCGGGGTGGGTGGGGTGAGTCGGGCGGGTGGGGTTGAGGGGCGGTGCGGGTTCGGCGCCGCCGGGGCGCGCGGTGGTGCGTGCTCGCCGTCACGGCACAGCGGTCGCCGGGGGTACGCCGGGTCGCGGGGCGGGGATGGCTCGGCACCGCCGGGACGCGCCGTGGTGGCTGCTCGCCATTGCGGCACAGCGGTCGCCGGGGGTACGTCGGCCCCGGGGCAAGGACGGCTCGGCACCGCCGGGACGCACGGTGGTGCGTGCTCGCCGTTGCGGCGGGATTCTCTTGCGGGCGGACTCAAGAGCGGGCCCGGGGGGCCCAGGAGAGCGGGCCCGATCGGCCCGGTCGAGCCGCCGGACCACCCTGCCACCGGGCCGCCGCGCTGCCCGACCGCCGGACCACCGCACCACCCGACCACCGCACCGCCGCGCCGCCCGATCACCGCACCACCGCACCGCCGCGCCACCCGACCACCGGACCGCCGCGCCGCCCGACCACCGCACCACCGGGCCGCCGCACCACCCGACCGCCGGACCACCGCACCACCCGACCACCGCACCACCGCACCACCCGACCACCGGACCGCCGCGCCGCCGCACCACCCGACCACCGCGCCGCCCGACCACCGCGCCGCCGCACCACCGCACCACCGCACCACCGCACCACCGCACCGGGGCAGAGCGGCAAGACGCCCCCGGCGTCACCACCCCCTCCACGGCGCGGGAACACCACCAGCACGGCAGCACCACCTGCACGGGAGCCCCACCGGCACGGAGAGATGATCGCCGGGTCAGCCCTGCCCGGTACCCCCGCGGCGCGCGATGTGGTCCGGCACCGGGATGTGCGGGGGCAGCACGGGGTCCGGTACCGGCGTGCCCCAGGTCGAGGTCAGCGGGAGCGTGCCAGCCCACAGGCCCAGATCCGCGTCCGGGCTGTCCCCGTCGTCGGGGCCGCCCGTGCGGATCTTGACGGAGGCCTCGTCCAGGGAGAGGACGAGGAGGGTGGTCGCGGCGAGTTCCTTGCGGTTGGGGAGGCGGGCGTACGACCACTGTCCGGGTGTCGCGTGTTCGGTGAGGCGGCGCAGGCCGGCCAGTTTCTCGTCCGGGTCGGTGACCTTGCGGGGCACCCCGTGGATCATCGCGCTGCGGTAGTTGACCCCGTGCTCGAAGACCGACCGGGCCAGCACCAGCCCGTCGACATGCGTGACGGTGACGCACACGGGGCCGCCGCCCGCGAGGCTACGACTCGCGACGGAGCCGTGGAGATACAGATCCCGCCCGTCCCGCCCGTACACCGTGGGGACCACGACCGGGCGCCCCTCGATCACCACCCCCAGGTGGCAGACGAACCCGGCGTCGAGGATCGCCTCCAGGTCGGCCCGGTCGAGGCTGCCCTGCTCGCGGAGCCGGCTGTGGCGGGTGAGGTCGGTGACGGGGAGCGCGTCGGTCATGACAGCAGAGGCTACCGATATCGCAGGACATAGGCTACAGATTGATGCATCACGTCACTTTCACCGCCGCAACGCGACTAAATCCGCACTCGCCATCGGCAGGTGAGAGGGTCGGGGGAAACGCACGAACCCGGAGGGACGGCAGGGATGACGGAGACGGTCACCAACTGGGCCGGCAACATCACCTACGCGGCGAAGGAACTCCATCGCCCGCGCACACTCGACGCGCTCAGGACCCTCGTGGCCGAGAGCACTCGGGTACGGGTGCTGGGCAGCGGCCACTCCTTCAACGAGATCGCCGAACCGGGCCCCGAGGGCACCCTGCTGTCGATCGCCGCCCTGCCCCCCGAGTTCGACGTGGACACGACGGCCCGGACGGTACGGGTCTCGGGCGGCGTCCGGTACGCGGAACTGGCCCGCCGGGTGGCCGCGCACGGGCTCGCGCTGCCCAACATGGCGTCCCTGCCGCACATCTCGGTGGCCGGCTCGGTGGCGACCGGCACCCACGGTTCGGGCGTCGGCAACGGCTCGCTGGCGGCAGCCGTCCGCGAGGTCGAGATCGTGACGGCGGACGGCTCCACGGTGACGATCGCACGCGGCGACGCCCGCTTCGACGGCGCCGTCACCTCCCTCGGCGCGCTCGGCGTCGTCACCTCCCTCACCCTCGACCTGGAGCCGGCCTTCGAGGTCGAGCAGTACGTCTTCACCGAACTCCCGCTCGCCGGGCTGGACTTCGAGACGGTGGCGGCCTCGGCGTACAGCGTGAGTCTGTTCACCGACTGGCGGGGGCCGCGCTTCGGGCAGGTGTGGCTGAAGCGGCGCACCGACCAGCCGCCGGCCGACTTCCCGTGGGCCGCGCCCGCGACGACGGCGATGCATCCGGTGCCGGGGATGCCCGCGGTCAACACCACCGAGCAGCTCGGGGTAGCGGGGCCGTGGCACGAGCGACTGCCGCATTTCCGGGCGGAGTTCACCCCGAGCAGCGGCGAGGAACTGCAGTCGGAGTACCTGCTGCCGCGCTCGACGGCGCTCGACGCGCTGCACGCGGTCGACGGCATCCGGGAGACGGTCGCCGGTGTCCTCCAGATCTGCGAGGTACGGACGGTCGCCGCCGACGCGCAGTGGCTGAGCCCCTCGTACGGACGGGACACGGTGGCACTGCACTTCACCTGGATCGCGGACACGGCGGCGGTACTGCCCGTGGTGCGGCGGCTGGAGGAGGCGCTGGACCCCTTCGACGCGCGGCCGCACTGGGGCAAGGTGTTCACCACTCCGGCCCAGGTGCTGCGCGGGCGCTACCCGCGCCTCGGCGACTTCGCGGCGCTGGCCCGGGACCTCGACCCCGAGGGCACATTCGCGAACGCCTTCGTCCGGGACGTACTCGGCGACTGACCTTCCGATGACAGGACGGGACCGGCTCGGCGACGACCGGCCAAGTGGCAACGGTGACCGACTTGGCCGCGACTTTGTATAGCCCCTTTCCTAACCCCTTGTCGAACCTCGGCCGCTGCCCATAGCCTTGCGGCGCGCCGATGCCGTCGTGCCTCGGCATGACGCGAGGGGGAAGGGATGGCGGCCACTCCGCCGAAGCGCACATCACGCGACATCCGGACCGCGAACCGCTACGAGGTGCTGCGCCAGATCATCGCCGAATCACCCACCTCCCGGCAGGAGTTGGCCGCCGTCACCGGTCTGAGCCTGGCCACGGTGGCCACCCTCGTCGGTGAGCTGCTCGACCTCCACATGATCACCGAGGTCGGTTTCGAGGACTCTGCGGGGGGCCGCCCGCGCGGTCTCGTGGCGGCCAACGCGTCGGGGGGCGCGCTGATCGGTGTCGACATCGCGGAGACGTACGTCCACGTCGAACTCTTCGACCTGGCGCTGAACGTGCTGGCCCGCGCCGACGAGGACATGCGGCCCGGCGAGAGCCTGCCCGAGCAGGTGGTCAGCCATGTGGCCGCCGCCGTCGGGGCGGTGGTCGCGCAGGCCGGCATCGAGGGCGCGCGGGTGCTGGGCGTCGGGGTGAGCGTGCCGGGGCAGGTGGACCGCGACACCGGTGTCTCGGAGTACGCCCCCAACTGGGACTGGCACGACGTGCCGTTGCTCGACCTGCTGTCCGAAGTGATCGCCTATCCCCTGTACTTGGACAATCCGCTGCGCGCCTGCGCGGTCGCCGAGATGTGGTTCGGTGCGGCGCGCGGGCGCGGGGACGCGGTGGTGGTCAACCTCGGGACCGGCGTCGGCGCGGGGCTCGCGCTCGGCGGGGCCCTGTACCGGGGGGTGAGCAACAGCGCCGGCGAGTGGGGCCACACCACGCTCGTGCTGGACGGACGGCTGTGCCGCTGCGGCAACCACGGCTGCGTGGAGGCGTACGTAGGCGCGCCCGGAATCATGCTGAATCTGAGGGAGTTGAGCCCCGAGAGCCCGCTGCTGCACTCCGAGGACCAGACGGCCACCATCGACGCCCTGGCCCGCGGCACGGACGCGAACGACCCCGTGGCCCTCAAGGTCGTCCGGGAGACGGCCCGTTACATCGGCGCGGGCATCGCCAACCTGGTGAACATCCTCAACCCCGAAGTCGTCGTGCTCAGCAGCTGGGTCGCCCGCAGGCTCGGTGAACCGCTGCTGCACGAGGTGCGCGAGGCCGTCCAACGGCACGCGCTCAGGCGGCCGTTCGCCGCCACCCGGATCGTCCTCTCCCCCATTCTCACCGACCCGGCGTGCCTGGGCGCGGCGACGTTCGCGCTCGAAGGGGCACTTCAGTCGGTCGGGCAGAGGGCAGGCAAGCGCACCACCCAGGCAAGGAGCCGTACCGCACTACCTTCATGACGACGGAAGGGATGCACATGACCCACCCCCACCCCAGGAGATCGGTCCTCGCGACAGCGGCGGCCTCGCTCGCTGTCACAGGGGCCCTGATCTCCGCACCGCCCGCGAACGCCGACGGCGTCGCACCGGCGGAAGTCTCCCCCCACGCGGCCCAGACCATCGACAACATCGGCGCGTCCGGCGCCTGGTGGGTCAACGACCTACAGAACTTCACCCCCGCGGTCCAGTCCCGGGTGGCCCAACTCCTGTTCTCCGCGAAGGGGTTGGACCTCTCCTCCTACCGCTACAACATCGGCGGTGGCGGCGCGGCGGTCAGCACTCCGGCCCGCGCGGCCCAGGACTTCCTGAACGCCGACGGGACGTACGACTGGAGCAAGGACAAGGGCGGCCGGACGTTCCTGAAGTACGCGGCGAAGTACGGCGTCCAGGACCTGATCGGGTTCGTCAACAGCGCGCCCGCGCGGTGGACGACCAACGGGCAGAGCTGCGGCGGCCAGTTGAAGCCGGAGAACGAGGGCGACTACGCGAAGTACATCGCCGACGTCACCGCCCACTTCGCGAAGCAGGGCGCGAAGTTCGACTACGTCAGCCCCTTCAACGAGCCCAACAACGACTTCGGCGACTGCGGTCAGGAGGGCATGCAGGTCACCGTCGACCAACGCGACGACATCGTGCGGGCGTTGGGCGCCGAGCAGCGGGCCCGGAAGCAGAAGACATCCATCATCGCCGACGAGTCGAGCAGCACCGTCAGCTTCAGCACGGAGGTCCCGCAGTGGATCTCGCAGCCGGACACCGCCCAGTACGTGTCCGACCTGGCGCATCACACGTACAACAACCCGAACGACGGCCAGTTGGGCAATGTCTACGAGACGGCGAAGACGGTCGGCAAGCCCTCCTGGGCCACCGAGATCTGCTGCTTCGGCAAGGGCACCACCGGCTGGAACCAGGAGTACGACCCGACGATCGACAACGCCCTGCTGATGTCCCGGATCATCTACAAGGACTTCGCGAGCGCGCACGACTCGGCGTTCCAGTGGTGGGTGGCCCTCGCGAGCGGTTACGGCACGGACCCGGCCGCGCGCAACGACGTCGGCTGGAACGACGGGCTGGTCTACTACGACCCCGACTACGCGACGAACGGCAACCAGACCCTGTACTTCACCAAGCGGTACTACGCGCTCGGCCAGTACAGCAAGTTCGTCCGCCCGGGCTCGGTCGCGCACAACGTGACGGGCGCGCCGAGCGGGGTCGAGGTCAGCTCCTACGACCGGGACGGCAAGTGGGTCGTCGTGGTCAACAACCAGAACACCACGGCCACTTCACTCGACCTGCACTTCAACAGCAAGACGCCGGTGCGCGCGACCCAGGCGGTACGGACGTCGGCCACGGAGAACTGGGCGAAGGCCGCGAAGCCGGACGTGAGCGGCTCCACGGTGTCCGCGAGTCTCGCGGCCCGCTCGATCACGACGTACGTCTTCGACCAGAAACCCCGTAAGGGCCAAGGCAGTTCGACGGCCGTCACCGGCGCGCTCCAGGGCAGGCAGTCCGGCAAGTGCCTGACGGCGGACGTCTCGGGGGCCGCGATCGGCACCTGCGCGGGCGGGGTCGGGCAGACGTGGTCGTACGACGCGAAGGGCGGCCTGAAGGGTGCCAACGGGTATCTGACGGTGGGGAGTTCGGGGCTGACGACCACCGCCGGCTTCACGGGTGATCCCGGCCAGCGATGGCTGCTGAACGCCAACGGACAGATCCTCAGCGAGGCGTCCGGGAAGTGCCTCGACGTGAGCGGGCAGGCGACCGCGGACGGCAGCAAGGTGATCCTCTACAGCTGCAACGGCGGGGCCAACGAGGCCTGGTCGAAGGTGTAACGACCACCTGGACGCGCGGTGCGGGCCGTCCACTTGGCGGCCCGCACCCCCGTCACGTCCGGTATTCCGAACGCTGCACAACGCTTCGAACAGACTTCGTCCAACCCCTTGCCGAAGGCTTAGGCGAAGGTTAACGTCCCGCTCCGCACCTCGAATTCAGCCACGGGCAGCTGAGCCGTGGAGCCGCAGCCGCGCGAGAGACAAGGACGTCACCATGTCGGCAATGAGCAACAGCAACTGGTCCCGCCGATCGATATTCCGGGCGGCAGCGGGGATGGCCGCGGCCGGCACCCTGGCCGCGTGCGGGGGGAACAACGGGCGGGGCGGGGGCTCCGGTTCGGGCACGAACCTCGTCCAGTACTTCCACGCCTACGGCGAGGCGGGCACCGAACAGGCCATCAAGCGGTACGCGAAGGCGTACTCCAAGGCCAACGTGTCGACGAACTGGATCACCGGCAACAACTTCGAGGCGAAGCTCTTCTCGTCCCTGCTCACCAAGCAGGCGCCCGACGTCTTCGAGTTCCACCCGCAGCTTCAGCTCGTCAAGAGCGGTCAGGTGGCCGACCTCAGCGACATCATCGATCCGGTCAAGGACGACTTCAACCCGGCCGACATCAAGTCGCACACGGTGGACGGGAAGATCTACGGGATCCGGATGATCGACGACCCGCAGTTCTTCTACTACCGGAAGTCGATGCTGGAGAAGGCCAAGGTCGAAGTCCCCACCACCCTCGACGAGTTGCTGGAGGCCGCCGCCAAGCTCACCACGAGCAAGGTCAAGGGCGTCTTCCTCGGCAACGACTTCACGGCGATCCAGAACCCCATCATCTGGTCGGCCGGCGCCGACACCATCGACGCGAACAACCAGATCGCCTACCACACGGACGGGGTCGTCGAGGGCCTCACGAAGCTCCGTCAGCTGTTCACCAGCGGCCATGTGCTGCTCGACGCCCCGACCGACTTCTGGGACCCCTCCTCGCTCGACCAGGGCCTGTGCGCCATCCAGTGGGGCGGCATGTGGTCCATGCCGGTCATGCAGAAGGCGCTCGGCGACGACCTGGGCATCTTCCCCTTCCCCAGCATCGGCAGCGCGGGCAAGCAGTCGGTGTACAACGGCGGTTGGTCGATGTTCGTCAACGCCAAGGGCGAGAACGTCGAGGCGGCCAAGGCGTACGTCAAGTGGCTGTGGATCGAGCAGAAGAAGTACCAGGAGGACTGGGCGACCTCCTACGGCTTCCACATCCCGCCGCGCACCTCGATCGCCAACTCGGCCACCAAGCTCAAGTCCGGACTGCCCGCCGAGGGAGTCAAGCTCTTCACGGACTACGGCCACTTCGACAACATCGCCTACGACCAGACGATGCAGACCGCGTTCGCCGACGTGATCGCGAACTCCGTGCGCAAGAACGGCAACCCGGAGGCGGCGCTCGACGCCTGCGACAAGAAGGTCAACGTCGAACTCAAGAAGCTGTTCGGATAGGCCGGCGGACGGAACCCGACATGTCGACCACCACCACGCGCGGGGTCGCCCAGCCCGCCGCGGCCAAGGCCTCCAAGGCCCGGCCGCGGCGGGGCCTGCGGTCCAGTGCCACCCTGAACTTCTGGCTCTTCACCGGCCCGTTCCTCATCGGCCTGGTGATCTTCGTCTTCGTCCCCATCGGATGGAGCATCTGGCTCAGCTTCTTCGACGCCCGCTACACGGTCACACCGAGCCACTTCATCGGCTTCGACAACTACAAGCAGATCCTGACCAACAGCAACTTCCCCCAGTCGCTGCTGACGTTCACTGTGTTCGCCGCGTTCATCGTGCCGACCACCTGGGCGCTGTCACTGGGTCTGGCCCTGCTGGTCAACCAACTGCGGTTCATGCGGGCGTTCTTCCGGTCGGTGTTCTTCCTGCCGACCGCCGTGTCGTACGTCGCCGCCGCGCTGATCTGGAAGATGTCCATCTTCAGCGGGGTCCGCTTCGGTCTGATGAACACCGTCCTCGGCTGGTTCGGCGTCGACAACATCGCCTATCTGGCCAACCCGAGCCCGCCCTGGTACTGGCTGGTCATCGTGAGCCTGCGTCTGTGGATCCAGGCCGGCTTCTACATGATCCTGTTCCTGGCGGCGCTCCAGAACATCCCGGCCGAGTTGTACGAGGCCGCCGAGATCGACGGCGCCAAGCGCGGCTGGCAGACCTTCCGTTACATCACGCTGCCCCAACTCCGCGCCACGTCCACGGCGGTGGTCCTGCTGCTCCTCGTCGCCGCGTACCAGGCGTTCGACGAGTTCTTCAACATCATCGGGACCAAGGCCACTTGGGCCCAGACACCGCTCATGGAGCTGTACAAGGCGGCCCTCGGCACCAGTCAGGACTACGGCGCCGGCAGCGCGGGCGCGGTCATCCTGTCCCTGCTGATCTGCATCGTCACCCTCGCCCAGGGCAGGATCATGGGCTTCGGAAGGGGGGAGGAGTCCAAGTGACCACCACCGCACCGCAGTTGACCAAGAAGCGCAAGAAGCGCGGAAGCGTCCTCGGCAACACGGGCCTGTACGTGGCCGTCGGCATCGCCGCCCTGCTCTTCCTGATCCCCTTCTATCTGATCCTCCGCAACTCCCTCTCCACGGACCCGGAGATCACCGGCGAGAACTGGAAGCTGCTCCCCTCCTTCCAGTGGGGCAACATCTCCGAGCTGTTCGACGATCCGACCGTCCAGTTCGGCCGCGCCCTGTGGAACTCCACGGTCGTCGCCGTCCTGATGACCGTCGGCACCCTGCTGGTCTGCTCGCTGGCCGGTTACGGCCTGGCCCGCATCCCCTACAAGCACTCCAACAAGGTCTTCTACGTCGTCCTGGCGACCCTGATGGTGCCGACGGCCGTCACCTTCGTGCCCAGCTTCGTGCTCGTCTCGTCCCTCGGCTGGGTCGACACCTACCGGGGCCTCATCATCCCGGGCCTCTTCAGTGGTTTCACCTGCTTCCTCTTCCGGCAGTACTTCCTGGGGTTCCCCAAGGAGTTGGAGGAGGCGGCACGCGTGGACGGGCTCGGCTACTGGGGCGCGTACTGGCGGATCGTCGTGCCCAACTCGCTGAACTTCTTCGCGGCGATCGCCACGATCACCTTCATCAGCGGCTGGAACGCCTTCCTCTGGCCGCTGGTCATCGGCCAGGACCCGAACTCCTGGACCGTCCAGATCGCCCTGTCGTCGTTCATGACGAACCAGACCGTCAACTTCCATCTCATCTTCATGGCCACCGCAGTTTCCATCCTGCCCCTGGTGTTCGTGTTCCTCTTCCTCCAGCGTTGGCTGGTGCAGGGAATCGCACAGACCGGCATCAAGGGCTGACACCCGCATCTCACGACCTGGAGACCGATGACTTCCAGCACCGCCGCCGACTACATCGAGGACGTCTCACCGGGCAGCGGAGCCCTCCCACCCCGCGCCCAATACGCGTCCTCGGACGCCAAGTCACTGTCACTGAACGGCAGTTGGCGTCTGCGTGTGTCGGCGACGGCCGACGCCGAGGACGACTCGTTCGCCGAGGAGGGCTACGACGCCGGGGACTGGGCCGAGGTCACGGTCCCCGGCCACTGGGTCCTGCAAGGGCACGGCTCCCCCATCTACACCAACCACCTCTACCCCTTCCCGGTCGACCCGCCCCGCGTCCCGACCGAGAACCCGACCGGCGACCACCTCCACGTCTTCGACCTGCCGTCCGACTGGCCCTCGGACGGCGGGGCCGTGCTCCGCTTCGACGGGGTGGAGTCCTGCGCCCGCGTCTGGCTGAACGGCACGGACATCGGGGAGTTCAAGGGCTCCCGGCTGCCGCACGAGTTCGCGGTCGGGCATCTGCTGAAGCCCGCCGGCAACGTGCTCGCGGTCCGCGTCCACCAGTGGTCGGCGGGCTCCTACCTGGAGGACCAGGACCAGTGGTGGCTGCCGGGCATCTTCCGTGACGTCACCCTGCTGCACCGCCCGCCGGGCAGCGCCCTCGACTTCTTCGTGCACGCCTCCTACGACCACGTCGGCGGCACCGGCACCCTGCGCGTCGACTCCGACGTGGACGGCCGGATCACCGTGGCCGCCCTGGACATCGATGTCGCGACCGGCGACTCGGTCACCGTGCCGGTGCAGCCGTGGACGGCCGAAACCCCTTACCTCTACGACGGGTTGCTCACCACCGAGGGCGAACGCGTCCCCCTGCGCATCGGCTTCCGGACCGTCGAACTCTCCGACGGCCTCATCAAGGTCAACGGCAGGGCCATTCTCTTCAAGGGCGTCAACCGCCACGAATGGCACCCGGATTGGGGCCGCGCCCTCGACCTGGAGACCATGCGCGAGGACGTGCTGCTGATGAAGCGGCACAACGTCAACGCGGTCCGCACCTCGCACTACCCGCCCCACCCCGCCTTCCTCGACCTGTGCGACGAGTACGGCCTGTGGGTCATCGACGAGTGCGACCTGGAGACCCACGGCTTCACCGAACAGGCCTGGCGCGACAACCCCGTCGACGACGACCGCTGGACACCCGCCCTCCTCGACCGCGCCGCCCGCATGGTGGAACGCGACAAGAACCACCCGTCGATCGTCATCTGGTCCCTGGGCAACGAGGCCGGCACCGGTCGCGGACTCACCGCCATGGCCGAGTGGATCCACGGCCGGGACCGCTCACGGCACGTGCACTACGAGGGCGACATCAACTGCCGTGACACGGACGTCTATTCACGGATGTACGCCGACCACGCCGAGGTCGAGCGCATCGGCCGGGGCCTGGACGGCGGCACCCACAGGCGCCGCCAACTCCCCTTCATCCTCTGCGAGTACGCCCACGCCATGGGCAACGGCCCCGGCGGACTCGCCGACTACCAGCGCCTCTTCGAGTCGTACGACCGACTCCAGGGCGGTTTCGTCTGGGAGTGG
Source organism: Streptomyces sp. NPDC101776 (assembly GCF_044766845.1). Classification (NCBI taxonomy): domain Bacteria; kingdom Bacillati; phylum Actinomycetota; class Actinomycetes; order Kitasatosporales; family Streptomycetaceae; genus Streptomyces; species Streptomyces sp. NPDC101776. Next base: position 110,167 of record NZ_JBIWMV010000025.1, on the reverse strand, counting down.
ATCGACCACGGCATCAAGGACGAGCGCTACGGCTTCGCGTACGGCGGTGACTTCGGCGAGGAGCTGCACGACGGGAACTTCGTCTGCGACGGCCTGGTCTTCCCGGACCGCACCCCCTCCCCCGGCCTGATCGAGTACAAGAAGGTGATCGAGCCGGTCTCCATCGACGGCGCCGAAGAACACGGCGGCTCCGTACGGATCACCAACAAGCACGACTTCGCCGACCTGTCCGCATACGCCTTCCAGTGGTCCTACGAAGTGGACGGCGAGACGGTCGAGTCGGGCCCGTTGACGGTGCCGCCGCTCGCGCCCGGCGAATCGGCCGATGTGAAGCTGCCCGCACCGCCCGTGGAGTCCGACGGCGCCGAATCCCAGTGGACCGTACGGGCGTCGCTGGCAGCCGACACCACGTGGGCTCCGGCAGGCCACGTCGTCGGCTGGGGGCAGGTCCCGGTCACGGCACGCCCGCTGCCGTCCGCCTCCGCCACCGCCCGGCCGGTGCTCGACGGGCGGCGGATCGCCCTCGGCCCGGGCTCCTTCGACGCCCGTACAGGCGAGTTGAAGGCGATCGGCGCGGTGGAGGTGACCGGTCTCCGCCTCGACGTATGGCGGGCGACCACCGACAACGACGACGGGGCCTCCTGGCAGACGGACGTCCGTTTCGGCCTGCTCTGGCGGAAGTTGGGCCTGCACCGGATGCGGCACCGTCCGGACGGCGTGGAGTTGAGCGAGGAGGCGCTGACGGTACGCACCCGGGTGGCGCCCGCCGCGTGGGAGATCGGCCTCGCCACGGTGTACCGCTGGACCTCCGACGGCGATCGGCTGCGGCTGACCGTGTCCGTGGGGCCCGAGGGCGACTGGACGGTCCCGCTGCCGAGGCTCGGCATCCGCTTCGGACTCGACGCGAGCGCCTCCCGCGCCACGTGGTTCGGCGGTGGTCCGGGCGAGGGCTACCCCGACACCAAGTCGGCCTCCCTGCTCGGCCGTTGGGAATCCACGGTCGACGACCTCCAGACCCCCTACGTCCGCCCGCAGGAGAACGGCGCCCGCGCGGACGTCCGTTGGGCGGAGATCGGCGGCCTGCGGATCGACGGCGACCCGGAGTTCTGGTTCACGGCCCGCCGCTGGACCACGGAACAACTGGACGCGGCCACCCACCGAACCGACCTCACACCCACCGACACGGTGTGGGTGAACCTCGACCACGGCCAGCACGGCATCGGCTCGCAGTCCTGCGGCCCGGGCCCGCTCCCCCAGTACTTCCTCAACCCCGAACCCACCGAATTCTCCTTCGTGTTCACAGAAGCCCCGGGGACCAGTTGACCGGCACAGTCAAGAAATCGCCTGCGGCCGACCGGCTCTTCGCCCGGTCGGCCGCGGTCGCGTCCTGCGTCGGCTTCATCCTCATCGGCATGCTCCAGGCCCTCTACGGCCCCGCGATCCCGGGCCTGCGCCATGAGTTCGGCCTGTCCCCCTCGACCGCCGCCCTCGGTCTGAGCCTGCACTTCACGGGTGGCGTCGCCGGTGTCCTGGCCTTCAACGCGATCCACTCCCGGATCAGCAACAGGGCCTTGCTGGTGTGGAGTTACGGCCTGATGGCGGCGGGCGCCGCCGGTTTCGCACTCGCGCCGGACTGGCCCCTCGCGCTGGCCGCCGCGTTCCTCGGCGGTCTCGGCTTCGGCGGCCTCGACTACGGCCTCAACCAGCTCTTCGCCGTCGGCTTCGGCGACCGTTCCACCGCCATGCTGAACGTGCTCAACGCGCACTTCGGCATCGGCGCGGTGCTCGGCCCGGCGGTCATGGCCTGGCTCGGGCCGGACGACTACCCGTACGCGTTCGGGGCGTGCGCGGCCCTGGCGGCGGTCCTGGTGTTCGCGGGCTCAACCGGCGTACGTACACGTGTATCTGACGCTCCAGCAGCGACAAAGGAGAAGGGCCGCCTGGGGCTGTCCCGTGTCCTCGTCGGCTTCCTGGTCCTCTACATCCTCAACGTGGCCGTCGAGGCGGGCGTCGGCGGCTGGGAGCCGACGCACCTGGAGACGATCGGCTACACCGCGACCGTGGCCGCGTCGGCGACCTCCGTCTACTGGCTGATGATGACCGCCGGCCGCTTCCTCGTCGTACCGATCACCCTGCGGTACGCCCCCGAGCGCATCCTCGCGGTGTGCGCGGCCGGGATGACGGTGTGTCTGCTGTTGACGCTGGTTAAAGGAGTGGCACCGGTCGCCTATGCCGGTGTTGGCTTGTTCATCGCGCCGGTGTTTCCGACCGGCCTGGCCTGGCTCAACACGGCGCTCCCCCAGGCCGGACGGGCCGGCGCGTGGGTGATCGCGGCCTCGAACGTCGGCGGGGTGGCGGCTCCGCCGCTGCTCGGTGTCGGGATCGAGGCCTCCGGGATCCACGCGGTGCCCTGGCTGTTGACCCTGCTGTCGGGCGCGTCGCTGCTGGCGACCGTCCACCTGATCCGACTGACGAGGAGATCCGCTTCATGAACGCCCTGTACCGGCTCACCCGAAAGCTGATCCTGTGAACGCGAGCAGCATCGAGGTACGCGGCCTCTCCCGCACCTTCCACACAACGGTCCGACGCCCGGGCCTCGTCGGCGGCCTGCGCTCCCTCGTCAACCCGGAACGGGTGCCCAAGTACGCCGTCTCCGACGTCACGTTCGACGTGGCCCCGGGTGAACTCCTCGCCCTGCTGGGCCCGAACGGCGCCGGCAAGTCCACCACCATCAAGATCCTCACCGGCATCCTCCGGCCCACCTCGGGCGAGGCCCGGGTCGCGGGCGTGGTGCCGTACGAGGAGCGGGAGCGCAACGCCCGCAACATCGGCGCGGTGTTCGGGCAGCGCACCCAGTTGTGGTGGGACCTGCCGGTGCGCGAGTCGTTCGCGATCCTCCGGGACATCTACGAGGTACCGAAGGCCCAACACGCGGCCCGGCTGCGGGAGTTCGACGACCTTCTCGAACTGTCGAGCTTCTGGGACACCCGGGTCCGCCATCTCTCGCTGGGCCAGCGGGTGCGCTGCGACCTGGCCGCCGCCCTGCTGCACGACCCGCCGGTCGTCTTCCTCGACGAGCCGACCATCGGCATGGACGTGGTCGTGAAGGAGCAGGTGCGGGAGTTCCTGCGGCACCAGGTCGAGGAGCGCGGCCGTACGGTCCTGTTGACCACGCACGACATGACGGAGGTCGCGCGGCTCGCCGAGCGGGTCGTCCTCGTCAACCACGGCCGGCTGGTCCTGGACGGCACCCTCGACGAGATCCGCCGTACGTTCGGCTCGACCTGGCAGATCCGCGCGACGCTGGCCGACGCGCATGCCGAGGTCGTGGCCCTGCCCGGTATCGCGCTGGTGCGGCGGGACGGCCCGCAGGTGGTCTTCGGCCCGGACGGGTCGGAGGGGCCAACCGTGCACCAGGCGCTGAAGCAGGTCATCGAGCGGTACGAGGTGACGGAAGTCGCCATGGACGAGGCCGACTTGGAGGACGTGATGCGGGCCGCCTACGTCCAGGCCGGGCCGCCGGCCGAGGAGGCCTGACATGGCCGCCCCGCACGCCTGGCGCGCCGCCCGTGTCACCCCGCTCGGTGAACTCCTCGCCCCGCCCCGCATCACGGCCGCCCTGCTCCGTCTGTCGGTGCAGGTGGTCCTGGTGGCGTCCCTGTGGCGCGGCCTGTACTCGCACACCGGCGCCACCGCCGGACTCACCCGCGACCAGGCGGTGACGTACGCCGTACTGGCCGTACTCACCTCCCGGCTAAGGGAGTTGGACCAGCAGGCGGGCCGTGACACGGTCCTCCAGCACATGCACTTCGGCACGATCATCTACTGGTATCTGCGCCCGCTGCCGCCCCAGCGCTACTACGCGCTGCGGGCGTTCGGCGAGCAGATGTACGGACTGGCCTGGGCATTGACGGGCTATGTCGTCTGCCTCGCGGCCGGGGTCGTTGAGCCCCCCAAGTCACCTGCGGTGGCTGGAGTGTTCGCGCTGAGCATGCTGCTCGGACAGCTCGTCCTCTACTACGTCATGCTCCTCATCGACCAACTCTGTTTCTGGACGCTCCGCAACGGCGCCGCGATGCTCATCCTGATCTTCGCGCAGAACCTGCTGTCCGGGGTGTACGCGCCGCTGTGGTTCTTCCCGGACTGGTTCGTCACGATGAGCCGTTTCCTGCCGTTCCAGGCGACCCTGAGCGTGCCGCTCTCGATCTACGTGGGCCGTGTCCCGCTGTCCGACGCGGGCGCCCAACTCGCCCTGCAGGCGCTGTGGGTGGTGGCCCTGTCCCTGTTCACCCGGTTCCTGTGGCGGCGCGCCGCCCGTCGAGTCGTAGCCCAAGGGGGTTGACGCGAGTGAAAGCCGTCCGGATCGTATGGCGCATCACGCGCCTCAACTTCCGTGCCCAACTCGAGTACCGCACCGAGTTCTTGCTGATGATCGCGATCGGCGCGATCTGGCAGGTGTCGGTGATCGTGTTCGCGACGGTGCTGCTCACCCGGTTCTCCGGCATGGGCGGCTGGGACAGCTCGGACGTGCTGCTGATCCCGGCGACGCGGATGCTGGCGCACGGTCTGATGGTGCTGTTCCTGGGCCGTATGCACGGCATCGGCCGGTACATCCAAGAGGGCCGTATCGACATCTACTTGGTGCGCCCGATGCCGGTCCACCGCCAGGCCCAGTTGGAGTACTTCCCCACGAACGCGATCGGCGACCTCACGGTGGCGGCCGGCCTGATGGTCGGCGCGCTCAGCCGCAGCCACCTGGACTGGACGGCGGGCCGCACCGCGTACCTGATCGCCGCGCTGCTCGGCGGCATGCTCCTGGAGGCGGCCCTGTTCACGACCGTGGCGAGCGCCTCCCTCCGCTACCCGTCGGCCGACTACTGGAGCCGCTGGCTGGAGGACCTCCTGGGCACCTTCGGCAACTACCCGCTGAACGTCCTGCCCCGCGCGGTCGGCGGCTTCCTCACCTACGGCCTCCCCCTCGCCTTCGTCGCCTTCCTCCCGGCCGCCGTACTGACCGGGCACGGCCACGACATCGGCGTCCCGTACTGGCTCGCGGCGGCCTCACCGCTCGTGGGGGTACTGGCGTATCTCGGGTCGCGGCTGCTGTGGCGCTGGAGCCTGGGCCACTACACGGGGGTCAACGGGTGAGCGCGCCAAGGGAGTTATGACCCTGGTCTCACAACGGCCGTGCTCGATCAGTCCTGCCTTGATTCCACCGGCGCATGCCCCAACTCCCGTATCCCCGGTATCGGCGAGGCCAGCAACCACACCGCCGACATCACACCCCCGACCGCCGCGACCACCAGCGTCACCCTCAGGCCCATCAGCGTGGCCAGTTCGCCGCCGATCAGCGCTCCCAACGGACGTACCCCGTAGTTGACCGTGTTGTACGCGCCGGCCACGCGGCTGCGGAGGCCGTCCGGGACCAGCGAGGTCTGGAGGGAGTTGAGGTTGACGTCGAGGAGCATGACGCCGAAGGCGGAGAGGAACTCGGCCGCGCCCAGGGTGCCGAGGCGGGTCCAGGTCGGGCCGGTCGCCGCCGCGATGAGGGCGATGGGGGCCGGGTACAGGACGGCCCCTACGACGATGCTGCGGCCGATGCCGATCCGGCGGGCGATCGCGGGGGACGCCACCGCGCCGAGCACGCCGCCCGTGGCGCCGATGCCGAACGCCAACCCGATGGCCCCCGGGGAGAGGTGGAGGGCCCGGTCGGCGAACAGGACGAGCAGGCCGGTGCCCGCCAGGAACGTGAAGAAGTTGAGGGTCGTGGCGCACAGGAGGCCCGCACGCACGACGGGCTCGTGGAGCACGAAGGCCAGGCCCTCCTTCGCACGCCGCGGCAACGACAACGAAGGGCCGGCCGACACCGCACGCACCGGCTCGTCCACCCGTGTGCGGCCGACCAGGATCGCCGACGCCACGAACGACAGCGCGTCCGCGAGCACCGCGACCGGTGCCGTCAGTGCCTGGACCAGGCCGCCGCCGACCGCGGGGCCCGCGATGTAGGACACCGATCTGCTCGCGCTGAGCTTGCTGTTCGCCTCGACGTACGACTCGGGCGGCACGAGGTGGGCGAAGAAGGACGAGTACGCCGTGTTGAACACGACCGCCGCCGTGCCGGTCAGCAGGGCGACCGCGTACAACTGGCCGAGTGTGACGGTGTCCAGGGCGTAGGCGATCGGGAGGGTGAGCAGGACGCCCGCTCTGAACAGGTCGGCGAGCAGCATGAGTTGGCGCTTGCCGGGACGGTGGTCGACCCACGCGCCCAGGAACAGGCCCAGCAGGTTCGGTGTCCAGACGAGGGCGGTCAGCAGGGCGACCTGGTTCGCGGAGCCGTGCAGCACGCCGACCGCCAGCAGGGGCAGGGCCAGTTCGGTGATCCGGTCGCCGAACTGGGAGACGGACTGGCCGGACCAGAACCGTAGGAAGCGCCGGTCCCGCCAGAGGGAGTCCGACGCGGGCCGGGGAAGCCGGGGAGACAGGAGAGGTCGCGTGACCTTCACTCCGTGACGTCCGTCTCGGGGCCCTGCGGCAGCGCGTACGTGAGGAGCCGTACGTCCCGGCTGCCCGGGGGTCGCTCGTCCGGTTCGCGGACGACGTACGGCGCGATCAGTTCCTCCAACGCGTCCTTCAGCGCGGCCAGTTCGGTCGCCGTCACCACGATCCGGGTGTTGCTCGCCCCGGCGAGCCGCGCCCACTCCGGTTCCAGATCGGGCGCGGTCTCGGTGAGCCAGCGCAGCGGCAGTTCGGCGTTCCGGGCGAACATCTCGCCGGCCAGCAGCCGCGCCGCCGACCAGCCCTCCTCGTCCGCCGGCACCTCGACGCGGAAGCCCCGCGCCACCGCCGCCCAGCGCCGCTCCCGCCGGTCCGTCCCGCCCTCGGCGTCGCGGACGAGGCCGAAGCCGGCGAGATGGCGCAGATGCCAGCTCGTGACGGACGGGGTGGCTCCCACGTGCGGGGAGAGCCGGGAGGCGGTGGCGGGGCCGTGGCGCTGGAGGCGTTCGAGGATCGCGAGCCGGACGGGGTGCGCCAGCGCGCGCATGGCCTTCGGGTCGGATATCTCTATGTCACCGAAACGGTTGCCGGAATCCATGGTCTGAGAGTGTCGTCTCAGAATGTGTGAGAGTCAACTGTCAGTTCTCGCACGCCCGTTGGATCTCACGCGGGCTGCGGCGTCAGACGCCTGTGGCCCTTCCTGTCGTAGTAAATGGCCATGCCGAAGCCGAAGAGCAGGCCGATGGCCGTGCCGATCGCGATCATCGTCCAGGCGCGGTCGAGGCCGGCGTCGCCGCGGGCGTCGAAGTAGAGGATCGCCCGTACTCCGTCGCTGAGTTGGCGCATGGGCTCGAAGTGGGAGAGGAAGCGGTAGAAGCCGGGGACGGCCTGGAGCGGGACGGTGGCGCCGGAGGACGGCAGGCCCAGGACGATGAACACGAACATGGAGACGAGCTGGCCGATGCCTCCGAACGCGGCGTTGATGGCCTGGACGCCGAGGCCGACGGCGAGGGCAGCGCAGTAGGAGTAGATCCACAGCAGCGGGATGTGGGTGGCGTCCATGCCGAGGATGCTGACGCTGGCGAGCATGATCAGGGAGACGCTGAGGAGGGTGATCCCGGCCGTCATGAGCATCTTCAGGAGCAGTGTCTGGGTGCGGTCGATCGGGACGGTGGGGCGGCGGGTGTGCCAGGGGCCGATCTCGTTGTCGGCGTAGCCGAGGGCGGTGTCGACGCCGTTGCTGATGACGTTGCCGCCCATGAATCCGGCCAGGACCAGCAGCAGGGTGTAGTAGAAGGCGGTCAGGCCGATGCCGCTGTTGCCGCCGATGGGGTGGCCGACCTGGGTGGCGATCAGCACCGGGTCCGCGAGGAACAGTTTCTGGGTGGCGTCGGCCTTCGGGGCCGCCGCGCCGAGTTGCTTGCCGATGGTGAGCGAGGCCTGCTGGGCCGCCGTGGTGGAGATCTTGCTGGCGAGGGAGGAGCCGAGGCTGCCCTTGCCGGGGTTGGTCAGCACGGTGATCGTCGGCCGGGTGGTGGCGTTCGTGGTGGTGAGCGCGGCGACGGAGTTCGTGAAGTCGGCGGGGATGACCAGGGCGCCGTAGATCTTGCCGGCGTCCAGTTCGTCCTGGGCCTGGGCTCTGCTGAGCTGGCGCCAACCGGCCGCGCTGCTGCTGGTGTTGGTGACGATGGAGTGGGCGATCTGGGTGCCCAGATTCTGCTGCTGCCCGGTGAGCGGCTTGCCGGTGTCGCTGTTGACGAGGGCGATGGGCAGGTCGTGCAGTTCGCGGTTGGGGTTGACGATGCCGCCCATGTAGAGGAGGGCCAGCAGGAATGCGAGCAGGCCGGTCAGCACGGTGGGGATGAGCCACAGCTTGGGGCGGCCGAGGAGTGCGGTGGCGCGGAGGCCGGTGGGGGTGGGGGTGGGGGCGGGGGTGCCGGAGTCGTCGTTCATGGTGGGCAAGTCTGGTCCCGGAGTCGGGCGGGGCGGTGCGGAAACGCGCCGGAGCCCGCTCTTGTTTTTGGCTATTGTCCTAGGGGCTCCAATTACCGCAGGTCAAAGGAGAGGTGGTGGGCCGTGGCGCGTGCGGGACTCACCGCCGACCGGGTCGTGGCGGCCGCCGCCGACCTCGCCGACGAGGTCGGCTTCGAGAACGTCAGCCTGTCCGCCCTGGCCCGCGGCTTCGGCGTGAAGGACGCGAGCCTGTACTCGCACGTCAGGAACCTCCAGGATCTGCGCACGCGGGTCGCGTTCCTCGCGGGCGGCGAACTGGTCGAGCGGATCGCCGTCGCGGTCGCCGGCCGCACGGGCCGGGAGGCGCTGGCCGCCTTCGCCGACGCCTACCGGGACTACGCCCTGGAGCACCCGGGCCGGTACGCGGCCACCCAGATCCGCGTCGACCAGTCCCTGATCGCCGCCTCCCCCGCCCTGCGCCGCACCGCCGAGATCACCTACGGCCTGCTGCGCGCCTACGGCCTGGAGGAACCCGATCTCACCGACGCCGTACGGCTGTTGCGCAGTACGTTCCACGGCTACTGCGCGCTGGAGTCCACCGGGGGCTTCGGGGCGCCGCGTGATGTGCGGCGGTCCTGGGAGCGGGCCGTCGAGGCCCTGCACGTGGCGCTGACGCACTGGCCGCGCGAGGCCGGGTCCGGGGCGGGCTGACGGAGACGCCGGTTCCGGTCCGCGCCCCAGGTGCCCCGTGGACCACTTAGACTGAAAGCTTCGCGCACGTCACGTGCCACCCTGGGGGAGGGAGCGCGCTGTGTCTCAACAGCGGCTGGGACACGGCCCCTTGAGAACGTCGGGGGCCCCGGGGCCCGTCGCGCCCTCCCGATTCGTGGGCTGGCTGGGCCGGTTCGGGTGCCTGGCCGCCGGATACGCGGTGTTCCAGTTCCTGTTCGGGGTGCTGCCCGACGCGATCGACGGGGAGCCCGCCAAGTATCTGATCGCCGGGCTGAGCGGCCTGGCCACGACCGGGATGACCTGGCTGGCGGCGGCCCTGCTCCGCGCCCGTACGACCGGACCCGCGACCCGCACCACCCCCGCTCCCCCGGCGCCGCCCGCCCCCGGCCCGCTGCCGCACCTGTTCGCGTCCGCCTACGACACGCTCGTCGCGCAGATCGCCGAGGTCGACGACCCGGTGCGCGGCCGTCTCGTCGGCTGGCCGCACTCCCTCCAGGAACTGGACGGTCCGGCCCGGCCGACCTCGCTGGCCACCGCGTACGGCCTGCACATCCTGCTGGACCTGGGCGTGCCCGACGGCCGGCTGCACACCGGCGATCTCATCGACACCCTGTGGCGGCTACGGCTGCAGGGCGGCGGCTGGTCGGCCCGTTCGCAGGGGTCCGTGGCCCGCCCGGAGGTCACCGCGATGGTGCTGGGCGCGCTGGCCCGGGCGGGTGCCTCGCGGGAGCGGCTGGCGGACGAGGTGGCGCGCTGCGAGGCCGGCTTCACCCTTGAACTCGACAGTACGGGGCGGGCGTTGACCCATGTCGTCACCACGGTGATGCGAGGGCTGCTGCGCGCGGGACCCGACGCGCCGACGCTTCCCATGCTGCGGGACGCCCTGGTCGACGGCGCGTTCTCCGACCCCCGCCGCCAGCACCGCCGCTGCTGGAGCCAGCGCCTCACACCGCCGCCCTGGGCCGCGCATCCGGCACAGCCCTCGGCCCTGCACACCGCGCAGGCCGTGGTCGCCCTGGACCGGGCGGCCCGGGTGCTGGGCGAGGGGCCCGTGGAGCGTTCGGCGCGGGAGGACGGGGTGCGCTGGCTGCTGTCGTGCCCGGAGACCGCGCACGACGGCTGCGGCGACCTGGCGAACCTGCGCGAGGAGGTGCGCCGACGCCATCCGGACGACTCCTCGCACCACGAGGTGCTCAACGTCCGTCATTTCAGCGCGAGTTGGATCGTGCGCGCGCTGCTCACCCCGGGCGCCCTGGAGATCGCGCGGGAGGACGGCGCCGAGGATGCCTGGCGGGAGCGGCTGGACGGGGCGGCGCGCGCGGTGTGGGCGGCGCAGAGTGACGGCATCTGGTCCTGGAGCCGGGACGGATCCGCGTTCACGACCGAGGAAATGCGTCAGCCCATCTGGATGACCTATCAAGGCCTTTCGGCGCTGCGGGCACATGCCGTATGGATGTATCAGCCGGATACGCGAACGAACCCGGTGTGAGCCGGAGTCGAGGAGTGGGTGCATGGGTGGTCGGCAGATCCTGGCGGCGCGACGGCTGCTGACCGAGGCGCTGGACGGTGACCTGTCCGACCACCGGACGGTGACCGCGGCCCGTGCCGTCGTCGCCGAACTGGGCTCCCCCGACCGCCTGTTGGAGCTGATCGCCGAACTCGCCTCCGGCGTGGGCGATCCCGAGGCGTGCGCGAAGCTGTCGTACCGTCATGTCCTGGGCTTCGACAAGCTGTTACTGATCGACGGCGGTCCGCGCCATATGCTCCGCGCGCATTTCTGGCGCCCCGGTGCGACGGCGATCGGTACGGAGGACATCCACAACCACCGCTCCCCGCTTGCCTCTTACGTGGTCAGGGGCCGGCTCGCCATGGAGCTGTACGAGGCGCGGGACGACGGCGGGATCACGGCGGACCGGTACGAGGAGTCGCTGTCCGAGCACGGTGCCGACTGGCGGCTGCGGCCGACGGGTCCCGCGCGGCTGCGGCTGACGCATGTGGGCCAGTACGCGGCGGGCAGTTCCTACGCCCTGCCGGCGCACACCCTGCACCGGGCCTGGTGCGACACGGACGTACCGACCGTGACGCTGTTCCTGGAGACGGGGGCCGAACGGCTGCGCCACACCGATGTGTTCACGGCTGCGGGACCGCATCCGGGGGCGGTGGCGAAGGTGCCGCTCGAAGTGCCCGACTACCTGGGCGTGTTGACCGATCTGGCGGAGTCGCTCAGAAGTTCGTGAGGGACTGTCGTACGACGTCCAGGTTGTACGCGTCGATGTCGATGCCGGCGTCGGCGAGTTCGGCCGGGGGGAGCCACAGGTAGGCCTGGTCGGGCTCGGGGAGGGTGATGTCCCGGGACAGCGGCCTGACGAGGAAGTTGTCCTGCCAGTTCTTGATCTCGTGGCCCCGGTACTCGCTCACGAAGGACGATTCGCCGATCTTGCGGACGATCTCGCCGAGCAGCCCGGTCTCTTCCTTCAGCTCCCGCAGCGCGCCGTCCTCGGGCAGCTCGCCCGGCTCCAGCTTCCCGCACGGAACGCCCCACACACACGGCAGGAACCGCTCGGTCGCACTGCGGCGCACGAGAAGTACACGTCCGTCGTCGTCCATCACGACGGCGGCCGCCAGTCGCTTGTCGCCGGGGTCCATGGTCATGGTTCCTCGGTCCCTCGCCGGAGATGAGTCCAAAGGGTCTGATACCCAGGAAAGCATCCAACGTACCAGGATGCACCCGCCCGGGCTGTGGAGCCGGTCTCATCTCCGGCCGCCGTCGAGAAAACGCTCCCGATACGACGGCAACCTCCCTCGCGCGAGCGGCGACTTGGGGGCATGACCAACGCAAGACGCACCACGACGCACCGTCGCCGCTCCCGTATCGCCCGCAAGCCGCTCGCCGGCTCGCTCGCCGTCGCGGCCCTGCTGGGCGGCGCGTGGTACGCGACCGCGGCGACGAAGGGCTCCGACAGCGGCGACTCGGCCTCGGCCGGGGCGACCACGTCGGCCTCCGCGTCCACCACCACCTCCGCCACGGCGACCTCGGCCTCGTCACCGGCTGCCTCGGCCTCCGTACAAGCCACCCCGAAGACCTCCCCCAAGGCCGCCGCGAAGACCGCGACCGCGACCAAGGCGGCGACCGGCACGCTCACCCCGACCAGCACCACGCTGGCGCTCGCCGCCAAGTTCCCTTATCTGACGGCCGGTTACAACAACACCCGGCAGTGGACCCGTACGACCACGGCGGTCGCCCCGGACGGCACCCTGCGCGTGGCCTGGCCCGCCGCCGACGGCGTCCATGTGACCCCGCTGAACGCCGCCGGACTGCGGTCGGGCGGCGACACGGTCGTCAAGGGCGCCAAGGAGGTGGGCGGGCTGGTCGCGCACAACGACGGGTTCGCGCTGCTCACGCGGGTGGCCGACACCAACAAGTGGAAGGAGACGGCCGCCGCGATCGTCCGCTACACGAACGGCAGGCAGACCTTCTCCACCAAGCTCACCGGCACCGCCTCGAACGACACCTCCCCGAGTCTCGACGGCCAACTCACCTGGAACGGCGTCAAGTACGGCGCGTACTTCGTCGTGCACGGCGCGGGCGGTTTCGCGGACGGCCACTTCGGCGACAAGTTGGCCTACATCAGCGCCAAGGGCGCCAAGCTGAGCGGTGGTTGGAGCTGGGGCTGCAGCCACAACGAGGGCATCGCGCTGCACGCGGAGACCACCGGCGCGTTCACCTCGCTGTGCTTCGACGACTGGCGCTCGGGCCTGTTCGTGTCCACCGGGATCGGCGCCCCGGACGTCGCGCCGGTCGTGCAGCGCGAGCAGTGCTGGGCGAGGTACTGCGGTGGTACCTTCCCCGGCCGCACCGGTGACCTGGTGAAGTCGGCGAGCGGACGATACGCCACCGCCTTCGCCTCCCGTGGCGCCACCTCGGCCAAGAAGAACTCCGCCGACTCCAGCGGACGCGGCTGGACGGTCACCCCGAAGACCAGCACCCACCAGGTCGCCGTCGCCTTCATGGCCAACCGCAACTCCGGTCCCGGCAGGGCGATTTACCTCACCAGCGCGGCGGGCACGGAAAACGTCGACGTGCACGTGGCCCCGTACGGCAAGGACCGCCTCCTGGTCTCCTGGGAGTCCCTGAAGGGCGCGAAGTGCGCGGCCGGCACCTGCACCGGCACGTTCACGGGCACCCATCTGCGGCTCATCGACTGGAACGGCAAGTTCCAGAGCCCGGACAAGGTGGTGACCGCCCGGATCAGCGGCGACATAGCGGTCCTGAAGAACGGCACGCTGACCTGGGCCTACGCCCCGGTCACGCCGACCTACGCAACCCCGCTCAACGGGGCGTCACCGACCACGACGAGTCTCCGGATCGCCCGGCTGACTCCCTGAACCGGAAGCCCGTCCGCTTGCCGTCGCCCCAGCGAACGGAGACGCCGTGATCCCCGTCGACCTCCACGGACACCAGTTCCGCGAGGGGACGGGGGTCCGGCTCCGCGCTGAGCCGCGCCAGGGCGACGAACAGGGTGGGCCCGTCACCGACGACACCTTCGCCGTCCAACAGGCCGTGCAGGGACTGGAGTTCAGCGAGCAGGCCCTCCGCCGCCGACCACCCCGTGACCCGGACCGGCGTCCCGGCAGCCGCGCCCACCACCAGATGGGCCCGCACCTCCACCGCCCCCTCGGCCACCACCAGGCCGACCACCTGAGCGTCGCCGGCCACCGTGTGCCGAGAGGCCACCCACCCCTCCCCCACCCCCAACGGCACGATCTCCGTACGGCTCGGATCGCCGCCGACGATCACGCTGTTGTCGTACGACGACGAGGGCGCCGTAGCCGTGGAGTAGGCGAGGCGCGTGTAGTACGGGTCGTAGCGGACGTCCTCGCTGCCGTGGTTGTGGAGACGGACGACACCGTCCGAACTCGTCGACTGGAGGAGCCAGTTGGCGGGGGCGATCGCCGTGGTCGCGTCCGTCCGTTCCGCCGGGCCCGGTTCCTCGACCGCCGTCCACACCTCGTGGTCCGGTGGGAGGAGCAGGCCGAGGAAGCCCTTGCTGGCCCAGTACGGGGACGCGGGGCCCGAATAGCCTTGCAGGACAGCCTCGTCGGGGCCGTGCCAGCCGAGGGTCAGCAGGCCGTGGGAGTCGACCGCCCCGCGCTCCAGGAAGTACTTCAGCGCACCCGACGCCAGGCGTCGTGTCTCTCCCGGCGCCAGTGGCGTGCGACCCGTCAGCGCGCCCAGCCACAGCGGAGCGGTCGTCGCGAAGCGGTAGGTGAGGGAACGGCCCTGGTGCATCGGCGCGCCGTCGGCGCCGAACAGGCGGGCGTAGTCGGCGAGATGGCGTTCCAGGCGGGTGCCGTAGAGGTCGAGGAGCCGGGTGTCGTCGGCGAGCCAGGCGTGCAGGACCGGGTAGAGGTGCATGGCCCAGCCGTTGTAGTAGTCGAACTTGCGGCCGTCGCCGTCCGTGTACCAGCCGTCGCCGACGTACCAGTCCTCGATGCGGGAGAGGCCCCGGTCGACGGCCTTGCGGGAGGCGTCGGGCTCGTGGCCGATCTCCTGGAGGAAGCCGCCGACCGTGACGGGGAACAACTCCCAGTTGCAGGGCCAGGGTTCGGCGGTGAGTGCGTCGGCGAGCCAGACCGCCGCGCGCTGTCGTACGGGCTCGTCGAGGCGGTCCCAGAGGAGGGGGCGGGTGAGGCGCAGCGCGAGGGCGATCGAGGCCGCCTCGACCAGGGGTTGGCTGCGGTCCTCGATGCGGGGCCAGACGCCCGCGACGCCCGCCGCGAGGCCGTCGGCGTAGCGCTCCAGGGCCGTCTCGTCGCGGCGGAAGGCGGCCAGCAGCAGGGTGCGGGCGTAGCCCTCCAGGCCGTCGGAGAGCGTGCCCGACCAGCTCGTGTGGGTGCCGGGGAGGTGGTAGAGCGCGCGGTCCTCGGTCGCGTACGGCTCCACGGCGGCGAGGAGGGCGTCGGCGGCCGTCTCCCAGTGGGCGCGGGCGTAGCCGGTGCGCGGGCTCAACTCGCGGTCGTCGGACGGCAGTCGCATCGGCTCGCTCTCGCTGGTGACGAGTGGAACCTGGGGCGCCCCGGTTCCGGTCGGAACGCCCCAGGGGTCTTTCGGGTCTCACCCCACTCGTACCCGGCTCTCCGGCAGCAGATGCCCGGCGACGAGTGCGTCGCGGACCAGGCCCGCGTACACCGTGGCACCGTGCGCGGAGGTGTGCGTGTTGTCCTTCTTCTCGTTGTAGAGATAGATCGCCTTGGAGCCTTCCACTCCCAGCGATTCCACCAGCGCCTTGGTCTGCGCCGTGAGATCGATCAGCGTTACTCCCTCGGCGGCGGCCACCGAGCGGACCACGCCCGGCAGATCCACACCGAGTCCGTTCACCAGCAGCGCGGTGCCGTTGTCCAAGGTGCCGTCGGCATTGAACCAGCGTCGGACGATCGGTGTCACGAGTACCGGTCGGCCTCCCATGTCCCGTATACCCCCGACGAGCGTTTCCAAATTCGCGCGATACGTCGCCTCGTCGGTCGTCTTGTCGTTGTGGGCGAGCTGGACGAGCACGAGGTCACCGGGGTGGATCAGCGGCTCAACTGTCCCCCACAGCAAGGGATTCTCCAGGTAGGTGACCGTACTCTCGCCGGAATCCGCGTAGTTGGCGACCGACACGCCCTTCTTCAGGAACTGTGGCAGCTGTTGACCCCAGCCCGAGTACGGGTCGCCCGGTTGGTCGCAGACCGTGGAGTCGCCGATCAGGATGATCTGGCGGGTGTGGTGTGCGGGGGTCACGCGGATGCCGGCGAGCGCGGGTGCGGTGCCGCCGAGGGTGAGGTCGAGGCCGGGGGTGCCGTCGGGGCCGGTGGGTTCGCCTTCGGGGGTGCGGACGTTCACGGTGAAGCTGCGGGTGACTGTCTGCCCGGCGGCGGTGCTCGTCTCGGGGAGCAGGGACCGCCGGGTCTCGCCGGTGACGGACGTACTCGCCGCGCTCGCGCCGCCGAGGCGGACCGTGACGTCGTAGGTGCCGGGCGGGACGTCGAAGTGGCAGGCGGTCGCGGTGCAGTTGTCGATGCCGAGCGGGGGCGTGCGGTCGTGGGCCTGGGCGGGTGCGGCCGACAGTGCGGTGGTCAGGGTCAGCGCAGCCAGCAGGGCGATGTTGAAACGTCTCATTCGCGGCTCCTCCGTCCGACGACAAGGCCTGGCGGTGGACCGTACCGCTATGGACAAGCGCTTTCTAGACCTGCGGCAGATTTCACGTCACTGCCAACTCCAAGGCTGCGAAAGCCCTTTCGCGAAATCGATTCAACTGCCACCCTCCAAAGCACCCGCACCCCCACCTCCCGAAGGAGGCACCCCCATGTCCGGCTCTGTGAACAGACCGGTTCGCCGCCGCACCTTCGTCCTCGGCACGGCGGCCATAGCCGGTACGGCGGCACTCGCCGAGACAGCCTCGGCCGCGAGTTTCGGCTACACCGACGACGGCTCGAACTACGTCGTCGACACCGGCGCGAGCCTGGTCTTCAAGGTCAGCAGGACGAACGGCGATCTGACCTCGCTGGTCTACAAGGGCACCGAGTACCAGGGCTACGGCGGCATGAACTCGCATGTCGAGTCCGGCCTCGGCGCGTCCACGGTGACCATCGCGCAGTCCGGCACGACGATCCTGATCTCCGTCACGCACGGCACGCTGAAGCACTACTACGCGGCCCGCAGCGGTGAGAACAACGTCTACCTGTGGACCAACAAGGCCGACACCTCGGTCAGCGCGACCCGCTACATCGTGCGCGTGAAGGCCGGTCTGTTCCTCAACGACGAGCCGGATTCCTACACTTACGCGCCCACCACCATCGAGTCCGCCGACGTCTTCGAGAAGTCCGACGGCCAGACCCGCTCCAAGCACTACTCCAAGAAGCGGGTCATCGACTACGACTACCTCGGCTGGACCACCGGCAGCGTCGGCCTGTGGGTCGTGCGCAGCAACCACGAGAAGGCGTCCGGCGGCCCATTCTACCGCTCCCTGCTGCGCCACCAGAGCGCGGACGGCGGCGGGTTGTACGAGATCCTGTACTACGGCGAGAACCAGACGGAGGCCCAGCGCTTCGGTCTCCAGGGTCCGTACGTCATCGCCCTCACGGACGGCGGCGCACCCTCCTCCGCGCTCTACCACGCCAACCTCACCACCACGTGGGCCGATTCGCTCGGCATCTCCGGGTACACGGCGGCGAGTTCGCGGGGCCGGGTGGCGGGCGTGGGCATCACCGGGCGGGACACGGCGTACGCGTACACGGTCGGGCTCGCCAACTCGGCTGCGCAGTACTGGGGTTCGGCGCGGGCCTCGGACGGCTACTTCTCCGTCACGGGGATCCTGCCGGGGACGTACACGCTGACGGTCTTCAAGGGTGAACTCGCCGTCTACACCGGGTCGGTGACGGTCGCGGCGGGCGGCACGACGACGCTGAACAGCATCGCGATCCCGTCGTCGAACGATCCGTCCAACGCGAGCGCGATCTGGCGGATCGGCAACTGGGACGGCACACCGGGCGGGTTCAAGAACGCGGACCTGATGACGTACGCGCATCCCTCGGACGTACGGGCCGCGTCCTGGACCGGCAACGTCGTCATCGGTAGTGGCACCGAGACCTCGGCGTTCCCCTGCTATCTGTGGAAGGACGTCAACAGCGGCCTGATCGTGTACTTCAAGCTGACGGCCGCTCAACTCGCCGCCGCGCACACCCTGCGCATCGGTGTCACGACGGCCTATGCGAACGGCCGCCCGCAGGTCGTCGTCAACGACACCTGGACCTCGGCCGTCCCCTCGCCGCCCACCCAGCCGAGCACCCGCTCGCTGACCGTGGGTTCGTACCGGGGCAACAACTACACGTTCACGTACAGCGTTCCGGCGTCCGCGTGGCTGACGGACGCGAGCGCGTACAACACGCTGAAGATCTATGTGGCGAGCGGTTCGGGATCGACGTCGTTCCTGAGCGCCGGCACATCTGTCGACGCGATCGATCTGCTGGCGTAAAGGCGGCAACTCCCGGGCGGGCGGCGGCGACTTGAGGGCATGACCGAACCGCAGACACACCGCCGCTCCCCCGCCCGGCGACGGACCGCCGCCGTGGCGACCGGTGCCGCGGCCGCCCTCGGGCTGGCCGCGGTGTCGCTGGTGACCCAGGCGCAGGCCGCCACCGTCCTCACCGTCGCCAAGGACGGCTCGGGCCGTTTCACGACCGTGCAGGCCGCCGTGAACGCTGCCGTCGCCGGTGACACGATCTCCGTCGCCAAGGGGACGTACTCCGAGATCGTCAACGTGCCCGTGAGCAAGACGGGGTTGATCGTCAAGGGCGCCACCGGCAACGCCGAGGACGTCGTCATCACCTATGACCGGGCCGCCGGTTACACCGATGCGAGCGGCAACAAGTACGGGACGCTGGGCAGTTCGGTCGCGACCTTCTCGGCGACCGGCCTCACCGTCACCGGGATCACCGTCCAGAACACCTTCGACAAGACGGCCCACCCCGACATCACGGACACCCAGGCCGTCGCGATCACCGCGCAGGGCGACCGGCAGACCTTCACCAACGACCGGTTCATCAGCCGCCAGGACACCGTCCTCAACTGGTCGCCGTCGTCGACCGGCCAGTACCGGCAGTACTTCTACTCCTCCTTCATCTCCGGTGACGTGGACTTCGTCTTCGGCAACGCGACCGCCGTCTACGACCGCGTCAATATCCAACTGCGCAACTCGGGCGCGGCGGCGGGCGGTCTGGGCGGCTTCCTGTCGGCGCCCAACACCAGTTCCGCGAAGACGTACGGCATCCTCGTCACCGGCGGCTCGATCACCAGCTCGGCGGCGGCCAACACCTACTACCTGGGGCGCCCTTGGCATCCGTCGGCGGACGCGGTGGGTCAACTGGTCGTCCGGCAGACCTCGTTGCCGGCCGCCGTGAAGGTCGCCGGGCCCTGGACGGACATGAGCGGCTACTCGTGGAAGAACGCCCGCTTCTTCGAGTACAAGAACACCGGCGCGGGCGCCACGGTGAACTCCAACCGCCCGCAGCTCACCGACTCCCAGGCCGCGGACTACACGGCCCAGAAGTATCTGGCGGGCACGGACGGCTGGAATCCGGTCCGGTAACGGGGCTGTCAACTACCGCGCGTCCACTGCTGGTTGGTCGCTCCGCTGCACGTGTAGGTGATGATCGCGGCGGAGTTGGCGGTGGACGCGCCGTTCACGTCCAGGCATTCGCCGCTCGTCCTGGCCTTGACGAGGACGTAGCTGCCGGACGTGGTCAGGCTCCACTGCTGGGCGGTGGCGCCTGTGCAGTTCTCCTGGGTGACGTTCGTCGAGTTCTCCTGGAGGCACAACGAGCTGCCCCGGCCCATGAGTTCGTAGTAGCCGGTGCCGAGATCCTTGAACCACCACTTCTGGTTGGTGCCGCTGTTGCAGGTGTACTGGCTGATCGCGACGCCCTGCCACAGCGACTGGTTCGGTACGTCCGCGCACTTGGCGCTGTTGCGGGCGATGAGCGTGTTGTACGTCGCGCTCGTCCCGGTGATCGTGCCGGCGGCCGTGTCGATCGACACCTCCGGGTACCAGGACGCCATGGACATCGAGGTGGTGGTCGGGAAGGTCAACGGCAGCCAGACGTAACGGGAGTCGTTGACGGTGCCGCCGAAGGAGTTGCCCCAGCGGTCGCCCATGTAGAGGTACGAGGTGCCCGAAGTCCCCGTGACCGGGAGGACGTAGGCGGTCTGCGAGTTGTACGTGGTCGAGTCGCCGACGTTGGCGAAGGCCGTCCAGGGGCCGGTGATGCTGGTGGCGGTGGCGTACTGCTGCTGGTTGGCGCTCCAGCCGGTGGCGGCCGAAGTCAGCATGAAGTAGACGCCGTTGCGCTTGAACAGGGCCGGTGCCTCGCGGTGTCCGCCGACCCACGGGTTGGCGACCAGGCTGTCGATGGCGGTGTAGTCGGCGGTGAGCTTGTAGATGTGCAGGTCGTAGTTCTCGTTGGCGGCGGAGACCATGTAGGCGGTGCCGTCGGTGTCGACGAACGTCGTGATGTCCCGGGACATGTTGTCGCCGAGCGGCTGGAAGCTGCCCTGGTAGGTGTAACTGCCGTCCACGGTCGAGGAGACGGCGACGGCGGCCTTCGCCTCGCTGTAGTCGACGCCGTTCTCCTTGTGCATCCACATCACGAACTGGCCGGTGGACGCGTTGTAGACGACCTTCGGCCGCTCGATGTAGGCGGTGCCCAGCTCGGACGCGCTGGACTGGGTCAGGACGTGGCCCCGGAACTCCCAGTTCTTCAGGTCGGTGGAGCGGTACGCGTCCACGTACTTGAAGGTGTTGTCGGAGTTCCGGTCCTCGCCGAACCAGTAGTAGTAGCTGCCGACCTTGATCACCCCGCCGCCGTGCGCGTGCACGGCGTTGCCCGAAGTGTCGGTGAACTGCGTGCCGTTGGTGATGGTCTGGGCCGCGGCCTGGGCCGGTCCCGCGGTCACCAGTGCGGCGGCGAGCACGCAGCACAGGGCGACGAGGATTGCGTACACACGTCTCATCTGAGGCCTCTCGAAGGTGGGGGGACAGAGCGGGGAACGGTGGGGGGTTCGAGGTACGACTCAGGGTTTGGTTCGGGATCTCGTACGCCATCTGGCATGACGAACGCCGAAAAGGTAAGGGTGTGTTACGGGAAGGTCAACGGGTCGCGCGTGACAAAGATGGACGCGAGATTTCTGTTATCGCCGCCGCCGGCGCCCGTCTCCAGTGACGTGCGCAGCCATTCCCACAAGACAGCAGCCGCCGTAGGCGCCCTCGCGACCGTCGCCCTCCTGGCCGGCGCTCCCCCCGCCTCGGCCGCCGGCGCCCGCGACGCCACCGCCGACGTCCTCGCGGACCGCGATGTCACGCTCACCGGCGACACGGTGGTCACCGTGCCGGCCGGGACGACGACGTACGACGGGGTGTTCCGCGGCCGGGGGACACTGACCGTGCGCGGCGGCGGGACGCTGATCCTCACCAAGGACAGCGACTTCACGCTCCCGGCGGACCGGCAACGGCAGAAGGTGACCACCCAGGGCGGCAACCACCCGTACACGACCGTCAGCAATCCGGACCCGCCCGCGATCACGGTCGATCGGGGCACAACTCTCCAGTACGGCACGGGTGGTGGCACCGGCCTGATCGGCCACTTCCCGTACAGCACACCCGGCTACCAGCTCAACGAGTTGAACGTCCGGGTCGACGGCACCCTGCGCCTCTCCCTGACCCGCACCTTCAACATCGGCACCATCAGCGGCTCGGGCCTGGTCACCCAGCCCCGGAACATGTGGGGCACCCTCGACCTCGCCGGAACCCACCCTTTCTCAGGGGTGATCGACAACGGCACCGGCATGGCGGTCGGCCGCCCCGAGTACCCGGTGGCGCTTCCGAACGCCCGCGCGATCCTCAACCAGGGCTCCTGGATCATCGACACCCCGCTGTACCAGACGATCACCCTGCGCCAGAACTTCTACCAGCGGGAGTACGGCAGCGACGTCAACGTCCACTCCCGCCCGGGCAGCAAGGTCGTCCTCACCGGCCAGTACAGCTACACCGACCAGGGCGGCGACACGAACCCGTCGCTCAGTGACGCCGGCCTCAACTGGCGAGCGATCCCCCACCAGTTGAACAAACGCGGCACCAACATCGAGGGCGCGAACGTCCAGTGGGGCGACGGCACCACCCACCGCATCTTCATGCCGGGCACCAAAGACACCGTCTACATCAACCTCCATGTGGCGAGCGGCGTCCGCTCCAGACTGACCTTCGACTACGACGGTCCGGTCACCCTCGGTGCGCCGATCGGCGGCGGCAAGTACCACGACACGCTCGCCGCGCCCGGTGCCGGTGACATCGTCGTCGCGGGGACGCGCGGCAACGACGTGACCTTCGCGGCGCCGCAGTACTACGACGGGTCGACGACCGTGGAGAAGGGGGCGGTGCTGCGGCTGGGCACCGGGAAGGCGGGCGGCGACGGCGGGTTGCTGACCGGCACGGAGGTGCGGCGGATCGTCGACGACGGGACGCTTGTGCTGCGCAATGCGGCACTCGGCATCCAGTTGTCGCACATCGGCGGCAACGGGTCCCTGGTCCAGTCCGGCGCCGCGACGACGACACTCACCGGTACGGCGGTGACGTACACGGGGACGACGACGGTCTCGAAGGGCACGCTGGCGCTCCGGTCGGGGGCAACTCTCGTCCACAGCAAGGCGATCCGGCTCACCTCGGCGGGCGCGCGGCTGAACGCGGGGACGGCGGGGCTGCGGGTGGCGACCACGCTGACCGGCCCGGGCACGGTGAAGGGGTCGGTGACGAACGACGGTGTGATCGCGGGCGGCCTCACCGTGACGGGGAACTACACGCAGAGCGCGAAGGGCGAACTGGTCCTGGGCGCCAAGCCGTTGAAGGTGGCGGGCAAGGTCGGACTGGCCGGCGACCTGGACCTCTCGGCCGCCGGGACGCACCCCGCGCGGACCGTGACGATCCTCAATCACACGGGTGGCGCCCCAACGACCGGCGCGTTCACGAGACTTCGCGAGGGCGGCAAGCTGAAGCTCGCCGACACGACGTACCGCATCAGCTATCGGGGAGGCGACGGCAACGACGTCGTCCTGACCGCCGTCACCACGAGCAGCAGCCCCTCCCCCGCCGCCCGCGCCAAGTCCTCGTCCGGGACGACGATCACCGAGGCCCGCACCACGAACACCGCCCGCAGCGACAGCTTCGGCTGGTGGCCCTACGCGCTCGGACTCGGCCTGCTGGGCGGCCTGTTGGTCCCGGCGACCGCGCGCACGCGGGACGGCGGGAAGCGCCGGGGAGGCAGGCACGCGTCGTAGGGGCCAACGTCCGCTCGGAGCCTGGGGGAAGCCCAGCGCCGGGGCCAGCGCACGCGCCTCGGCGACCCACCCGGCGAGGAAGGCGAGGGTCAACCCCCGCTCCCGGTAACGGGTTTCGACGGAGACGCCGCGCTCACCGCCGAAGTCCAGCTGCCGCTCGCTCGCCCGGGCGAGCATCGCGGCGGTGAGCCAGTCGTACTTCACGGCGGAGGCAGGACGCTGTCCCCGCTCTGCGCACTGACGTTGGCGGGCCACTGGTCGAGATGGCTGAAGGCGCGCGGCAGGGCCTCCGTGATCCCCGGGAACCGCTCGCGGTCGTGATGCAGCCGGACCATGTCCTGGCGCAGCCCGGCGGGGAAGTGGTCGCGGACCAGGGGCTGTTGCCATACCTCTTCGTCGAGCGTCTCGCTACCGATGATCCGGCGCAGGAAACGGTGCGAAAGCCAGGGTTCGTCGGGGACGGGCGCGGCACCGAGACGGAGGGCGTGTTCGATGTGCCGGACGAGTGGACCCCTATGAGAACGACTGGACGCTCACCTGCCGCGATGCCCCAGAGGCCCTCAGTGACACCGTTCACCGATGTCGAGCATGCGGGCAAAGGCACCAACACCCCGATGGTCCACATTCCGGGCATACCGTTCGACAGCTGGACACAGCCCCGGCCCCCTGGCCGTATCGACTAGCGTCGGGACATGACCAGCGACACCTCCGCCCCCCTCACCGACGCCCTCGCCGCCGGGACGCTCGTCCTCGACGGAGGGCTGTCCAACCAGCTCGGAGCGGCCGGGCACGATCTGAGTGACGAGCTGTGGTCGGCGCGGCTGCTCGCGGACGAGCCCGGGGCGATCACCGAGGCGCACCTCGCGTACTACGAGGCGGGCGCCGATGTCGCGATCACCTCCAGCTACCAGGCCACGATCGAGGGCTTCGCGAAGCGCGGGGTAAAGCGCGACAAGGCGAGCGAACTCATCGGCCTGAGCCTGGAGTTGGCGCTGGACGCGGTGGTGGAGACCTGGCGGCGGGGCGTGAAGCGGCCCCTGTACGTGGCCGCCTCGGTCGGGCCGTACGGCGCGATGCTCGCGGACGGCTCCGAGTACCGGGGCCGGTACGGGCTGAGCGTGGCCGAGCTGGAGGCCTTCCACCGGCCCCGCATCGAGGCACTGGACGCCGTCGGGCCGGATGTGCTGGCCCTGGAGACGATCCCGGACACCGTCGAGGCCGAGGCGCTGCTGCGGGCGGTGCGCGGACTGCGGACGCCCGCCTGGCTGTCGTACTCGATCGCCGGTGACCGCACCCGTGCGGGGCAGCCGCTGGAGGAGGCGTTCGCGCCGGCCGCCGACGCGGACGAGATCATCGCGGTCGGCGTCAACTGCTGTGCTCCCGAGGACGTCGAGGGCGCGGTCGAGATCGCGGCCCGGGTGACGGGAAAACCCGTCGTCGTCTACCCCAACAGCGGCGAGACCTGGGACGCCGACGCCCGTGCGTGGACCGGCCGTTCCACCTTCACCGCGGATCAGGTCGAGCGCTGGCGGGCGGCCGGCGCGCGGCTGATCGGCGGGTGCTGCCGGGTGGGACCCGAGGCGATCGCGTCCATCAGGCGGACGCTCACACCGTGACCGCCGCGATCGAGTTCCGCACCACCACATGCGTGCCGAGCAGCAGGTGTTCGTCCGGGGATTCCGGGGTCCGGCCCAGCGCGGTGCGCACGGCGAGGCGGCCCAACTCCTCGTAGGGGACATGGACCGTGGTCAGGGCCGGGTGGAGATCGCGGGCGAAGGGGATGTCGTCGTATCCGGCCAGTGAGACATCGCCGGGGATGTCCAGGCCCGCCTCGTGCAGCGCGGTGAGCGCACCCGCCGCGACCATGTCGGTGGCGGCGACCACGGCCGTGAACTCCAGTTTCCGGCTGAGCGCCTGGCGCATCAGGCGGTGGCCCGAGTCGCGGGTGAAGTCGCCGTGCAGCAGGAGTTCCGGGTCGGGTTGGAGGCCGCGGGCGCGGTGGGCGGCGAGGTAACCGCGTTCGCGGCCCTGCGCGGTCGCGTGGTCCGGCTTGCCGCCGAGGAACAGGACGCGCTGGTGGCCCTGGGCCAGGACGTGCGCGACGAGAGCGTAGGCGCCGCCCTCGTTGTCGTACTCGATGACCGTGACCGGTGCGCCCGGGCCGAGCGGCGGGCGCCCGCAGAGCACGAGCCGGGAGCCGGCCGCCGCGAGCGAGTCGGCGATACGGCGGGTGCGCTCGCGGTACTCGGGGGTGTCGGCGGTGCCGCCGACGAGGATCACGGCGGCGGTGCGCTGGGCGCGCATGGTCTCGATGAAGTCCAGTTCGCGCTGGACGTCCCCCTCGGTGCTGCACACCAGGCAGAGATGGCCGAGCCGGGTCGCCTCGCGCTCCACGCCGTGCGCCATCAGCGCGAACGACGGTCCCGTGATGTCCTCCAGGACGAAGGCGAGGGTCGGTGTCCCGACGCCCGCCACGGCCTTGGCGCGGGCGTCGGCGACGTAGTCCATCTCGCGTACGGCCCGCAGCACGCGCGTGCGGGTCGCCGTGCTCACCGGGTACTCCCCGCCGAGCACCCGCGACACCGTGGACGCGGACACCCCGGCGCGGGCCGCCACGTCCCGGATGGTGCTCCCGTTCGCGTCCTGGCTCTTCCTGGTCATGTACCGCCCCGTCCC
The DNA here is from genome assembly GCF_044766845.1 of Streptomyces sp. NPDC101776. Lineage (NCBI taxonomy): Bacteria > Bacillati > Actinomycetota > Actinomycetes > Kitasatosporales > Streptomycetaceae > Streptomyces > Streptomyces sp. NPDC101776. The sequence goes on along the minus strand of NZ_JBIWMV010000025.1, from coordinate 84,447 downwards.
TCCCCGGCCTGTGGCAACACTTTCGGCAACCGGTTCCCCGCACGGAGGGTAGCAGCGGGCGACGGCCGGGAGGAGGGGCGTGCGTCGGCCAATTCGCCTGCGTCAGCGCGGCAGTTGGCGGGGACCGATGTTGGGCAACCGGTTTCCGTCCCGTGCCCGGGCGGTCACGACGACCGCCGTACGTCCCCGGTCCGCCGCAGCCGTCGTACGACCGACCGCAGTTCGGTGGCGCTGCGCGCGGGCGGGCGCTCGACCGGAACCGCCGCTTCCTTGGCCTCGGCGTCGGCCGTCCACAGGGCGAAATCGGGGTCGCGCGGGCCGTTCGCCACGTAGGGGGCGCCTTCGCCGAAGATCCGTACGGGACGGGTGTCGTCCCAGGTCCGCCAGCCGGGGTCGCCGTCCACGGCGAACCGCACCCAGGCCCCGTGCATCGCGTCGGCGAGTTCCTGGGGCGCCCCCTCGCCCGCGAGCTTGGCGGACTCGGGGATGTCGCCGGTGTCGAAGACGAAGCCGAGTTCCAGGGCGTGGCAGGAGCCGAGGTCGGGGAGGTTGGAGGGCCAGGCGAACTCGTACACGTGGGAGGTTCCCGGGCGGGCCTCGGCGAGGCGGTGCAGCGGGTAGCGGAGCAGGTGGTCGGTGACGAGCTGGCCGACGGTCTCGGCGGTGCCGGCGCCGGGGTGCAGGGTGCGGTAGCCGCGCGGGACCTCGACGCCGCAGTGGCAGCGGGCCATCGCGCCGGCCAGGGCGACCGCGCCGAGCCGGTCGACGCGCTCGTGCAGACCGCCGGGGACCAGCCAGAGCCGGTACTCGTCGCGGGTCCAGCCCAGCATCAGGTCCACGCCCAGGCCCACCTCGCCGTCGACCAGCGCCTCCAGCGGATCACGGGGCACGAGGTCGCCGTCGATGACGATCCCGAACGTGGGTCCGCCGAGGACCGGGCTGCTGAGTCGGCCCACGTCGGCCTGGGTGCGCAGCAGCAGTTCGCGGTCGACGGCGGCGAAGGCCTCGGCGGTCGCGGGGATCTTCAGCCGGGTCGCCATCCGGCGCACCATTCGCCGTACCTTGTCGCGGTCGAAGGCCTCCGGTGGCCCGCTCTGCAGGACGGCCCGGCGGATCAGTCCCTGGGCCTGCGGGGCGGCGAGCAGGGCGCCGATGCTGATCGCGCCGGCGGACTGGCCGAAGAGGGTGATCTTGTCGGGGTCGCCGCCGAACTCCGCGATCGACTCGTGCACCCAGCGCAGCGCGGCGAGCTGGTCGCGCAGGCCGGGGTTGGCGGGGGCGTCCGGGAAGAGGCCGTAACCCTCCACGCCCAGGCGGTAGTTGACCGAGACGAGGACGACGCCGTCGCGGGCGAAGGCGTGTCCGTCGTAGACGGGGACGGCCGACGAGCCCCGGGTGAGCGCGCCGCCGTGCAGCCACACCATGACCGGCAGCCGGGCGCCCGGGCCGGGTTCCGGGGTCCACACGTTGAGGTTGAGACAGTCGTCGCCCGGCACGACGGGGTCGGAGAGCAGTTTGGCGAAGGCCTCGGAGTACGTCGGTTTCGGCGCGGTCGGGCCGAAGTCGAGCGCGTCGCGCACTCCGGTCCACGGCTCGGGCGGGGCGGGTGGGCGGAACCGACGGGGGCCGAAGGGGGGCGCCGCGTAGGGGATGCCCCGGAAGACCGCGATCCCGTTCTCGTACCGGCCGCGCACCGCCCCGTACGGGGTGCCGACCACGGGGTTCGACCGCTCTGCTGTCATCTGCCCACCAGCTCCTCACCACGCTCGTGAACCACGCTCATCAGAGCATCACATCGCACCCCGCTATTCCGGCGGACGAACTCCGCTGGACGGGTCACGCCAGGTTTCCGTGAGCTGCGCCCGCTCACACCGATTGACCCCCGCTCCCCGGCAGATCTACGGTAGAAGACGCTTTCAGAAAACGTTTCCCATTCCGTACTGGAGGGTCATGCCCAGCGCCCAGCCGCCGAGGGCCGTGTTCGCCATGGATCCGGTGCACCTGCCCCTGCTCTTCCCCCCGCCCCTGATGGCACGGCTCCGGCAGACCGCCGAGATCGACCCGGGGCTCGTCGTCCAGGACTTCGCCGCGCCCGGGGCGGCCGGAGCCCTCGCCCAGGCAGAGGTACTGATCACCGGGTGGGGGTGTCCGCACCTCGACGCCGACGCGCTGGCGGCGGCACCCCGGGTGCGCGCCGTGCTGCACGCGGCGGGCTCGGTCCGTTCGCTGGTCGGCGAGGCGCTGTGGGAGCGCGGGGTGACCGTGTCCAGCGCGGTCACCGGCAACGCGCTGCCGGTCGCCGAGTACACCCTCGCGATGATCCTGCTCGCCGGGAAGGACACCTTCGCGCAGCGGGAACACTTCCGGCGCACGCACGCGTACCCGACGCCCGCCGAGACCGCGCCGATCGGCAACCTCGGCCGCCGGATCGGCGTCATCGGCGCCTCCCGCGTGGGCCGCCGACTGCTGGAACTGCTGCGGCCCTACGACTTCGAGGTGCTGCTGCACGACCCCTACGTCAGCGTCACCGAGGCCGCCGTGCTCGGTGCCGAACTCCTGCCGCTGGAGCACCTGTTGAGCGGCAGCGACATCGTCAGTCTGCACGCCCCGGACATCCCCGAGACCCAGCGCATGCTGGACCGCGGGCGGCTCGCCCTCATCCGGGACGGCGGCGTCCTGATCAACACCTCGCGGGGTGCCCTGATCGACCACGAGGCCCTCACCGACGAGCTGCTCGCCGGCCGGCTGACCGCGATCCTCGACGTCACCGACCCCGAGCCGCTGCCCGCCGCCTCCCCGCTGTACCACCTGCCGAACGTCTTCCTCACCCCGCACATCGCGGGCTCCCTCGGCAACGAGCTGGCGCGGCTCGGCGGCATCGTCGTGGACGAGCTGGAACGCCTGGCCGCGGGCCTGCCACCGGTCCACGAGGTACGGCACGCGGACCTGGCCCGTGTCGCCTGATCACGGCCGTCCACAGGCCGACACACCGGGAACAACCGTGGGATACGGTTCCCGGACCGGCGCGGGAGCAGACCCCGGGGCGCCGGTCGGGAACGCGGTCATGGTGAAGGAGTCGCTACGGTGAGTCAGCGCAAGGCGTCGGGCGACGTCGGCCGGGCGACGATCCGGGATGTGGCGGAGCGCTCCGGGGTCTCCGTGGCGAGCGTCTCGCGGGTGCTGTCCGGCAACTACCCGGTGTCGGAGGAGCTGCGCCGCCGGGTGCTGAAGGTGGTCGGTGACCTGGACTACGTCACCAACGCGCACGCCCGTTCCCTGGCGGGCGGCGGCACGCCCACGGTGGCGATCCTCATCAACAACATCACCGGCGCGGCATTCGCCCATGTGGCCAAGGGAGTTGAGGGCGCGGCCACGCTGCGCGGCTGGCTCTCCCTGGTCGGCACGACCGGCGACGACCCGGAGCGCGAGCTCGCGCTGGTCAACCTCATGCGCCAACAGGGCGTCGCCGCCGTGGTGTTGCTGGGCGGCGCGTACGACGTCGACGAGTACCAGGTACGGATGGCCCGCTTCGCCCGCTCCCTCGACGCGGCGGGCTCCCACCTCGTGCTGGTCGGCCGCCCGCCGCTGGAGGGCGACGTCCCGGCGACGACGGTCGACTACGACAACGAGGGCGGCGCCTACGCCATGGCCAGCCATCTCCTCTCGGCCGGCCACCGCCGGGTCCTGGTCCTGCCCGGACACGCCGAACTCACCACGGCCCAGGGCCGGTTGAAGGGTGCGCAACGGGCCTTCGAGGCATACGGCGTACCGTTCGACCCGGGGATGGTGCGGCGCGGTCCGTACGACTACGAGCACGGGTACGAGGCGGTGGAGGACACCCTGAAGGAGGGGCTGGACTTCACCGCCGTCCTCGCGGGGACCGACGTGGTCGCCGCGGGCGCCATGCAGGCGCTGCGCGCGGCGGGCCTCCGGGTGCCCGAGGACGTGTCGATCGTCGGCTACGACGACATCCCGCTGGCCTCCCAGCTCACCCCTCAGCTCACCACCGTGCACGTCCCGTACGAGGAGATGGGCCGGGTCGCGCTGCGCGCGGTGGCGGACCGGCGCGAGGGCGGCGGCACGGGCCGGCGCCGGGGCGGCGACGGCGACCATCTGGTGCTGGGCACACATGTCGTCGTACGGAATTCGGTTCGTCCGCCCGTTCCGCGCGGCTAGGAGCCAACAGGAAGCCCGGCGTTACGTAACCGGTTTCCCTCCAAAACCCCTGACCAGATGGGGTATGTGCTGGGCTGTCGAAACAAGTCGCTGCACGCCTCTTGCTCCCGGCAGGCCCCGGTGCCTACCTTCGCAGCAACCGGTTTCTACCTCTTCTCTTCCGAAGGAACACGGTCTGATGAACTTCACCAGCCCCCGGAGAAGGTTCGCTCGCGCAGCCGTCGCGGGCCTCGCCCTGACAGGTCTGCTCTCCGCCTGCGGCGGATCCGGCTCGGGAGACAAGACGTCCTCCGGTCCGGTCACCCTCCCCTTCTGGGGCTGGGCCAACGGGCAGGACGCGGTCGTGAAGGCGTTCAACGCCGCTCACCAGGACATCAAGCTCAAGTACACCAAGGTCACCGACCAGTTGACGATGCAGAAGCAGCTGACCAACGCGGTCAAGGCCGGCAACGCGCCCTGCCTGGTGCAGAACACGGCGGAGTACGTGACCACCTGGGTCTCGCAGGGCGCGCTCGCCGACATCTCGAAGTACGTGTCCGCCGACAAGGGCAAGTTCAACGCGGGCGCCTGGGCCAGTGCCCAGGTGCAGGGCAAGTCCTATGGCGTGCCGACCAGTTCGGCCCCCGCGTTCACGATCTACCGCACGGACGTCTTCCAGAAGTACGGCCTGAAGGCGCCCACGACCTGGGACGAGTTCATCGCCGCGGGCAAGGTGCTCAAGAAGCACGGCATCAAGATCACCAACTACGCCGGTGAGGACCCCAGCACGCTGGAAGTCCTCGCGATGCAGGCGGGCGCCCACTGGTACGCGATCGACGGCAACTCCTGGAAGGTGGACTTCCAGGACGCGGGCAGCCTCAAGGCGGCCCGCGTGATCCAGGAGATCATCGACAGCGACCTCGACTCCAAGCTCTCCTTCGCCGACTACGCGGCCGTCCAGCGCAACTACGACGACGGCGGCACCGCGACCCGGCAGATCTCCACCTGGCAGATGGCGGGCATGGTGCAGAACTTCACCAAGTCCGACGGGCAATGGGCGCTGTCGCCCTGGCCGGCCTTCGCGGGCGAGGCCGCCAAGACGCCCGCCGGGACCAACCAGAGCGGCGGCGTCACCCTGGTGACGAAGCAGTGCGCGCACCAACAGCAGGCCGCCGAGGCCGCGTTGTGGCTGTCGACGGACACCGGCGCGGTGAAGACGATGGCGAGCCCGACCACCGGCAACGGTGTGCTGCCGGCCCTCGCGGACAGCGACGCGTATGTCGCCGAGGCCATCTCCGACAAGCTGCTCGGCACGAACTACGAGCCCGCGAAGAAGGTCGTCACCGACAGCCTGAACACCGTGACCTCGGACTGGGTGTTCGGCCCGGACTGGACCGCGATGTTCACCGAACTCCAGACGGGCTGGGCGAAGGTGGTCAGCCAGCAGGAGAAGGTCACCGATCTGCTGGCGCACATGCAGGAATGGACGGTCAAGGACCTGAAGTCCCGCGGTATCAGCGTCAAGGGCTGAGGCAGCGCCGATGATCCGCTCCCAGCGCTGGAAGGGTGCCGCGTTCACGGTGCCCTTCCAGCTCGGTTTCGTGTTCCTCTACCTGATCCCGATCGGGTACGCCGTCTACGAGTCGCTGTTCGTGGAGCACCAGTCCGGGCTCGGCCTCGGCGGCTCCACGGAGAAGTTCTCCGGCCTCGACAACTACCAACAGGGCCTGACCGACTCGGCGTTCATGAACTCGGTGCTGCGCGTCGTGCTGTTCGCGTGCGTGCAGATCCCGGTGATGCTGCTCGTCAGCCTGCTCCTGGCACTCTTCCTGGACGCCCTGTCCTCGAAGGCCGCGGGCCGTTTCCGGATCCTGCTCCTTGTGCCCTACATGATCCCCGGCGTGGTCGCGGCGATCGTGTGGATCAACCTGTACAGCCCGGACGTCGGCCCGCTGACCCCGCTGGGCAAGGTGTTCGGGCTGTCCTGGAACTTCTTCGCGCCGTCGATGGTGTGGCCGTCCATCGGCAACCTGCTGACCTGGCACGGCATCGGCTACAACATGGTCATCATCTACGCCGCACTCCAGGGCGTCCCCCGCGACCTCTTCGAGGCCGCCCGCCTCGACGGCGCCTCCGAACTCCAGGTCGCCCGCAGCATCAAAATCCCCTACGTGCGCGGCGCGTTGGTACTCACCGGGATGCTCTCCATCATCCAGATGCTGCAGATCTTCAACGAACCGGCCCTGTTCAGGAACGTCACCCCGCAGACCGTGAACGACAACTTCACCCCCATCATGATCATCTACAACCAGGCGTTCAACGCGGGCAACTACCACTACGCTGCGGCCCTTTCGGTCCTGCTGGCCCTCATCCTGGGCCTGGCCTCCTTCCTCTTCTACCGGCTCACCGCGAAGGAGGCCAACGCATGACCCTCACCGAGGACCGCCGCACCGCTCATCAGGTCCGGCGTCTCAACAAGCCCGACCCTGCGGCCCGTTCACGCGGCGGCCAGCGTTTCCTGCTCGTCGGCCTGGTCCTGGCCAGCGCGTACAGCCTGTTCCCGGTGTGGTGGCTGATCGTCGCCGCGACCAAGAACCGCACCGGCCTCTACCAGAGCAACGGCCTGTGGTTCTCCGGCATGCACCTGTGGGCCAACGTGCGCCAGGTCTTCACCTACGAGAACGGCATCTTCCTGCGCTGGACCGCCAACTCGTTCCTCTACGCGGGCGTCGGCTCCCTCGGCGGCACCCTCATCGCGCTCGCCACCGGCTACGGCCTCGCCCGCTTCGAATTCCCGGGCCGCAGCGCGGTGTTCGCGTGTGTGGTGGGCTCGTTCCTGATCCCGATCGCGCTGCTGACGCTCCCGCTGTACCTGATGTTCTCGAAGATCGGCCTGGTCGACACCCCGTGGGCGATGCTCATCCCCTGCCTGATCAACCCGTTCAGCGTCTACCTCGCCAAGGTCTACACCGAGGCCACCATCCCCTTCGAACTCCTCGAAGCCGCCCGCCTGGACGGCGCCGGCGAACTCCGCATCTTCTTCAGCATCGTGCTGCGGATGATGACGACCGGCGGCGCCACGGTGTTCCTGCTCGCGTTCGTGAACACCTGGAACGCCTTCTTCCTCCCCCTCACCGTCCTGCGCGGCGAGGAGAACTGGACCCTCAACATCGGTCTCTACAACTGGTCCGGCAAACGCCTGGAGTCGGGCGTCGACCTCACCAGCCTGGTCCTGACCGGCGCACTGCTGTCGATCGCCCCGATGGCCGTGATGATGGTGGCGATGCGGCGGTACTGGCGCACCGGCGTCACGCTGGGAGCCCTCAAGTGACCTTGCTGCACAACCCAGTTGTCCGTGGATTCGCCCCCGACCCGTCGATGGTCGGGGTCGGCGACCGGTACTACGTGGCGACCAGTTCCTTCGAGTGGTTCCCCACGATCCCGATCCACCGCTCGCGCGACCTCGCGCACTGGGAGTACGCGGGGCATGTCCGGGGCGCGGTCCCCGGTGACTCCCTGGCGGGCGTCTCGGACTCGGGCGGCATCTGGGCGCCCTCCCTGAGCTGGGACGGCGAGCGGTTCTGGATGACGTACTCGATCGTCCGCTCGGTCGGCACCCCGTACTTCGACGCCGATACCTACGTCACCACGGCCACGGACATCGACGGGAAGTGGACCGCGCCGCGGCGGGTCGCGAGCCACGGTTTCGACCCGGCGCTGTTCCACGACGAGGGGCGGCTGTGGCTGCTCAACCTCCAGAACGACTGCCGCCCCGGCGGCCGGCGCTTCGCGGGCATCGTCGCGACCGAACTGGACCGCGACACGCTCGCCCCGACCGGCACGACCCATCTGCTGCTCCAGCACGAACGGCTCGTGGAGGGACCGAAGTTGGTGCGCCGGGGCGGCTGGTACTACCTGCTGCTCGCGGAGGGCGGCACGGGGTACGAGCACGGGGTGCTGGTGGCGCGCAGCCGCACAGTCACCGGTCCGTACGAGCTCGACGATCGCCCCCTGCTGACGTCCCGGGACGATCCGTCGGTGCCGTTACAGAAGGCGGGACACGGCGAGCTGCTCGAACTGCCCAGCGGCGACTGGGTGTTGAGCCATCTGGCGGCGCGACCGGTCCCCACTCCCGACGGGCTCCGCTGCACCTTGGGCCGGGAGACCGCGATCCAGGCGGTGACCTGGGACGCGGACGGCTGGCCGAGGCTGCGGGGCGGGGGTTGGCACCCGGCGGAGGAGGTCGCCGTAGCGACGCAACCCGTGTCCCCGGTGGCGCAAGTCCCCTACTCCGCGGGGCCGTTGGGGTGGCCGTGGAGCAGTCCGCGCGGGTACCCGGACCCGTCCTGGGCCGACCCCGCCGTCCGTCCCGGCTGGATCCGGCTGCGCGGGCGGCACGGCCCGGAGTCGCGGTGGGCGCACAGTCTGCTCGCCCAGCGGATCACGGAGCATCACGCGGAGGCCGAAGTCACTGTAGAGGCACGTCCGTTGACGTTCACGCAGGCGGCGGGCCTGGTGCTCTGGTACGGCGCCGAGGCGTATCTGAGCCTGCATCTGACCTGGGCGGAGCCCGAGGGTGAGGGGCAGCGGGGGCAGCAGTGGCGGGGTGATGGTGGGCGTACGGTGCTGAGTCTGGTGGAGCGGGACGAGGGCGGTACCCGTCAAGTGGCCGTCGTCGCGGTGGAGTTCGGCGCCCCGGTGACGTTGGGGGTGACGGTCGAGGGGGCGGACGCCCGGTTCTGGTGTCTGCGGGAGGGGGTGCGGACACGGGTCGGGCCGGTGCTGGACTTCAGTCGGTTGTCCGACGACTACGGGTCGCGGCTGCGATTCACCGGTGCGATGGCGGGGATCCATGCCTGGGATCTGGTCGACGGCGCGTTCACCGCCGACTTCACCCGCTTTCGCCTCGACTGCGTGCCCGGCTGACCTGTTCGGGGTTTCGAGAGCACGGGTCGGTGCCATCAGGTGAATTCCCTGGTCTTCCCGCCGTGTTGACGCGCACCTATCGTAGGAAGCGCTTTCTGGACGGCTGCCGGCCGGGCCGGGGAGGCAGCGCTGGTCGAAACTTTCGTTGGCCCTCGGGCGGGCTGGAGAGGCGGTACCCGATGGTCCGTACGGGGAGCGCGAGCGTCACGGCGGGGCCGACGCTGGCGGTCGTGGCACGGGAGGCGGGGGTGTCCGTGCCGACGGCGTCCAAGGTGGTCAACGGCCGGGAGGACGTGGCGCCGGAGACCCGGCGGCGGGTGACGGAGGCGCTGGAGCGGCTCGGGTATGTGCGCAGGCCCAGGTTCGACGCGAACAAGACGCCGGGCCTTGTCGACCTGGTGGTGCACTCGTTGGAGAGTTCCTGGTCGGGGGCGGTGCTGCACGGCGTGGAGGAGGCGGCGTACGAGGCCGGGCTCGAGGTGGTGGTCTCGGCGGGGCTGACCCGGACGCGGGCCGACCGGCCCGAACGGGGCTGGCTGGACAAGCTCGTTGGTCGCGGATCGTCCGGAGTCCTGTTCAATCTGGCCGAGTTGACGCCGTCCCAGTACTCCTGGCTCGACCAGCACCGCATCCCGTTCGTGATGATCGACCCCGTGCACGAACCGCCGCCGGGCGTGGTGTCGGTCGGCGCGGCCAACTGGCAGGGCGGGGTGACCGCGACCGAACATCTGCTGTCCCTGGGCCACGAACGCATCGCCGTGATCGCCGAACACCGGCACAAGATGTGCAGCAGCGCGCGGGTCGCCGGCTACCGCTCCGCGCTCGCCTCCGCCGGGGTGCGCGTGCGCCCCGAGTACATCCGCCACGGCGGTTTCGACCAGGCCATGGCCCGCACCCGGATGCGCGAACTCCTCGATCTGCCCGCACCGCCGACGGCGGTCTTCGTCTGCTCCGACCGGATGGCGCTCGGTGTCTACGAGGCGCTGGCGGAACGGGAGTTGAGCATCCCGGGCGACATGAGTGTGGTCGGCTTCGACGACCTTCCCGAGTCCCGCTGGGTGACTCCGGCGCTGACCACGATCCGGCAGCCACTGTCGGAGATGGCGGCCACGGCGCTTCGGCTGCTGCTGCGGCTGATGGCGGGTGACCGTCCGGAGGGGACGCGGACGGAGTTGTCGACGCGGTTGGTGGAGCGGGCCAGCACGGGTGCGCCGGGCGGCCGGTAGCCTGCCGATATGGCCATGTCGTGGGAGAAGCAGCAGTTGATCGCGGACGGCTTCGAGCCCACGTATGTGGACTTGGAGTGGTACGACGGGCCGCGAAAGGGACTATCGCTCGTCCATGGCGTCCCGCACTACTACGAGGGCTGGGAGTACGACGCCCGGGACGAGGCCTACGAGTACGCCGTGTGGCCCGCGAGCGAGGCGGCGGTGGCGATGGAGCGCGAGCAGTGGGCGATCTTCGTCAGGTACCAGGTCTCCGATGCCCGGGGCGACGAGCATCCCGGCAATGGAGGGATCGACGCCCGCTACGACGAACTGGAACTGCTCCTCGCACCGCACCGTCAGGCTCCGGAGCGTGCTCGACGGCTCATGGGCGAGATGCGGTTCGACGACGGGGACGACCGCTACCGGCTCGACGGGGTCGACCACTGGTTCCGGTGGCGCCCGGCGGCCACTAGCTCAGCCCCGCCGCCCAGTTGATGCCGCCGAGCAGGTGGGCGCGGAAGCCCGGGTCCTCGTACGCCTCCGAGGCGTGGCCCAGGGCCGTGTAGAAGACCCGCCCCTCGCCCTTCCCATGGCACCACGCCAGGGGGTGGTCGTCGCCCATCCGGCCGCCCGCGTAGGAGGATTCGTCGGCCGAGACGAGGACGTGTGTCGAACTCCGCGGGCTGGTGCGGAAGTCGTACCACTCGTCCGTGAACTGCCATACGGCTGGCAGGTGTTGGGTGGACGGGTGCGCGCGGTCCTCGATGACCGCGCGGCCGGGCTGGTAGGCGGGGTGCCGGTCGAAGCGGGCTCCGAGGAGGTCGCCGTAGTACGGCCAGTCGTACTCGGTGCAGGCCGCGGCGTGGATGCCGACGAAGCCGCCGCCCGACTCGACGTAGGCGGCGAGGAGTTGACGGCCCGTCGGGGTCAGGACCTCGCCGCTGGTGGAGAGGAAGACGACGGCCGCGTAGTCGTCCAGGGCGCGTTCGAAGGCTGCCGGGTCCTCGGTGGCGTCCACCGCGAAGGGGCCGAGGGTGCGTACGGCGGTCACCGCGGCCGGGATGGAGTCGTGGCGGTAGGCGGTGGTGCGGGTGAAGACGAGGAGGCGGGGTGCGGCGGCCATACGGAGAAGCCTAGTTGGCGTCCGCGTGGGTTCGATCACGTATCCGCACGGCGACGCCTGCTGCACGCCGTGCGCTCAACCGCCCTTCCCCACGCTGTTGTCGGGTGCACCGTCCCCGTTCGTCGGCAGGTCGCCGCGTTCCACGGGTGAGGTGACCGCGCGGGCGGGCGGGAGGACGACGGCGAGTTCGCTCTCGTACGGGCGGCGGACCGATCGGACGGCCTTGTGCAGAAGTGCGCGGCTCACCTTGCCCTGTTCGGCGCCGACGTGCACGAGGTGGCCCTTCTCCGCCAGTACGTACTCGATCTGTCCTCCGCCGGTGCGGTACCAGGCGGTCCCGTCGCGTACGCAGGTCATGTGCTCGGTGAAGGCCGCCTGGGTCGCGCAGTTCGCGTCGGTCATCGTGCCCGGCTCCACGCGCAGGTTGATCACGGCACCGCTCTTCAGCGACGTGTAGGCGATGGAGAGACCGACGTCCGACGCGCCGACCGACTGCTGGGCGAGAGTGAATCCGGGCGGGTCGATGACGTGGACCAGGTCGGGATCGAGGCCCAACGCCTTGGCGCGGGAGGCGAGTTCGGCCGGATCGGCGGGGGATGCGGAGGCCTTCGGGTCCGCGGTGCCTGCGCCCGCCTGCTCGGTGCCGGCGCCCGCCCTCTCGGTGTCGACGCCCGCCTTCTCCGTACCGCAGCCGGCGAGCAGCAGGGGCAGCAGCAACAGCGGCAGGACGCGCGCGGTACGGATCATGCGCCCATCCTGCCGTACAGCTGTTCCACAGTTGAGGGACTTTTCCCTCCTGTGGTGCGGCCCCACCGCGTAGCCTAGGTGGGGATGAATGCCATTCCCGTACGCCTCGACCATCTCGTCCTCGCGACGCCCGAACTGGCGGCGACGGTCGCCGACTTCACCGAGCGCACCGGTATCGCGCCGGTCGCGGGCGGTGCCCATGTCGGGCTCGGTACCCGCAACTACCTTGTCTCTCTGGGCGGTTCGCGTTACCTGGAGATCATCGGTCCGGACCCGGAGCAGCCCGCGCCGTCGGGTCCCCGCCCCTTCGGCATCGAGGGACTGGCCACCGCCCGGACGGTGACCTGGGCAATCTCCCCGCCCGACCTGGACGCGGCGGTCGCGGCGGCGCGTGCGCGGGGGTACGACCCCGGTCCCGTGCGGGCGATGAGCCGCCGCCGGCCCGACGGCACGCTGCTGGAGTGGCGGCTCACCGACGGGGCCACGGCGCATCCCTCCGGCCTGGTGCCGTTCCTCATCGACTGGAGCTCCTCACCCCACCCGACCACCTCGGGCCTGCCCGTCGCACCCCTGCTGGAGCTGACCGCGACGGCTCCGGTGCCGGACGAGATCCGCCCACTGCTGTCCGCGGTGGGGGCGGAACTGGCGCTGGCCGAGGGCCCGGTGGGTCTGTCCTTCACGGTGAACACGCCACGGGGAGCGGTGACCTTCGGCTGAGAGGCCCGCCGCGACACGACGTCGGCCGAGCGGCCGTTTCGACACGACCTCGACTGACCAGCCACTCCGACACGACCGCGGTGTCCGATTCCTTCAAGACCCACCGCCCGGTCCCCGCCTACCGTGGCCCCATGACTCCACGATTCGACGCTATCGGCCTGGTCGTCTCCGACATGGCCGCCTCTGTCGCCTTCTACCGCCGGCTCGGGTTCGGGTTTCCCGAGGGGGCCGAGAGCCAGCCGCACGCCGAGGCCCAACTGCCGGGCGGCCTGCGGCTGTTGTTGGACACGGAGGACACTGTCCGTTCATTCCACGCGAGTTGGCAGGCGCCCACCGGAGGCAGCGGTCGGGCCGCGCTCGCACTGCTCTGTGACGATCCCGCCGAAGTCGACCGGGTGTACGAGGAGTTGACCGGTGCCGGGCACCACGGGGAGCTCAAGCCGTGGGACGCCTTCTGGGGGCAGCGGTACGCCGTCGTGCACGATCCCGACGGCAACGGTGTGGACCTCTTCGCCCCGCTGGGCACTGCCTAGGGCAGGTCCTGGTCGGCACGGGCGAGCAGCTCCCCCAGTGGCATCCCCGTCAACTCCTTGACGTCCCGGGCGAGATGGGCCTGGTCCGCATATCCGGACCGGGCCGCCGTCTGCGCGAACGGGACTCCGGCGCGGGCCAGCGCGAGGGCCCGCTGGAGGCGCAGCACCCGGGCGAGGGTCTTGGGGCCGTAGCCGAACGCAGTGAGCGAGCGCCGGTGCAACTGGCGGGCGCCGAGGCCGAGTTCGTCGGCGGTGGCGGCGACGGGGCGGCCGGTGTCGAGGGCCGCCACGAGGTGTCGTAGCAAAGGATCGGGCGCGGGTGTCTCGGCGGCTCGGCGCAGGGCCAGTTCCTCCAGTGCGGTCACCGGGTCGGGGGCCGTGTCGACGCGGGAGCGCAGGCGTCGTACCGTCGCGGCGGGCCAGAGGTCGGTGAGGTCGACCCGGCGGTCGCGGAGTTCGTGGGCGGGGACGCCCAGGTAGGTGGGCGCGGTGCCGGGGGCGAAGCGGATGCCGGCCCAGTGCGCGGGTTCGCTCCCGGGGACGTACGCGCGGGTGTCGGGGCCCGCGACCAACAGCCGGCCCTCGTTCCACAAGAGGTCCATGCAGCCGTCGGGCAGGACGGGGTGGACCCGGGCGGTGATCGGGTCCTCGATGGTCCGGCTCCACACGACCGCGCCCGGCAGCCGGGACGCCCGCTCCACGTACACAGGCGAAAGGCTACGCCGACCGCGTCCGGTGCTCCTGCGGGCTCACGCCGTAGACCCGCTTGAAGGCGCTGGACAGGGCGAACGCGCTGCCGTAGCCGACCTGTCTGGCGATCGCGCCGATGGTGTCCTCGGAGTCGCGGAGGCGGTCCGCGGTGAGGGCGAGGCGCCAGGCCGTGAGGTACGACATCGGGGGTTCGCCCACCAGGTCGGTGAAGCGGCGGGCCAGGGCGGCGCGGGAGACGCCCGCCTTGGCGGCGAGGGAGGCGACCGTCCAGGGGTGGGCGGGGTCGTCCTGGAGGAGGCGCAGGACCCTGCCGACCACCGGGTCCGCCAGGGCGCGGTACCAGGCCGGGGCCGCCGCCTCAGGGCGGGAGAACCAGGCCCTGAGCGCGGCGATGACCAGGAGGTCCAGGAGGCGGTCCAGGACGACCTCCTGGGCGGGTTCGTCGCGGACGATCTCCTCCATGAGGAGCGGGGTGAGCGGGCACTCCCAGACCTCGGAGGGGAGGGAGAGCAGCGGTGGGAGGGCGTCCAGGAGGCGGCCGTTGATCTCGCCGCGCATGAGGTAGGTGCCGATGAGCATGACCGTGGCGCCGTCGAGGCGGTCGCCCCAGGTGCGGACGCCGAGGTCCATGGAGCCCTTGAGGGGGGTGCCGTCGGGGTAGTGGCACTCGCCGCCGGGCAGGATCACGGCCTGTGGGGTGGTGTCCGGGGCGTCGCCGCAGGTGTACGGGTCCGGGCCGCGCGCTATGGCGAGGTCGCCCGCCCGCAGCCGTACGGGCTCCCCCGTCTCCGGGGTGATCAGGGCGTCGCCGCGGACCATGAGCATGACCGTCAGCGGGGCGCGGTCCTCGACGCGTACCGCCCAGGGCGGGTCGAAGCACGCGCGGATCATGAAGGCGCCACGCGCGCGTGGACCCTCGAGAAGGCCTGCAAGGGCGTCCATGCGGCCAGCGTAGACGCGGGCTTATGGGAATGAGCCGTTCAGCGATGGTCCGTGCTCGCGGACGGCGGTTGACTGGACGGCATGACACAGAATGCGCGGAACATGACGGTTGTGGTGACGGGCGCTTCGGGTCGTACCGGGCGCCGGGTGGCGGAGTCGGCGCGCGCCGCGGGGCTGGCCGTACGGGAGGCCTCGCGGGCGCGGGGCTTCGACTGGGCGGACCGGTCGACGTGGGCGGACACGTTGCGGAGCGCCGACGCGGCGTATCTCGTGTACCCCTCGGACGTCGGGGCGCCGGACGCGGGCCGCGCGGTGGGGCTGCTGGCACAGGAGGCGGTCGGGCTCGGTGTGCGACGGCTGGTGCTGCTGTCGTCGCGGGGTGAGGAGCGGGCGCGGCCCACGGAGGAGGCGCTGCGGGGGTCGGGGGCGGACTGGACGATCGTACGGGCGGCGTGGTTCGCGCAGAACTTCAGCGAGGGGCCGCTGGTGGAGGGGCTGCGGGAGAGTGGGGAACTGGTGTTCCCCGGGGGTTCGGTGCGGGAACCTCCCCCATAGCCTTAAGGGCATGGGAGGTGCCCCCAGTGGATGTGCGGGACATCGCGGATGTCGTCGTGGCGGCGCTGACGGGTGGGGACCGGTATGTGGGGCAGGCGATCACGGTGTCCGGGCCTCGGTTGCTGACGTTCGGGGAGGCGGTCGCGGAGATCGCGGCGGTGACGGGGCGTGAGCTGACGTACCGGGCGGTGTCGGCGCGTCAGTACGGGGAGGTTCTCGCGGGGTTCGGGGTGCCGGCGGAGGAGGTGGAGTTCCTGGTGGAGTTGTTCGAGTCGTTGCTCGACGGGCGCAACGCGTATCTCTCCGAGGGGGTGCAGGATGTGCTGGGCCGTGAGCCTCGCGACTTCGGGGAGTTTGCGCGGGAGGCTGCGGGGGCGGGGGTTTGGAAGGGCGGTGCGTAGAGCTCTGCGGGCCGGTTCGTTGGCCGCGGGTTCGTCGTGGCTGCCCCGCTGGAAGGTCCGTGTGTAGCCCGCGGGTCCGTTGTGGCTGGTCGCGCAGTTCCCCGCGCCCCTTTCAGGGGGGCTTCACTTCTCCGGTGACTGAGAGTTCCCGGGTCCCTTGTGGGTGCTCTTCGCGTGCGTGCGGAGCCTCGATGTGACGTCCTCCGGAGGGAGGAAGCGGGACCAGCGTTCCGGGAACTCGGAGGGCATGTAGGAGTCGTCGGGGTCGTCGTCGTCCTCGCCGTCCCGGGAGCGGACCGCGGCCATCCTGGCGACGTACTCGGCGACCTGGACCTCCTGCCGGCGCTCGTTGGCGGCGCGGGCGGCGGCGGTCGCGGCGGCCGGCCAGACGCGGTCGATGGCCGCGTTGACGGCGGCGCCGACGAGCACGGCGAACGCGGACACGCCGATCCACAGCAGGACGGCGACGGGCGCGGCGAGGGAGCCGTAGATGGTGGGGCCCTCGACCGTGCTGGTGAGGTAGATGCGCAGCAGGTAGCTGCCGAGCACCCACATGGCGAGGGCGACCAGCGCGCCGGGCACGTCCTCGATCCACGGGGAGCGGACGGGGACGGACACGTGGTACAGCGTCGTGAGGAAGACGACGGACAGGACGATGACAACCGGCCAGTACAGGACCTGTACGACCGTCTCCGACCACGGCACCACCTTCACCACGGCGTCCGGCCCGGCGACCATCAGGGGCAGCGCGACCGAGCCGATCAGCAGGGCCGCGACGAACAGGGCGAAGGACACGATCCGGGTCTTGACGAGGCCGCGTACGCCGTCGAGGCCGTACATGACGGTGATCGTGTCGATGAAGACGTTGACCGCGCGGGAGCCCGACCACAGGGCGAACAGGAAGCCGATGGAGATGACGTCGGGCCGGCCGCCCTTCATGACGTCGTGCAGGATCGGCTGGGCGATCTCGTGCACGCCCTTGTCGGACAGGACGGTGCGGGACGCCTCCAGGATGTTGTTCTCCAGGCCGGCGATGCTGTCGGCGCCGGTCCAGCTGTCGACGTAGCCGAGCAGGCCGATGAGGCTCAGCAGGAGCGGCGGCACGGAGAGCAGCGTGAAGAACGCGGCCTCGGCCGCGAGGCCCAGGATGCGGTACTCCATGCAGGAGTTGACGGTGTCCTTGACCAGCAGCCAGGCGGTCCTGCGCTTGGAGACGTTCCGGTAGAGGGCACGCGCCCGGTGGAACCGGCCGGCCGGCCGCTCGGGGGATTCACTCGCTGACTGCACGCCCTAAAGGTATCCGGCGCGCCGGGATGCACTCGCCCCCCGGGGTCACCGGCCGGGACCGGGCGCCCGCAGGGCAGTGGTGTCATGCTCGCGCTGGCCGAAACTTTTCGGCCGGGAATTCGAAATGGCTTTCGATATTTTAAGGGTTGTTTACGGGAGTGTCCCGGTGAGGGCTTCGGCCGTCAATCCTGATTGACCCGTTCCGCACTGCGCGAAGACGAAAAAGCGCCATTGACCGAAACAGCCTTGACCCGTTCCAGAATGTCCAGAAATAATCCGGACTGCATTCGTTGCGCACGTTGGGACGACGTCAGCGCACACGACTCGGGGGAATCACATTGGGTCCATGACCGGGACCCCGTCCCAGAAACTCACTTTTACCCCACCCGTTTCGCGTGTGCCGTATTCGTCTTTGGCGATTTTGGCAATTCAAAGACAATGATCAGCACCAAGGAGCCACGTGGTGGGAAAACCCGGCACCGTCACCGAGACCGTCCTCGCGGAGGTCCTGGCCGGTGTCGTATGCAAGGAAGACATACCCCTCGACAGTCACTTCTTCGACGATCTTGGGGCCAACTCGCTGGTCATGGCACACTTCTGCGCCCGGGTCAGAAAACGCGAGGATCTGCCGTCGGTGTCGATGCGGGACGTCTACGGATATCCGACGATCCGCAGTCTGGCGGCGGCGCTCGCCGACACACCCGAGCCCGTGGTGCCGGTCGAGGCGGCCGAGACGCCGGCCGGGAGCACGGCGCGTTATCTGCTCTGCGGGGCGCTTCAGTTTCTCGTTTTCGCGCTGTATTGCGCGCTCGCCGGGATGGTCACCGGACGCGGCTACGAATGGGTTTCCTCCGGTAACGGAGTCGTCCAGGTATATCTGCGCTCCGCGATATTCGGCGGCGCCGTGTTCATCGGCGTGTGCACGGTGCCGGTGGTGGCCAAGTGGGTTCTCGTGGGCCGCTGGAAGGAGACCGAGTTCCCGGTCTGGGGCCTCGCCTACGTCCGGTTCTGGACGGTCAAGGCGCTCCTGCACGCCAACCCGATGATCCTGTTCGCCGGCAACCCGCTCTACGTCCTCTACCTGCGCGCCCTCGGCGCCCGCATCGGCAAGGGCGTCACGATCCTGTCCCACTCCGTGCCGGTCTGCACCGACCTGCTGACCATCGGTGCCGGAACGGTCATCCGCAAGGACAGCTTCTTCCTCTGCTACCAGGCGCGGGCCGGCCGTATCCGCACCGGCCGCGTCACCCTCGGCAGCGAGGTCTACGTCGGCGAGAAGACCGTCCTCGACATCGGCACGGTCATGGGCGACGGGGCCCAACTCGGCCATTCCTCCGCCCTGTACGACGGCGCCCACGTCCCGGCGGGCGGGCGCGCGCACGGCTCACCGGCCCAGCCCACGGACGTCGACTACGTCCGGATCCCGCCCGCGGACTGCTCGGCGCCGCGCCGCTTCGGCTACGGCCTGGTCGCCCTGTTGCAGATGGTGCTGGTCTACGTCCCGCTCGCGCTCGGCGGCACCTACTTGGCGCTGACCGTGATCCCGGCCCTCGACCACCTGCTCGACCCGAACACCACGGACCTCAACTCGGCCCGGTTCTACGGCGAGGCGCTGGGCCTGTCGCTCGTGGCGTTCACCGGGTTCGTCGTGCTCGGCTTCGCCGCGGTGTCGCTGCTGCCCCGGCTGCTCCGGCCGCTGCTGCGCCCCGACCGGGTGTATCCGCTGTACGGCTTCCACTACTCGGTGCAGCGCGCGGTGGCGCGGACGACCAACATCAAGTTCTTCAAGTGGCTGTTCGGGGACAGCTCGTACATCACCGGATATCTGCGGGCGATCGGCTACGACCTCGGTGTGGTGGAGCAGACCGGCTCCAACTTCGGTGCCGAGGTGCAGCACGAGACGCCGTATCTGGCCACCGTGGGAACCGGCACGATGATCGCGGACGGGCTGTCGATCGTCAACGCGGACTTCTCCAGTACCTCGTTCCGGTTGTCGCGCACCACGATCGGACCGCGCAACTTCCTCGGCAACAACATCGCCTACCCCTCGGGCGGCCGCACCGGCGACAACTGTCTGCTCGCCACCAAGGTGATGGTCCCGATCGACGGCGAACTCCGGGAGGGCGTGGGCCTGTTGGGCTCACCGTGCTTCGAGATCCCGCGCTCGGTGGAACGCGACAGCCGCTTCGACCATCTGCGCGAGGGCGACGAGCTGCGGCGCCGGCTGGGCGCGAAGAACCGCTACAACCTGCGCTCGATGGGCCTGTTCCTGTTCGTGCGCTGGCTGCACTGGTTCGTGCTCACCGTCCTCGGCTTCGCGGCCATCGACCTGTACGGGGGCGAGGGCGTCGGCGGGGGGCTGCTGATCGGCGCGTCCCTGATGCTCGGGCTCGGTTTCACCGCCGGGTACTACGTGCTGGTGGAGCGCCTGATCGGGCGGTTCCGGCCGCTGGAGCCCAAGTTGTGCTCGATCTACGACCCGTACTTCTGGTGGCACGAGCGGCTGTGGAAGGTGCCGGACACCTATATGCAGGTGTTCAACGGGACGCCGTTCAAGAACCTGATCTGGCGGCTGCTGGGCGTGCGGATCGGACGCCGCGTCTTCGACGACGGCGCCTACATCACCGAGCGCACGCTGACCGCGATCGGCGACGACTGCACGCTGGCGGCGCACACCAAGGTGCAGTCCCACTCGCAGGAGGACGGCACCTTCAAGTCCGAACAGATCACCATCGGCGCCGGCTGCACCCTCGGGGTGGGTGCGCTCGTGCACTACGGCGTGTCGATGGGCGACGGGGCCGAACTCGCCGCCGACTCCTTCCTGATGAAGGGCGAGGAGATGCCGGCGCGGTCGCGATGGGGCGGGAATCCGGCGGTGGCGCCACGGCGCGCCGGACAGCACATGGCTCCCTGACGGCTCGCGCCGTGGGGGGACAGGAAACAGGGGGAAGAGAACGATGGAGATCATTCCGCGGTGGACGCTCACTCCGGTGCCCGGTGTGGCGGAGTACGAGGTGTCCCTGCCCGACGGGCCGTTGATCGAGCCCGTCGCACTGAAAGCCGCTCACGCCAAGGTCCTCGGCGCGCTGTCCGGCGAACCCGCCGAACAGGACCCGGCGTTGCGGGTGAGTGTCACCGGCCGCACGCTGCGGCTGCGCTACAGCACCGAGGTCCTCGACGCCGAGGCCGCCGCCCGGATCGCGGGCTACCACCTGACCGCGCTGACCGAGCCGGACCGGCCGGTCCTGCTGTCGGACGCCGAACTCCGCTTCCAGCTCGACGAGTTGGCGGGCCCGCGGCGCGAACTGCCGGACCGGCGGGTGCACGAGCTGTTCGAGGACATGGTGGCGGTGTGCCCGGACGCGGTCGCCGCCGTCCAGGGCGAGCGGCAGTGGACCTACCGGGAGCTCAACTCCCGGGCGAACCAGCTGAGTCGGGCGCTGCTCTCGCGCGGGCTGACCCGCGAGGGTGTCGTCGCCGTGGTGCTGGAGCGGAATCTGGACTGGATGGCCGCCGTCCTCGCCGTGCTCAAGGCGGGCGGGGTGTATCTGCCCGTCGAGCCGCACTTCCCGGCCGACCGGGTCGCGCGGGTGCTGGAGCGCGCCGGGTGCGCACTGGTGCTGACCGAGCGCGGCAGCGACGGCGCGCTGGACCACTCGGCCGAGAGCACGCTCTACGTCGACGAGGCGTACGCCGAGGGGCACTCGGACGGCGATCTCGGGATCGCCGTCCAGCCCGGTCAACTCGCCTACATCTACTTCACGTCCGGCTCCACGGGTGAGCCCAAGGGCGCGATGTGCGAGCACGCGGGGTTCCTCAACCATGTGTTCGCCAAGCTCGACGACCTGGGGATCGGCGCCGGGCAGGTGGTCGCGCAGACCGCGCCGCAGTGCTTCGACATCTCCCTGTGGCAGTTGGTCTGCGCGCCGCTCGTGGGCGGGCGGACGCTGCTGGTGGAGCAGGACGTGATCCTGGACGTGACGCGGTTCGTCGACACGGTCGAGGCGGGGCACGTGAACGTGCTCCAGGTGGTGCCGTCGTATCTGGAGGCCGTCCTTGCCGAGTTGGAGCGGCAGCCGCGCGAACTACCCGATCTGCGCTGTGTGTCGGTGACCGGGGAGGCCGTGAAGAAGGAGCTCGTGGAGCGCTGGTTCACCGCTCGGCCCGGGGTGCGGCTCGTCAACGCCTATGGCCTGACGGAGACTTCGGACGACACCAACCACGAGGTCATGGACCGGGCTCCGGACGGGGCCCGGGTCCCGCTCGGCCGGCCCGTCTCCAATGTGCGGGTGTACGTCGTCGACGAGGATCTGGTGCCCGTGCCGCTGGGGGCGCCCGGCGAGATCGTGTTCTCCGGTGTGTGCGTGGGCCGGGGGTACGTCAACGATCCCGAGCGGACCCGGGCGGCCTTCACCGAGGACCCGTACCGGCCCGGCGAGCGGCTGTACCGCAGCGGCGACCACGGGCGCTGGCGGCCCGACGGCAAGCTGGAGTTCCTGGGGCGCCGGGACAGCCAGGTGAAGATCCGCGGCTTCCGTATCGAGATCGGCGAGATCGAGAACGCGCTGCTGCGGGTGGACGGGGTGCGGGACGGCGCGGTGGTCGTCGTGCGCGGGACGCAACTGGTGGCGTTCTGCACGGGTGACCGGCCGGTGGCGGCCGCGGCCGTGCGTGAGCGGCTCGCCGAGTCGCTGCCCGCGTACATGGTGCCGTCGGTCGTGCACTGGCGGGCGTCGCTGCCGCTGACCGCCAACGGCAAGACCGACCGCCGGACGCTCACCGCGCTCGCCGGTGACCTGGACGCGGTCGGCGACGGGCCGGACACCCCGGCCGAGCGCCGGCTGGCGGCGGCCTGGGCCGTGGTGCTGGGCATCCCGGCCGACCGGATCGGCCGCCAGGACCACTTCTTCGACCGCGGCGGCACCTCGCTGGCCGCGGTGAAGCTGGCGGTCGCCCTCGACCGGGCGATCAGCCTCAAGGACGTCACCCGTCACCCGGTCCTCGCGGACCTGGCCGGACTGCTGGACCCGCCGATCTCCTCCTGAGGCCGGCCGCACCCCCGGTCGAACGCACAACAGCACCACCGAAAGGAACACCGAGATGTCGCTCTCTTCCGCGACGCTGCTCAACTCCGTGGCCCTGAGCCCGGACAGCCCACCCCTCCTGCACGCCGATGTCGGCGCGGACCCGGTCGGCTGGGCCGCCGGGCACCGCGCGGCGCTGCGAGCCGTCGTCGCCGAGCACGGCTGCGTCCTGGTCCGCGGACTCGGCCTCGCCGACCCGGCCGGCGCCGAGACCGTCTTCCGGCGGCTCACCGACTCCCTGATGGCCGACCGGGAGCCGTTCGCGCCCCGCCGTACCTACGCGGAGGGCGTGTACTCCGCCACGAAGTGGCCGACCGACCAACCGATGTGCCAGCACCACGAGTTGAGCTACGCCCTGGAGTTCCCCGGTCTGCTGCTCTTCGCCTGTCTGGAGGCGCCGACGCAGGGCGGCGCGACCCCGGTCGCCGACGCCGAGGCCGTCCTCGGGTCACTGCCCACGACGCTGGTGGACCGGTTCGAACGGGAGGGCTGGCTGCTGACCCGGACCTACCACGAGGAGATCGGGGCGTCGGTCGCCGAGGCCTTCGGCACCGACGACCGGGCCACCGTGGAGCGCTACTGCCGGGCCCAGGGCATCGAGTTCGCCTGGCAGCACGACGGTTCGCTGCACACCCGCCAGCGCCGCGCCGCCGTGCTCCGGCACCCGGTCACCGGCCGCCGCTGCTGGTTCAACCAGATCGCGTTCCTGAACGAGTGGACGATGGAGCCCGAAGTGCGCGAGTACCTGATCGACGTCTACGGCGCGGACGCGCTGCCCTTCAACACCCGCTTCGGCAACGGCGATCCGGTCGGCGCGGACATCGTGGCGGCCATCAACGAGGCCTACGACACGCACGCCAAACGCGAGCCGTGGCGCTCGGGGGATCTGCTGTTGGTGGACAACATCCGTACCGCGCACGGCCGGGAGCCGTTCGAGGGGCCGCGCGAGGTGCTCGCCGGGCTCGGCGATCCGGTGCGGCCGGCGGACCTCGCCCCGTCGGCCGGGGGGAGGGCGGCATGAGCACAGAGACACCGTCGTTCGCGGTCGTCAGCGGCGAACAGGTCCAACAGGCCCTGGCCGGGCGGGAGTCGGAGATCGCCGACCTCGTGGAGGCCACCTACCGGCTGCACGGCGCGGGCGAGTCGGTGAACCCGCCGTCGTACTTCCTGCGCTTCCCGGACCGTCCGTCGTCCCGGATCATCGCGCTGCCGGCCTCGCTGGGCGGGCCGTCGCGGGTGGACGGTCTGAAGTGGATCTCCAGTTTCCCGGGGAACACCGGATCGGGGCTCCCCAGGGCCTCGGCGGTGCTGATCCTGAACGACCCGGACACCGGCTATCCGTACGCCTGCCTGGAGAGTTCGGTGATCAGCGCGACCCGTACGGCGAGTTCGGCGGCGCTCGCGGCCGAGAAGCTCAGCGAGGGCCGGGCCCGGCCGTTGCGGGTCGGGTTCGTCGGGACGGGTCTGATCGCCCGCTACATCCACACCCATCTCCGCGGCACCGGCTGGGAGTTCGAGGAGACGGGCGTGTACGACCTGGCCGCGGACAGCGCGGAGGGGTTCCGGGGATACCTGGAGCGGTCGGGCACGCCGGGGCGGATCACCGTGCACGACAAGCTCGAAGGGCTGGTCCGCGCCAGTGACCTGGTGGTCTTCGCGACGATCGCCGGCTCGCCCCATGTGCACGATCCGTCCTGGTTCGACCACCATCCGCTGGTCCTGCACGTGTCGTTGCGGGATCTCGACCCGGCGATCCTGCTCGCGTCCGCCAACTTCGTGGACGACGTCGAGCACTGTCTGAAGGCCGACACCTCGCCGCATCTGACCGAACAGGCAACGGGGGGCCGGGAGTTCATCGACGGCACGCTGGACGACGTACTGACCGGGCGGGTGACCGTACCGGCCGACCGGACCGTGGTGTTCTCGCCCTTCGGTCTGGGGGTGCTCGACCTCGCGGTCGGCAGGTTCGTCCATGACGAAGTGGTCCGGCGGGGCGAACTCCACGTCGTCGACGGCTTCTTCCACGAGCTGCGCCGGTACGGCTGACGGCGATCGTGGCGCACCACTAGGGGGAGAACATGGCTGTTATTTCCGATCCCGCGGAGTTCAACGAGGACGACCTCTACGTCGACCTGCGGGCAGCGCTGGAGCTTCCGCTCTATCTGAAGTGCGAGGGGTTCAACTTCGCCGGCTCGGTCAAGCTGAAGGCCGCGACCGAGATGGTGGACGCCGCCGAGCGGGCCGGCATCCTGCGGCCCGGTTCGGTGCTGGTCGAGTCGTCGTCGGGCAACCTGGGGGTGGCGCTGAGCGTGCTCGCGGCGAGCCGCGGCTACGGGTTTCTCTGCATCACCGACAGACGCTGCAATGTGCCGACGGTACGGCTGATGGAGGCGCTCGGCAGCCGGGTCCACGTCATCGACCAGCCGGACCCGCACGGCGGTTTCCTGGGCGCCCGGATCGCGTACGTGCGGGCGCTGTGCGCCTCGGACGAGCGGTACGTGTGGCTCAACCAGTACACCAACCAAGGGAATTGGCGGGCGCACTACCGCACCACGGCACCCGCGATCGCGCGCCGGTTCCCGCAACTGGACGTGCTGTTCGTCGGCGCCGGCACCACCGGCACGCTGATGGGCTGCGCGCGCTGGTTCTGGCAGGGGCGGCGCCGGGTGCGGATCGTGGCGGTGGACGCCGTCGGCTCGGTCACCTTCGGCGGGGAGGCCAGGCCCCGGATGATCCCGGGGCTCGGCACCAGCGTGGGCTCGCCCTTCCTCGACACGTCGTACATCGACGACGTGATCCATGTTGAGGAGGCGGACACCGTGCAGACCTGCCGGCGGCTGGCCGCGCGGGGTTTCCTGTTCGGCGGGTCCACCGGCACGGTCGTCAGCGGGGCCGAACAGTGGCTCGCGCGCCATGGACGGCACGGCACGACGGCGGTGGCGATCGCCCCTGACCTGGGCGAACGCTATCTGGACACGGTGTACCGCACCGGCTGGCTGGAGGAGGAGATGCCCGAAACCGCGATGCTCGCGGCCATGTCCCGCTCGGCGTGACGTCCATGACGGCGGCTGTGTCAGGGTAGGGATCAAGACCACCGCAGAGTGGAGATCCGCACCGCCGCAGGGTGGGGATCCCGACCACCGCCGTCCCCCGGGCAGGTTCCAGCCATGGCACGCACCACCCACACCGTGACCAACCAGACTCCCCCACTGGTCGGCCACGACGTCTTCACCACCGACCGCGTCCTGACGGCCGCGGTCGAGCGCCACACCGCTCCCGGACCGCTGGACGAGGTCCGGGACGAGCTCTCCGCCCTGGGCCGGGCCGCCGGTTCGGCCCAGGTCCAGGAGTGGGGTGCGCAGGCCAACGACAACCCCCCGGGCCTGCGCACCCACGACCGTCACGGCCACCGGATCGACGAGGTCGAGTTCCATCCGGCCTGGCACCGGTTGCTCGGCAAGGGCGTCGCGGCCGGGCTGACCGCCGCCTGGAACCGCCCGGCCGGACATGTCCGCCGGGCGGCCGGGCTGCTGGTCTGGACCCAGGTCGAGGCGGGCAACACCTGCCCGCTGTCGATGACCCACGCGGCGGTGCCCGCGCTGCGCGCCGATCCCGCGCTGGCCGCCGAGTGGGAGCCCCGGCTGACGTCCATGGTCTACGACCGTGGGCTGCGGCCCGCCCACCTCAAGGCCGGGGTCCTCTTCGGGATGGGCATGACGGAGAAGCAGGGCGGCAGCGACGTCCGCGCGAACACGACGGCGGCGCACCCGCTCGCCGAGGAGGGGACGTACGAGCTGACCGGCCACAAGTGGTTCTGCTCGGCGCCCATGTCCGACGGCTTCCTCGTGCTGGCGCAGGCACCCGGCGGGCTGACCTGCTTCCTGGTGCCCCGGGTGCTGGCGGACGGCACGCGCAACGTGTTCCTCCTCCAGCGGCTCAAGGACAAGCTGGGCAACCGGTCGAACGCCTCCGCCGAGGTCGAGTTCGACGGGACCTGGGCGCGCCGGGTCGGGGACGAGGGCGACGGGGTGCGGACCATCATCGGGATGGTCGCGGCGACCCGGCTCGACTGTGTGCTCGGCTCGGCCGGTCTGATGCGGCAGGCCGTAGCGCAGGCCGTCCATCACACCGCCCACCGCGAGGCGTTCGGCGGGAAACTCCTCGACAAGCCGCTGATGCGCAACGTACTGGCGGATCTCGCCCTGGAGTCGGAGGCGGCCACCACGCTCGGGCTCAGACTCGCGGCGGCCTACGACGACGGTGGCGAACAGGAGCTGGCGTTCCTGCGGTTGGCGGTGCCGGCCGCCAAGTACTGGGTGACCAAGCGCTGTACGCCGGTCACGGTCGAGGCGGCGGAGTGTCTTGGCGGCAACGGCTATGTCGAGGAGTCCGGACTGCCGCGCCTGGTAAGGGAGTCGCCGCTCAACTCGGTCTGGGAGGGCGCCGGGAACATTCAAGCCCTCGACGTGCTGCGGGCGTTGCGGCGCGAACCGCGGGCGCTGAACGCCTTTCTGGTCGAGGTCGGCCGGGTGCGCGGCGCCGATCACCGCCTCGACGGGGCGATGAAGAACCTGCTCACCGAGTTCGCCGACCTGGACGGCATCGAGGGCCGCGCCCGGCGCGTGGTCGAGCGGATGGCGCTGGTGCTGCAAGGGGCGTTGCTCGTCCGGCACGCGCCGCCGGAGGTCGCCGACGCGTTCTGCGCGTCCCGGCTGGGCGGCGACTGGGGCACCACCTTCGGGACCCTGCCGCCGACGCTCGACCTGGCCTCGATCGTGGAGCGCGCCCGGCCGGCGGCCTGATCGCCCGACGGCACATCGCGAGGGTGGTGCTGCGCCGACACGGCACCACCCTCGCAGCGTGGGACAAGTTTCAGACACCACAGGGCTGTTCACCAGGGTTGCAGAGGGTTGCAACTTGACGGTCACTGTGGTCGGACTGTCTCCCTCCGTCACCACGGAGCGGCACTATGAGACCAACAGTCGATACGGGACCGGAGAGAAGGACCCATGGCGAACCCGCCGGCCGGACTGCCGCGGCGTACCACCGTCGACGCGGCGCGGACGGCCCGGATGTTGAGCGACGCCCGGCACGCCACGCCCTTCGGGCAGCGCGCCCGCACCGCTCCACGCCCGGTGATCGAGGAGTCCTGGGAGCGCGCGTTACGCGGCGGGACGCACCCCGACCACGATCTGCGGACCGGGGTGCTGTCCCGTGAGGAAGTCGAACGGCGGCGCGGCGCAAGCCCGTTGCGGCATGTCCTGCCGGTGCTGCGGGAGGGGCTGGTGTCGGTCGCGGACGCCGCCCACCACATCGTGCTGGTCGCCGACGACGAGGGCCGCGCGCTGTGGCGGGAGGGCAGCGCCGCGGTGCTGCGCAAGGCCGACGAGGCCGGCATCGAGGTCGGCACGGACTGGCGCGAGGACGTCATCGGCACCAACGGCGTGGGCACCCCGGCGGTCGTACGGCGGCCCGTGCAGGTCTTCGCCGGCGAGCATCTCTCCCGCGCGCTGGCCTCGTTCACCTGCGCGGGCGCCCCGATCACCGACCCCAGGGACGGCCGGCTGATCGGCGTCGTCGATGTCAGCGGTCCGCTGGAGACCATGCATCCGGCCACCCTCGCCTGGGTCGACTCGGTGGCCAAACTCGCCGAGGCCCGGCTGCGCGAACTGCACCTGACCTCGCTGGAGCGGCTGCGCGCGGTGGCGGCGCCGATCCTGCCCCGGCTGGGCGGCCGGGCCCTGGTGGTCGACCGGGACGGCTGGACCGCCGCGGTCACCGGAATGCCGTACATGAAGCGGATCGCGCTGCCCAAGTCGCCCTCCGGGGGCCGCCGTTGGGTGCCGTCGCTCGGGCTGTGCGCGCTGGAGCCGCTGGCCGGGGGCTGGTTGATCCGCGTCGCCGACGAGCCGGTGCCCGGCGCCGCGCCCCGCATCGTCCTCGACCTCGCCTCAGCCCGCCGCTGGTCGGTGACGGTCTACGGCGGAGCGTGCTCCTGGACACATGAACTGAGTCCGCGGCACGCCGAGTTGCTCTACCTCCTGGCCCTGCACCCCACCGGCCGCAGCGCCGCGGCCCTGGCGGAGGACATGTTCGGCGACCCCGGCCGCACGGTGACGGTGCGTGCGGAGATGTCGCGGGTACGGCGCTATCTCGGGGCGCTTCTGGAACACCGGCCCTACCGATTCCGCGAGGACGCCGAGGTCGAGGTGGTGCTGCCGCAGGACCCGCGCGAGTTGCTGCCGCACTCGACGGCACCGGGCGTGGCCAGGGGTCGGACCTCGGCCCAAGTGCCGTAGCGGAGGCGGCGGAGCGGGCCGGGGTGTCGTAGCGGACAGGTGGCGCAAAAGTCACGTCCGGCAGCATCTTCCGCATATTTGCAGGGTCTTACCCATGGAGCGGCCATGACTGCCGTAGCATCCCTCTACGGGCCACCCCACCTGCTCCCTGGTCAACGCACGGATCACCAGGCGCAGTTGGCTCGCCTCGGGAGGACACTATGAGTGCACGTGGGCGACACCGCCGGCGCAAGCGGGGCAGGGCGCTGCGCGCCGTGCTGACCGGGGCCGCGCTCGGCCTCACCGCGGCCGCGACGATGATCAGCGCCTCGCAGGCGACCGTCGGTTCCGATCCCGGGGGGCTGAAGCCGCTCACCTCGTCTTCCGATCTGGGGCAGTTGCGGTTGCGGGAGACGCTGGAGCCTCAGCAGTCCCTGGACCGGCTCGCCTCGGCGATGGGGCGTCCGGTGGGCGTCGACGCCGTGCTGAAGAGCGCCGACCACACCCTGCGCGACGCGGCGGACTGCACGACCGACGAGAAGTCGGTGCTGCCCGTCGAACCGGCGGCCACCCGCGCGTACTGCTGGGACAGCGGCGACGCGGCCGACCCGGCGTGGACGCCCCGCTCGGTGACCACCTCCGGTGACGCCGACGAGGACGGCTGGTGGGGCTCGAACCGTGTGATCCTCTCCGGCTGGAGCGCGAACAGCAGCGGCCTGGCCAGGGTCGCCTTCGTGAACGCGGCGGATCCCACCCGTCTCACCTACACCTGGGCCCTCCTCGCCGTACCGACCGACGGCGGGCGCGACTACCGCGGGCTCGTCTCCAAGATCTCCGGCATGGTCTGGTACCAGGACAAGCTCCTGGTCACCACCACGGGCGGGACCCGCGACGCGCTGTACGTGTACGACATGAACCGCATCCAGCGCACCACGGTGACGGCCTCCGCGGTCGGCCGGGTGCGTGAGGGCTGGTCGGCGGCCGGGTACCGGTACGTCCTGCCCGCGGTCGGGTCGTACCGGCTGAGCGGCGACAAGTCCGCCGTACGACCGGTGGGCCTCTCCCTGGACCGCAGTTCGGTTCCGGACAGTCTGGTCGCGAGCGGGGCGAAGCGGCTGTGGCGCTATCCGTTCAGCCGCGATCCCGCGCGGACGGGGCTGCTCGCCACGGACTCGGCGGGGCGCGCGACGCCCGAGGAGGCGTACCGGACGAAGGTCGCCGGCGTCGGGGGCGTGCTCGCGAGCGGCACCTCCTGGTACCTGGGCGGCGCGGCCGGGGAGCAGAGCGGGCACGGCTCGATATGGCGGCAGGACGCCAAGGACGCGAAGGCCACCGAGTGCGGGGCCGACGAGACGCACCAGTGCTGGAGCGCGCAGACCGACTCCCTCTCCTACTGGCAGGAGACGGGCGAGGTCTGGTCGGTGTCGGGGCGGATGCTGTTCGCACTGCCACTGGACTCGATCGACAGCTCGCTCGGTTGATCCACTGATCTGATCCGCTGATCGACAGATCCGTCGGCCGGATGATTCCCTGACGGGCATGACGAACATCCCCGTGACCACCTGGTCCCTGGAGCAGACCGATCCGAGCGACCTCCTTCCGGCCATCACGCCGGACGGGGACGTGCGGATCGCCCGCTCCGAGGTGCCCTCCCCCGAGTTCAGCCGCTATCTGTACGCGTCCGTCGGCGGGGACATCCTCTGGATCGACCGGCTGCACTGGACGTTCGCGCAGTGGCAGGAGCACCTGGACCGGCCGGGCGTGGAGACCTGGGTCGTGTACGACCGGGGCACGCCCGCCGGGTACGTGGAACTGGAGCCGCAGGACGACGGCGTCGTCGAGATCGTCTACTTCGGCCTGATCCCCGCCTTCCGCGGCCGCCGCTTCGGCGGCCACCTCCTCTCCTACGCCGCCGCCCGCGCCTGGGACCTCGCCGACCGCTGGCCGGGACGGGTGTCCACCAAGCGGGTCTGGCTGCATACGTGCAGCCTGGACGGGGTGCACGCGATGGACAACTACCAGCGCCGGGGCTTCAAGCTCTTCGACACCCAGGTCGAGGAGGTGACGCAGGCGGCCACACCGGGCCCCTGGCCGGGCGCCTACCGCGTCTGACCTGCGCCGACAAGACGGCGTGCGCGGCTTGTGACCGATGACACCCTTGTCTCGCATAGTGGGACCAGGGTGTCCGCATGACGGACGAAGCTGGACTGTGTCCAGAACGCCGTGACACGCTTCCGTCATGTCCGGAACTGGAATTGCCTTGGTGAGTCGGCGACACGTCGACCTCGGCCGCATGTCCAGCGCCATCTGTCCGGCGGGCTAGTCGAGCCGCAGTACCGCCGGTTTTTCCCGTATCCGCCTCATACTGCGCAAAGACGCGCGCGTATGCCCGCATGCGCCCGTACACGCAGGTCAGAGCCGATCACCCGCCTGTCCCGGAGGACGTAGAACCATGGCCGCCACCCCCGAGAACCCTGCAGCCGCAGCGCCCCGCCGCAAGGTGAGCCGTCACCGCGGTGAGGGTCAGTGGGCAGCCGGACACTTCACGCCGCTCAACGGCAACGAGCAGTTCAAGAAGGACGACGACGGTCTCAATGTGCGGACACGCATTGAGACGATCTACTCCAAGCGCGGCTTCGACTCCATCGACCCGAACGACCTGCGCGGCCGTATGCGCTGGTGGGGGCTGTACACCCAGCGCAAGCCCGGGATCGACGGCGGCAAGACGGCGATCCTGGAGCCGGAGGAGCTGGACGACAAGTACTTCATGCTGCGCGTCCGGATCGACGGCGGCCGGCTGACCACGGACCAGCTGCGAGTGATCGGCGAGATCTCACAGGAGTTCGCGCGCGGCACGGCCGACCTGACGGACCGGCAGAACGTGCAGTACCACTGGATCCGCATCGAGGACGTGCCCGAGATCTGGAACCGCCTGGAGGCGGTCGGTCTCTCCACCACCGAGGCCTGCGGTGACACGCCCCGCACCATCCTCGGCTCGCCCGTCGCGGGCATCGCCGAGGACGAGATCATCGACGGCAGCTCGGCCATCGACGAGATCCACCGCCTCTACATCGGCACCAAGGAATTCTCCAACCTCCCGCGCAAGTTCAAGACGGCGATCTCCGGCTCGCCGCTCCTGGACGTCGCCCACGAGATCAACGACATCGCGTTCGTCGGCGTGAACCACCCCGAGCACGGCCCCGGTTTCGACCTGTGGGTCGGCGGCGGGCTGTCCACCAACCCGAAGATCGGCGTCCGGCTCGGCGCCTGGGTCCCACTGGACGAGGTCCCGGACGTCTGGGCCGGCGTGATCGGCATCTTCCGCGACTACGGCTACCGGCGCCTCCGTACCCGCGCCCGCCTGAAGTTCCTCGTCGCCGACTGGGGCCAGGAGAAGTTCCGCCAGGTCCTGGAGGACGAGTACCTCAAGCGCAGGCTCGTCGACGGCCCCGCCCCCGCGCAGCCCGTCCAGCGCTGGCGCGACCACGTCGGCGTCCACCGCCAGCAGGACGGCCTCTTCTACGTCGGTTTCGCGCCGCGCGTCGGCCGCGTCGACGGCACCACGCTCACGAAGATCGCCGAGCTGGCCCAGGCGCACGGCTCGGGCCGGCTGCGCACGACGGTCGAGCAGAAGATGATCGTGCTCGATGTGGCGGAGGACCAAATCGACTCGCTGGTCGAGGGCCTCGAAGCCCTCGGTCTCACCGCGAAGCCCTCGCCCTTCCGGCGCGGCACCATGGCCTGCACCGGCATCGAGTACTGCAAGCTCGCGATCGTCGAGACCAAGCAGCGCGGCATCACGCTCATCGACGAACTGGAGCGCCGCATCCCGGAGTTCGACGAGCCGATCACCATCAACATCAACGGCTGCCCGAACGCCTGCGCCCGTATCCAGGTCGCGGACATCGGTCTCAAGGGCCAGTTGGTCCTCAACGACCAGGGCGAGCAGGTCGAGGGCTTCCAGGTGCACCTCGGCGGCGCCCTCGGTCTTGAGGCCGGTTTCGGCCGCAAGGTCCGTGGCCTGAAGGTCACTTCGGAGGAACTGCCCGACTACGTCGAGCGGGTCCTCACCCGGTTCCAGCAGGAGCGCGAGGACGGTGAGCGGTTCGCCGCCTGGGCCACGCGCGCCGGCGAGGAGGCCCTGACATGAGCGAGCGGGCCGCCCCCTTCTACTGCCCCTACTGCGGCGACGAGGACCTGCGTCCGAGCGAGCAGGGCCACGGCGCGTGGGAATGCGCGGCGTGCAATCGGGCCTTTCAGCTGAAGTTCCTCGGGCTGCTCGCCCGAGGGCTCCGGCAGACCGACGCAGGGGGAGACGAGATATGACGACGACTCAGAAAGCGCGCCCCACCGACGACTTGAAAGCCCTCGCCGAGCAGGCGGGCCGTGACCTGGAGGACGCCTCCGCGCTGGAGATCCTCCAGTGGGCGGTGCGGACCTTCGGCAAGCAGTTCTGTGTGACCTCCTCGATGGAGGACGCGGTGGTGGCCCACCTCGCCTCCCGCGCGATGCCCGGTGTCGACGTGGTGTTCCTCGACACCGGCTACCACTTCCCGGAGACCATCGGCACCCGTGACGCGGTCGAGGCCGTGATGGACGTCAACGTCATCACGCTCACCCCGCGCCAGTCGGTCGCCGAGCAGGACGCCGAGTACGGTCCCCGACTGCACGACCGCGACCCGGACCTGTGCTGCAAGCTGCGCAAGGTCCAGCCGCTGGAGCAGGGCCTCACCCAGTACGCGGCCTGGGCGACCGGGCTGCGCCGCGACGAGTCCCCGACCCGGGCGAACACCCCGGTCGTCGGCTGGGACGAGAAGCGCCGGAAGGTGAAGGTCTCCCCCATCGCCCGCTGGACCCAGGACGACGTGGACGCCTATGTCGCCGAACACGGCGTCCTCACCAACCCGTTGCTGATGGACGGCTACGCCTCCGTCGGCTGCGCGCCCTGCACCCGCCGGGTTCTTGAGGGCGAGGACGCGCGCGCCGGCCGCTGGGCGGGGCGCGGGAAGACCGAGTGCGGACTGCACGAATGACCGCCCCCACGGAACAGCCCACCCCCACCGAAGAGTTGGAGATCCACGTGACGACCGGAGCCACCGTCTGGCTCACGGGTCTGCCGAGTGCCGGCAAGACCACCATCGCGTACGAGCTGGCCGGCCGGCTGCGCGAGGAGGGCCACCTCGTCGAGGTGCTCGACGGCGACGAGATCCGCGAGTTCATCTCGGCGGGCCTCGGTTTCAGCCGCGAGGACCGGCACACCAACGTGCAGCGCATCGGCTTCCTCGCCGAACTGCTCGCCCGCAACGGCGTCAAGGCGCTCGTCCCGGTCATCGCGCCGTACACCGACAGCCGCGAGGCCGTCCGCAAGCGGCACCAGGAGAGCGGCACCGCCTATATCGAGGTGCATGTGGCGACCCCGGTCGACGTGTGCTCCGTACGCGATGTGAAGGGTCTCTACGCCAAGCAGGCCGCCGGTGAACTGACCGGGCTCACCGGGGTCGACGACCCGTACGAGGAGCCCGAGTCGCCGGACCTGCGGATCGAGTCGCAGCACCAGACCGTGCAGGAGTCGGCGGCGGCACTTCACGCGCTGCTCACCGAGAGGGGACTGGCATGACCGCGACCGTCGCCAAGGCCGAGGACGGCACGGACACGCCGTACGCCCTCTCGCACCTGGACGCTCTGGAGTCCGAGGCGGTGCACATCTTCCGTGAGGTGGCGGGTGAGTTCGAGCGGCCGGTGATTCTCTTCTCCGGCGGCAAGGACTCGATCGTCATGCTGCACCTGGCGCTGAAGGCGTTCGCGCCCGCGCCGGTGCCGTTCTCGCTGCTGCATGTGGACACGGGACACAACTTCCCCGAGGTGCTTGAGTACCGGGACCACACGGTCGAAGAGCACGGGCTGCGGCTTCATGTGGCCTCCGTACAGGACTACATCGACCGCGGTGTGCTGCGCGAACGTCCGGACGGGACCCGCAACCCGCTCCAGACCCTGCCGCTCACCGAGAAGATCCAGAGCGAGAAGTTCGACGCGGTCTTCGGTGGCGGTCGCAGGGACGAGGAGAAGGCCCGGGCGAAGGAGCGGGTGTTCAGCCTTCGGGACGAGTTCTCGCAGTGGGACCCGCGCAGGCAGCGGCCCGAGCTGTGGAACCTGTACAACGGGCGGCACGCGGCAGGTGAGCACGTGCGCGTGTTCCCGCTGTCCAACTGGACCGAGCTGGACGTCTGGCAGTACATCGACCGCGAGGGCATCGACCTCCCGCAGATCTACTTCGCGCACGAGCGTGAGGTGTTCGCGCGGGACGGCATGTGGCTGACCGCCGGTGAGTGGGGCGGCCCGAAGGCGGACGAGACCGTCGAGAAGCGGCTCGTGCGGTACCGGACCGTGGGCGACATGTCCTGCACGGGTGCCGTGGACTCGGACGCGGTGACGCTGGAGCAGGTCATCACCGAGATCGCCGCCTCCCGGCTGACCGAGCGGGGCGCCACGCGCGCCGACGACAAGATGTCCGAGGCCGCGATGGAAGACCGCAAGCGCGAGGGGTACTTCTAACCATGAGCACCATCACGGAACTCCCCGAGACGACCCTCCTGCGGTTCGCGACGGCCGGTTCGGTCGACGACGGCAAGTCCACGCTCGTGGGACGGCTGTTGCACGACTCCAAGTCGGTGCTGACCGACCAACTGGAGGCGGTACAGCGGGTGTCGGCCGACCGCGGCCAGGACGCCCCCGACCTCGCACTGCTCACCGACGGCCTGCGCGCCGAGCGCGAGCAGGGCATCACCATCGACGTGGCGTACCGCTACTTCGCCACGCCCCGCAGGCGGTTCATCCTCGCCGACACGCCCGGTCACGTGCAGTACACCCGCAACATGGTGACGGGTGCCTCCACGGCCGAGCTGACGGTGATCCTCGTCGACGCCCGCAACGGTGTCGTCGAGCAGACCCGGCGGCACGCGGCGATCGCCGCGCTGCTGCGGGTGCCGCACGTGGTGCTCGCCGTCAACAAGATGGACCTCGTCGAGTACAAGGAGTCCGTGTTCGCGGCGATCGCCGAGGAGTTCACGGCGTACGCGAGCGAGCTGGGCGTCCCGGAGATCACCGCGATCCCGATCTCGGCGCTGGCCGGGGACAACGTGGTGGACCCGTCCGCGCACATGGACTGGTACGGCGGGCCGACCTTCCTGGAGCACCTGGAGTCGGTGCCGGTCGCCCACGACCTGAGCCACTGCCACGCGCGGCTGCCCGTGCAGTACGTGATCCGGCCGCAGAGCGCCGAGCACCCGGACTACCGGGGGTACGCGGGCCAGATCGCGGCCGGTACGTTCCGCGTCGGCGAGGCGGTGACGGTGCTGCCGTCCGGGCGGGCCACGCGGATCTCCGCCATCGACCTGCTCGGCAAGCCGGTCAGGACCGCCTGGACCACGCAGTCGGTGACCCTCCTGCTCGAGGACGACATCGACATCTCGCGCGGCGACCTCATCGTGCCCAGCAAGGACGCCCCGGCGACCACGCAGGACATCGAGGCGACCGTCTGCCATGTCGCCGACCAGCCGCTGACCGTGGGCCACCGCGTGCTCCTCAAGCACGGCACCCGTACGGTCAAGGCGATCGTCAAGGACATCCCGTCCCGCCTCACACTCGACGACCTGTCCCTGCACCCGCATCCGGGACAGCTCGTCGCCAACGACATCGGCCGCGTGAAGATCCGCACCGCGGAGCCGCTGCCGGTGGACTCGTACGCGGACTCACGGCGCACGGGCTCGTTCATCCTGATCGACCCGGCCGACGGCACCACGCTCACCGCCGGCATGGTCGGCGAGTCGTTCGCGGCGCCCGAGCCGGTCAAGGACGGTACGGACGACGACGGTTGGGACTTCTGACATGACGTCGAAGGACTTCTACTCCACGTTCGCGAAGGAGGGCGGCCGCGTCGGCAGCGGCGCCCTCGGCAGCGGGCAGGGCGGAGTGGCGCGATGTGCGGGCTGACGTACGCGCACCGCTTGCGCGCCCAGTCCCCCCACCCGCCGTCCCGGACACGACGAAGACGAAGACCTGCCGACCTCCCGGCCACGACCTGAGACCGTGACCGCCGGGCCAACGAGAGGAACACCTCCCGTGCCTGCCAACCGCTCGACATTCCTGCGCCGCGGCATAGCCGTGGTCGCCGCGCTCCCCCTGCTCACCCTCGCCGCCTGCGGTTACGGGTCGGACTCCAAGAGCACCAACTCCAAGGAGAAGGTCGCCGCCGGAGCCTCGAAGATCGACGGTCTCGCCGCCGTGAAGATCGGCTACTTCGGCAACCTGACCCACGGGACCGCGCTGGTCGCCCGTGAACAGGGCCTCTTCCAGAAGGAGTTGGGCGCCACCAAGGCGTCCTACGCGACCTTCAACGCCGGCCCGTCCGAGATCGAGGCGCTCAACTCGGGCTCCATCGACATCGGTTACATCGGCCCCTCCCCGGCGGTCAACGGCTACACCAAGTCCGACGGCAAGAGCCTGAAGATCATCGGCGGTTCGGCGTCCGGCGGGGTGAAGTTGGTCGTCAACCCGAAGAAGATCAAGTCCCTGGCGGACGTCAAGGGCAAGAAGATCGCGACGCCTCAGCTGGGCAACACGCAGGACGTGGCGTTCCTCAACTGGATCGCGGACCAGGGCTGGAAGGTCGACGCGCAGAGCGGCAAGGGCGATGTGACCGTCGTCCGCACCGACAACAAGATCACCCCGGACGCCTACAAGGCCGGTTCGATCGACGGCGCCTGGGTGCCGGAGCCGACCGCCTCCAAGCTGGTCGCCGAGGGCGCCAAGGTGCTGCTGGACGAGTCGACGCTGTGGCCCGACAAGAAGTTCGTGATCACGAACATCATCGTGTCGCAGAAGTTCCTGAAGGCGCACCCGAAGGTCGTCGAGGCCGTGCTGAAGGGCTCGGTCGCGGCCAACAAGTGGATCAACGCCAACCCGACCGAGGCGAAGGCCGCGGCGAACAAGCAGCTGGAGGCCGACTCCGGCAAGGCGCTGCCCGCAGGCGTCCTGGACCCGGCGTGGAGTTCGATCCAGTTCACCAACGACCCGCTGGCCGCCACCCTCAACACCGAGGCGGAGCACGCGGTGAAGGCCGGTCTCCTGGAGAAGCCCGACCTGAGCGGCATCTACGACCTGACGCTCCTCAACAAGGTCCTCAAGGCCGACGGTGAGAGCACGGTCGACGCCGCCGGTCTCGGCACGAGCTGATCGAGGGAACCCGATGACTTCCCAGGAGGTGACGACCGTGGCCACGACCTTCGCCAAGGAGACCACCGAGTCGGTAGAGCACGCGGCACGCCTCGACCATGTCTCGAAGTCCTTCGCGACACCGGGTGGGCAGCAGCTCGTCCTGGACGACATCAGCATCGATGTCGCGCCCGGCGAGTTCGTCACCCTCCTGGGGGCCTCGGGCTGCGGCAAGTCCACCCTGCTGAACCTGGTGGCGGGCCTCGACAAGCCCACCACCGGGTCCATCACGACGGACGGCCGCCCCACGCTGATGTTCCAGGAGCACGCCCTGTTCCCCTGGCTCACGGCGGGCAAGAACATCGAACTCGCCCTGAAACTCGCGGGAGTTCCGAAGAACGAGCGGCGCGGCCGGACCGAGGAACTGCTCGAACTGGTCCGGTTGCAGGGCTCGTACGGCAAGCGGGTGCACGAACTGTCGGGCGGTATGCGCCAGCGGGTCGCCATGGCCCGCGCGCTCGCCCAGGAGAGCCGCATCCTGCTGATGGACGAGCCGTTCGCGGCGCTGGACGCCATCACGCGGGACGTCCTGCACGACGAACTGACCCGTATCTGGGGCGAGACGGGGCTCTCCGTCCTGTTCGTCACGCACAACGTGCGCGAGGCGGTACGGCTCGCGCAGCGGGTGGTGCTGCTGTCCTCCCGGCCCGGCCGGATCGCCCGCGAGTGGACGGTCGACATTCCGCAGCCGCGCCGTATCGAGGACGCGCCCGTGGCCGAACTGTCCGTTGAGATCACCGAAGTTCTGCGTGGGGAGATCCGCCGTCATGGCCAGCAGTGACACGAGGACGACGGACTCGACCGGAGAGTCTGCGACGGGCAACCTCGGACAAAACGTCTCCGTGGAGGCCGGTCTCGACGCCCTGGACCTCGTCGTCACCAGCCGTCCGACCTTCCGGCAGACCTTCGTCAACAAGATCTTCCCGCCGATCGTCGCCATCGCGGTGGTGATGGTCGTCTGGTTGATCCTGACCCCGGTCGTCGACGACCCGAGCAAGCTGCCCTCACCGGGCGCCGTGGGCACGGAGTTCAAGGACGCCTGGCTCGCGGGCGATCTGCTCGGCTACATCTGGACCAGCGTCTCGCGCGGTCTGCTCGGCTTCTTCTTCGCGCTGCTCATCGGCACCCCGCTGGGTCTGCTGGTGGCGCGGGTGAAGTTCGTGCGCGCGGCGATCGGCCCGATCCTGTCCGGCCTCCAGTCGCTGCCGTCGGTGGCGTGGGTGCCGCCGGCCGTGATCTGGCTGGGCCTGAACAACTCGATGATGTACGCGGTCATCCTGCTCGGCGCGGTCCCCTCGATCGCCAACGGGCTGGTGTCCGGCGTCGACCAGGTGCCGCCGCTGTTCCTGCGGGCGGGCCGCACGATGGGCGCGACCGGGGTCAAGGGCATCTGGTACGTCACGCTGCCGGCGGCGCTCCCCGGCTATGTGGCGGGCCTGAAGCAGGGCTGGGCGTTCTCGTGGCGCTCGCTGATGGCGGCCGAGATCATCGCGCAGTTCCCGGACCTGGGCGTGGGCCTCGGCCAGCTGCTGGAGAACGGCCGGACCGCCAGTGACATGGCGATGGTGTTCGAGGCCATCTTCCTGATCCTGTTCGTCGGTATCGCCATCGATCTGCTGCTGTTCAGCCCGCTGGAGCGGTGGGTGCTGCGCAGCCGCGGTCTGCTGGTGAAGAGCTGAGCTGATCCGTATGCACCAGAGGCCGGTTCTCCTCGTCATCGCCCACGGCAGCCGCGATCCGCGGCACGCCGCGACCGTCCACGCCCTCGTCCGGCGGATACGGTCGCGGCGGCCCGGGCTGCGCGTGGAGATCGGCTTCCTGGACTTCAACATCCCCTCCGTGCACGGGGTGTTGGAGTCGCTCGCGGCGGAGGGCGTGCAGGACGTCGTGGCCCTCCCCCTGCTCCTGACCCGCGCGTTCCACGCGAAGGCGGACATCCCGGCGGTCCTGCGGGACGCGCCGCCACGGCTGCGGATCAGACAGGCGGAGGTGCTGGGTCCGTCGCCGCTGTTGCTGCGCGCGCTCGAACGGCGGCTCCACGAGGCCGGGTTGACGCCTGCCGACAAGTCCTCGACCGGGGTCGTCCTGGCCTCGGCGGGGTCCACCGACCCGGAGGCGATCGCGGTGATCGACGGCGTCGCGCGGGACTGGTGGCACACCGGCTGGCGGGCCGTGCGCCCCGCGTTCGCCTCGGCGGCCCTGCCCCGCACCGAGGACGCGGTCCGTGAACTGCGCGCCCTGGGCTGCGAACGCGTCGCGGTCGCACCGTACGTCCTGGCCCCCGGCTTCCTCCCCGACCGTATCGCGCGGGGCGCGACGGAGGCGGACGTCCTCGCCGACGTCCTGGGCCCGGCACCGGAGGTGGCACGCCTCCTCCTGGAGCGCTACGACGCGGCCCTGGCCCCGCTGCTCGCCGCCGTGGGCGCATAGCGCGTCACAGGTCCGACCTGCCCGGATTCGCGAAAAAGGGTCCCCCTGGGGCCGCGGATCTGCTGGGATGGTTCCTTCGCGGAGCAAGCGGGGGAGCAGCACACGTGAAGGGTCGGGACTTCGGGCATCACCTGGGGCTGCCCCGGGCACTGTCCGGGCTGCCGCTGAGCCCTCTCGTGGCGTCCTACGGCGAGCTCGTCGCCGCCCAACACGCGCTCGGCTTACGACACTTGGGCGAGGCGCTGCTGCCGCCCGGCACCGGCGGGCTGAGCGTCCTCGACGGCGTGTACGTGCCGTCCGGCGGGCGCGGGCGCCGGCGCGTGGACGTCGCGTTCCTGGAGGATCTCGCCCGCGCCCCGACCCCGACCGCCGGACTGGCCCGCCTGCTGGCCGAGGAACAGCGGCAAGATCCGCAGGCGGTACGCAGGGTCGTGCTCTATCAGCTGATCGGGCTGCTCCAGGACCGGCCGGCGAAGGAACGCCCGCACACGGCCGCCCAGTTGGGCGTGCACGCCGACGAAATCGGCGGGCTCGTGGCGGCGGCCCGCCTGCGGCCCCACCTCGACCGGGGCGAACGACAGGCCGCCGAGTCCCTCGCCGGGGCCTGGGAGCAGCACCGGCTGCACCGGGTCCGCACCCTGCTGGAACGGCTCCCCCACGGCACCGACGACCCGGCGCTACGGTCGCTGCGGAACGGGTTGGCCCTGCGGTTCGCGGTGGTCGACGGGGCGCTGCTCGCGGCGCGGCGGGCCGAGCGGGACCGGGACACGGAGACCGTCGGCGCGGAGTATCTGCGCGCGCTGCGTGAAGTCGCCGACGACCGGCGGGCGTTGCGCGGACTGGTGCGGGCGCATCGGCCGCGGACCGGTGAGCCGGCCGCACTGGATGCCGAACTAGGCCTGGACCATGTGCGGTTGACGTGGGACGAGACGGGCTCGGACGATGGCTGGCGGCTGCTGTGTCTGCACCGCGACGAGCGGGGTGCGCCCGCCGTGCGGGAAGTGGCCGCGCGGGACGAGGCGTTGGTCCTCGGGAGCACCGTCCGCTATGCCGCCCTCCCCCTGCGTGAGGGACTCGTGGACGGTCCGCCCCTCGTATCGCACCGGTTGCTCCTCGCCCCGGAGGTGGAGTCGCTCACCCTGACGGACGGGCCGGAGCGCATCGAGGGCGCCTGGAAGCGTCCGCCGGGTGCCACGGACGTGACGGTCGAACGCACCGGACCGGACGCCACGGACGGTCGACTCACCCTCCGCTCAGAGGGGTTCACCGCCACAGATCTCCCGCCCGGCCGCCACACCGTCCGCGTCGTCTGCCACTACCGCACCCCCGGCGGACAGCCCGTCGCCTCCCCCGGCGTACGCGCCACCCGCACCGTCCACCCCTGGCCCTCCCCCGTCCGTACCCTCACCGCCCGGCCCGAGGGCGACGCCGTCCGGTTCGCCTGGACCGGCGCCGAGGAAGGGGACGTACGACTGGTGGAGTGGCCCGGTGAGGTACCGGCCCCCGGCGCCGAACTGCGCACGCGGGACCTGCCGGCCGGGCTCGGCTGGCCCGAGCGGGACGGGGCGCTGCGTCCGCCGCCCGGTCT
Source organism: Streptomyces sp. NPDC101776 (assembly GCF_044766845.1). Taxonomy (NCBI): domain Bacteria; kingdom Bacillati; phylum Actinomycetota; class Actinomycetes; order Kitasatosporales; family Streptomycetaceae; genus Streptomyces; species Streptomyces sp. NPDC101776. The sequence continues at coordinate 42,492 of NZ_JBIWMV010000025.1, read as the reverse complement.
GAGTGTCCGGGTCGCCGCCGTCGCCGTCCTCGGCGAGCGGGCGCTGGCCGGTCCCGCGGTCGATGTCGAGGTGCTCCGGCCGGTGACCGGGCTCGCCGCGCGGCGGCTGCCGGGCGGGGAGGCGGAGGTCTCGCTGGACTGGCCCGGTGACACCCCTCATCTCAGGGTGAGTTGGGACTCGGGTGAGCGCAGTGTCACCGCGCACGCCTACCGGCGGGGCGGACTGCGGCTGGCGGTGGGGCCGCGGGCCGTACGGGTCCGGGTCGCCGCCGCTCCTCAAGTACCCGGCGCCGTCGTCGTCGTACCGGACGCAGCCGAGGTGCTGCTGCCGCCCGACACGGCCATCGGGTATCAACTGGTGCGCGCCCCACGCCGGTTGCTCGGCCGGGGGCGCCCCCTGCTGCGGGTCACCCTGTCCGCGCCCGAGGGCGGGGAGCAGGACGACGCCCCCGAGTTCGTGTGCGTGGCGCGCAGTGGCACACTCCGGCCGCGCAGCGCGGCCGACGGCACGACCCTGCTGCGCATCCCCGGCACCGATCTCCTCCGGCTCGGCACGGTGGAACAGGAGTTGCCGGCCGCGCCCTGCCCGGCGCCGTACACCCTGCGCGGCTTTCTGCTGGGCGAGCACGCGGCCTCCGTACGACTCGAAGAACCGTCCCCCGCGACCCTGGTGGTGCGCTGAGCCATGACGACCGTCATCTGCCCCTACTGCTTCGCCCGAACCTCGGCGGCCAAACTGCCCTACCGGTGCCTGATGACCCCCAGCGGGGTGCGCGGAGGCACACCCTGCGGGCCCCAACGGGACGATGTCTGGGCCGGGTTCGTGGGTCCCGGCGTGAATCCGGCGGCCCTGCTGCGGGGTCCGGTGTTCGCCCCGGCGCGCGGGATGGCCGCGCTGGCGTCCGGGCTGCGCTCCGGCTCCGGGAGCAGCGTGCCCTGCCCGGACTGCGGGGTGACCACGACCGTCCGCGTCTGCGCGTCCTGCCACAGCGACCTGCCCAGCGACTACTGCGACCAGGACAGCCGGATCATCGCGCTGGTCGGTGCGAAGGCCTCCGGCAAGAGCACCTATGTGTCCGTGCTGGTCAACGAGTTGAACCAGCGGGTCGGGCAGGCCTATCACGCCTCGCTGGCGGCGATGGGGCAGGCCACGCAGCAGCGGGACCGGGAGATGGCGGAGGATCTGTACGAGCGGCTGCGGCTGCCGGACGCGACCCGCCCCGCGGCGCTCGGCTTCAACGATCCGCTGCTGTACCGGCTGAGCGTGCCCCGCCGCGGGAGACTCGGCAACGGCACCCGGCACACCACATTGGTCTTCTTCGACGCGGCGGGCGAGGATCTCGCGGGCGCCGAGGCGATGGACCGGTACACGCGCTATCTCAGCGCGGCCGACGGCATCGTCCTGCTGGTCGACCCCCTGCAACTGGGCTCCGTGCGCGACCGGTTGCCGCTCCAGGACGGTCCGCCGCTGCCCATGGTGGAGACCCCGCCGCAGCAGATCGCCGCCGATCTGGCCGCCCAGTTGCGCGCCCACGGCAAGGGCGGTTCACGGGGGCGGGTGAGCACGCCGATCGCGGTGGCGGTGACGAAGACGGACATGCTGAAGCCGCTGCTGGACGCGCATTCGCCGGTGCTGCGCAACGCGCCGCATCCGGAGGGCACTTATGACGAGGACGACCGGCTCACCGTGCACGAGGAGATGCGCTCGCTGATGGCGGACTGGGACTCGGGGGCGCTGTTGCGGCAACTGGAGCTGGACTTCGACCGGTTGTCGCTGTTCGGGCTCTCGGCGCTGGGTGCGCCGCCGCCCGCCGACGCGCCCGCGGACGTACCGAAGTCCGGGCCGCAGCCGGTGCGGGTGGAGGATCCGCTGCTGTGGCTGCTGGCGTTGCGTGGAGTGCTGCCGGTCCGTACCGCCGGGAAGGGACGAGCCAAGTGACCCTGGCCCAGCTGCACTACACCTCGGCGCCGCCCGGCCCCGACGGCTCCGGCTTCCGCTTCACCGCGGTCAGCGCGGGGGTTCCGCAGGGGCTGTTGCGGGAGGCCGAGCAGCTCATCGGGTACGAGCCGCCGCGCGACTGCCCGGCCCGGCCGGACGCCGAACAGCTCAAGGGGTTCCCGAAGGCCTTCAGCTTCAGTGAACTGTCCGACGGCGGGCGGCTGTTGAGCCGCTCGGTGTACATCGGCGCCGACTACAGCGGGCGCTGGGGCAACTTCCACGCGCACGCCGTGCATCTGCCGGCCGGGACCCGGCTGCCGGACGGCGCGCTGCCCATCACCGCCTGGGAGTCGCCGCGTTGGGCGGACGCGACTCCCCCGGACGGCAGGCCGCGGCCGGTCGACCGTATCGAGCCGTCCGGGCTGCTCCGCAAGGACGCGCTGGTCGCGTTCGCGGTGTCCCGGGCCGGGTGGCTCGCGCCGTTCTTCGCCGATCTGCGAGCGGTCGCCGCGGATCCGGGTGCCGGGCAGATCGTGGTCGTGGAGCACGACAGCGCCGATGTGGCCCAGTGGATCGCGCTCGCCTGCGCGGTCCTGCCCCGCGAGCAGGCGCACCGGCTCACCTTCACGACGTACACCCGCCGCCCCCAACAGGCGCGTCAGCAGCTCGTCGGCGCGCTGCCGTCCTCGGAGTCCGTCGCCCACGACCACCGCTACCGCGTCCACGACTGCACCGGGCAGCAGCCGTCCGGCCCGGTCGCCGACCTCTGGGCCGAGCTGTGCGCCCGGGTCTGGTGCGCGGGCCGCCCCGACCTGTTCCACAACACCTCTGAAGATCTGGGCCAGTTGGCCGCCACCGCACTGATCGCGGGCATCGCCCTGCGCCCGGACGCCCGTACGGCGGCGGCCCGTTGGGCGACCGAGCACGCGGGCGCACTGCCGGACGCGACACTCATGGCACTGGTCGCGGGGCTGTCCGAGGGGCCCCTGGCGGGTTCGCGGTGGGCTGATGGCGGGCGGTACTTGTCGAGCGCCAGGGATTCGGCTCAGGAGACACGGACTGCGCCGGGCACCCGGAGGTCGGCGAACGACGCGCAGGCGGGGGCGGGTTCCCACGGCTCGGCGGGCCACGGACAGCCGGGGGCGGGCACCCTCGACTCGGCAGGCCACGGGCAGGCGGGGCTGGCCACCCCTGGCTCGGCGGGCCACCGACAGCCGGGGGCAGACGCTCGGGGCCTGGCGGACCACGGACCGGCGGCACCGGCAGCTCCTGGCTCGGTGGACGACGAACAGGCCGCGCTGGCGGCCCTGTTGGCCCGGTTGGACGGACAGGTGCCGGCCGTTGTGTCGGCGCCGTTGGCCGCTCGGGTGCTGGCGTCGGCGGTGCTCGGCAAGGGTCCGGTGCCCGCGCTGCGAGCCGGGTCGCTGACCCCGCGCGCCCATGACGAGCTGGCCCGCGATCTCGCACCCGCCCTGCGGGCCGGGCTCGCCGACCCGGCCGAACCGCCCGCCGGACGGCCGCTCGCGCTGCTGCGGGTCGCCGATCTGCTCGGCATCGACTGCCAGGACCAACTCCCCGCGCTGGCAGGCAGGTTGGCGATGGAGTTGGTGAGCGATCCGACAACCGCGCCCGATCCGGACGGCGACCGGAGCCGGTCCCACAGCCTCCGGGCACCGGGACAGCCGAGCCCGGGCCAGCGGCCCCGCCAGGGCAACGCCCCACCGGCACACGCCCCGCGCACACCGGGGCAGCCAGGACCCACCGATCCTTGGCAGGCCGACACCCGGCCCGCCCCACCAACGCCCAGCCCGCGCACGCCCGGACAGCCCAGGTCCGCCGATCCTTGGCAGGGCGGCACCCGACCCACCTCACCCGCGCGCGGTCCGCAAGCACCCGGACAGGCAACGCCCGCCGAGCCCCCGGAGGGCGATGCCCGTCCCGTCGTGGGCTGCCCGCCCGCGCTGCTCGACGCGGTGCATGCTCATCCCGGGCTGCGGGTGGCGCTGTTCGGGTCGCTCAACGCGCTCGCCGCAGCCGAACCGGTGGCTGTGGCACGGGCGTTGACGGGGTCCGGGCTGCCCCTGAGCCTCCAACCCGGTTTCCCGCATCTGCGGATGTGTGTGACGCCCGTCGGGGCGCGGGACCGGCTCGCGCGGTTCCGTGAGGTGCTGCGGACGGCGGGTGTCTCGCCGCTGGCCGACCCCGCCGTACTGCGTACCGCGTTGAGTCTCACCTGGCCCGGCGAGCTGCCGACGGGCCTGGAGGCCGGCCTGCTGCTGAACGAGCTGGGGTCCGACACCCACCGTACGGCCGGTACGCGGGACCTGTTGATCGAGGCCGCCCTCACCGCGTCGGCGGACGACCGTGACGTACCCGCGCTCGCGGAGGACCTGCTGCGCTGCTTCAGCACGGAGCTGCGGCCGGGGCAGCGCGCGGCCCTGCTTCTCCTGGAGCTGGCCGGACTGTTGGGCACCGAGGGGGAGAGCGACGAGTGGGTCAGCCGGGTGCTGAATCTGAAGAACGGTGCCGCCGAGCCGGTGCCGGACCCGGTCGTCGACCGTGCCTTCCAGGTTCTCGCGTGGCGGCTCCTCGAAGGGCAGGTGCCGACCAACGAGCTCTACGCGCTGGCTCGTTCGGGTGAAACACGGCTGCTGGAGACGTACGAGAAGGCGGGCCGTTCCGACCGCGTGGGCGACCGGCTGCGGACCTCGCCGACGTATGTCGCCGCCCGGTTCTGCGACTGGAGCGCGTTCCCGGGAACCCATCCGAACTGGGACGAGACCCGGAACGCCCTGCTCGGCAAGGTGCTGCGGCCGGTCGTACGGGCGCTGCCCGCCGAGGACCAGACCGAGGTCGAGGCGGTGCTCGGGCGCGCGGGCCGGGGCAAGCTCGACGCGTATCGGGCCTGGAACCGCCCCGGCGCGCTGGGGCGTCTCGCGGGGCGGCTGTCCGGACGCGGACGGCGCCCGGACCAGGCCGAGGTGTGGCCCGGGGACGTGCAACCACCGACCGAGGGAGGCCGCCGATGACCACCGCGTCACCGGTGCTGCTCCTGGCCGTCTGGACCGGGCTCATCGCGGTCGGGCTGGGCCTGGGCCGGGTGCTGTGGGTGTTCCTGTGGATCGGCACCCGGGCCGTGTGGCAAGGCCTGGGACCTTGGCGGCCGGGCCGCCCCGACCAGCGCGTCCCACTCGTCGCCACGGGTGCCGAACCCGCCCATTTGGGCTACTACTGGCGGCAGTTGTGGGTGGACGCGTGGACGGCCGGCGCCTACGGGATGCGGGTCGTGTGGATCGCGTTCCGCGATGTGTGGCTGCGGCGGACCGTACGGAACCTGTTCCTGGGCCGGCACCCGTCGGGCCGTCGCGGCCGGGCGCCGATCAACCGCTTCGGGTACATCGTTTTCGTGGCGCCGGGCACCTTCGTGGGCGCGCTGCTCGGCGTGGCGCTCGCCACCGCCCTGCTCGGTGTGTCGCTGCTGTTCCTCGGGCTGCTGGTCGGGCTGGTGTGGCTGGGCTGCGCGACGGCGGTCCCGATGCTGCGCGGAGTGGAGCGCGGCTGGGCGCTGACCCGCGGCATCCGCGTCAAGTGCCCCTATCCGGGCTGCTATCGCCCGGTCCCGCTGGCCGTGCACCGCTGCGCCGGCTGCGCGAAGCCGCACAGGTCGCTGCGGCCCGGACGGTACGGCGTGCTGGGGCACGGCTGTGTGTGCGGGCAGCGGCTGCCCACGACCCGGCTCGCGGGGCGCGGCAAGCTCACCGCGCTGTGCCCGTACTGCGACCGGGTGCTGCCCGAGATCGTCGGCACCACCCGCGTCGTGCACGCCCCGCTGGTGGGCGGCACGTCCTCCGGCAAGACGATGCTGATGGCGGCCATGGTCGAGGGCCTGCACGCCTGGGACCGGCACGGCGACCTGCGCGTCGACTACGCCTCCGCCGACGACCGCCATAGGTTCAACGACCTCAACCAGGAGCTGAACAGCACCGGTTGGGCCCACGCCACGACCGGCGGCCAGCCGCGCGCCCTGATGCTGACGGTGACCCGGGGCCGACGGCGGCGGCTGCTCTATCTCTACGACCCGATGGGCGAGTCGGTGAGCGAGGCCGAACGGGTGCGCGCCCAGAAGTACTTGGAGCACACGGACGGTGTCGTCCTGGTCGCCGACGTGCTGGCCGACCTCAAGGTGCGCGGACGGCTGCTCGGCACCGAGGACGCCGAACGGGTCGGAGCGGCCCGCCCGTCGACGCAGGGCCCGTGGGAGACGTACCAGCGGCTCACCGGTGAGCTGAACGCGCTGACCGGCCGGCGGCGCGGGCGGCTGTCCGTGGCGACGGTCGTCACCAAGCGGGATGTCCTGGACCGGTTGGTCACCCTGCCGAGACCGGGGGCGCAGGTCGATTCCTGGCTGACGGAGATCGGCCTCGGCGGACTCGTCCGGGCGCTCGGACACGACTTCAAGGAGGCCCGTTACTGGGCGGTGAGCGCCCGTGCCGCCACCGGCGCCGGACCGCTGGAGAGCGAGCAACGCCGGGCCGCGGAACCGGTGTTGTGGCTGCTCGCGGTCTCGGGGCTGAAGACCGCCGCGGTCACCGGCACACCGGGCACGGCACCGGAGAAGAGGAAGAGGTACACCCCGGCATGACGAAGGTGACCCCACCGGTCGGACACGGACGGCGGCTGCTGGCGGGCCTGTTCGTCGCCTCGCTGGTGCTCACGGCGGCCACCCTGGCCTACGTGGCCTGTCTGTTCCTCCCCGGCACATAGAACCCACCTCACAGATCCCCGACCCACAGCCCCTCAACTCATGGAAAGGACACGGAGTGAGCGACATTCCCGGCGGGCCCATGGCGAACCGGCCGGTCCACTTCATCTGGCTGCTCGACTGCTCGTACTCGATGCAGGGCGAGAAGATCGGCCAGCTCAACTACGGGATCAGAGAAGCGATCCCGGAGATGCGGTCGGTGGCCCACGACAACCCGGCGGCCCAACTGCTGCTGCGGACCGTCACGTTCTCCACCACGGCCCGGTGGCTTCATCAGACCCCCGTCCCTGTCGACGACTTCACCTGGCAGGACATCGAGGTGGACGGCATGACCAACCTCGGTGAGGCCCTGCACCTGGTCTCGCGCGAGCTGCAGAGTCCGCCGATGCCGCAGCGCGCGCTGAAGCCGGTGCTGGCGCTGGTGTCGGACGGGGTGCCCACGGACGACTGGCGGGCGGGCCTGAAGGCGATCGACGCGACACCGTGGGGCCGTAAGGCGGTACGGGTCGCGATCGCGATCGGCGCCGACGCGGACCGCGGTGTGCTCCAGGAGTTCCTGGGCAACCCCGAGTTGCAGCCACTGGACGCCAACAGCCCCAAACAGCTCGCGGCGGCGATCCGTTGGGCGTCGACGGCGGCGGTGAAGGCGGCCTCGCAGCCGGTCGCGGGCGACTCGTCGTCCGGCCCGACCCTCACCAAGCAACCGTACGCGCCGCCGGTCATCGACGACGACGATGACGACGTGTGGTGACGCTCGGAGCGCGACGGTGGGAGACGCTGACCGGGAGCGTGCAGGGCGTCGGGAAGAAGCGCAACCAGGACTGGTTCACGTGCCAGGGCTCCGGGTCCGGCGAGGACCCGCTGCTGCTGGCGGTGGCCGACGGGCACGGCTCGGCCCGCTACACCCGCAGCGAGATCGGCGCGCGTTTCGCCGTGGACCGCTTCGTGGGCCGGGCCGAGCTGTTCGCCCGGGCGGCCCGCGACTGCCATGAACCGGGCCGCCTCGCCCGCCTGATGACCTATGCCCGCGACGACTTCCCGCGCGCCCTGGTACACGACTGGCGCGAGGAGGCCCTCGGCCACTGGGACCGCCACCGCCCGGTCGCCGACGCGGGCACACCGGAACCACGCCAGAGCGAGAAACTCCTGCTCTACGGCACGACGTTGATCGGCGCCGTGCTGACGCCGTGGCTGTTCGTGGCCTGGCAGATCGGCGACGGCGATCTCGCGGTGGTCGAGCACGACGGCACGCTGAGCCGGCCGCTGGCCCCCGCCGAGGAGGATCTCGGCGACGAGACGGAGTCGCTGTGCGGCAAGGAGGCGTGGAGCGCGGTGCGGATGCACTGGGCACCGGTGTTCGACCAGTCCCGCACACCGCGTCTGGTCGTCCTGTCGACGGACGGCCTGTCGAAGAGCTTCGCCTCGGCCGACGGCTACCGGCAGTTCGTGGCGGGCCTGGACGGTCGGCTGGCGGCGGACGGCCACGAGGGGGTGCGCGAGGTGCTCCCCCAGTGGCTGGAGCAGGCCTCGAAGTACTCGGGCGACGACACGACCCTGGCGGCGGCGCTGCGGCATGTGCCGACGGTGACGGGCGGTCCGCCGGACCCCGCCCAGGAGGCCCCTCCGGAGGACTCGCCCATGGATACGGAACGGAAGACGGAGACATAGATGAGCGGCATGCTCGACAGCGGTACACGGCTGACCGCGCAGAACGGCGAAGAGATCCAGATCGTCGACATGCTGGGCGCGGGCGGCCAGGGCGAGGTGTACCGGGCCAAGACCCCGGTCGGCGACAGGGCCCTCAAGTGGTACTACCCGACCTGCGCGACCACGGAACAGGACGCGATCGTACGGGAGTTGGTGGAGCGGGACTTCGACGACGACCGGTTCCTGTGGCCCGAGGCGTATGTGCCCGCGTACAAGGGGTCGTTCGGGTATCTCATGGGGCTGCGCCCGGACCACTTCAAGGGGCTGCCCGCGCTGTTCCGGCGTCAACTGCGCACCACACCGCGCGCGTTGCTGACGGCGTGCCTGTACACGGTGGAGGCGTACCAGGCGCTGCACTCACGGGGCATCGCCTACCGGGACATCTCCTGGGGCAACATCTTCTTCGACCCGGACACCGGTGACGTGCTGGTCTGCGACAACGACAACGCGGTGGTGGAGGGGGACGTCAGCGGTATCTCGGGGACGATGGAGTTCATGGCCCCGGAACTGGTCCGCGCGGAGCCGGGCGCCCGCCCCGGCACCCAGTCCGACCTGCACTCGCTCGCCGTCCTGCTGTTCATGTTCCTGATGAACCATCATCCGCTGAAGGGAAAGCGGGAGTTGGGCATCCACTGCCTCGACGAGGCGGCGGAGCGCAAGCTGTACGGCAAGAGTCCGCTGTTCGTCTTCGACCCGGCCGACGACTCGAACGCGCCCGACCCGGTGGAGCACGCGACCGTACTGGCCACCTGGAGTGCGGCGGCGGGGAAGCTCCAGGACCTGTTCCGGACCCAGTTCACGGTCGGGCTGCGCGATCCGGCGGCCCGGGTCCGCGAGACGGAGTGGCGGGACGCGCTGCGGGCCGTACTGGACTCGGTCGTGGAGTGCGCCTCGTGCGGCCGGCAGAACATGACGGAACCGGGTGAGAACCCGCCGTCCCGCGCCTGTTGGGGCTGCGGCACCCGGCTCGTGCTGCCGCCCCGGCTGGTGGTGACCACTCCCCCGCCGCGCACCGAGCACCACATCCGGCTGGGCCGGGCGGCCCGGGTGCAGGCCCACCATCTCCAGGCGGAGCCGACCCGGCACGACTGCTCGGACGCGAGTCTGGTCGCCGAACTGGTCGAACACCCCGCGAAACCGGGCCGGTTCGGCATCGCCAACCGCTCGCGGCAGACGTGGACGGGGACGCGCTCCGACGGCACCTCGCAGCAGATCGGTCCCGGTCAGACAGTGCCGCTGCGGTCGGGTCTCGAACTGGACCTGGGCGGCGGGGCCCGGGCGGTGGTCAAGGCGAAGTGAGGTGTGGGGGCGCCCTGTTGGGACGGGGCGCCCCTACCGCTTCACAGGCCGAGCGCGTGCTTCAGCTGCTCGATGAGCGCGAGCCCGCCGGTGCCGGCCCCGACGCCGATGGTGATGGTCTCCAGCGCGGTCCGGACCCGGCCCCGGTTGACGGCCCGGCCCTCCTCGCCCGCCTGCACCAACTCGCCCTGGATGACCTGCGCTTGAGGGAGCAGTGTCGGGTTCTCGCCGCGCATCCGGTCGACGAGCTGGTCGGCGAGGGCCAGGACGGTCGCGGAGTCCGTTCCGTTGTTCACGACGTGACCGTGGTCGCCGATGTGGCTGTTGTGGATGTTGCCGCCGCCGTTGAAGTTGAATGTGCTCATGTCCCGCTCCCCGTTGGTGTTCAGGGCTGTGGTGCCCCGCTCTGGCCCGAAGGCCCGTGGCCTTGCGGCCCGTTGTTGGTGACGTGGCCCTGGTTGCCCACGGCGCTGTTGTGGACGTCCCCGGAGATGTTGTAGGTCTGCGTGCTGATGTTGGCCTGCGCCTTGTCGAAGGAACTCGTGTCGACGTTGTGGTCCTTGAGGAACTTCTCGGTGGCGACGAGGACGCCGCCCTGGAGCCTGAAGAGGAAGTCCTGCGAGTCGATGCGTTCGGCGTAGCCCGCCTCGCCCCAGTCCCCGATCCGCTCGCGCAGGCTGTCGGTGGCGCCGACGTCGAGGACGATGTGGTGGTCCAGGATCTCCCGCCGCCGCTCCGCCATGAACTTCTCGCGGTGCCGCCGCGCTCTGCGCAGCGCCCGCAACCGCCCGACGGCTCCCCGGAGTTCGGGCCAGGTACGCGCGTTGGCGTACCGGACCAGGCTCCACCAGCGCTTGGAAGGGGTCACGGGCAGCCGGTCCACCAGGTGGAAGCGTCCGCCCAGCGGTGGGATCGCGTAGGCGGCGACCTCCCAGGTGAGGCTGGGCCCGCTGAGGATCGCCCGCAGATACATGGAGACGATGATCCGCCCGCCGTCACCGACCCGCTCCAGGCACAGATGCGTCCGCATGCCCGCGCCCGGAGTCTGCACGCCCGCCTGCACCAGTTGGCTGGGGATCTTCGGGAGGGGGCGCGCGGTGCGGTCGGGCAGCAGTTCCGGAAGCATGTAGGCGTTGCTGCCGAGGACGTAGAGCCGGTTCTTGGTCCGCAGTCCGTCCAGCCCGGAGAGGGCCTCCATCTCCTTGGCCACATAGGTGTGGAGCTTGACCGCGTCGAACTGGCGGATGGTGAGCTTGCCGCCCTGCGGCGCGTCGGCCGGCTTGCTGACGTCGATCGGCTGCCAGACGACTTCCTTGATCTTTCTGCCGCTGCCGACGAACGGGTTGGTGAGGGCCGCCGCGTCGGCGTACGGCAGCACGTTTGCCCGCTTGTTCGAGTGCTCCTGGAGCCAGGCCTCCGCCGCCGCTTCCACCGGTGGGGCCAGCTTCTCCACCTTGTCGGGGTTGCGGAACACCTCCTGTGCCGCCTCGCGGGCCTGGGCCTCCGTGCGGTGGACCAGCCACCACGAGGCACCGACGACGATGACCGGACCGTAGACGCCCACCAGGGCGACCGAGCCGAGGCCGTTCGCGAGTCCCCAGAGCGCCACCAGCAGCGAGGCGCCGAACGCGGCACTGAGCCAGGCGAGTTGGCGGTCCAGGGCCGCGCGGCGCAGCAGGGCGGCGCGGGCGTGCCGGGCGAGCGCGACCAGGTTGATGCCGAGTGTGAGGCCGAGGGCGTTGAAGCGGTCCCCGGTGAGTTCCTCGTCGACCTCGCGGGCGAACCCCTCGTCGAGATGGACCGACGCGCACAGTCGTCGGGTCACCCCGTCCTTGCGGTACTGCGGCAACGACGGTAGGACTCTGCCCGCCACTGTGACCTGCCCTTCCGTCCGAACCAGCGCACTCAACCCTAGGGACAACAAGCCTGTTTTGTCCCGGAGTTCGGCGAGTGCGCGGGCTTTCAGTCGAAGGACAGCCCGCCGGTACGGGTCCGCTTCAGTTCGAAGAGGTCGGGGTGGGTGGCCAACACCCGGAAACTGTCGAAGAGTTCGGCCGCCTTCGCGCCGCGCGGAATCGCCCGCAGCACGGGGCCGAACCACACCGTTCCGTCGACGTGCAGGGTCGGCGTCCCCACATAGCCGCCCGACTCCTTCTCGACGCCCGCCTCATGACTGCGGCGCACGGCGTCGTCGTACGACGGATCGTGGGCGGCGGCGGCCAGTTCGGCGGGGAGTCCGAGGTCCGCGAGGGACTCGGTGATCACCGCGTCGAAGTCGTCGTAGGCCCGCTCGTGGACGCGGACACCGAAGGCCGTGTACAGGTCCCGCAGGATCTCGTCGCCCCGCTGTTCTGCGGCGGCCACGGCGACGCGCACCGGGCCGATGGACTTGTCGACCAACTCCCGGTACCAGTCGGGGAGTTCGTTGCCGATGTTGTGGAGGTAGAGGCTCATCGCGTGGAAGCGGAGGTCGAGCGGGCGCTCGCGCTCGACCTCCAGCAGCCAGCGGGAGGTGATCCAGGCGAAGGGGCAGGCGGGGTCGAAGTAGAAGTCGACGCGGACCGGGGTGTCGTCACTCATACCGAGAACGCTAGTCGCCGATTGGGCTGGAAACTCGGCCCAATCAGCTGATTTCTCAGTGGTCCACTTCGCTCACGGCCGTCTGTCGCGGGTCCCGCCCGCTGGACGCGAGGGCGCGTTCGAAGACGGGGGTGCCGTCCGGTACGGGTACCGGGTCGGCGAAGCCGTCGTACTGGCGGTAGAGGGCGCCGTGCTTCTCGACCACGTCGAGGACGAGACGGGCGGCGCCGTCCGAGACGACGTACCGCTGACCGGTGGCCGTGGCGACGTCCCAGCCGTGGACGGCCAGCTCCTTGATGATCATCGGAGCGATTTCGCCGGCCGGCATCTTCGCCATGCCGAGGTCGACCTCGCCCTCCCAGACCGCCGGGTCGGCCCAGGCGGCGACGGCCCGGTCCAGTTGGGCGGCGTAGGCCTCCGCCCAGTCCGGATCGGCGGTGAAGTCGCGCGCGGTCAGCTCCTCGGAGAGCTGCTCGCGCAGGGCCCGGTGCTCCAGGCCGTGCGAGGTGTAGAGGACCCAGTGGTTGACCATCGTGCGCACGTCCCAGTCGGGACAGTGCGTGGGGTCGTCGAGCTGGGCCGCGCTGACACCGCGCGCGACACGGGCCGCCTCGGCGGCGCATTCGATCATGTACGGGTGCAGGTCGTGGTTGCTCATGCGTCCCACGCTAGGGAGCGCGCGGTCAGGACTCTTGAACAAACGCGACAGCCTCGTCGGCGAGCCGGAGCAGCTCGTCGAACGGCAGCGAACCGGGCGCCCTGCGTTCGCGCGCGAAGGTGTTCGCGAGCCGTTGCAGCAGGTCGTTGAGCGGGGTCGGGACACCGTGCAGCCGCCCCAGCAGCGCGATCTCGCCGTTGAGGTAGTCGGCCTCGATGGTGCCGGTGCCCCGGTTCAGGGACTGCCAGGAGGAGCCGCCGCCGCGCGGGATGCCGTCGATCTCCACGAGCTGGATCTTGTCGCCGCGTGCCTCCTTCTCCTCCTCGGCGCTGGCGTAGGCGATCCCGGCCGCGTCGAGCACGGCCACGCCCTCGGCCCGTACCCGCCCGTAGATCGCGAGGCTCTCCTCACTGCCGAGCGGCCCGGCGACCGCCTCGACGGCGTTGACCAGGTTGCTGAGCAGCTTGGCGTACTGCCAGCGCGTCACGTCCGGCACGGCCGGCGCCTCGAACCGCGCCTTCTCCAGGTCGGCGGCGATCAGCCGGGCGGTCTCGTCCGTGCCGTGCGGATAGCGGCCGAGGTGCAGGATGCCGGTGAGCGGGGTGCCCTCGGCGGCGACGACGCCCGGTTCGACGAAGGTCGCGGGCAGCCAGACGCAGACACCGTAGACCCGTCGGAAGCGGCGCAGCGCGAGCCGTCCGCCCTCCACCCCGTTCTGCGCGCAGACGACCGGCAGCCGCTCGGCCGCCGTGCCGCCACCGGCGACCGGCGCCGGGCCCCAGACCGCCAGCGCGGCCTCGCTGTCCTGTGTCTTGACGGCCAGCACGAGGACGTCGTCGGCCCTCAACTCGCCCAGTTCCGCGGGCCCTTCGACAACCGGCAGCCGATACGTCGACTCGCCGTCCGGCACCTTGAGCCGCAACCCGCGCTCGGCCAGCGCCGCCCGCTGCGCACCCCGCGCGACCAGCACGACCTCGCACCCCGCCCCGGCCAGCCGGCCACCGATGGCCCCGCCGACCGCCCCTGCTCCGATGATGATGTAGCGCATGGGACGAGCCTCGCACAGTGTGGATCTCTCCCTCCAGGAGGGATCTCAACTGCCGGTCAGCTCCACCAGTTTGACCACGGTGTTCCAGTTGCGCGTGGTGGCGACCAGGCCCTTGTTGAGTCGCGGCCGGGACAGTTCCACGGCGAGCTTGGAGCGGCCGAGGCCGTCGGGGGCGTGGAGGTACAGGGCGCGGTCGCCGAGGCGGAACTCCTCGGGGAGATAGGCGGCTTGGTCCAGTTCCGCGAAGCGGTCCTCCGCGACCGGCACCGAGTAGTACGTGACGTGGAGCTGCTTGGCCTCCAACTCGGCCGCCGGGAAAGGGCAGTTGTCGGCGATCGCGCTCAGGTAGGCGTGGTCGCGGACGATGACGTCGACCGTGAAGCCGAACCGCTTCTCGATCGCCTGCGCGAGCTCCGCCGCGAGGGACTCCTCGTCACCGTGGCCACTCGCGAACACGGCCTGGCCGCTCTGGAGGTAAGTGCGGACGGCGTCGTGCCCGAGGCCTTCGAGGAGCGTGCGCAGCTCGGCCATCGGGAGCTTCTTGTTGCCGCCCACGTTGATTCCGCGCAACAGCGCCGCGTATGTCGTCATCCGGCCACCATAGAGCGGCCTTCGTGCCCCGTGGGGGTGGGCACGACGGCCGCTCGTGGTGTGCGGGTGCGCGGAAACTCTGTCGGACGAGGTGGGTCCGGATCAACACCTTCGGGCACACCCACCGGCACCTGTGACTTGTTCAACAAGGTTTCGTAATGACAAAGCGGGCCCCGGCCGACGCATCGGACACCCCGCGCACCCGGTCACCCTGATCACCACCCCCGAGCCGCCCGGATAGATGTAGGGGGCCGCCGTCCTCCCCAGTGGTGAGGGCCCGGGGTCCGTGCGGAGGAGCCGCTCGGCCGAGACCTCACCGGTCAGCACGAGGGGACGTTCTTATTCCGCGCATACCTTCGAACCATGAGGTGGCGGCAGGCGGCTGTCACCGCGCACAAGGGGGCAAGCCCGTCATGGGGAACGGAGATTCACGGGTGCGGGGCATCGCCGCCCGGGCCGGCGGCTGGAGCGCCCGGCACCGGTGGGCCGCGGTCGGCATCTGGGTGCTGTTCGTGGTGCTGGCGATGGGGATCGGTTCGGCGGCGGGCCGAGTGGACGTCGACGAGAGCGACCAGCTCAAGGGCGAGACGCACACCGCCGCCACGATCATCGACGACGCCGGGATCAAGGAGCCGGCCGGTGAGACCGTCCTGATCCAGTCGAAGGACGCGTCGGTCACCTCCACCGACAGCGAGTTCCGCACCGCGGTGACCGCCCTCGTCAAGGCCGTCGAGGGGACCGGCCGGGTCACGGACGTCACCTCGCCGTACGACACGAGGACGATCTCGAAGGACGGGCGGAGCGCGCTGGTCCAGTTCGACATGCGCGGCGACGCGGACACCGCCGGCGACCGGGTGGAGCCGGTACTGGAGGCCGTCGCCGGGGTGCAGAAGGACCACGGCTCGCTGCGGATCGAGGAGATCGGCGGCGCGAGCATGGCGAAGCAGTACAAGGACGCGTACGGCAACGACTTCAAGAAGGCGGAGTACTCCGCCGTGCCGGTGGCTCTCGGTATCCTCCTCATCGCCTTCGGCGCGCTGGTCGCGGCGCTGCTGCCAGTCGCTCTGGCCGTCACCGCGATCATCGCGACGATGGGCCTGATGGGCATCGTCAGCCACGTCCAGCCGATGAGTGACACCGCCAACTCCGTCATGCTGCTGGTGGGGTTGGCCGTCGGCGTCGACTACTGCCTGTTCTATCTGCGCCGCGAACGCGAGGAGCGCGAGGCCGGCCGGGATGCCGGGGCCGCGCTGCGGATCGCCGCCGCGACCAGTGGCCGCGCCATCATCGTCTCCGGTGTCACGGTGTGCGTGGCGATGGCGGGCATGCTGTTCACCGGGCTCGCCGAGTTCGAGGCGATGGGCCTGGCCTCGCTGATGGTCGTCGCGGTCGCCATGGTCGGCTCCGTGACCGTACTGCCCGCGCTGCTCTCGCTGTTGGGCGAGCGGGTCGAGAAGGGCCGCATACCGTTCCTGCGCCGGCGCAACCGCCGTGGCAACGGGGAGAGCCGGTTCTGGACCGCCGTCCTGAAGGGCGTGCTCGCCAAGCCGCTGGTCTCCGTGCTCGTCGCGGCCGGCGCGCTGCTCGCGATCGCCGCACCGGCCGTCGGCATGAAGACCGAGAACCTCACCCTGGACCAGGAGTTCGGCAACTCCCTCCCGATCGTGGGGACTTACAACCGGGTCAACGACGCCTTCCCGGGCGGCTCCGATCCGGCCGAGGTGGTCGTCAAGGCGAAGGACATCAACGCGCCCGAAGTGAAGAGCGCGCTCGCGAACTTCAAGGCGCAGGCCGTCAGTTCGGGCGCCTCGCGCGGCCCGGTCGACATCAAGCTGCACGACGCGCAGAACGTCGCCTTCGTCTACGTCCCGCTCGTCGGCGGCTCCGACCAGGACAAGGCCGCCAAGAGCCTGGAGAAACTGCGCGACGAGGTACGGCCCGCGACCCTCGGCAAGATCGATGGCGTCCAGGCACCGATCACCGGAAACGTCGCCGGGTCGCACGACTTCAACGACCAACTCCTCGGGTCGGTCGTACCGGTCTTCGCGTTCGTCGTGGTCTTCGCCTTCCTGCTGATGCTGCTGTCGTTCCGCTCACTGACGGTCGCGATCACCTCGATCGCCCTCAACCTCCTTTCGGTGGGCGCCGCTTACGGCATCCTCGTCGCCGTGTTCCAACACGGCTGGGGTGCCTCGCTGGTGGGCGCGGAGGGCGTCGGCGCGATCGTCACCTGGCTGCCGCTGTTCCTCTTCGTGATCCTGTTCGGGCTGTCGATGGACTACCACGTGTTCGTCGTCTCCCGTATCCGCGAGGCCCGGCTGCGCGGCCGTACGACACAGGAGGCGATCCAGCACGGCGTGGTCACCACGGCAGGGGTCGTCACCAGTGCCGCCGTCATCATGGTCGCCGTCTTCGCGATCTTCGGCACCCTGTCCATGCAGTCGATGAAACAGATGGGCGTCGGCCTCGCGGCGGCGGTCCTCATCGACGCGACGGTCATCCGGGGTGTCCTGCTCCCCGCGGTGATGGCCCTGCTCGGCGAGCGCAACTGGTACTTCCCGAAGTGGCTCCACCGTCTGCCCGACCTCACCCACGACGAGTCACCGGAGGAGGTCGCGTCCACGGTGACGGGTGAGGAGGAGCCGGTGCGGGTGTAACTCCTTCTGACTGAGGGCCTGTTGGTATCCCGGGGGAACCAACAGGCCCTCACCGCTGTCCTACGGCATCAGCTCCCTGTGCAACCGTAGCCAGCGGTCCGGAGACACCTCGCCGACGAGGACGTGCGGGTCGAGGCGTGCCGCACGGAACGCGGCGTCCACGCGTCGCCTCGGGTGGGCCCGGCGCAGGGAGGCGTGCAGCGAGCCGCCCACCCCCGAGAAGCCGAGCTCGACGAGGTGCCGCCAACCGGCCAGCGCGGGCGGTTCGAGCAGCGGCGTCCGGCGCCGTTCGATCCGTAGGATCCCGGCGTCGACGCGTGGCACGGGACTGAACCGGCGCCGGTCGACCCGCCCGACCAGCCGCCACTCGTACCGGGGCCAGCTGCGGACCGTCAGCAGGGTCCAACTCCCGTAGTCCCCGGTGCGTTTGCGGGCGTACTCGAGTTGGGTGAGCAGGGTGGCGTCGGTGATGGCGGGGGCGCGCAGACACCAGTCGACGATGTCGGCGGTGCGGGAGAAGGGTACGTTTCCGGCGACGGCGAACGGAGTGCGTGGAGGGCGGGTGCCCATGAAGTCACCGGCGATGACGTGCACTTGGGGTGTTTCCGAGAAGCGGGTGCGGAGTCCCGGTACGAGTCGGGGGTCGATCTCGTGGGCGTGGAGTTCGCGGCAGTGGGGTGCGAGGCGTGCGGTCAACGCGCCCTTTCCGGCGCCCACTTCGAGGAGGAGGGAGATCTGCCGTCGGTGCGTGACGGCGAGTTGGGCGACGTACTCGGCGGTGGCGCGGTCGGCGAGGAAGTTCTGCGAGAGCGCGCGGGAAACGTGGGTGGGGCGGGCCATGGCCTGCGGTCCTTGTCGTCCGTGAAGGGCATACGGGCAGACGAAGGCCCCGACCGGAAGAGCAGGGAGAACCGCGGACCGAACGTGGGTCGGGCCGGCGGGAGTGTCAGCGGGCGTGCGCGCCCGGGCCGGTCAGGGCACCGGGGCCGCGGCGGATGCGGATCGCATACGTGCAGCTCCGGCCGAGACCGGAGTTCGTGATCGCGTTGCAGGCCATGCGCTCACGCTAGGTGGGGCGGGTGGAGTGGGGCAACGGGGTTTTCTTGTGGGGTGGGGTTGTGGCTCTGTCGCGCCTTCCCGAGAGGTGGGTGCGGTTGGTTGGCGGGTGCGGGTGCGTCGTGGCTGGTCGCGCAGTTCCCCGCGCCCCTATGGGGCGCGCTTCTGTGGGCGCCCGACACGTCAGCGTTGGTATCTCGCCAGTACCAAGTTGCCGTCCTTCTCCAGGCGTTGGCGTAGTTCGGTCAGGGTGATCGCGCCGCTGTAGTACTCCTGGAAGGCCGGGGTGGCCACCTTGTCCTTCCACTCCGGGTAGCCCCGTACGGACTGGGCGGGGGCGGAGACGAGGTGGTCGGCCAGTGCGGTGCCGGTCGCCCAGTCGTCCTTGGTCGTGTGGAGGGCGGGGTCCTTGAGGGCCTGGGTGCCGGTGGGGAGCATCCAGTCGCCCAGGGCCAGGCGGACCATGTTCTTGGGCTGGAGGAGGAAGTCGATGAACTCGGCGGCCTGCTTCTTGTGCGGGCTGTCCTCGGCGATGGACAGGGTCTGCGGGCTGACGCCCTGGGTGAGGCCGTCGGCGCCGGCCGGGGCGGGCAGCACCTGCCAGCCGAAGCCCTTCGGCGCCTGCTGCGCGATCTGCTGGCGGTAGGAGAAGCCGAGCGGGACCATCGCGTACTTCCCGCCGAAGAAACCGGGCAGGGTGTCCGAGCCGCCGCTGCCCAGGGTCGTGGGCGAGGCACTGTGGTCCACGTCCGCCTGGTCGTGGATCGTGCGTGGCACGACCTGGTCGGCCGCGTCGAAGCGGACGGTCACCTTGCCGTCGGTGCCCCGGTGGAACAGTTCGCCGCCCGTCGACAGCGACAGGTTGAGCGTGGCGGACACCGGTTCCTTGAGGGGCCAGGCCACGCCGTACTTGCCGTCGCCGCTGAGCCGTCGGGTGATGTCCCCGAACTCCGGCCAGCTCCAGGGGTGTTCGGGGGTCGGGATGCGTACGCCGGCCTTCTTCAGCCAGGTCGCGTTGGCGATGATCACCCTCGGCTCCTGGAGGAACGGCACGCCGTAGACCCCGTCCCCGAAGGTCGTCGTGTCCCAACTGCGTTGCGGGATCTCCGACTTGAGCCGGGCGGGCAGCAGCTCCCGGAGGTCGGCGAGGTAGCCGCCGTAGGCGAAGTCCGCGAGGTCGTCGGAGGCGTCGTGGATGATGTCCGGCGCCTCACCGCCCTCGAAGGAGGTGAGCAGTTGGTCGTGGACGCTGTCCCAACTGCCCTGTACGTACTCGACCTTGATGTTCGGGTGGGTCGCGTTCCACTCCTTCACCAGTTCCTTGTTGGCGGTGACGGACTCGTCCTGCCAGGCCAGGGACTGGAAGCGGAGGGTGATACGGCCGTTCGCCGAGCTGTTTCCGCCGCCGCCCGTGCAGCCGGCGAGGAGCAGGGTCAGGGCGAGGGCGAGGATCCATCGGGGGCGCATCAGCTCTTCACCGCCCCGGTGAGCATGCCGCCGGTGATCCGGCGCTGGATCAGGGCGAAGACGAGCAGGGAGGGCAGGGTCGCGAGGAACGCGGCGGCGGCCAGGGGGCCGAGGTCGGCGACGCCCTCCGCGCCGATGAAGTGGGTGAGGACGACCGGGAGGGTCTGTTTCTCCGGGGTCTTGAGCAGGACCAGCGCGAAGAAGAACTCGTTCCACGCGGTGACGAACGCGAACAGCGCCGTCGCCACGATGCCGGGCGCGAGCAGCGGTGCCGTCACCGACACGAGGGTGCGGAGCTTCCCGGCCCCGTCGACCGCCGCCGCCTCCTCCAACTCGGCCGGTACCGCCCGTACATAGCCGACGAGCATCCACAGCGCGAACGGCAGCGACCACACCACGTAGACCAGCACCAGGCCGGCCAGGGAGTCGATCAGCCGCAGGTTCTTCAGCACCAGGAACAGCGGGATGATCACCAGCACGAACGGGAACGCCTGGCTGATCACCACCCACCCCGTCGCGGCCCGCACGAGCAGGGTCCGGCGCCGGGCCATGACCCACGCCATCGGGGTCGCGATCACCACGGCGATCAGCGCGGCCCCGAGCGCGGCGAGCAGGGAGTTCGACGCGGCGTGCAGCAAAGGCTGTTCGTCGA
Organism: Streptomyces sp. NPDC101776; assembly: GCF_044766845.1. Taxonomy (NCBI): domain Bacteria; kingdom Bacillati; phylum Actinomycetota; class Actinomycetes; order Kitasatosporales; family Streptomycetaceae; genus Streptomyces; species Streptomyces sp. NPDC101776. Next base: position 22,076 of record NZ_JBIWMV010000025.1, on the reverse strand, counting down.
AGGCCTGGCGGAAGTTGGCGAGGGTGGGGTGCCGGGGGATCCAGGTGGGGTGCAGACTGCCCAGCTCACGTGGGGACTTGAAGGCCGTAGAGATCAGCCAGAGGAAGGGGAAGGCGAGGAAGACCAGATACGCGAGCAGGGCGACGTACTGTCCGGCGCGGGCACCGGTGCTCGTCCTCATGCCCGTTGTTCCGCTGGTTCTCGTTCGTGTGGTGCCGCTGGTCCTCATACGTCGTCCCCTTCCCGAAGTCGGCCCACGAGGAAGACGGCGAGGAGCACCGAGATCACCGCGACCATCACGCATCCCATCGCCGCCGCGTACCCGAACTGGCCGTAGCGGAAGGCCTCTTCGTAGGCGAAGAGCATCGGCAGCCGGGTGCGGCCGCCGGGGCCGCCGCTGGTCAGGACGTAGACCAGGGCGAACGAGTTGAAGTTCCAGATCAGGTTGAGCGCCGTGATCGCCAGCGCCACCGGTCTGAGGGCGGGCCAGGTGACCGTGCGGAAGCGGCGCCAGGCTCCGGCGCCGTCGACGGCCGCCGCCTCGTGGAGTTCGCGCGGGGTGTTCTGGAGCCCGGCGAGCAGGGCGACCGTCGTCTGGGGCATGCCCGCCCAGATTCCTACGACGATCACGGCGGGCAGTGCGGTGCCCAGACTGCTGAGCCAGTCGCGGCCGTCGCCGAGGCCGAGGTCGCGGAGGGTCTCGTTGAGGATGCCCGCGTCCGGGTTGTAGACGATCCGCCACATGATGCCGACGACGACCTCGGGCATCGCCCACGGGACGATCGCGAGCGCCCGGGCGAGCCATCTCAGCCGCAGGTCCTGGTTGAGGAGCAGGGCGAGACCGAGGGCGAGCAGGAACTGGGGGACCGTGACCCCGACCGCCCACACCAGCCCGATCCGGAACGACTCCCAGAACAGGGTGTCGTGCAGCAGGTCGCGGAAGTTCAGGCCGCCGATCCACTGCGTGGGCGCGGTGCGGCCCGACTGGGAGTCGGTGAAGGCGAGCAGGACGCCGTAGAGGAGGGGGCCGACGCTCAGGACGAGGATCGGGATCAGCGCGGGTAACACCAGGAACCAGGCCGCGTGGTCGCGGCTCGGCGGCCTCCGTACCTCCGTCGCCGATACCCCCGTCACCGATGTCATGGAATCAGCCCCTTTGCACGGCCCGGTCGGGCCCCGTCATGGTCGTGAACGCCGTGTGCCTCGTCAAGGCACCTCGCATGCCGTCCCACCTGTGCGAATGCGACACTGGCCGTCGGATGGCGGGAACCCGACGCCGTACGCACACGCACAGGTACCACTCGGAGGCGGACGATGGACGAGGCACGGGCGCGGGACGTACTGGCCGCGGCGGACGTACTGCCCGGCACGGCGCGGGACGCGCGGCTCCTCGCCCTCGGCGAGAACGCGGTGTTCGCCGCCGGTGACCTGGTCGTCAAGGTGGGCCGCGACGCCGAACTCCTCGACCGCGCCCGGCGCGAGCTGGACGTAGCGGTGTGGCTGGCCGAGGCGGGCGTGCCGGCGGTGCGGGCCGCGGACCCGAAGGCACGGCTGGTCGAGGGACATCCGGTGACGGTGTGGCACCGGCTGGCCGATTCCGTACGTCCCGCCGAACCCCGGGATCTGGCCGAACTGCTACGCCTCGTCCACGCCCTTTCCTCCCCCTCCTTCCAACTCCCGCCCCGCGAGCTGCTGGGCGGGGTGGAGCGCTGGCTGCGGCTCGCGGGCGACGCGATCGCCCCGGCGGACGCGGCGTATCTGCGGGAGCGGCGGGATGGTTTCGTGGCTGCCGCGCCCGCGCTCACGCCTCGTCTGGCGCCGGGGCCGATCCACGGGGACGCGCTGCCGCGCAATGTGCACGTCGGTCCGGACGGGCCGGTCCTTGTCGATCTGGAGACCTTCTCCGTGGATCTGCGTGAGCACGATCTGGTGGTGATGGCTCTGTCCCGTGACCGCTATGCCTTTCCGGCGCGGGCGTATGACTCGTTCACGGAGGCGTACGGGTGGGATGTGCGGGAGTGGGACGGTTGTTCGGTGCTGCGTGGTGCTCGGGAGACGGCCAGTTGTGCGTGGGTTGCTCAGCATGCGCCGAGCAACCCTGAGGCGTTGGTCGAGTTCGAGCGGCGGGTGGGGTCGTTGCGGGACGGGGACGAGACGGTGCGGTGGTTTCCGTTCTGAGCGCCTATTGATCGGGGGCGAGGGGTATTCGGGCGACTGCGGGTCCGTTGTGGCTGGGCGCGCCCACGCGGCGGAGCCGCATATCGATACAGCCCCGCGCCCCTACGGGGCCGCCCCGGGATTACACCGGCTCGTCCTCCAGCTCGCGCAGTGGCCATGTGCCGTCGATCACCGCGTCCTGGTCGCCCTTGCGGCGGAGGAAGCTCTGGAAGTCGGCGGCCCATTCGGCGTACCACTCGATCTGGCGGCGGTGCAGTTCGGCCGGGCCGAGGGCCGCGACCTTGGGGTGGCGGTCGGCTATAGCGCCGGCCAGTCGGGCGGCGGCGAGGGCGTCGGCCGAGGCGTCGTGCGCGGTGTCGAGGACGACGCCGTACTCCTGGCAGACCGCTTCGAGGTTGCGCTTGCCACGGCGGTAGCGGTCCACGGAGCGGTCGATCGTGTACGGGTCGATGACCGGGGCGGGGTCGGTGCCCCCCAGGCGGTCGCGCAGGGACGGGAGTCCGTGCCGGCGCAGCTCGGCGGAGAGCAGGGTGAGGTCGAAGGCCGCGTTGTAGGCGACGACCGGGACGCCCGTCTTCCAGTACGTGGTGAGGACGTCGGCGATCGACTCGGCGACCTGGTCGGCCGGGCGGCCCTCGGTCATCGCCCGTTCGTTCGTGATGCCGTGCACCGCGACGGCGTCCGCCGGGATCTCCACGCCCGGATCGGCCAGCCACTCCCGGCGGCCTATCGGCCGTCCGCCCCTGACCTCGATGACCGCGCCCGTGACGATGCGCGCCTCGCGCGGCTCCGTCCCCGTAGTCTCCAGGTCGAAGCCGATGAGCAGCTCCTGGTGCCAGGCCATGACGGCCCCCCTTCTCGGTGGTGCTTTCCCCCAGTTGTCTCCACGATCGCATGAGCCACTGACAATCCGATGACCGCGTTCCGCTTACTGCCGGAGCGGCCCCTGGTCCCGCCCCTGGGACAGGTCAGGACACCGGTCTCGAATCCGCCCACATCTGCTCGAACTCATCGCGGTAGATGGGGAAAAGTGCGCTGTCATCCATTTCGTCCGACTTGACCAGCCGGCTCCCGTTCCGCAGCACCAGCACCGGTGCCTCCATGCCGCGGCTGCGGCGCAGATAGGACTGCACGACGGCTATGCCGTCCGTGCCGTCGCCGTCGACGAGGTACGCCGTGAAGCGGGGCGTCTCGTCGAAGACCTGGATCTCGAAGGCTCCCGGGTCGCGCAGCCGGGACCGCACCCGGCGCATGTGCAGGATGTTCATCTCGACGGCGCGGCTCAACTCGCCCCGCTTGATGCCGAGTTCGCGCTCGCGGCGCTTCACCGCGCTGGAGGCGGGGTTGAGGAACAGCAGGCGCGCCCGGCAGCCCGACTCGGCGAGGCGGACCAGCCGGCGGCCGGAGAAGTTCTGCACGAGCAGGTTGAGGCCGATACCGATGGCGTCGACCCGGCGGGCCCCGCCGAAGATGTCCTCGGCCGGGAACTGCCGCATCAGCCGCACCCGGTCGGGGTGCACGGCGACCACGTCCGCGAACCGGTCGCCGATCAGCTCCTCGACCGCGTCGACGGGCAGCCGGCGCGCCGAGGGCACGTCGCTGCCGGAGCCGAGGGTCTCCAGGAGTTTCGCGGAGGCCCGCTCGGCCTGGTTGAGGACGGCCTCGGACAGGGCGCGGTTGCGGGAGACGACGTTGCGGGTCACCTCCAGCTCGTCCAGGGCGAGTTCGACGTCGCGGCGCTCGTCGATGTACGGCTCGAAGCACGGCCAGTGCTGCACCATCAGCTCGCGCAACTGCGGCAGGGTCAGGAAGCTGATGACGTTGTCGTCGGCCGGGTCGAGCAAGTAGCCCTTGCGGCGGCTGACTTCGCGTACGGCGACCGCGCGCTGCACCCACTCCTGGCCGGCCGGACCGGCCGCGGCGACCACCCACTCGTCTCCGTGGACGGGTTCGTAGATGGGACGCAGGACGGCCGCCACGACGGCGCGCAGCCGCTGCTCGACCAGGTTCAGCCAGATGTAGGCGCGGCCGGCTCGCTGGGCGCGCGTACGCACCTCGCGCCAGGCGTCGGCGTCCCAGTCCAGCTCCGGACCGATGGAACCAGCCGCGTCCATCGGACGTGCCAGGGACACCGCGCCGGGCGGGACTTCTGCGGAGTTCCCCTCGTGACCCTCGTCACCAGGGGGCAACTCCAGCCCTCCCGAGCCCACCCGTGCACCGCCTTCCGCTCCCCCGAGCTCTCCCCAGTCTCAACGATCAAGGAAGGGTACTCCGGGACCGGTCGGCGGTGCAGCCGGATGGACAGGGTCGTTTCTCAACTTCCGCCGAGCACATTGCCGTTCTGGTTGGCGAGCGCGGCCGGAGTGAGCGGATTCATGGCGGTGACGTCGCGCGGGGCGATCGAGAATCCCTGCCAGTGGACCGGCATCGGCTGCTGGTCCTCGTCGCGGGCGATGTGGTGGAAGCCGACGTTCACCCAGACCACGGGCTGGGTGAGGGTCTGGCCGTTGACCCACTTGTCGACCTGCTTCGGGTGCCCCGCACCGCAGTTGGGCAGGTTGTCGCTGGCGAACTGCTCGCACTTGTTGTACTGGGTGAAGTACACGTCGTGCTGGGTGAAGCTGCGGCCCGGGTACTTGGTGGTGGGGCCGGGGACTATCTCGTAGGACCGGGCGTGGTTGTCCTTGTTCTTGCCGGTCGCGCTGACGACGCGCCACCAGCGCATGTTCTTGGCGTCGCCCGCGAGTTCCTTGGTGACCTTGGTCAACGTGGTCTTGTTGGTGGGGGTGTTGGCGCCGTGCGTGGTGACCGCGGAGTCGTACTGCTCGATGCGGCCCTTGGAGGAGCCGTCGAGGGCGAAGTCCAACTTCCAGAAGACGTCGTGCTGGTGGCTCGTCGCGTACGCCGTGGCGTTCTTGCCGAGCGGCCAGCCGCGGCCGTCGCCCGCGTCGTAGTCGTAGGGCGAAAGGCTTCCGGTGGCGCCGACGTTCATGTTGATGGTGCCGTCGTCCTGGAAGCGCCACTCGGTGATGTACTCGTACCACCCGACCTGGTTGACCGTGTAGACGAGGAAGTCCTTGCCCTGGGTCTGGTAGACCTTGTTGGCGGTGTCGCCCTGCATGCGGAAGGCGTGACCGCGTGAACGGGTCGTCGTACAGAGGCCCTTGACGTTCGGGTGGGCCGGATCCTGGGCGTCGGGGACCTTGACGGTCTTGATGGTGCCCCCGGGGCACTCGCCGGGCGCCATGTTCATCAGGCCCGTGCCGAAGCCGTACTGGGTGAGGTCGCTGTACTCGTTCTTCCCGTCGTCGTACGGGACGTGGATCTGGGCGAGCTTCGCGTCGGCGAGCACCTTGATGGGGGTGGCCTGGCCGGGCGGCTGGTAGGAGATGTTCTCCAGGACGAGGCCGGCCTCGCGCTCGTAGTGCCAGCACATCCGCCAGGTGGTGCCGGTGGAGAGCTTCTGCTCGATGGTGTAGGCGGCGCTGCAGCCGGGTGCGGCGGCGGCCGGGGCGGCCTTCGGCTGGGCGACGGCCGGGCCCGCGCCCGCCGTGGCACCGGCGGCCAGGGTGGCGAGAGCGAGCCCGACGGCCCCCCGCCTGCGGGCACGGCTGATTCTGTTGACGCGCATGAAGAAGTGACTCCCTTACAGGAGAAGCAAGTTGGGACAGTGGACGAAGGACTGAGCGCAGGTCGGCGCGGTCGGCTCAGCCGGTGAGCTTGCCGACCTTGCGGGCGCTCAGGTCGATGACGAAGTCACGGGCGTCGATCCACGGCCCGTTCTTGACCTTCGGGAACAGCCGTACGCAGCGGTGCTCGCCGCACTGGTCGAGGACGCCGGACTGCCGTCCAGGAGTGGCCTTGTAGATCATGGCGGTCAGCAACAGCTGGTCCGGCGAGGTGAGTTCGTTGCCGGTGGCGTCCTTGTAGTCCGCCTTCAGGCCCGCGCCCAGCGGGTCCGCGAGGAGCAGCTCGGCCGCCTCGACGTCCTCGGCGTGGCTCGCCGGCGGCTGCACGCCGTGCTGGGTGCCGGTCTGTTCGACCTTGCCGGTGTCGAGGTTGACGGTCTTGGTGACGACCGTGTCGTCCTTGTAGTCGTAGAACGTCACGTCCGCGCGGCGCGGCGCGTTCGGGTTGTCCAGCTCGTCGGGGTTCGGGTCGGCGAGTTGGACGTCGAGGCGCTGCGGTCCGCGCTTCCCGTCCACGTTCTCACTGGAGTTGAGGAACTGCTGGTTCACCGCGAGCTGCTCGACGCGCTTGGTCTCGTCGTCGGTGAGCGGGTCCCGGCCCTTGCCCTTCTCGCCCTCGGCGGGGGCCTGTTGCACCACTCCGGGGGCCGCGCCCAGCCCGTCCGCGGCCTGCTGCTGTGTGGACCCGGCGGCCTTCCCGGTGCCCCCCGACTCGTCCGCCCCCGCCGTGCCCGGCAGGGTGACGGCGACCATCACGGCGGTCCCGGCCACCGCTATGGCCGTACCCGCCACCACTTTGCCCAGGTGGCGGTGCACTGTCCTTCGCACATTTCCCCCTACTCCCCCTGGGTCCTCCCCGGACCACGGGAGCGGTGTCTGTCCCACTCGGTTCGGCGTACGGCATACGTCGTACGCACCGGTCATTTGGTAAGAGGGATGTAAGTCATAGGTGGTTCCCTCACTTTCGGGGAGACTCATGGCCAAGGCGCCCCGGTGGCGGGGCCCGGCTGAAAGAGTCGTGACCATGCAGGTCTGGCCTGGAGAGGCGTATCCACTCGGTGCCACGTACGACGGCGCCGGCACCAACTTCGCGGTCTTCACGGAGGCCGCGGACCGAGTAGAGCTGTGTCTGCTGCACGACGACGGCTCGGAGACGGCGGTGGAGCTGCGCGAGAGCGACGCGTTCGTGCGGCACGCGTACGTGCCCGGCATCATGCCCGGACAGCGCTACGGCTTCCGCGCGCACGGCCCGTACGCCCCCGAGCGGGGCCAGCGGTGCAACTCCGCGAAGCTGCTGCTCGACCCGTACGCGAAGGCGGTCAGCGGTTCGATCGCCTGGGGCGAGGAGGTGTACGGCTACCACTTCGACGCCCCCGACAAGCGCAACGACCTGGACTCGGCCCCGCACACGATGTCGTCGGTCGTGGTCAACCCGTACTTCGACTGGGGCGACGACCGGCTGCCCCGGCACGGCTACCACGAGACGGTGCTCTACGAGGCCCACGTCAAGGGTCTGACGATGCTGCACCCTGGGCTGCCGGACGAACTGCGCGGCACGTACGCGGCGCTCGCGCACCCGGCCGTCATCGAGCACCTGGTGGGGCTGGGGGTGACCGCCCTGGAGCTGATGCCGGTGCATCAGTTCGTGAACGACCACCGGCTGGTCGACATGGGGCTGAACAACTACTGGGGCTACAACACGATCGGTTTCTTCGCCCCGCACAACGCGTACGCCTCCTGGGGCGACCGCGGCCAGCAGGTCCTGGAGTTCAAGTCGGCGGTACGGGCACTGCACGAGGCCGGTATCGAGGTCATCCTGGACGTCGTCTACAACCACACCGCCGAAGGCAACCACCTGGGGCCGACGCTGTCCTTCAGGGGCCTCGACAACCCGTCCTACTACCGGCTGGCGGACGATCCCCGCTACTACATGGACACCACGGGGACGGGCAACTCGCTCCTCATGCGGTCCCCGCACGTGCTCCAGCTGATCATGGACTCGTTGCGCTACTGGGTCACCGAGATGCATGTCGACGGCTTCCGTTTCGACCTCGCGGCCACCCTGGCCCGGCAGTTCCACGAGGTGGACCGGCTGTCGTCGTTCTTCGACCTCGTGCAGCAGGACCCGGTGGTCTCCCAGGTGAAGCTGATCGCGGAGCCCTGGGACGTCGGCGAGGGCGGCTACCAGGTGGGCAACTTCCCGCCGCTGTGGACCGAGTGGAACGGCAAGTACCGCGACACCGTGCGGGACATGTGGCGGGGCGAGGGCCGCGCGCTCGCGGAGTTCGCGTCCCGGCTGACCGGCTCCTCCGACCTCTACCAGGACGACGGCCGTCGCCCCCTGGCCTCCATCAACTTCGTCACCTGCCACGACGGGTTCACGCTGAACGACCTGGTGTCGTACAACGACAAGTACAACGACGCCAACGGCGAGGACAACCGGGACGGCGAGAGCCACAACCGGTCCTGGAACTGCGGTGCCGAGGGCGACACCGACGACCCGGCCGTCCTGGAGCTGCGCGCCCGCCAGATGCGCAACTTCGTCGCCACGCTGATGCTGTCCCAGGGTGTGCCGATGGTCAGCCACGGGGATGAGTTCGCGCGCACCCAGAGCGGCAACAACAACGCGTACTGCCAGGACAGCGAGCTGGCCTGGGTGAAGTGGCCCGAGGAGGGCGCCGAGTCGTCCGAGTTGCTGGCCTTCACGCGCGCGTTGGTGTGGCTGCGCAAGGAGCACCCGGTGTTCCGGCGCCGGCGCTTCTTCCACGGGCGGCCCGTGGAGGGCACCCACGACGAGCTGTCGGACATCGCCTGGTTCACCCCGGAGGGCAAGGAGATGACCCAGCGGGACTGGGACTCGGCGCAGGCGTCCGCGCTGTCGGTGTTCCTCAACGGCAACGCCATCTCGGAGCCCGGTCAGCGCGGGGAGCGGATCGGCGACGACTCCTTCCTGCTGATGTTCAACGCCTCCCCCCAGACGCTGGAGTTCGTGGTGCCGGTCAATCACGGCCGCCAGTGGGAGGTGATCGTCGACACAGGCCGCGCCGAGGGGGTGCCGTCGGGCACGGGCGCGAAGGTGAAGGCCGGGGACCGGCTGACCCTGGTGGACCGCAGCATGACGGTGCTGCAACGGCCCACGTAGGCGGACGCCCCCGTCGGCCGGTCGGTGGACCGGATGCGGGGGTCGATGACACGAAAGACGGCCGGGCGGGTACGTAGGTCTGCATGACACCTGAGCGACCCGACCCGGCAGTGCCCACGGCCACCTACCGGCTTCAGCTGCAGCCCGAGTTCCCGTTCGCGGCGGCGGCGTCGGCCGTGCCGTACCTGGCGTCGCTCGGCGTCTCGCATCTGCATCTGTCGCCGGTCCTGGAGTCGGTGCCGGGTTCGACACACGGCTACGACGTCGTCGACCACGCGCGCGTACGGGGCGAACTCGGCGGCGAGGACGGTCTGCGGGCCCTCGCGCGCACCGCGCGGGAGCACGGTCTCGGGCTGGTGGTGGACATCGTGCCCAACCACATGGCCATGGCCCCGCGCCACAACCACGCCCTGTGGGAGGTCCTCAGGGAGGGCCCCAAGTCGCCGTACGCGCGCTGGTTCGACATCGACTGGGAGGCGCAGGGCGGGCAGGTGCTGCTGCCGGTGCTGGGCGGTCCGGTCGGTTCGGAGATCGGCGCGCTGGAGGTCGACGGTGACGTCCTGCGCTACTACGACCATGTGTTCCCGTTGCGCGAGGGCACCGGGGAGCTGCCGTTTCCCCAGCTCCTGGACGCGCAGTGGTACCGGCCCGTGTGGTGGCGGCTGGCGCGTACCGAGCTCAACTACCGGCGTTTCTTCAGCATCTCGGAGCTGATCGGGGTGCGGGTCGAGGACCCGGAGGTCTTCGACGCCACGCACGCGAAGATGCTGCAACTGCTGGACGAGGGTGTCGTCGACGGGCTGCGTGTCGACCACCCCGACGGTCTCGCCGACCCCGACGACTACCTCGGGCGGCTGCACGAGGCGACCGGGGGCCGCTGGACGGTCGTGGAGAAGATCCTCGCGGACGGGGAGCACCTGCCGGCGTCCTGGCCGGTCGCGGGCACCACCGGCTACGACGCCCTGAGGCAGGTCGACGGGCTGTTCACGGACCCGGCGGGCGCCGGTGAACTCCTGGGCCAGTACCGGAGGTTCGCGGCCCCGCAGACGGACCGGGGCGGGCACTGGGAGGCGACGGTACGGCGGGCCGCGTACAAGGTGCTCACGCACGAACTGGTCGCCGAGACGGACCGGTTGACCCGGGTGGCGGCACGCGTGTGTGCCACGTCCCCGGAGCCCGCGCTGCGTGACCGGGCCCCCTGGGCGCTGCGGACCGCGCTGCTGGAGCTCCTGGTCCGCCTGGAGGTGTACCGGCCGTACACCTCGGGGGACACCGCAGCCGTCGTCACCGAGGAGGCGGCGGCCGAGGCCCGGCAGGCGTTCGTCGTCCCGGAGGAGGCGGGGGCCGTGGACGTCGTACGCGAGCTGCTGCTGGGGCGCTACGGGGACGGGCCCGAGCAGGTCGAGTTCCGGACCCGGTTCGCGCAGACGGCGTCCGCGCTGCGTGCCAAGTCCGTGGAGGACACGGCCTTCTACCGCTATGTGCCGCTGCTGTCGGCGACCGAGGTGGGCGGGAACCCGGGCGATCCGGCCGTGTCCCCGGAGGACTTCCACGCGTACTGCGCGCGCGTGCAGCGCGACTGGCCCGCCATGGGCACCGTCCTGTCGACCCACGACACCAAGCGCAGTGCCGACGTACGGGCCGCGCTGGCGGTGCTCACCGAGGTGCCGGAGCGCTGGGCGGACGTGCTGGCCGAGGTGACCCGCACCGGTGAGGGGGTCCCGGACGCGCAACTGGCGTGGGCGGCCTGGCAGACGGTGTTCGGGCTCGGCCCGGCGGACGCGGAACGGGTCCAGGAGGCACTGCTGAAGCATGTGCGCGAGGCGGGCCTGTACACGAGCTGGACGGAGCAGGAGCCGCCGTACGAGGAGGCGGTGGCGGCGTTCGTCGCGGCGGGCCCGTGCGGGGCGCCGGGCGAGCACGTGGCCGCGTTGCGCACGGCACTGGAGCCGCACATCCGGGCGAACATGCTGGGCGCGGCCCTGGTCCAGCTGACGATGCCGGGCGTACCGGACCTCTACCAGGGCACGGAGACCGAGTACCTGGCCCTGGTGGACCCCGACAACCGCCGCCCCGTGCCGTTCCCGCCGCCGCATCCGGGCGACAAGGGCGCGCTGACGGCCGCCGCACTGCGGCTGCGCGCCCGGCGCCCCGAGGTCTTCGGCGACGCGGCGACGTACACCCCGCTGACGGCACAGGGTCCGGCGGCGGCTCACTGTGTGGCGTTCGCGCGCTCGGGGAGCGTGGTCACCGCGGTGACCCGGCTGTCGGCGCGGCTCGCGGAGGCGGGCGGCTGGCGCGACACGCTGCTGCCGCTGCCGCCGGGCCGTTGGGTCGATGTGCTGGCTCCGGAGCGGGAGTTCACGGGGCACGCACGCGTGGAGGATCTTTTCGGGAGCCTGCCGGTCGTGCTGCTGGACCGCGCGGACCAGGGCTGACTAGGTACGCACCGCGAGGGTCCGGGGCGAGCGGTGGACCAGGTCCTCGGGCATGCGCCGGGCGCCCTGTGCGCGGCGCAGGCCCGGCAGAGCGGTCAGGAGTGCTCGCAGACCGTGTTCGGCCGTGAGACGGGCGACCAGGGCCTCGGCTTCGGCCTCGGGGGCGAGCGGGTCGGGGTCGGGGCGGAACGCGTCGTAGCGGTCGGGGTCGGTGAAGCGTTCCGGGTCACGGCCGGCCGCGCCGAGGAGACAGGCGACGGTGTCTCCGGCGGGGATCGCGCCGACGGGTTCGACGGCCCGGCGCAGCACGATGTGCAGCGGCGGATCGCGGCGCAGGGATTCGGCCCAGGCGCCCGCCGTGAGCTCGGGGCGGGCCCGGAGGGCCGACAACTGGCCCGGATGGTCGAGGAGGTTGGCGAGGAACGAGGCGAGCGCCCGCGCGGTGGTCCCGCCCGCCGCGCCGAGCAGCGTGCCCACCAGCTCGGTGACGGTCTCGTCAGGCAACGGACCGTCGTCGGTCCGCGCGGCGCACAGGACGGACAGCAGGTCACCGCCCGGGTGGGCGCGGCGCCGGGCCATCAACGGGCCCAGGAAGGCGCCCAGTTCGGGCCGCCCGCCCCCGGAGCGGCCGAGTCCCGTACGGCACCAGCGGTGCACGCGCGCGGTCTCCTCATAGGGCAGCCCGAGCGCGGCCACGGCCGTGGCGGTGGGCAGCCAGTCGCAGAACTCGGCCACCAGGTCCGCCTCTTCACGCGCGGCCAGCCGGTTGGCGAGGACATAGGCGCCGCGCTCGACGGCGGCGGTCAGGGCAGTCAGCGCGGGCCCGCGCAGCGCCCGGCCGAGGAACCGGTCGGCCTCGGGGGCGACCCGGGGCCCGTCGCCGGGCAGGGGGACGAGCCGGGGATCGGCGAGCGCGGCGCGGACGTCGTCGTAGCGGCTGACGAGCCAGGCGCCGAAGGGCTCGTCGTACACGAGGGGGTGGTGCGTGCGCAGGACGCGGTAGAGCGGATACGGGTCCGGTACGGCCGTGAGCAGGCTCGGTGGCCCCGGTGGGCGGGCCGGGGTGCCCGCGGTCCGCGTGACGAGCACGTCCGTGAGACACAGCACCGCCGTCCGCTCCCGTGGTCGTCGCTCCGCCGCACGCCGTGGAAGGGGCGTGCGGCCGGTCGTCCGCGCCATGCGCACACGCGGCTGCCCCCAGCCGACCACCGCACCGCGCGGGCCGCAGCCCTCGTACGGCCGTACGGGTGAAGCGATCAGTCCGTGGTCCTACGGCGTACGCGGTCCCGTCGCACGCCGTGGGGCCGTCCCGGCCACCGGCTCGTACCCGCGTACGGGCCCGGGGTGCGTGCCGGACGGCGGGCGTGCGGTGACGCGATGCCGTGTCGGTGTTCCCGATGCGGGGGTACGCGCGCGTGGCACGACGGGGAGTCACCGGCAGTGAGCGCCGACGCCCGCGAAACCTCCTGGAAAACCCTGGCCCCCTGCTGGCAGCAACTCCCTTACCGGCTGCCGGTAAACGCGCCTGGGCGCCCCCGGTAGCCTCCCCCATGGTCGTCTTGACAGTTCACAGAGGCCGTGGGGTACTGCGGATGCGAAGCCGGGGCTGACTAGTCGGGGGTGAGTCTCCTGCCGGAGTTGCGATACCCCAGTGTGACCGAACTGGTCTCGTCCGCAAGGGCGTTGGCCGCGCACAGGCCGACCCTGTGCGGCCTGAGGCAGGTGGGTGTCTCCCGCGCGGGCAGACCGCTTCATCTGCTGTCCGTGGGGCACGCCCAGCGCGCGGTACTGGTGGTCGCGGGCGCCCACGCGAACGAGCCGACCGGCGGCTCCACGATCCTCTCCCTCGCCGAACGGGTCGTAGGGCAGCGGGAGTTGAGGTGGGACACCTCCTGGCACTTCCTGCTCTGCGCGGATCCGGACGGGGCGAGTCTGCATGTCACGCCGGCGCCGCGCAGTCTGTTCGACTACCACCTGGGCTTCTACCGGCCGGCCGGGCCCGAGCAGCCGGAGTGGTCGCCCTCCGTGCTGCCGCCTGATCAACTGCCCCCGGAGACCCGCGCCTTGCTCCGGGTGATCGACGAGGTGCGGCCCTACCTCCAGGTGACCCTGCACGGGACCGATCTGGGCGGCAGCTGGGTGCAGTTGACGAAGGACATACCGGGGCTGGCCGAGCCGTTCGCCAAGTCGGCGGCCGAGCTGCACATCCCGGTGGAGACGGGTGCCTCGGACGCGGCGGGCTGGCCCGCCTCGGGGCCCGGGGTGCATGTGATGCCGGCACCCGGTTCGGACGCGGCGTACCCGAGCATGCCGGACGACGCCCGGCACAGCACCTGGTACCACGCGCACCGCTACGGCGGTCTGACGGCGGTCGTGGAGGTCCCGATGTGGGCCAGCGACCTGGTGGACGACCCGGCACCGCATCCCGCCCCTGCGGCGGCGATACGGCGGCTGGCGCGCCGGCTGCTGCGGGACACCCGGGAGGTGGAACGGGTGCTCGCCGAGGCGCTGCCACGCCTCCAGGGCGTCGACGGGCCGCTGCTGCGGGCCGCGAAGTGGGCGCTGGAGCTGGTGCCCGGGCTGGCCGCGGACTGGACGCACACCGCGCCCGCCGACACGACGATGGCGTACGTCGGCAGTGTGGACGCGTTCGGGCGCCGGTTGCCGTTGCGGGCCGCGGCGATGCTGCTGCGGGTCCTGCGGGAGACCGACGACCGTGCGGCGCCCCTGCTCGAACACCTGGTGGCATCCTGGAGCGACGCCTTCGCGGAGCGCTTCCGGGCCCGCTGGGTGCCCCTGGAGCACCAGGTCGAGCACCAGTCCCGCACGGTCGTGGCGGCGGCGCTGTACGCGCGCGAGCAGGCGGGCCGGATCGGCGACGCCGACCTACGCGCGCGTGCCCGACGTTCGGCCTGACGCCGCCGCTGGGCCCGCGCCTCAGGTGTCCAGCGCGAAGACCGCCCCGGTGCGGGCAGCCAGGGCGCACGCGTTCGAGAACGTCTTCGCGTACTCGACCGGGCGGCCCTTCCACTCCCCGTGCGCGCGGGCGGTCACCGGGGCGTAGATCATCGGGCAGATCATGCCCTCGGCCGGGACGGCGTCGATGTCCCCGCCCGCCGCGCCCAGTTGGGCACAGGCCTCGGCCGCGTGCGCGTGCCCCTGGGGCGGGTCGCACAGGAGCAGGGTCCCGCGCGTGTCACTGGACCGGCTGTCCCCGCGGGTGACGGTGAGGTAGAGCCAGTCGCCCTGGATGCCGGGCGTGGGCACGGCGGCAGCCTGGGCCGGTGCTTGGCCAACGGCGAGGAGCACGACCGCGGCGAGCAGGGCCCCTCGGATCGCGGTTGCTTTCAGGGTGTACGGCTTGGAGATGTGCGTCATTCCCGGTGCATCGGCACCACGGTCTCCGCACCCCAGCCCGGCTCACCCGAACGGGAACGCACGGGCGCGTGCCGCCGGGCCAGTTCGAACGCGCTGAGCACCACGCGCGACTGGTACTCGACCTGGCGCGCGACCGAGATCCAGCGTGCCCCGCAGCCGTCGCGGTAGTCGGCGCACCACTCGTCGATCAGCCGGTCCAACTCCGGGAGCACACCGGCCGGATCGCGCCCGGAGGCGATCACGAGCTGGTACAGCAGCCCCGCCGTCCGCAGCGCCAGCCGCCGCCCCGCGATGCGCAGGGCGGCCAGGTGGGCGGTGTTGAGCGGCGGCAGCGGACGGGCGGCGGTGTCGACATCGGGGTCCCACGCGTCGGCGAGCCCGGGACACACCAGTAAATAGTCGTCGACCGGCGCGAGCAGCCGCGCCGCCTCGGAGACGACGGGAGTCCGGGGGCGGACATCGGCGGTCGGCCATGGCCAGACGTCCCTCAGCCCGAGGCCCGTACCGGCCTCCGTCTCGGTCCCGCCTTGCACGAACGGCCGTAGCCGCGCGAGGAGTTGCTCCAGGACACGGGTGTCGTGGCGCAGGGTGTGGCTCACCGTGCGGAGGAACCCGTCGGCGTCAGTGGGTGGTTGGCCGTTCTCGACGCCGGCCACGCCCCACATCGGCGCCTCCACGACGGCGGTGACCGTGCCGTGCCGGTGCGGGTGGTACCAGGTCGACTCGACGGCGGCCTCGGTGATCGCCGCGGCGAGGTCGCCCGGGCGCGGGGGTGGGATGCTGTAGACGGCGGGCCCGAGGCTCGGCCAGTACAGGGTGTCGTAGGGCCCGAGTTCGCGCGGGATGCCGAGGCGGGCCGCGGTGTGGGCGACGCGTCGGGCGAGGCCGGGGAGGTCGCGGGTCAGTTCCACGAAGCCACCGCCCACGTCGACCCCGTGCAGGGAGCACTGGAGGAACGGCCTCAGTTCGTCCTGGACCTCCAACAGGGCGCGCGTCTCCGGGAGTCGGGCCCCGGCCGCGCCGTCCGGCAGCCACTCGGGCTGTTCCAGGAAGCCGGGCCGGAAGAAGTTCCGGAAGTACCGGCCGAGGCTGTACGGGCCGGGCAGCCAGCCCTCGTTGCGGCGCGAGCCGTCGGGGTCGAGGCACAGGAGCAGGTTCCAGGTGGCGTCGGCGTCCTCGGTCAACCGGGGGTCGGCGAGGGTCCGTTCGGCCAGCCGCAGGACCGTCGCGCCGCCCACGGGTTCGTTGGCGTGCGGCCCGGCGACCACGAGGACCTGGCGGCTGCCGTGGCCCACGGAGAGCAGCCACAGGGGTGTACCGGCGCGGGAGGTCCCGACGCGGCGCAGCCGGGCGTCCTGGGGGCGGCGGGCGACGAGCGCGGCGGCCTGGGCGCCCAACTCGTCGACGGACGGGTAGCGGAGGAGTGGCGGCAGGGCACACCTCCACGATCGTGGTGCCGTCGGTTCACCTGGTGTGCATGGTGTACACACAGTCAGTCACGACACGAGGGGTACGTCAACACCGCCGTACGGAAAGGGATTTGGCGTGACTCCGTAGTCACCACATCGGGTAACGCCCAGGCCAGAGGTGAGGTGGGGCTGCGTCCGGGTTGCTTCGGGCTCAGGTGACGGCGAGCCGGAACATCATCCGTCCGAAGCCGATCTGATCGCCCTCGCGGACGACGGCCGCCCCGATCACCCGGCGGCCGTTGACCGTCGTGCCGTTGGTCGAACCGAGGTCGCGCAACACCCACATGCCGCCCTGGCGGATGAGTTCGGCGTGCACCCGGGACACCGTCTCGTGGGTCAGGCGCAGCCCGTTGGCGGGGTCGCGGCCGATGCGCAGCGGATGTCCGTTGCCCGGGTGCGGCAGCAGCAGCTTCGGGAGCCGCTCGGCCTGCCAGGCCCTGCGCAGCCGTACCGTGAAGCCGGAGACGGCCTCCACGGTGCCGAAGAGGACGCGCGAGAGGCGGCTCTCGGTGGGCAGGTCGGCGGTGAGCGGCACGAGGTCCTCGGACCGGCGGGCGGCGAGCGCCAGCTCCATGCGCCGGATGAACGTGTCGTGGGACAGCCGCCCCATGGCGACGCCGTCATGGAGGACCTTGAGCGCCTTGTCGCGCTCCGCGTCGGACAACCGCGCGGGGTACGTGTGGAACTCGAAGGACGACGTCACGCTCGTGATTGTCGGGCAGTGAACCCCGGGTGTCCAGAAGACGCGGAAACGGCCCGCACGCGCGCGAAGATGACGACACCTGCGCCAAAGGGGTGGATTCAAAAGCGGATTGATCTCGTTTGACGCACGATGGACGGGCTACATCCCGGTGAGCAGACGAAGGGGAACCGTCCGTGCAGTTCGAGGTGTGGGCACCAGAGGCAGACCAAGTGACGCTCCATTGCGCGGGCACCACGCGCGCGTTGGAGCGCGATCCCGAGCGCGCGGGATGGTGGAGCGGCGAGGCGGAGGCGGTCGACGGCACACGGTACGGGTTCGCGGTGGACGACGGTCCGCCCCGGCCCGACCCGCGCTCGCGCCGACAACCGGACGGCCCGGACGGGCTGAGCGCGGTCGTCGACCACGAGCAATACGCGTGGCGCACCGCCGCGTGGCCGGGGCGCCCGCTGCCGGGCGCGGTGCTCTACGAGCTGCACGTCGGCACGTACACGCCCGAGGGCACCCTGGACGCGGCGGCCGACCGGCTCGGTCATCTCGCCGAACTGGGCGTCACCCACGTCGAGTTGCTGCCCCTGTGTCCCTTCCCCGGCCGGCACGGCTGGGGCTACGAGGGCGTCTCCCTGTGGGCCGTGCACGAGCCCTACGGCGGCCCCGAGGGACTCAAGCGGTTCGTGGACCGGGCCCATGAACTGGGCCTGGGCGTCGTGCTCGACGTGGTGCACAACCACCTGGGCCCGTCCGGGAACTACCTGCCCGCGTTCGGCCCCTACTTCACGGACACGCACCAGACCCCCTGGGGCAGCGCCGTGAACCTGGACGCGCCCGGCTCGGACGAGGTGCGCGCCTTCCTCCTGGGCAGCGCGCTGGCGTGGCTGCGCGAGTACCGGATCGACGGACTGCGGCTGGACGCGGTGCACGCGCTGTGGGACACACGCGCGTGCCACTTCCTGGAGGAACTCTCCGCAGCCGTCGACGCGTTGGCCGCCGAGACGGGCCGGCCGCTGTTCCTGGTCGCCGAGTCCGACCTGAACGACCCGCGCGTGGTGACTCCCCGCGCGGAGGGCGGTCTCGGGCTGCACGCGCAGTGGAACGACGACTTCCACCACGCCCTGCACACCGCGCTGACCGGTGAATCGCAGGGCTACTACGCGGACTTCGCGCGGGCCCCGCTCACGGCGATCGCCAAGACGCTGACCGGGGGCTACTTCCACGACGGCACCTATTCGAGCTTCCGGGACCGGCACCACGGCCGCCGACTGGACCGCACGCGGGTGGCCGCGCACCGGTTGCTCGGCTACAGCCAGACGCACGACCAGATCGGCAACCGCGCCCAGGGGGACCGCCTTTCGGCGTCCCTCTCCCCCGGCCTGCTGGCCTGCGCCGCCGCGCTGACGCTGACCGGACCCTTCACCCCGATGCTGTTCATGGGCGAGGAGTGGGCGGCGGGCACACCCTGGCAGTTCTTCACCGACCACACCGACCCGGACCTCGCGGAGGCCGTACGGCGGGGCAGGCGGCGGGAGTTCACGTCGCACGGCTGGGCCGAGGAGGACGTACCCGACCCCCAGGACCCGGCGACCCGCGACCGCTCCTGCCTGGACTGGTCGGAACCGGAGAGCGAGCCCCACGCGCGCGTGCTGGCCTGGTACCGCCGGCTCATCGGGCTGCGTCACGAACAGCCCGACCTCACCGATCCCGACCTCACCGACACGAAGGTGGCCTACGACGAGGACGCCCGCTGGCTCGCGCTGCGGCGCGGAGACGTACGCGTCGCCGTGAACCTCGGCAAGGAACCGGCCGCGATCCCCCTGGGCACCCGCCCCGCGGAGATCCTGGCCGCGTGGGAGCCGGTGGAGGTGCCGGGGGCGGACGGGTTGCTGCGGGTGCCCGGGGAGTCGTGCGTGGTGCTGGCGCAGGCGTAGACCGGCTCGGGAGCGCCGGCGGGAGGCGCGGATTCGGGCGTAAACGCTTGCGCGAGCGTTTACGTAAACGTTTGCGCGCTACAACTCCCCGTCCCCGCCCCGCAGTTCGGTCACCCGTTCCAACAGGATCGCCTCCCAGGTGCGCCGGAGTTGGGCTCTCAGGAGGGGGAGAGGGCCGGTGTCGCGGCCCTTGAGGTGGTCGGCGAGGCGGACGACCGAGTCGCAGCGGGCGAGCCAGAGGCCGCGCAGACAGGGGCGGGCGCCGTAGCCGGCGAGGGTGGCGGCGCGGACGGCGGCGGGGGAACCGACGGCCAGGGCGAGCCCGGCGATGTCCTCGGCGGGGTCGCCGAGGGTCGCGTCGGTCCAGTCCAGGACACCGCGCACCCGGCCGTCGGCGCTGACCACGAGGTGTTCGCCCTTGAGGTCGTGGTGGACGAGGACCGCGGTGGCGGACTGCGCGGCGAGCTGGATCGCGCCGGGCTGGGTGAGCTGGTGGAGGCGCCCGGCGTCGAACTCGTCGGCGGCGGCGAGCCGTTCGGCGGCCTGCTCGGCGGTGCGGCGCAGCGTCTCCAGGGAGCGCGGGGCGGTGCGCGCGACACCGAGCGACTCGGCCTGCCGTGCGGGCACCTCGCGCAGCCCGGTGAGCAGCCCGGCCAGGTCGGCCTCGCCGACGGCGGAGACATCCTGGTCCTCGCCCGAACGGCCGGGCAGCTTCGTGTCCAGCGTGTAGGCGAGCCCGGGCGCCCACTCGCCGTGCGCCACACTCGCCGGAACCGTGACGGGGAGATACGGCCGTACGAGGTCGCGCAGGCGCAGTTCGCGGCGCAGGCGCAGGGCGGCCGGACGGTCCGGGGCGAGGCGCAGCACATGGCGGGAGCCGACCCACCAGGTGGCGTGCTCGCCGCCCTCGGTGACGGGCCGGATCTCGAGTCCGGGACCGCCGGCCGTACCGCCGTCCTCGATCAGGGAACGGACCAGTCGGCGGACGGTGTCCGCGGTGGGTGTCGGTGCCTGGGTCATGGGTCGCGCCGTCGCCGTTCGGGGTGTCGGGGGCTCCTGGTCGTCGTCAGTCCACCAGGGCCATCTCGCGGGCCGTGTTGTTGAGCCGGCGCCCGCCGTCCTGGGTGACCGTGACGATGTCCTCGATGCGCACCCCGAAGCGGCCGGGCAGATAGACGCCGGGCTCCACGGAGAAGCACATCCCGGGCACGAGGGGCTGTTCCTCGCCCTCGATCATGTACGGCGGCTCGTGCGTGGTGACGCCGATGCCGTGGCCGGTGCGGTGGATGAAGTAGGGGCCGTATCCGGCGTCGTCGATGACCGCGCGGGCGGCGCGGTCGACCTCCTGGCAGGCGACTCCGGGGCGCACCGCGCGGAAACCGGCCTCCTGGGCCTCGCGGACGAGGTCGTGGACGCGCTGTTCCTCGTCGCTGGGGTCGCCGACGTGGACCGTGCGCGAGGTGTCGGAGCCGTAGCCGTTCTTGAGACCGCCGAAGTCGAGGACGATCATGTCGCCCTGCTGGATGACACGGTCGCCTACTTCATGGTGCGGGTTGGCTCCGTTGGGGCCCGAGGCGACGATCGTGAAGTCGACCTGGGAGTGCCCGAACTGCCGTAGGAGATCGGCGAGATCGGTGCCGACGTCGGACTCGCGGCGGCCGGCGAAGGGAACCTTGCGGATCTCCTCGTACGCCGCGTCGGCGGCCGCTCCGGCGGCCGCCATGAGGTCCAGTTCCGCCGCGTCCTTCACCGCGCGCAGCATCGGCAGGGCGACGGTGAGGGAGTCATAGGTGGTGTCGGGCAGCGTCTTCTGGAGTCCGAGTAGATGCATGGACCAGGCGTTGTCGCTGATGCCGAAGCGGCCCGTCGCGTCGAGGAGGGCGGCGGTGGCGGCGTAGGGGTCCTTGCCGTCGGTCCAGTCGCGGAGGGTGAGGGCGTCGGCGCCGGGTGCCTTTGCCGCGTCGGGGGCCTCCAGGGTGGGCACGACGAGGACCGGGGAGCGGCCGGGGGCCAGGACGAGGACGGTGAGCCGTTCGGTGATCGCGGTGGGCGCGTAGCCGGTGAGCCACACCAGGTCCGGGCCGGGAGCCACCAGGAGCCCCGCGAGACCGGCGTCGGCCGCGGCCCGCGCGGCGCGGTCCATGCGGGCCCGGTAGTCGGCGGCGGTGAAGGGCGCGGGCGTGCTACCGGTCATTCAGGCCTCCGAGGACGGGCGGGACGGGCGGCAGGGGTCTACGGTCAGCATCCTGCCCGTACCCGGAGGGCCACGCGAGCCGATCGACGGGAACGACGCGCTTCCGGCTCGTCCGCTCCACGGCTCGCGCGCGCGTCAGACGACGAATCCGGGGACCACGGTGAACTGCTGGAAGCCGCCGCTGTGGTGGCGCACCGTGATGGTGACCTCGTCCCCGGGGTGGGCACGCGCGACCGCGCGCGCGAGGTCGGCCGCCGAGTCGACACGGGTGCCGCCGAACGTGAGCAGGACGTCGCCGCGGATCAGGCCCGCCGTGTACCCGGGGCCGGGCATGTGGACGCCGACGATCAGGGCGCCCGCCTTCTCGGCGTCCACGGCCTCCACCCCGAGTGTCGCGGCGGCGGACGTGGATGACGGCGACGGAGACGGGTTCGCGTCGGCCGCGGGCCCACCGGACGGGACGGCCGCCGGCGTCGGCCGCCGGGCCGCCGTGCGCTGCATCTCGGCGAGTTTGCTCATGCCGATCACCGTGGCACCGACCGTGCCGAGTCCGACCCCCGACAGGACCAGGACGGTCCCGACGAACAGTCCGAACACCAGGGTCACGAGCCGTCCGCCGCGCCGCCGCGCGGCATGCGGGCGCCGGGTGGCGCCGGGCTTGGTGCCGCCGCCGGGTTCCTGACCGGGCATCGGCTTGGGACGCAACGCAGTCTGTTCCATGGATCGCCTCCGGCAGATGCTCTACCCGGCGCACCGGCGCCCGACGTGCCACGAACGAGTGAGACTGACCGACGGTCAGGAGCGGGAGGCCGGGGGCGGCACGTCGGTGAGAGCTCGCCTGTGCCGGGTGTCCGCAGCGGCCCGTCGTGTTGATGCTCCTATTGCCTGTCAAGCGGCTTGGAGCCAGTCGCGGTAGGCGTGGGTGAGGTCGTCGTCTCGGCGGATCCCCCGTTCGAGGGTGGA
>NZ_JBIWMV010000024.1:0-163550 GCF_044766845.1 Streptomyces sp. NPDC101776 | reverse complement strand
CGGACAGAACAACTTGAGGACAGCCCAGCAGGACGTCAGTCAGTGCCCGAGCCACAGCCACCGGAACCTGAGTACCAGCATCAATGTCAGTGCCGCCTGTTACGTTCTGTGACATGACCGATCACACCTTGCGACTGCTGCGCCGGCACGCTCACCTGGCCGAACTGGCCGCGTTCCCCTTCGACTTCGACCTGGACCGCACGGACCACGTCGAGGAGGTCCGGCTGGCCTCGGGCGCCCCGCTGCGGCCGGTCGCCGGTGACGGCTCGGGAGGTACGTACTTCGAGTGCGCGGACGGTTCCGTGCTGTACGCCGACTCGGAGGGCTCGGCCGGGATCATCGGCTCCAGTGTCGACGAGGCGCTGGAGCTGGTGATCGGTCTGCCGGGCTGGCGCGATCATCTGGACCTGTCCCCGTCCGACGGGCCCGAGAAGATCCTGTCCCTGGTCGCGGAGACGGAGGACGAGTTCCGCGAGGACTACAACCTGGACGAGGCGCGGCCCGAACTCCGCGCCGCCCTGGGCCTGTCCGTGCGTTCCCCGGTCGAGCTGATCGGCATGCTGCACGCGGCCCTGCTGCGCACGGAGCCCGACTTCCTGCTCCTGAACGCGGAGGAGGGCGGCGCCTACGCCCTCCTCGACCGGCATCCCCGTCCCCCGCTGTGGGAGCCGGTGCTCGCCCGGGGGCGGGTGGATCTGGCGGCGCTGCGCGCGGGTGACCGCACGGTGTGGGACACGGTGGCCGGGGACCCCGTACGGCGTCGACTGGCCCTGCGGGCCGCGCAGTTCGACCGCGCGGACGGTGACCTGGAGTTGCTGCGGCAGCTGCTACGGCGCGAGACGGAGTCGTCGATGACGGACGAACTGCGGCTCGCCGCCGTGCTGGTGGGCCTGCGCGGGCACGCCGAGGATCTGCCGTTGCTGCACGAGGTGCGGGAGACGGACTTCGACACCGCGTGCGGGCTGGGCGAGATGCCGGGGCCGGACGCGGACGGAGCGGCCCTGCGCGAGTGGGCCCGGGAGCTGGACGAGTCTCTCTTCGGTACGGACCCCTCCGACGAACCTCCGTCCACCTGGACCGAGTTGGCGGCCGATCAGGGGCTCATCGAGTTGGCGCGGGCAGCCCTGATCCGCCGGTTGGACGAGATCGAGCTGGACCAGAGCCTGTTGCGGCTGCCGGACACCCCGAAGGCACTGAACCCGTCTCCCCTGGGCGCGTTGGCCCACGAGTTCGAGCAACTGGGCGACCGCGTCCAGGCGTTGCGCGCCCAGCGCCGCTACGCCGCCCTCCAGGACTCGGCGTGGGACCGCGTCTCGGCCCGGCTGACACAGTCCCGCCTGGAGCGGGAGACGGGTCAACTCACCGAGGCCGCAGGGACGTTGACAATCCTCCGGGGCGCGCTGACCGACCCCGGGGACGAGTCGCTGCGGCACTGGCAGGGCGTGAACCTCGGCCGGTTCGTCGCCGAGGAGCACTACGCCCTGACCCGCGCGCTGGCCGACGCGGACCTCCCGGCGGAGGCCCGGGTGACGCTGGCCGCAGCCGACGCGATACTCGGCGAGCTCTCGGGCGCCGCCGCGACGGCCGTACGGGAGCTCGCCGAGGACGTGGCGGAGCGGGTCCGGGATCCCAGAGATCTCGGGTGAGGCCAGGGATCTCGGGTGAGGGGTCGTCAGGCGAAGGGCATCGCCGGCACCCGGTCCGGGAGGAAGCCGTGTGAACGCCGGGCCAGGTACGCGGACTTGTAGCGGTCGACCTCGCGGTGCCAGTTGAGGATGCCCGCCATCCAGTGCTGGAGGTCGGTCACATAGCCCCGCATGATCTCGCGTGCCTCGTCCGAGAGCTCGAAGTCGACGTAGACGATGGGCAGTTCGTTCGCGGCGACGTGTTCGAACTGGCGCATGCGCTGGGTCATCAGGTCGTGGACGACGCCGAGCGCGGTCGGGTAGTCGATGCCGAAGAAGTTCTGGACGACAAGGATGGCGTTGTGGACCTCACCCTCGTACTCGATCTCCTTCTGGTAGGAGAAGACGTCGTTGAGGAGACAGGCGTAGTCGATGGCCGCGTTCTCCAGGGAGCGGACGGGGCCGGTGCGGTAGACCTCGGGCGGGACCTTCGGGCCGTGGCCCATGCGGCACATGCTGAGGGTGAGGTCGGAGCCGAAGGTGGCGCGGCGCATCTCCAGGTAGTCGACCGGGTCGGGGACGCGGTGCTGGATCTGGTTGCCCAGCTCCCAGACCCAGCTCTCGGTCATCGTGTTGATGGAGTCCTTCAGAGTGCGCCGGTCGTCCAGGGGCATCTCGGCGGTGGTGAGGGCCCACAGGTCGATGAGGCCGCGCTCCATGCCGTTGACCGGCACGAGGGCCGTCTCCCCCTCGACGGGCATGCACTCCGAGAGGCGTGCCGTGGTGACGCGGGCGGCGGCGAGGTCGCCGCGGATGCCGTAGACGAGGGGGTAGTAGTCGTCGCCGTAGGTCCCCCAGGCGAGCCAGCGCGAGCTGAGGTCGAGGGCAGCCTCGGTGGCGTCCGGGTCGATGCCCGCCGCGCAGAGCGGGAGGTCGGCGGCGGCGAGTTTCTCCTCGTCCCAGACGCCCTCCTCCAGCATGCCCACGGAGTGCGTCCAGTCGACGAGGCGGTGCCGGGCGCCGTCGAGGTGCGGGCTCAGTTCGACCTGGAACGGCATGTAGAAGTCGGGGAGTTGGGAGGGGCCGACCTTCTGGAAGGGCACGTGGGTGTAGGCGCGCAGCCGCTCGGCGCCGGCCGCGGCGAGCAGGGCGCCGACGTCGGTGGCGGAGGTGCCGATGCCGGTCGGTCCGTTCAACGGCGAGTTGTCGAGGGCGCCTTCGTTCATGTAGCGGCTGGAGCGCAGGTGCCATTCGTGGCCGCCGGACTGCCAGTCCTGGAGGCCGTGGGCGTAGGCGGCGACCGCCCTGACCTCGTCCGGGGTGAGACCTTTCTCCAGGGCCACGGCGGGCACTTCGGTGAACGCGGTGTGCTCGAACTGGTGGAGGCGGGAGGTGAGGACGTCGTTGACGGTGTCGGCGGCCTCCTGGGTGGTGCAGCCGAAGAAGGTCTCCAGGACGAGCACGCCGTTGCTCAACTCGCCCTCCTCCTCGACCTCCCGCTGGTAGGAGAAGAGGTCGTTGCGCAGGTGGACGCCGTCGGAGAAGGTCTCCATCAGCACCCGCAGCGGCCGCTCCTCGGCCACGGACGCGGGCACTTCGGAGGTCGCGTACTCCACCAGACCGGCCGACCAGGGCGCGCCGCCCACCTTGCGGCGCATCTCGATGTACTCGACGGGGTTGGCGACCCGCCCCTCGTTGATGTTGGACAGCTCCCACAGGGACTCGTTGAGCAGATGCTCGGTGGCGACGGCGAAGCGGCGGCGCCAGTCGACGGACATCGACGGCACGGTGCGCGCCCACAGGTCGGCGAGTCCCGCCTCGACCGGATTCTCCGGCTCCGGTACGGGGGTTGTCAGGTCGAGCGGCATGAACAGCGGCAGCCGGTCCAGGTAGGCCTTGCCGCCGGCGCGGTCCTGGCTGCGCTTGAAGATCTCCAGGAAGTGGTCGTCGAAGAAGAACACCCACACGTACCAGTCGGTGATCAGCGACAGGGCGGGCCCGTCGCAGTCGGGGTGGGTGTAGGCGCAGAGCAGGCCGTAGTCGTGCGCGTCGAGATCGGCCTGCTCCCAGATCCCGGAGCCCTCCAGCATGCCCATCTCGCGCGCCCACGTGGAGGAGTGGGCGCGGGCCTCGTCCAGATGCGGGTTGAGGCGTGCGGGATACGGCATGTAGAAGTGCGGGAGTTCGAACGGCTGGGTCATGGCCGGGCCCTACCCGTGGCCCTGGGCGGCCATCCCGGGCAGGGGACATGATCACACCATCGCGTGAATCGAGGGTGAACCCATGAGTTTTCGCGGCATCTTGTGGCGTTCACTTCTAGGCGCGCGGACTACGGGGGTTCACGTGTCCCCTCCCTCACCGGAGTCCCGATGAACCATGCCGGCTCCTTCTCCCGCCGCACCGCGCTCGCCTCCCTGGCCGGGGCGGCGCCGGCCGGCACCGCCGCGTTCCCGGCGGCGGCGTCCGATCGCCACGGGTCCGGGCGGACCGTGCGGTTCGCCACGTTCAACGCCTCGCTGAACCGGGGCACGCAGGGCGCGCTGGTCACCGACCTGTCGACACCCGACAACGCCCAGGCGCGCAATATGTCGCCGAGACGATCCAGCGGGTGATCGCGGGTGACCAGAACGCCGATCCGTGCGACGGCGACAGCTACGACCACGCCGTACGGCAGTTCCTCGACCACCCGGCGATCAACCTGCCCGCGAAGCCGCCCGCCGGCGCGGGCGGGGTCGAGGCGGCGAAGCTCCAGGGCGGCGCGAACGTCGGCCAGATCGACAACCCGGCCCACGACACGGGCGACTTCAGCGACACCGCCCCCGGCAATCTGCGGGTGGACCACGTCCTGCCGTCCCAGGGGCTGGTCCCGCGCGGCAACGGCGTGTTCTGGCCGACCTCGGACGACTCTCTGTACCGCCTGGTCGGCGACGGCACGACGGTCGTGACGTCGGACCACCGGATGGTGTGGCAGGACGTACGGCTGGGTCAGGGCTGTCCGGACAGGTGCGGGACGAGTTCCTCGCCGACCCACGCGAGCGCGTCCGGCAGCGCCTCCGTGCTCACCGGCAGCCACAGGGACGCGGAGACCAGCCCGGCTTCGGACAGCCGGCCGAGCTCGTCCCGGACGCTCTGGGCGCTCGCGTCGGCTCCGCCCAGCGGGCGCCCCGGTACCTTCACGGCGGGCGTGAAACCGGGCGGCACGAGGAACAGGCCTGCTGTCAACGCCAGTTCACCGGGATCGCGTCCCACTTCTTCGCCGAGCACGTCGAGTCGCGCCCGCACCCCGGTGAGTCCCTCGGCATCGACCCCGGAGCCGTGCCACGCCTCGCCGAACCGCAGGGCCCTGCGCAGCGCCGCGTCACTCTGCCCGCCGATCCAGACCCTGGGTCCGCCCTCGGTTCGGGGCAGCACCCCGAGCCGCGCGGAACCCTCGCCGCGCCACAACTGCCGTACGACGGCGAGCTGTTCGTCGGTCCGGCGGCCTCGGCCCGCGAACGGGACGCCGACGGCCGCGTACTCCTCGGTGTCCCAACCGGTGCCGACACCGAGCGTGAAACGGCCGCCGGAGAGGCGGTCGAGGGTGGCGGCCTGATGGGCCAGGATCAGCGCGTTGTACAGCGGCAGCACCAGCACGCTGGTGACCAGCCCGATCCGTCGCGTCGCCCCGGCCACGGCGGCCAGCAGGATCAGCGGGTCCGGGGTCACGCCGGTCGCACCGGCCACCGCGTGGCCGCTCGCGAAGACGTGGTCGAGGCCCGACTCCTCCGCTCTGACAGCGAGTTGAAGGACCGCGTCCACCTCCTCGTCCCGGTCGGGCCACAGGCGGTGCGGTGCCACTCCGATACGCATCTCGGTCGTACTCCCCTCGTCCGACAAGAACGTCAGTGACGACCCAACAGCACGACGGGCTCCGGGGACACCCCGTTCACGCCCGCACCTGAATCAGCGCATGGGTGCCGCCGGTACGCCAGCGCTGCCCCTCCGCCGCGACCAACGCGGCCTCGGTGCGCGCGTCCAGGCCCGTGATCACATCGGACTTGAGGGTGCGCAGGGCGGCGACCGGGCCCGGGAAGTAGGCGGTGACGTCCGCGAAAGGAGTGGTCGGGGTCCAGAGGCGATCGCCCACCAGGCGGCGGTAGTTGAGGTCGCCCTTCACGATCGTCAGGGTGGCGGCGGCGAACTCGGCGCGGAGGTCGGCGGGCATCTCGGCGTACGGCAGCGGGGCGCAGGAGAAGGGGTGGGCGCGCACGGTGAGGCGGCCGTCCGTCATGGCCGACCAGAGGCGGTGGCCGTACGTCGCCGCGGCACCCGGCGCTCCGGTCAGCCGGTGCAGGGCGTCGACCACGTCGGCGGTCGTGGCATCGGAGACGTAGTAGGGGTGCGGCTTGATGTGAAGTACCGCGCGCTCGATGCGCCCTTGGTCGAGAAGGTGCGCCAACAGCAGGAGATCGGGGATGAGTTCGCGGCCCGCGTTGTCGGCGACGAGGCAGAGGGTGCCATTCCCGGTGCCGGTGCCGGTGCCCGTGCCGGTGCCGTCGCCGTCGCCGGACAGGAGTGACCAGAGCAGTTCGCTGTCGTCGGCGACCAGCGCCGGGACGGGGGCCTGTGTGGCCGACTCCGCCCCGGCCGCGGAGAGACGGAAGCCGAGGTCCGCGCGGTTGCCCCAGAGGGAGCCGTGCAGCAGGGCCCGGTCGCGCTCTTCGGGCGACTTGCCCTCTAGCGCGTCGAGTGCGGCGAGTTCCTCGTCCGTCTCGGGGGCGTCGAGTTCGGCGCGCTTGAAGGGGCGGAACGGGTCGATGCCCTGCCAGGCGCCGGGGCCGAAGTAGCCCACGGCGTCGAGGAGTTGGCGGTAGAAGTAGCTCTCGGACCAGAGCCAGGGCACGTCGTACCAGGACTGTCCGGCGTAGGTGTCGGTGCCCCAGGCCGCCCACCGGTCGTGGTCGGCGGCGGTCGCGGGGAGGGGTTCGACCGGGCCCTCGGTGCAGTTCTTCAGGAGGGCGTCGAGAGCACGGTGCTGCCCGGGGCCGTAGGGGAAGGCGTCCCGGACCTGCTGGATGATCGCCGGGTGCCGTTCGGCCAGCACGCTGCGGGGAAACGAGCCGGGCTCGTTGCCGAGGATCACGGACGCGGCGGGGGTGACGGGCATGCGCCTCACCGTACCGGGCCGCCCGGTCGACTCCGGCCTGCCGGGCGGGCCGGCCGACCTCGCTGCACCCAGCGGGTCAGCCCCCCACCTCGATCTCCCGCTCCAGCCGCGCCGCCAAGCTGAGATAGCGGGCACGGCGTGGCACAGGCACCAGCCCGCGGATCACCAGGTGCCACATCTCGGCCGTTCGGCGGGGCTGGAGGGCGACCGGTTCGAGGGTGCGGCCCAGGACGCGGATGCCTACGAAGAGGCCGACGAGGGTGTGGGCGACCGCGTCCACGTCGATGTCGGGGTGGGCGTCGGCTTCCGCGACCGCGCCCGTGAGTTTGCGGGAGGCGATGTCGAGCCACTCGGTGAAGGGGTGCGGCATCGGGGGCCGTACCTCTATCTCTCCTGCGGCGAGCCGGAGTCCGGCGCGTGGGATGGGGCCCTCGATGGCCAGCCGTGTCATGGCGAACGTGACACGTATCAACGTCTCCAGTGAGGAGTAGCCCCGGTTGTCCATCTCCTTGGAGATCCGGCGCGAGGCCTTGGCCTGCAGCTCCAGGATCGTGTGGGCCAGGTCTTCTTTGGCCGCGAAGTGGAAGTACAGGGCGCCTTTGGTGACTTGAGCGTGGTCGACGATGTCGCTCAGGCTGGTGGATTCATAGCCCTGCCGGTCGAACAGCTCGGCGGCGGCCGTGATGATCGTTGTGCGGGTCTGCTCGGCCCGTAGCTGCCTCACCATCGACTGACATACTCCCCTGAAGGAAAAACAACGGCCCATGCCGTTTTTTATTACCCCCTGTAGACAGTAGCTCACCGTGCGGCGGTGCCGACTTTGCACCCCAAGACTGCCAACACCCCTCACGTTCCCATCACTTGCACCCCTGCGTCACCCCCGCCCCGACTCTTGACCACTTTCGGTATCCGTGGCACGTGTCAACACCGGTTACCGGCCACACAGAAGACCGACCGCCCCGGCGAGGCGCCCCCGGGGAGACGCCTTACCTTACGGGTCAGTCGGTCTGTTTCTGTGGATACCCTGTGCCACCTGAGGCACTCCCAAGCACCGCCAGGCGCACTGTCGGGCCCGCTGCCAGTGCCGCCGTCAGGCTCGCTGTCAGAAGGTGAGCTTCCAACTGTTGAGCGTGCCGGTGTCCTGCGCGGCGGTGTCCTGGACGCGCAGCTTCCAGGTGCCGTTGGCGGTCTCACCGGACGCGTCGACCGTGTAGGTGGCCTTGACGTCGTCGGCGGAGTCCGAGGTGCTCGCGGCCTTCAGCCGGTACGTCGAACCGTCCGGCGCGACCAGGTCGAGGACGAGGTCACCGCGGTAGGTGTGGGTGATGTCGACGCCGATCTGGAGGGCCGAAGGCGCGTTGCCGGTAAGGCCGTTGACCGCGATCGAGGACTCCACGGCCGAGCCCGCGTCGGGGACGGCCACGGCGGTGGTGCTGGAGAAGGTCGTCCCCGTCGTCGTCGTACCGCCACCGCTACCACCGCTCACGGCCTGGACGGTCTTCGCCGCGTCCGCGAGTCCCGCACCGCAGCCGCCGGAGCAACTGCCGGGCAGGGCTCGGGCGTTGGCCTTGATGGCCGACTCGATCCGGGCCGGGGTCAGCGAGGAGTTCGCCGACTTCATGAGCGCGACCAGGCCCGCGATGTGCGGGGTGGCCATGCTGGTGCCCTGGTAGTAGGCGTACGACTCGGTGGACGCCGTCTTGGTGCCGGAGTTCAGCGTGGAGTAGATGCCGTTGGCGGTGCCGGTGCTGGTCTGGCCGCCAGGGGCCGAAATGTCCACGCCCGTACCGTAGTTGGAGTAGGACGCTTTCGCGCCGGCGCGGTTGGTGGCAGCGACCGAGATGACGTTGGCGCAGTTGCCCGGCGAGTGGTTCGCGACGTTGTCGTTGTCGTTGCCCGCCGCCACGACGACCGTGGTACCGCGGTTCACGGCGGCGGTGATCGCGCCCTGGGTGGCCGAGGTGCAGGCACCGTCGCCGCCGAGGCTCATGTTGACGACCTTGGCGATGTTGCCGTTGGCGGGGACGCCGGAGACGGTGCCGCCGGACGCCCAGGTGATGGCGTCGATGATGTCGGAGTCGTAGCCGCCGCACTTGCCGAGGACGCGCAGCGGGGAGATCTTCGCGCCGTAGGCGATGCCCGCGATGCCCTTGCTGTTGTTGGTGACGGCGGCGATGGTGCCGGCCACGTGCGTGCCGTGCCAGGAGGAGTTGCTCGCCCCGATGCCCGTGCCGCACTCGTTGGCCGCGTAGTAGTCGCCGGGGTCGGCCGGGTTGCTGTCGCGGCCGTCGCCGTCGACCGAGACGGCGGTGTCGGTGATGAAGTCGTATCCGGCGACGATGTTCGCGGCGAGGTCGGAGTGGGTGACGTAGCCGGTGTCGATGACGGCGACGGTCACACCGCTGCCGGTCGAAGTCGGCCACGCGGCGGGCACGTTCATGCCGGCCGTGGACTCGAAGAGGTCCCACTGCTTGCCGTACTCGGTGTCGTTCGGGTCGGCCTGCGGGGTGTTCAGCCGGTCCGGTACGACGTAGGAGACCTGCGGGTCGGCCTTGAACTCGGCGATGACGTCGGCGACTTCGGTCGTGCTGTGCGCGTCGCCGAGGCCGACGAGAGCGGCGCCGGTGCCGAGGCGGCGCTGGAAGTCGACGCTCTCGCCGGTCTCCTTGCCCTTGGCGGTGGCGTCGGCCTCGGCGGCGCGGTTCGAACTCGCCTCCGCCGCACCGGACTTGTAGCCGACGATGAGACGCTCGGCGAGGGCGCCGGGAGCGGCCTCGGTCTGTCCGGGGAGGGCCGGCGCGGCGGCCTGGGTGGGGGGCACCTGGGCGACGGCGGCCGAGGTGGCGACCGTGGCGAGGAGGGCCGCGGAGACCGCGGCGACGGATATCAGGGTCCGTCCGGTGGGGAATGCCGTGGGAGTGCGCAAGGGCTTGCCTTTCGTGGCCGTACTCCAAGCAGCGCGGAGCGGCGGTCGATTCGCTTCGTCGTCGAAGCGGCGGGGGGTCGAGCCAGAGAGCGCCGGGCGCGGGCGACTACCTCGACAGGGGTTGCCTGCGGGTCACCTGTGGCCAAACGATAGGCAAAGAGAAGGTCATACGGATACGGGGGAAACCCTCGATCAGGCCGGAAACCACCCCTGATTATCAGCCAGTTGACCAGGTAGATCCCGATTCGCGGCAAGGGAAGGCCCGAAGGGGACGGACTGAACGCGCCGGGCCCGGTTTCCGTATTCCACGAACAGACCGTTGCCGCGCCGGCCGAGGAGACGTTCCGGATGTCCCGGATGACCGCACATCGCACTGCCATGGCGGCCGCCGCCATGGCCCCGCTGCTGCTCACCGTCTGGGCGGCGGGTCCGGCGCAGGCGCACGGGGCGCCGACGTATCCGGTCAGCCGGGTGTACGCCTGCTCTCCGAACGGCGGCAGCGCGGCCGGGACGGCGGCCTGCAAGGCGGCCGTGACGGCGAACGGCGGGCCCTTCACCTTCTGGGACAACGTCCGGGTCCCGGACATCAACGGACGGGACCGGCAGCTGATCCCCGACGGGAAGCTGTGCAGCGGCGGTCTGGCCGACTACAAGGGACTCGACCTCGCCCGCACCGACTTTCCGTCGACGCGGCTGACTCCGGGGGCGAAGCTGACGATGACGTACGCCTCGACGATCGCGCACACCGGCACGTTCAAGTTGTATCTGACGAAGGCCGGTTACGATCCGGCGAAGCCGCTCACCTGGTCCGAGCTGCCGGCACAGCCGTTCGCCGAGGTGAAGGACCCGCCGCTGACCGGCGGCGCGTACCGCATCAAGGCGACGCTGCCGACGGGCCGGACCGGGCGCCAGCTGATCTACACCATCTGGCAGAACAGCAGCACAGAGGACACCTACTACTCGTGCTCGGACGTGGTGTTCCCCGGGGGCACCACCGCTTCGCCGACGCCCACGACAGGGACGGCCGGTTCGAAGGGGAAGACGCCGAGCCCGTCGGCGTCCGCGACCAAGTCCCCCGCCGCCGCGAGCAGTTCGGCCAAGGCTCCGGCCTCCGCCACGGCGCAGAAGGCCTCCCCCGCCGAGGAGGGCACCGCGCCGGGCAGCAGTCCGGTGGCGTCCGACACCGACGCCTCTTCGAGCGGTCCTTCGGCGCCCATGATGGCGGGCGGCGCCGCCGCGGTGCTGGTGCTCACCGGGGGCGCCGCCCTGGCCCTGCGACTGCGTCGACGCTGAACTCGACGCCTACAGGCCCTGGTTGATCCTCAGTTGTGGTGGATCTCCTTGCTTACGGCCTCAGTTGGTGTAGACCGCCGCGCCGTTGTCCGTCACCGGGGCGTACTTCGCGGTGAAGTAGCCCGCGCTGAAGCACAGGGACGAGCCGGAGGTCTTGGTGAAGGCCTGGCTGGTGAAGTTGATGCTGGTGTCGGTGTTGTTGGACGTGCCGGACAGGCTGGGCGCCTGGTAGACGCAGGTGATGCTGCCCAGCAGGGTGGTCAGCTTGACCGTGGTCTGGATGGTGGAGCCGCTGGCCGGGGTGACGGTCAGGGTGCCGTCCGAGACCGCCGCGGTGCTGTACGGCAGGTTGTCGACCGTGATGCTGGAGACACCGAGAACGCCGAGGACGTTGCTCGTGCAGCTGCTGCTGGTGAAGGTCTGCCCGGAGACGGACTCGGTGGCGGTGCCCGGCGCGGTCGGGTTGTCGGTGACGGTCGCGGTGAACTGCGACGAGGTGCACTTGATGCCGCTGGTGCCGGTCGCGCTGGAGTACAGGGTGGCCGAGGTGCCGGTGGCCAGCGGCGCCGTGAGGACATCGCCGACGGCGACGGCCGTACCGCCGAGGCTGCCGGTGGTGAGCACGGCGGTGCCGTCCGCCGACGCCGGGACGGTGAAGGGGAGGGTGAGCGCGGCGACGGAGCCGACGAGGGTGAGGACGGTGCGAGTGCGCATGCGGGTGTACCTCTTCTTCGAGATGGAGGGTCGAACCGGGGGGTTCTTTGGGGGGTGGGGGAACTTGGGGGACTTCCGAGGGTGAGGCAACCGCGCCTTGGGGGACGCGAGTTCGCCGCCGCCGGCCCGTGACGCCTTCTCCGTACGTGACGGGCCGGGGCGGCGGCCGGCCGGTGACCGGCCGGTGACCCGCGGGGGTTGGGGGTCTCCGGCCGGGCCGGGCGGTGGGGCGGACGGCACGGGCCAGGGGGAAGCGGCCGTGCCGGGCCGCGGAGGGTTCGGACTCTGGGGGGGCGGTGAAGTGCCCCTGCGGAAAGGGAAGTCCGGGAACGCGGCTCGTGCCGCGCGGCGGATCCGGCGCCACGGATCCGGCAAACAAGGGAGAGTTGTAGACCTGAGTGTCAGTCAACGTCAAGAGATGTAGGGCAAGTTGATGTACAAATCGAGGCTTTGCGGCTGCGCGGGAAGCCCTTGCCCTACAGGTGACACATGATCGACACTCTTTTTTCACAACTCCCTTGACCCTCGAATGTAACCCCCGGTAACTTCCTCGACGGCTACTGCTGCGTAACCTGAAAGCCCTTGCACCCGCCGGGAGTTGTGGGGAGGGGTACGCCGCACTCGCTGTCCGCGCCAGGACAACGCGCCACTTCGACATCGACTCGCGTTGAACCAGAGCAGCACATGGGAGCAGACATGGCTTCACCCTCGGACGCCAACTCGTCCAACGGAAACACCCCCGAGCAGCCGGAGAGCGGTTCCGCACCCGACACCGCCGGGGGGCCCGAAAGACGCGGTCAGGTCCGACTGCGCCGCGCCGCGATCATGGCGGTGCCGGCCACGCTCACCGCCGCGGCCCTCGCGGTGCTCACCGCGCAAGGTGCCCTGGGCGTGCAGTTCTCCATCTCCGGCATGCCGTTCACGGTCACCGCCAAGTCGATGGACGGCACCGGCTTCGAGCAGTTCGGCGACCTCGACAACATGATCCCGGACAGCCCGAACGCGGGCGACACCGGCGGCCAGGAGCTGATCATCACCTCCGCCATCAAGAACGCCACGCTCGACAGTCTGTGCCAGAGCGTCGACCTGGGCGGGATCAACCTGCTGATCAAGGCCGGCAGCGGCGCCACGAAGGTGACGGCGACCGACCTGACGACCGACTCGACGGAGATGTCCGGTAACGCGTCCTTCAACAACATCGAGATCGGCAACGACGCCAGCACACTCAACAAGGCGGGCGTGCAGGGCAAGAAGGGCGTCTTCAGCCAGCAGGCCGACACCGTGCACATCGACAACCTGCGGCAGACCAACTACGCCACCACAGCGGGTGTGTTCAAGCTGCCGGGCCTCAAGCTCAGCTTCAGCGACACGGGTTGCTGATGTCGGAGAACCTGCCACAGCAGGGGAAAGGGCCCGCCTTCCGGCACTGGCGGGCCCGCCGTCCGTTCTGGGGTGGGCTGTTGCTCACCCTGGGCGGCGGGGAGATCCTGCTCACGGAGAAGGTGTCGCTGAAGGTCGCGATGCACATCGGGATGCAGGGCATGACCGGCTATCTGCTCCCCGTGATGATGATGCTGTGCGGACTGCTGATCCTCTTCAGCCCGGGCCAGCGGCTGTTCTACTCGATCGTCGGGATCCTGTGCTCCCTCGGGAGCTGGCTCACCTCGAACCTCGGCGGCTTCTTCATCGGGCTGCTGCTGGGCATCGTGGGGAGCTGTATGACGTTCGGCTGGCTGCCGGACCAGGAGCCGCGCTCGGAACGCCGCCGCCGCAAGCGCGACGCGAAGACGACCACGGAGTCCCTCCAGCCCCAGTCCTGACCCGTCCCCCGGGCCCCGGCGACCGCCGGGGCCCGACGTGTCGGTGGGCTCAGTGGGCGGTCGCGGGCGGCTCCGTGGACGTGGCCGCCGGGGAGTCGGTCTCGGTGTAGACCGTGGCCGGTCGCACCGGGGCCGGGTCCGCCACGGCGTTCTCCTCCTTCATCGCCTTCGCCTCGCTCTTGAGGATGCGCATGGACTTGCCCAGTCCGCGCGCTGCCTCGGGGAGCTTCTTCGAGCCGAACAGCAGGATGACGACGATCGCCACGACCAGCAGGTGCCAAGGTTCCAGTCCGTTGCGGAGCATGGCCTCACCCTCCCTCTTC
The DNA here is from genome assembly GCF_044766845.1 of Streptomyces sp. NPDC101776. Taxonomy (NCBI): domain Bacteria; kingdom Bacillati; phylum Actinomycetota; class Actinomycetes; order Kitasatosporales; family Streptomycetaceae; genus Streptomyces; species Streptomyces sp. NPDC101776. Next base: position 149,703 of record NZ_JBIWMV010000024.1, on the reverse strand, counting down.
CGTCACACGACAGTTGCTATGTTGCGCAACTGTACAACCCTGAGGTGAACCGCAGACCCCTCAGGAGCAGCATCACCAGCGCCTGGGTGAGCAGGTTCTCGGTGAACCGGGCCGAGTGGAACAGCACTTCGTCGTCGACGGCGTCCGGGCCGCGCAGGGCGAGCGCGAGCACGCCGAGGGTCGCGAGGTCGGTGACCGTGTTGAGCACCCCGAACCCGGTGATGAACGTCAGGAACGCCTCCGGCCGCAGCACGGCGGCACGGTACCGGGTCGGTCGTGGGCGAGGGCGAGTTGGGCCGCGCCGAAGCACAGCTTCTGGGCGAGCACCTGCGCCGCGCAGCATCGGCGGGAAAGGGCAGCAGCAATCTGGCGGCGAGCATCGCGATCCCGTTGCCGAGGTTCGAGGAGCGCGTGATCCGCAGATACGAGGCGATGTTCGCGCCGCCGTGCCGCCCGGCCGTGACCGCGTGCCGGATCGCGGCGAGGTCCTTGCCGGCGAGCACGATGGCGGCGGCCTCCCGTGCCACGTCCACGGCGGCTCACGGCGCGATACAGACGTCGGCGGCGCGCGGCGCGGGCACGTCGTCGAGACCGTCCCCGAGGAAGCCGACCGTGTGTCCCACCGCGCGCAGGGCGGCGACCGCGCGGGCCTCGTCCTGAGGTGTGCGGCGGTGTCAGAGGCCACGGAGACGGGGGGCGGGCAGCTCAAACCGGGCGGCACGGGCGCCGATGCGGGTGATCGCGAGCCGGACGACGTCGACCACGTCGGGGTCGTCGACGAAGTACACCTGGCGGCGGCCCTCGCGGCGGGCCCGGACCAGGCCCGCGAGCTTCAGTTTGGTGAGGTGCTGGCTGACCGCGGGCAGCGCGCCGCCGACACGCTCGGCGAGCCCGGTGACATCGCACTCGCCCTGGGCCAGCGCCCACACGATGTGCAGCCGGGCGGGCGAGGCCAGCAGCCCGAAGGCCACGGCGGCGTCCGTGAGCACGTCGGCGGACGGGTCGTCGAAGCCTCTGCCGGCTGTCCCCACCGTCGTCGCCTCCCGCCCCCTGCCGTTCGCCTCCCGCGAACCGGGCCAGTCCAGGCGGCCGGAACTTCTCCCCGGGCCGGGGAGTTTCCACGGTGCTGCAGCCACGATTTGTATACGCACGACTACTACGCATGGAGTTCGCATGGCCCTGTGGGACCGCTTCAAGGAGTCCGCGTCGACGATGCAGACCCAGCTCGTGGCGAAGAAGAACGACCTGAAGAGCGGGGCGTTCCGCGACGCGAGCATGGCGATGTGCGCGCTCGTGGCCGCCGCCGACGGCACGGTCGACCCCTCGGAGCGGCAGCGCGTCGCCCAGCTCATCGCGAGCAACGAGGTGCTGCAGAACTTCGACGCGATGGACCTCCAGCGCCGTTTCGACGAGAACCTGAACAAGCTGACCGCCGACTTCGCCTTCGGCAAGGTCAGCGTGCTCCAGGAGATCGCCAAGGCGAAGAAGAAGCCCGCCGAGGCGCGTGCCGTGATCCAGATCGGCATCGTGATCGGCGGCGCCGACGGCGACTTCGACAAGACCGAGCAGGCCGTGGTCCGCGAGGCGTGCTTCACCCTCGACCTGCCGCCGCACGAGTTCGACCTCTGACCGGCCTCCGGGGCACATGACCGGAAGCAGGTTCGACGACCTGGACCGCGGCCTGGTCCACGCCCCGCATATCGACGGCCGGGCGCCCTTCAACCGGATCGCCGCGGTCCTGGACGTCTCCGCCCGGACCGTCGCCCGGCGCTGGTGCGGTGCGAAGCCCGCGAGGATCAGCAGCCCTGCGACCACCGCGGCCCAACTCCGGCCGGGCAGACGGGAGATGTGCCCCCCGATCAGCGGGAGGACCAGAAGTCCGGTGCCGGTCATGGCCGGCAGAGTGCCGGTGAGGTCGAGGGTCGGGCGCTTCGGGGCGCGGTTCTCCGGCAGTCGTAGGACAGGGCGAGGACGACGAGCGCGAGCGGGACGTTGCCCAGGAACACCGCACGCCAGGACGAGCCGAACAGCTCGGCGTGCGTGAAGAGACCGACCGGTACGGGACCGCAGACGCCGGCCCGCGATGTCGCCCGGTCGGCGCCTGGTGATCAGCAGGACCGCGAACGGCAGGGTGCAGGCGGTCGTGAACCACTGGACGTCGGACACCGTCCCGCCCAGCTCGATGTGGATCGCGGGCGCGGCCACCTGCACGACCGTCGCGTCCAGCAGGTTCATCGCCTCCGCGAGGAACAGGGCGACGAGTGCCGGCCATCGGCGTGGGTAGGACCCCGCGGGGGTGAACGACCGTGAGGGTGCGCCCAGTTGACTCATGACCGGAGCGTGGAATCGCGGGGACACCTCTTCCAGCCAGGCGTCCGGGATCGAGGATTTCCTCCATCGGCGACACCCGTGACCACGAGATCTCACCCAGGGAGCCCCGCCTTGCCCGATCACAGCCGCGTCGACACCACCACCGCCCACTCCGCCCGGATCTACGACTACATCCTGGGCGGCACGGACCACTACCCCGCCGACCAGGAGGCCGGTGACGCGATGATCCGGGAGTGGCCCGCCATGCCGGTGCACATGCGGGCCAACCGCGACTTCATGAACCGGGCCGTGCGGTATCTCGCCGGCGAGGCGGGCATACGGCAGTTCCTCGACATCGGCTCCGGCATCCCGACCTCGCCGAACATCCACGAGATCGCGCAGGCGACGGCGGCGGACGCGCGCGTGGTCTACGTGGACAACGACCCGCTCGTACTCGCCCTGTCCCAGGGCCTGTTGGACAGCACGCCCGAGGGCCGGACCGCGTACGTCGAGGCCGACATGCTGGACCCGGCGGCGATCCTGCGCGCGCCGGAGTTCCGCGGGACGCTCGACGCCGGTGAGCCGGTCGCGCTGACGGTGATCGCGATCGTGCACTTCGTGCTGGACGCCGACGACGCCGTGGGCATCGTGCGCCGGCTCCTCGAACCCCTGCCCGCCGGCAGCTACTTGGCGATGTCCATCGGTACGGCCGAGTTCGCGCCGGACGAGGTGGGCCGGGTCGCCCGTGAGTACGCGGCGCGCGGGATGCCGATGCGCCTGCGTACATATCCGGAGGCCGAGGAGTTCTTCGCGGGGCTCGAACTCGTCGGGCCCGGTATCGTCCAGGTGCACAAGTGGCGTCCGGACGGGACGGACACCGAACCGATCAGCGACGCGGACATCGCGATGTACGGGGCGGTGGCCCGGAAACCGTAACCACCGATTCTCCCGCGCTTCACCCCATCAACTTCCGTACGACGTCGAGATGATCACAATGCGGCAGCAACAACTCACTCCATGTCGCTGCTCACTTGACTACCAGCGGTCACACACGATTTGCTCCGAGCCAACGGGAGACTCCCGGCCGGCGTACCTCATACGGCCCCGGGCGAACTCTCCCCGTCCCCGAGCTCGGCCGCACAGCGAGGTGCCGCACCCCCCATGACCACTCCTCCCGCATCTCACGCCTCCTTCCGGCTCATACGCGGCGCGGCGCTCACCGTCGCCGTGGCGGGCTCTCTGCTGCTCTCCGGCTGCTCCGGGACCGGGGGTTCCGACTCCGGTACGGACACGGCCGGTGCCGTGGGCAAGGGCCGGCTCAAGATCGCGCTGGTCACCCACGCGAGCAAGGGCGACGCCTTCTGGCTGCTGGTGCAGAAGGGCGCCGAGGCCGCCGCGGCCAAGGACGGCGTCGAGCTGATGTACGCGAGCGACCCCGACGCCAAGGGGCAGGCGGAGCTGGTGCGGGACGCGATCCGGGACGGGGTCGACGGCATCGCGCTGACGCTCGCCAAGCCGGACGCGATGAAGGCGCCGATCGCGCAGGCCAAGGCCTCGGACATTCCGGTGGTCGGCCTCAACTCCGGTATCGACTCCTGGCAGTCGGACGGCATCCTGGAGTTCTTCGGGCAGGACGAGAGTGTCGCGGGCCGCGCCATCGGCGAGAAACTGGACTCCCTCAAGGCCAAGCACGCCCTGTGCGTGATCCACGAGCGGGGCAATGTGGCCCTGGAGGCGCGCTGCGCGGGCGTGAAGAAGACGTTCACCGGCGAGACCGACAACCTCTACGTGGACGGCACCGACATGGACGCCGTGTCCGCGGGGGTCACGGACCGGCTGAAGCAGGACCCCAGCATCGACGAAGTGGTCATGTTGGGCGCCGATTTCGCCCTGGCCGCGGTCAAGTCCGTGAAGGCGGCGGACAGCAGGGCCAAGGTCGCGACCTTCGACCTCAACCAGGACCTGGTCAAGGCCGTACAGAGCGGGGCCGTACAGTTCGCGGTCGATCAACAGCCGTATCTGCAGGGCTATCTGGCCGTGGACTCGTTGTGGCTGTACAAGACCAACGGCAACATCAGTGGCGGCGGGGTGGCTCCCGTGCTCACCGGTCCGGCGTTCGTGACGAAGACGAACGTCGGCGCGGTCGCGGAGTTCGCGGCCAACGGAACGCGCTGACCGGACACTTCGTACGAGGATGTAGCGAGGACGACCACGATGTCTCCACGGACAGGTGCCCGGCGCCGCGTCGGTTCCATACGTCTTTCCCTGATCCTGCTCGCGCTGGTCCCCAGCATCACGCTGGCCGCCATGTGGGGCCTGACGACGTCCCAGATGTTCGCGGAAGGGCTACGGCTGCGCTCGCAGACGGAGTTGAGCAGGTCGACCGGCGCCATGGGCACCGAGGCCGCGCTCGCGCTCCAGCAGGAGCGCAGTCTCTCGGCGGCGTGGCTGTCCGCGCCGCACAGCTCCCGTGCCGCGCTGGACGCGCAGCGCGTGAAGACGGACAAGGCGGTGGCCCAACTCGTGGGCCAGTCAGGCGCGATCAAGAAGGCGCCGGCCCGCATCAGGGACCGGATGTACTCGGTCGTCGCCTCGGTGGACAGCCTGGAGTACTACCGCGGCCAGGTCGACAAGCCCACCGACATCACGGCCCAGCAGGTGCTGGACCAGTACACCTCGATCATCAACGACCAGATGCAGGCGTTCCAGGCGCTGTCCCAGGTGGACGACGGCGACCTCACCTCGCAGGCCGGTCCGCTCATCACGCTGGAGCGCGGGGCCGAGATGGTCTCCGTCGAGGACGCGCAACTGACGCTGGCCTGGCCCTCGGGGCATTTCGACGACGCGGCGTGGGAGCAGTTCGCGGAGCAGGTGCACGCCCGGCGCTGGCTGGTCGAGAACCAGATCGTCGGCATGTTCACCGGCAGTGCGAAGGCACAGGTCGAGCGGGTGCTCCAGAGCGCGGAGTGGAAGACCCTGGAGTCGGTGGAGGACCAGGTACTCGCGGCCGGCACCACGAGCGGCGGCAAGGACGGCCAGGTCGCCCTGCCCGACCTGCAGAAGCAGTGGAACGCCGCGCTGTCCGAGGTCGGCGACCAGTACACGGACATGATCAGGCAGCAGACGGACGGGCTCCTGGACCGCAGCTCCGACAAGGCGCACAGCCTGCTCGTGACGGCCGGCTCGCTGAGCGCGGGCGGACTCGGCGCCCTGCTGCTGTGCGTCGGCATGTCCTGGCGGATCACCCGCTCCCTGTCCCGCCGGCTGCGCGGTCTGAAGGTGGCCACGCTGGGCCTCGCGGAGGACCGACTGCCGGACGTGGTGGCCCGGTTGAACCGGGGCGAGAAGATCGACGTGGAGTCGGCGACCCCGCCGCTGGACTACGGCGACGACGAACTCGGCCAGGTGGCCCAGGCGTTCAACGCCGCGCAGCGCACCGCCGTGCACACCGCGGTCGAACTCGCCGACACCCGGCGGGGTTTCCAGAAGGTCATCCTCGGCATCGCCCGGCAGAGCCAGAACCTGGTCAACCTCCAGCTCACCAAGCTCGACCAGCTGGAACGCCGGCACGACGACCCCGAGGTGCTGCGCGGCCTGTACGAACTGGACTCCACGGCAAGCCAGTTGCGCCGCTACGAGGAGAACCTCGTCGTCATCAGCGGTGAGCAGCCGCGCCGCAGCTGGACCGAGCCGGTCGCGCTGATCGACATCCTGCGCAGTGCCGTCGGTGAGGTCGCCGAGTACCAGCGGGTGGAGGTGCACACCGAGGAGGAGGTGTGCCTGGCGCCGCCCGCGGTCGCGGACGTGATCCACCTGCTGGCCGAGCTGATCGACAACGCGACCGTGTACTCCCCCGCGCCCAGCCCCGTCGGGGTACGGGCCGCGATGGTCGCCAAGGGTCTCGTGATCGAGGTCGAGGACCGCGGGCTCGGCATGTCCGAGGAGGACTACGCCTCGCTCAACGGACAGCTCGCGGTGGCCCCGCAGTTCGACGTGGTCGCGCTCGCCGACGACCTGCGGCTGGGCATGTTCGTGATCGCCCGGCTCGCCGTCCGGCACGGCATCGCGGTGACGCTGCGCTCCTCGCCGTACGGCGGCACGACCGCGATCGTGCTGATCCCGCACGAGATCGTCGTGCCCGAGGCCCCCGAGGAGTCCGCTCCGGGCGCCTCGAAACGCGCCGACGCGGAAGTGACCGCCGTAGCGGAGAAGGCGGAGCGGACGGCCGCCGCCGCGGCAACCGCCTTGGCGGACCGGGATGTTGACGCGTCGGGTCCCGCGCCCAAGGCCCGGCCCGTCGTACCGCCGGCGCGGTCGCCCGAGAACGAGTCGGTCGCGGTCGGGCTCGGTGGGCTCACCCCGTTGCCGCGGCGGGTGCCGCAGACCAGTCTGGCCAGTGAGTTGCGGGAGGAGGCCGCCCCGGTCGAGGAGGACCTGGAGCTGGAAGACTTCACCGCGGAGCGCGCGGCATCCTCGCTGGCCGGGTTCCAGCGTGGCACGTTCCAGGCGCGGGACGCCATCGACGGCGACGCGCCGACGCAGTACGACCGGGAGGAAGCAGCAGCCTCCCCCAATCCGCCCGCCGACCGCTCATGAAGGACTCCGCCATGACACGACCCGTCCCCGCCACGCACACCCAGCTCGACCAGTTGCTCACCGGACTCGTGGACCGGGTGGCCGAGGTGAACCAGGCCGTCGTGCTGTCCGAGGACGGCCTGGTCGTCAGCAAGTCCACCGGATTCCTGCGCGACGACGCCGAGCGGCTCGCGGCCACCGCGTCCGGTCTGATGAGCCTCAGCAAGGGGGTCAGCATGGACTTCCGGGGCGGTCCGGTGCGCCAGGCGCTGATCGAGATGGCGAACAGCTATCTGATCCTCACCTCGGCGGGCCCCGGCGCCCATCTGGTGGTCCTGACCGGTCCGGGCGCGGACGTCGGGGTCGTGGCGTACCAGATGAACATGCTGGTGAAGAAGATAGGCGAGCATCTCAGCGCCGCGCCGCGGGCCGGCGTCGGCCCCGCGGCCGGCGCCGGCGAGTGAGGTGAGCGGTGGCGACGCGGCGGGGCGGCTCGTACGGCCGTTCACGCTGACCGGTGGTAGAACCCGGCCCAGCCGCGCCGATTTCACCCTCATCACCACGGTGACCGCGGTCGACCCGGCGCCCGCGCGGGCACCCCGGCCGCAACCGGAGCAGTCCCGCATCCTGCGACTGTGCGCCGAGCCGCTGGCGGTCGCGGAGGTCGCCGCCCTTGTCGACCTTCCGGTGAGCGTGGTAGTGATCATGCTCTGCGATCTGCTGGAGGCGGGTCTGATCACGGCCCGTCCGCCGCACCCGGTCTCCCGTACCAGCCCGGACATGGACCTGCTGCAGAAAGTGAGGGAGGGCCTTGGCCGGCTCTGACACCATCGCTCCGGCACCCGCGCCGCCCGAGACGGTCAAGATCCTGATCGCGGGGGGCTTCGGGGTCGGCAAGACCACCATGGTCGGTGCGGTCAGCGAGATCGCGCCGCTGCGCACCGAGGAACCGCTGACCGTGGCGGGCCTCGCCGTCGACGACCTCGACGGCATCGAGGAGAAACGGGCCACCACCGTGGCCCTGGACTTCGGCCGGATCACCATCGGCCAGGACCTGGTGCTGTATCTGTTCGGCACCCCGGGCCAGCAGCGCTTCTGGTTCATGTGGAACGACCTGGCGCTCGGCGCGCTCGGCGCGGTCGTCCTGATCGACGTCCGCCGCCCGAAGTCCAGCTTCGCGGCCGTCGACTTCTTCGAACGCCGGGGCATCCCGTTCGTGGTGGGCGTGAACGGCTTCTACGGCGAACACCCCTACCCCGCGGAGGCGGTGCGCGAGGCGCTGGCCCTCCCCGAGGACGTCCGGGTGCTGCTGTGCGACGCGCGGGAGCGCGACTCGTGCCGGAACGTACTGATCGCGCTGCTGGACCAGTTGATCGAGGCGGCCATCGAGGACGGCGACGGCGGCAAGCTCACTCGTCCGCCCCGGTGAGCGGCTCGTCCGAGGGACCGATGACCCGGGCCGTGAGGTCCGGGTCGGGCATGGCGTGGTCGAAGGGGAACATCGGCCGCCGGATGCGGTGATGACCGAGCCGGACCAGGTCCTGGTCGACCCCGCCCGGGGTGAGGGCCATCTTCCAGTCGGCGGCCATGGCGAACAGTTCGGGTTCGAGATAGCCGATCTTGACGAGCACGAGATCGGCGGAGCGCGGGTCCAACTCCAGTTCGGTGAAGTCGTGTTCGTGGTGGTACGGCTTCCGCAGCCGGGTCAGGACCACTTGCACGCTGCCGACCCTGAGGACCACTTCGGTCCCCGCGTCCCGGTCGCCGTGCCGGACCGAGTGGACGACACCGGTGAGGGTGAGCGGGGGCGCGTGACGGTCGTCGACCTCGGCGCCGGCTGTGACGGTCACGGTGGCGCCGACTCCGGCTCGCTCCGCTGCCTCTACGGCGGCCGGTCCGGGCAGTGAGGCGTAGATGACCGTCGGACCGTCCTGGTCCTTGAACTCCGGGCGCTCCAGCACCTGTTGGAGTCCCCAGGTGACGTCTCCCGCGCCGCCGGCGGTCGGGTTGTCGCCGGTGTCGCTGATGAAGTACGGGCGGGCGATGGAGGCGAGGGCCTCGTCCAGGCAGTCGGCCAGGGTGCCGGTCGGGGCGACGAACGCGAAGTCGTGCCGGGCGTCCCAGAAGCCGCGTGCCAACTGTTCGGCGCCTGCGGTGACTTGGGGGGCGGACGGTCCGGTGACGACGACCGCGGCCCGGTTGCGGGGCTCGTCCGCCCACGCGTAGCCGACCCAGATCGCCGCGTCCGTGACCCCCTCTTTCGCCTCTACGTCTGCTACGGCCGCGTAGACGCTCTTCGCCGGTTCGATACGGGTGGAGGTCTGCTCGCCCGCGAGGAATACCGGTACCGGGATCCAGGCCTTGACCGGGCGGGGGGCGCCGCTTGCCAGGTGGTCGACGAGGTTGCGGGCGGCGCGTTCCTTGGTGTCCATGGCGTCCTCGTGCGGGGCCATGCGATAGCAGGTGATCAGGTCGGTGGCGTGGACCAGTTCGCGGGAGACGTTGCCGTGGAGGTCCATCGAGGTCGACACGCGTGGGTGGGGGCCGATGGTTTGCCGGATGCGGGTGAGGAGGTGGGCCTCGGCGTCGTCCATGCCCTCTACTGTCATCGCGCCGTGGATGTCATACCAGAGGCCGTCTAGCGGACCCAACTCCCTTAGGCGGGCGATGAGTTCGTCGGAGAGTCGGGTGAACGCGGCGGCCGTGACCGTGCCGCCGGGGAGGGCCTTGCCGACGAGGGCGCCTTGCCAGTCTGCGGCTTCCCGGAGCGGGGTGCCGGGGTTGAGGAAGGGGTAGCGGGTGAGGACCTCTTGGCCTCGTTGGGGGTGGAAGGCCGAGGCGTTCGTGCGGGCCGGGGAGAAGGTTGAGGATTCTATGCCGAGGCCTGCGATGGCGATTGTGGGGCGGGATGAAGGCACGGAGGCTCCAGGTTGTGTGTCGTGTGCCGGCTCGTTGTGGCTGGTCGCGCAGTTCCCCGCGCCCCTAAAAGCAACTCATCGCGCCGCCGGTCTATCTGTGACCGTTTGGAGTGCCTGGGCCAAAGCCCTCTGTAGGGCGAACTGGCCTGCGCCCACCAGGCCCGCGTCTGCGCCCAGGCTTGCTCGGTCGATCACCAGGTGTTCTGTGACCAGGGGGTGGCAGCCCTCGTAGAGCTGGCTGCGGACCGCTGCCACGAAAGGTTCCAGGGTGGAGAGGATGCCGCCCAGATACACGGCGTCGGGGTTGAAGAAGTTGACGTTGGCTGCCAGGACCTGGCCGAGGTAGCGGCCGGCCTGGCGGACCGCTCGGGTTGCTTCGGGGTGGGCGTCGGTGGCCAGGCGTACGACGTCCTCGGTGGTCGTCACGTCGAGGCCGTGGCCGCGCAGGATGCGGACGAGGGCGGCGCCGGAGGCGACCGTCTCCAGGCAGCCGGTGTTGCCGCAGGAGCAGGGGGTGTCCTGGGCGGCCTCCACGCGGACGTGGGTGATCTCGCCGGCGGCGCCGGTGCCGCCGCGGTAGAGGCGGCCGTCGGCGATGACTCCGGCGCCGATCCCGGTGCCCACCTTGACCATGATCGACTGGCGTCGTTCGGCGGGCTGGACGGTGTGTTCGCCGACGGCCATGCAGTTGGCGTCGTTCTCGACGGCGGCCGGTACCTCGAAGCGTTCGGCGAGCCAGTCGCGGATGGGGAACCTGTTCCAGCCGGGCATCCGGGCGGGCAGCGTGACGATCCCGGAGGCGATGTCGACCGGGCCGGGCAGGCACAGGCCCACGCCCCGCAGGCGGTCCCTCCCGTGCCGGTCGGCGAGCGCGGTGAGCGTCTCGGCGAGACCGGGCAGCGCGGCCTCGGGGCCGTCCGCCGTGGCGAAGGGCACCGTCGAGACGTCGGTGAGTCCGCCGCCGGGCAGGACGACGCCCACGTGTGCGTGCTTGCCGCCGAGTTCGGCCGCGACCGCGAACCCGTCGCTGCCGCCCAGCCGCAGCACCTTGCGCGGCCGGCCGCCGGTCGAGGAGCGCGTGCCGTGCTCGGCGACCAGGCCCAGGGACACCAGTTGGCCCACGGCGAGGGAGATCGTCGAGGGCGCGGCACCGAGCAGCTCGGCGAGTTCGGTGCGGGTGGCGGCCTGCCCGGAGGCGAGGAGTTCCAGGACGTGCTCGGCCTGTGAGGAGACGCCCGAGGTGCTCTTCCGGCGGTGCGCACTTTTTTCAGGCATGAAGGAAGTTACTTCCGGATCGACGAACGAGGCGATGAGCGTAAGTCACCCGGATGCCCTGTGCGCTTTTTTCAGAACGGCAGTAACAGGCTTTTTACAGCGCCACGCCTATTTCTTCGACCACAGGGGTCGTTGACTGTCCTCACTCCCGCCTCCACCCCTCTTTTTCCGAGGAGAACCATGTCCCCTGTTCGCTCGAGACTCCTCGCCGGTGCCTCCCTGACCACGGCCTCGCTGCTGCTCGCGGGCTGTTCCGGGTCGAGCGGTACGTCGTCCTCCGGGTCCCACGACTCCATCGACTACGCGCTGCCCGCGAACTTCACCCCGAACTGGATCCTCCCGATCGGCACCGCCGCGCACCTCAACACCAACAACATCTCCATCGCGAACTCGCTGTGGGAGCCGCTGATCGCGTACGACGGCTCGACCGGCACCATGGGCTGGAACAAGAAGGGCTCGGTGGCGACCGCCGCCGACTTCGCGGCCGACAACAAGAGCGTCACGATCACCCTCGGCGAGCGGCACTGGAGCGACGGGAAGCCGATCACCTCCGCCGACGTGAAGTTCTGGTTCGACCTCATCAAGGCGAACAAGGCGCAGTGGGCGGGCTACAACCCGGGCAAGGCGCCGGACAACTGGACGTCCTTCAAGACCGTGGACACCCGCCACTTCACGATCACCTTCGACAAGGCGTACAACCCGCAGTGGATGCTGGCCAACGAGTTGAGCCAGATCAACCCGCTCCCCCAGCACGCGTGGGACAAGGCCGGAGACGCCAAGCAGGACTGGACGTACCTCAACAACGCGGCCAAGAGCATCAGCGGTTACGCGACGAACGCCCTGTGGAAGACGATCAGCGGCCCGTACACCGTGAAGTCCTTCTCCACGGCCGGCAAGGTCGTCCTGGCCGCCAACTCGAAGTACGACGGCGGCGAGAAGGCCGGCATCCCCACCGTGAACCTCCTGCCGTTCACGACGGCGGACGCGGAGAAGAACGCGCTGCGCTCCGGGAGCGTCGACTACGGCTACATCGAGGCGACCGACCTCGACCAGAAGGACAGCTTCACCGCGCAGGGCTACACGGTGAAACCCTGGTCGGGCTGGGCGATCACCTACATGCCGTACAACTTCAACAACCCTTCCATGGGTGCCGTGTTCAAGCAGCTCTACGCCCGGCAGGCCGTCCAGCGGTCCATCGACCAGAGCGGTCTGTCGAAGGTCATCTTCAACGGCACGGCGGTGCCCGGGTACGGCCCGATTCCGCAGGCGCAGAGCTCGTCGTTCCTGTCGGCCGCGCAGAAGAGCGACCCGTATCCGTTCTCGACCTCGGCCGCCAAGTCCCTGCTCACCGGCCATGGTTGGAGCGAGGAGGGTGGGGTCATGACCTGCACCGGCCCGGGCACCGGGGCCGCCCAGTGCGGTGAAGGGGTCGCCAAGGGGACGAAGTTCAAGATGCAGGTGCTGTCGCAGTCCGGTTCGACGGTGACCGACAACATGATGAGCGCGATCCAGTCCTCGCTCGCGAAGACCGGCATCACGTTCTCCATCAAGACCGCGCCGGTCAACTCCGTGCTGTCGCAGACCCCGCAGTGCACGGCCTCGCAGTCGATCTGCAAGTGGCAGCTGTCCTACTTCGGTACGGCGGGCAGCTGGTACTTCCCGGCCTTCCCGACCGGCGACTCCCTGTTCCAGTCCAAGGGCGGCGCGAACTTCGGCAACTACTCCAACGCCGACGTCGACAAGCTCATCTCCGCGTCCACGACGTCGAGTTCGACCCAGGCGATCCAGGACTACAGCGCGGCCCTCGCCAAGGATCTGCCGGTGATCTGGCTGCCCGAGCCGGACTACCAGATCTCCGTCGTCAAGAACGGCCTCGGCGGCTTCTCGCAGGACCCGCTCGCCAACTTCCACCCGGCACAGTGGAAGTGGACCGGCTGAGGCATGGACACCCTCCTGTATCTGACCCGGCGGATCGCGCAGGCGCTGGTCGTGATCCTCATCGTGACGGTCGTGGTGTTCGGTCTGCTGCACGCGCTGCCAGGGGGGCCCGCGCGCGGGATCCTCGGGCCGCAGGCCACACCCCAGCAGATCACGCTCTTCAACCACGACCAGGGGCTCGACCGGCCGTTGCCCGTGCAGTACCTGTACTACCTGCGGCAGTTGGCGCACGGGGACCTCGGTACGTCGTACACCCTGAACGAGGCGGTGTCGCAGCTCATCGAGCAACGGCTCCCGAAAACCCTGGTGTTGACCGTGTTGTCGGCGGTGGTCGGGCTGGGGCTCGCCCTTCCGTTGGGCATGTGGCAGGCGGTGCGGCGGAACAAGCCGGCCGACTATGTCATCACGACGTTGAGCTTCGTGGCGTACTCGACTCCCGTGTACTTCCTGGGACTTGTGCTGGTGCTGGTGTTCACGCAGGTGTTGCGGTGGTTTCCCTCGCAGGCGCCGCAGGGGGACACGGTGGGTCAAGTCTTCGCTGATCCCGTTGCGTTGGTGCTGCCTGTGGTGACCGGGGCGGCATCGATGGTCGCCGTGTTCAGTCGGTACATGCGGGCCGCGACCTTGGAGAACCTTTCCGAGGACTACGTGAGGACGGCTCGGGCGGGGGGTTCTCGGCAGGGGGCGATCCTCTTCAAGCATGTCTTCCGGAACTCGTTGACGCCGGTGATCGCGATGTTGGGGTACTACGTGCCGGTGTTGTTCGGGGGTGCGCTGGTGGTTGAGCAGCTCTTCAACTACCCGGGGATGGGGCTGTTGTTCTGGAGCGCGGCTCAGTCTTCGGACTATCCGGTGCTGCTGGGGTGCGTGCTCGTCATTTCCGTCGCGACTGTGGTGGGGACGCTGCTCGCGGATGTTGTTCAGCGGGTTGTTGATCCTCGCGTAAAGGGGGGTCTGGCGTGAGTGTTCGGAGTGCGCGCCGGTGGGGGCTGGTCGCGCCCCGCGGCGGAGCCGCACATCGAAACAGCCCCGCGCCCCTGAGAGCGCGCTTCGCGCGCAATAAGCTTGCTGTTGCCGGGATCGTGATAGTTGCCCTGTTTTTCGCGTTCTGCTTCCTCGGGCCTCTCCTCTACTCCACCGACCAGACCCATACGGACCTCACGCAGGTCAACCTCAGCCCCAGTGGCTCCCATTGGCTCGGTACCGATGCCGTGGGGCATGACGAGTTGGGGCGACTCATGTACGGCGGGAAAGTCTCGTTGCTCGTTGGGCTGGCCGCCGGGGTGCTCGCCACTGTCATCGGGACGCTCTGGGGGTCGATCGCGGGGTATGCGGGCGGGTGGGTCGATGCCGTGATGATGCGGGTCGTGGATGCCGGGATCGCCATTCCCGCCCTGTTCATACTGCTGGTCGTGTCCGCCATCACCACGCCTGGTGTGCCGGGGCTGATCGTCATCCTGGGGCTGGTGTCCTGGCTCGTGCCCTCGCGGCTTGTGCGGGCCGAGACGTTGACGTTGAAGAGGCGCGACTATGTGCTGACACTGCGGGCCATCGGCGGTACCCACACCCGGGCCATCGCGCGGCACATCCTGCCCAACTCGGTGTCGACGATCGTCGTCGCGGCCACCTTCCAGGTCGCCGACGCGATTCTGCTCGTCGCCTATGTGTCCTATCTGGGGCTGGGAGTTCAGCCGCCGGCGACCGACTGGGGCGGCATGCTCTCGGCGGGGCTGACGGCCGCCTACTCGGGACGCTGGTGGCTGATCGTTCCACCGGGCCTCGCGATCATCCTCGTCGTGTGCGCGTTCAACGCGATCGGCGACGGGCTGCGCGACGCCTTCGACGTGAAGGGACGCGGATGAACGACATCCTGGAGATAGAGAATCTGGGTGTTACGTTCTCGACGGAGAGCGGTGATGTGCCCGCCGTGCGCGGGGTTTCGCTGCGGGTCGCGCCCGGGGAGACGCTGGCGCTTGTCGGTGAGTCCGGGTCCGGGAAGTCGACCGTGGCCCTCGCCGCGCTCGGGCTGTTGCCCGGCAACGCCCGTGCGTCCGGGGGTGTTTCGGTCGGCGGTACCGATGTGGTCGGCGCCGGTGAGGCCGAACTCGCGCGGCTGCGTGGGCGTACCGCCTCCATGGTCTTTCAGGAACCGGCCACCGCTCTTGATCCGCTGACCCGAATCGGCAGGCAGATAGCGGAGGTTGTACGGAATCACCGGGACGTGTCGCGGCGGGAGGCCGCCGCTGAAGCCGTCGCGTTGTTGCGTCGAGTCGGGATTCCCGACCCCGAGCGGCGGGCCTCCGCGTTTCCGTTCGAGTTGTCGGGTGGGCAGCGGCAGCGGGTCGTCATCGCCATGGCCATCGCCAACTCGCCCGGACTGCTGGTCGCGGACGAGCCGACCACCGCCCTCGATGTCACCGTGCAGGCCGAGATCCTCGATCTGCTGCGGGCGTTGGCCGCCGACTCGGGTACCGGCGTGCTGCTGGTCACGCACAACATGGGCGTCGTCGCCGATTTCGCCGACCGGGTCGCCGTGATGCTGGAGGGGGAGGTCGTGGAGACGGGGACTGTGGAGGACGTGTTGTTGCGGCCCTCGCACGAGTACACGCGGCGGTTGCTGGCCGCCGTGCCTCGGCTCGCGGTGAGCGGGTCCGTGGGTGCCGTGCGCGAGGAGGCCGAAGGGGCGCCGGTCGTCGAACTCCGGTGCATTGCCGTGCAGTTCGGGCGTGGGCCGCGTGCCGTACGGGCGCTGGAGGATGTGTCACTGACCGTGCGGGCCGGGGAGACCGTGGGGCTGGTCGGTGAGTCCGGATCGGGGAAGTCGACCGCCGCGCGGGTGGCCCTTGGGCTGGTCGCGCCGGAGTCGGGGAGTGTTTCGCTCTTCGGGGCCGATCTGCGCGGGGCGCGGGGGCGGGCACGGCGCGCGCTGTTGGCCGGGGTCGGTGTGGTGTTGCAGGATCCGGTGGCGTCGCTGGACGCGCGGATGAGTGTCGCGGAGTGTGTGGCCGAGCCCTTGCGGGTGCACCGGCGTGGCATGGGGGCCGCCGAGCGGCGGGAGCGGGTCGCCGAGGTGCTCGAACTGGTGCGGTTGCCCAGGGAGTTGGCGCGGCGTGGGCCGCGTGAACTGTCCGGTGGGCAGCGGCAGCGGGTGAGTCTCGCGCGGGCGTTGGTGCTCGAACCCCGGCTGCTGGTCGCGGACGAGCCCACGAGCGCGCTGGACGTGAGTGTGCAGCAGACCGTGCTGGAGGTGATCGCCGAGTTGCAGAAGGAACTCGGGTTCGCCTGTCTCTTCGTGTCGCACGACCTGGCCGTGGTGCAGCGGTTCGCGGGGCGCGTGGTCGTGATGCGGGACGGGCGGGTCGAGGAACAGGGGCCGACCACGCGGACCTTGCTGCGTCCGGAGAGCGCGTACACGCGTCGGCTCATCGCCGCCGTACCCGTGCCTGATCCGGTGCTCCAACGGGAGCGCAGGGAACACCGGTTGGCGTCGGGGACGGGGGCCGGCGCGTGAGCGACACACCCGAGGTGATCGTCGGCGTCGACATCGGCGGGACGAGCACCCAGGTCGTGCTGTGCACGGACCGGCTCGACGTCCTGGACCGGGCGGAGGTGCCGACACCGGCGAGCGAGGGCGGCGCGGCCATGCTCGCCGCCGCGCTGTCGGCGCTACGGCTGCTGCTGGACCGTACGCCCGCCCGGGTGCTCGGTGTCGGGGTCGGTGCGGCCGGGCTCGTGGACGTGCGGGCCGGGCGGATCCTCGTGGCGAGCGACTCGTTCCGGGACTGGGCCGGGTTCGAGGTGACGGCGGCCGTCCAACAGGCCCTGGGCGTACCGGCGTTCCTCGACAACGACGTGAACGCGTTTCTGCGCGGGGAGGTGGCGCGGGGCGCTGTCACGGGTGAGGAGAACGTGCTCGGGATGACGCTCGGCACCGGGGTGGGTGGCGCGCTGTGGCTGAATGGCGCCCTTTACGACGGGCCGCGCGGGGCGGCGGGCGAGATCGGCCATGTGCCGGGGTTCGGCGATCTGCCGTGCACGTGCGGCGGTCGGGGGCATCTGGAGACGTTGGCGTCGGGGCGGTCGGTCGCGGCGCGGTACGCGGAGCGGACGGGTCGCGCTCTCACGGCCCGCGAGGTCGCCGGGGCGGCCCGGCAGGGCGATCCGGACGCGCGGGCCGTGTACGCGGCGCTGGGGCGCGGGGTGGCCCGTGCGCTGCTGATCACGGCGGGGCT
Source organism: Streptomyces sp. NPDC101776 (assembly GCF_044766845.1). Taxonomy (NCBI): domain Bacteria; kingdom Bacillati; phylum Actinomycetota; class Actinomycetes; order Kitasatosporales; family Streptomycetaceae; genus Streptomyces; species Streptomyces sp. NPDC101776. Next base: position 132,455 of record NZ_JBIWMV010000024.1, on the reverse strand, counting down.
GCTGGATGTCACGACGTGCGTGATCGGCGGCGGTGTCAGCCGGTCGTGGGGGCTCGTCGAGTCCGCCGTGCGGGAGACCTTGGCGCTGGAGCCGCCGGTGAGCGGCCGTCCGGTGCGGGTACTGCCGGCCCTGCTGGGCGGTGACGCGGTGGCGATCGGGGCGGCGGCCCGGGCGCGGGCGGAGCTGCTGATCCGCGCCGGAGGCTCGTGATCCACACAGGGGGCTCGTAGCGGACGCCTACGTGAACGACGAGTACCGGCCAAGCACGACCGTGTGATTGACGCGCACACGCCCCATCTCTACCTTCTGATCGACTTACCGAACTGCGTTCGGGATACCGAACGTTGGGCCGCTCGTCACCCCCGCTCGTCACCCCTGGAGAACACATGGCCGTCCCTCCCCTCCCCCACCTCTCCCGCCGGCACTTCCTCGGCGCGGCCGCGACCGTCCCCCTCGCGGCCACCGGCGCGCTCACGCTCGGCGCCGGGAGCGCGCACGCCGCGACCAACTCGGCTTATGTCATGTGCTACTTCACCGAGTCGCCGACGTTCCTCGGCGCCAACTACGGTCTGCACCTCGCCGTCAGCCCCGACGGTCTGCAGTGGACCCCGCTGAACCAGAACGCCCCCGTCGCCACCCCCACCGCGGGCTCCCTGGGCCTGCGCGACCCGTTCATCCTGCGCAAGCAGGACGGCACGTTCGTGGTCCTCGCGACCGACCTCAACGGCACCGACTGGTCGTACGTCAGCCAGTACCTGCACGTCTGGGACTCCACCGACCTGCGCACCTTCACCGGCTACCGGCGGATGAAGGTGCACAGTCTGGACACCCACGCCTGGGCGCCGGAGTCGTACTGGGACGCGGGGCGCGGGCAGTACGGCGTGATCTACTCGGCCGTCAACGACAGCGGCCACAACGTCATCATGGTCAACTACACGAGCGACTTCGTGACCGCCGGTGATCCGCAGGTGTTCTTCGACCCCGGCTACGACGTCATCGACGGCGACCTCGCGGTGGGCGTGAACGGGGTCAACTACCTCTACTTCAAGAAGAACTCGACGCTGGTCGGCGCGAAGTCCACGTCACTGGACCCGGGGAGCTTCGCCGAGTTCAGCACGGCGGTCTCGCACAACGGCACCGAGGCGCCGACTCTGGTCAAGTCCCTTGCTTCGAGCGGGACTTGGTACCTCTGGGGTGACACCTGGGACCCCAACGGCGTCTTCTACGCCTGGCAGACCAGCAGCCTCGCCGCAGGCACCTGGACGGCCGTCGACCAGAAGCTCTACACCCAGCCGCTCAACTCCAAGCACTGCGGAATCCAGCCGATCACCGCGGCCGAGTACGCCAACCTGGTCGCCAAGTGGGGCACGCCCGCCTGGAACCGGCTCAAGTCCTACAACTATCCGGCGCGTTACGTCCGGCACTCCAACTTCGTCGGGCGGATCGACGAGTACGCCTTCGACCCGTACACCGACTCGCAGTGGACGCTGGTGCCGGGTCTCACGGACAGCGCGGGGGTGTCCTTCCAGTCGGTCAACTACCCGACCAGATATCTGCGGCACTACAACTACGCGCTCCAACTGGACGTGAACGACGGCACGTCGGCGTTCGCCGGGGACGCCACGTTCTACCGGACCGCTGGGCTCGCCGACGCCTCCTGGGCGTCCTTCCGGTCGTACAACAACCCGACGCGCTACATCCGGCACTCCAACTACGTGCTGCGCATCGACCCGATCTCGACCGCCACGGACCAGCAGGACGCGACGTTCCACGTCGGGTACTAGACCCGTCCGGGCACGCCGACGCGGGTGCCTCCCGGAGAAACGGAGGCACCCGCGTCGGCCGGAGCAGACCTAGTCCAGGCCGGCTGTCTTCAGCCAGGCCTTCGCCACGTCCAGCGGGTCCTTGTTCTGCGAGCCCACCTGGGTGTCGAGGTCCAGCAGGGTCGCCGTGTCGAGCTTCGCGGAGACCGCGTTGAGGGCGGCCACGCCGGCGGCGGAGAGGCCGCTCTTGTAGACCAGGGGCTGCACGTTCTCGAACCCGAAGAGCCTCTTCGGGTCCTGGAGCGTGACGTGCTTCTCCTTGGTGATGGTCGGGTCCGTGCTGAAGAGGTCGGCCGCCTGGACGGTGTTCTTCTTCAGCGCGGCCGCGGTCAGCGGGCCGCCCGCGTCCAGCGCCTTGAAGGACTTGAACTCCAGGCCGTAGACCGACTTCAGGCCGACCAGGCCCTGCTGCCGGGTCTGGAACTCCGGCGAGGCGCCGATGACCAGGTCCTTGGCTATGGACTTGAGATCCGCGATGCTCGACTCGGACGTCAGGTTGTACTTCTTCGCGGTCTCCGCGTTGAGGGTGACCGTGTCCTTGTCCTCGGCGGCGGCCGGGTCCAGCAGCGTCAGCTTGGTGTCGAGCTTGGCGTCGATCGCGGCCGTGGTCGCGGCGAGGGTCGCCGGGGTGGCCTTCGGGTCGAGGTAGGCCAGCAGCGCGCCGTTGTACTCGGGCAGCACGGTGATGGTGCCGTTCTTGAGCAGGCCGTAGGTCGTCTCACGGCTGCCGATGTTCGGCTTGTAAGTGACCTTGACGCCCTTGGCCTTGAGGGCCTCGCCGTAGATGTCGGCGATCAGGATGCTCTCGGCGAAGTTGTTGGAGCCGACGACGACGGTGTCGCCGCTCGCCTTGTCGCCCGAGAGCGGGTTGTCGGACTTGCTGTCGGAGGACGAACCACATCCCGTGACAAGCGCAGCCGTCGCGGCGAGCGCGATGGCGGCCGCGCCGGGGTACCTAGTACTTGACCAGCTGTTCTTCGCTTTTGAAGTCACAATTCCCGTTCCGGGCTCGGATGTTGGCTCAGACGTGCAGGCATGGCTGTGGCGTCCACGCGCGGGGCGTGAATTCCGCACTCCGCTGATCCAATCCAGCCGGTTCTTGGTCAGTCAAGAGAAGTCTGGTCACCGATTGGCCTCAATGGGTGCCCAGTTGTGAAGGCAACGTAAACAGACCGGTCACGAACACGGGCGCTTTGTAATTGATTCTTGACGTAGGGCGACGCACTTGATCGATCGAAGAGGCGGTAGTCTCCCCGGAGTTGGCATCGGTCACAGCGGTGTGCGGGGGCCGCTTCGATCAAAAACAGTCACGTGTGTCGCTGCGCGTACCGTGACAACACCCCACGAAGGAGGCCTGGTGTCCATACGGGGCTTCGCAGACCGTTGGCCCTTCAGGCGCAAGCTCAATCTGCTCGTCGGCGTACCGCTCGCGGTGGTCGCGGTGCTGCTCGCGTACCTCATCTCGGACGAGGTCGGGCAGTCGACGGACGCGAGCGACGCGGCCCAACTGGTGCGTGACAGCGGGCAGGTCGCCGAGTTGGTGAACCTCGTGGAGGCGGAGCACCAGCAGGCCATCCTGCTCTCCGTCCGCTTCGAGGCCACCAACGACGGCGGTACGCCCTCGCAGGCCGCGTACCGCAAGGCCCAGTCGGCCGTGGACGAGCAGGTCGAGAAGGTGCGCGACACCTTCGGCGACCGGCTGCCGAGCAGCGAGGCCCAGGCGCTGAAGGAGATCAACGGCCTGGAGACGCTGCGCGACACCGTCGAGCAGAGCTATCTGCCCGCCGACAACATCGACCCGGCGTACACCAGTGCCTCCGACGGTCTGATCGACGGGCTCGACCTCGAACACAACACGAACCTCGCCACCACCTTCACCGGCAACCTGCTGGACTCCGTGCTGCGGGCCGATGCCGCCCACAGCTCGTTCGAGACCAGCGTGTTCTCGGCGACGACCGGTGACAGCAACGCGCTCATCGAGTTCAACAACGCGGTCGGCTCCTACGAGCTGTACACCTACCAGGCCGCCCGCTTCGCCCGGTTCGCCACCGAGGAGCAGGCCGACCAGCTCGCCGGGATCGAGCACACCCCCGCGCAGCGGCTGATCGCCGAGGCCTACGCGGAGCTGCAGATCGACCCGAGCGGGCTCCAGGCGGACACGCCCGGCGCCGTCCGCAAGGCCTTCGCGGACGCCATGAGCGACTACCCCGCCTATCCACAACAGGCCGTGGGCCGGCTGAAGATCACCACCTCGCTCATCGGCCAGATCGCCACCCGCGCCGACAGCGCGTCCAGCTCCGCCTCCTGGCGCGCCGGACTGCTGCTGAGCCTGTCGTTGTTCGGCTTCCTGCTCTGGCTCGTCTTCGTGGTGATCGTGCGCCGCTCGGTGGTCCGCCCGGTGCAGGCCCTGACCGGTGCCGCCAAGCAGGTGGCCGAGGTCGCGGGCCGTGAACTCGCCCGCGTGGCCGACGACGACGCCGAGGACGACGGACCGCCGCTGCTGCGCGACATGCCGGTCACCGCGAAGGACGAGATCGGTGACCTCGCCGAGGCCTTCAACCACGTACAGACCACGGCCGCCGCGCTGTTGGCCCGTCAGGTGGTCAGCCGACGCAACGTGGCCGAGATGTTCGGCAACGTCGGCCGCCGCGTCAGCAACCTGACGACCCGTCAACTCGCCCTGATCGACGCGGTGGAGCGCGGTGAGACCGACCCGGCTCTGCTGGAGCGCCTCTACTCCATCGACCACATCGCCGTCCGTCTGCGCCGTAACGCGGACAGCCTGATGCTGCTGGCCGGCATCCGCGAGACCGTGCTGGACGGCGGGCCCACCGAGCTCACCAACGTCGTACGGGCCGCGCTCGGCCAGATCGAGGGCTTCCAGCGGGTGAGCCTGCGGGCCGACACCGAGGTCATGGTGGAGCCCGACATCATCGGCGACCTCACGCTGATGGTGGCCGAACTCCTGGAGAACGCGGTCTCGTTCTCGCCCGTGGGCAGCCCCGTCGAGGTGGTCGTCCGCACCGACGGCGACGACGCGCTGATCGTGGTCGCCGACCACGGACTCGGGATGAGCGCCGAGCGCATCGCCGAGGAGAACGCCCGCCTCATCCGCCGCGAGCGTCTCGACCTGGTGCCGACGAAGGTGCTGGGCCTGTTCGTGGTCGGTACGCTCGCCCGCCGCTGGGACATCGACGTCACCCTCGCCCGCACCCCGGGCGGCGGTGTGACGGCCGAGATCACGATCCCGGCGACGCTGCTGCTGCGCATGAGCGCGCTGGCCTCCGGCGGTTCGGCGGGAGGGTTCGCGGAGTCGGAGTCGGGGTCGGGCAAGGCGTCCGCGGGCTCCGTCCCGGAGCAGCAGCGTCCGGCGCCGTCCTGGGCCACCTCGGACTCCGGGTACGCCCGGACCGACTCCGGACGACCCGCTGTCACCGCGGGCTACGGCTCCTCTGGCTACGATGCCGACTCCGGCTCACGGCCCTCCGTCGACGCCGGACCCGCACGACCCGCGGGGCACGACTCCGCGTACGCCGACTCCACGTACGCCGACTCCGGTCCGCGGCCCTCCGTCGCCGCCGAGCCCGTGCGGGAGCACGGCTGGGCCGACGATCAGCCCGCCCCGCTGCCGCGCCGGGTCTCCCGGTACGAGACGGAGCCGGCAGCCGTCGTGGCGGAGCCTGCCGCCGTCACCCACCACTCCCCGGCGGACGAGTCCGCCGCCCCCGACGACGCCGCCGGAGGCTCCCGGCCGCTGCGGCGGCGGGTCCGGGGTGCCACCCTTCGTACGGGCGCCGACGCCGCCGCCCAGCAAGCCGCCCGGCAGGCCCCCCGGCCCGCCGACGCGGACGCCGTCCGCTCGGCCCTCGAAGAGTTCGAGGCCGCCGTAGAACAAGCGCATCGCGACAGCGACACCCTCACGGGCCTGCGCGCCACGGACGCGAACCACCCGCACGACCCGAACCACCTCCCGAAAGGAGCGGAGCAGTGAGTACGTCGACAGGTGAAACTCCCAGGGGAGGCACCACGCCGGCCGAACTGCAGGCAGCGGCGGCCGATTTCAACTGGCTGCTCAACCGTTTCGCGACGGAGACCGCGGGCGTCGTCGACGCCATCGCGGTGTCCTCCGACGGTCTGCTGATCGCCGTGGCGGAACTACGCGAGAAGGCCCACTCCGAGCGGCTCGCGGCCATCGTCTCCGGCATCACCAGCCTGGCCGCCGGAGCTTCCGGCAACTACGGCCTCGGCGCCCTGAACAAGGTCATCATCGACCTGGAGGGCGGTCACGTCCTCGTCTCCGCGATCGGCAGCGGCGCCGTCCTGGGCGTCGTCACCGACAAGGAGGCCAAGCTCGGCAACATCGCCTACGAGATGACGCTGTTCGCCAACCGTGCCGGTTCCGCGCTCAACCCCCAGCTGGTGCTCCAGCTGAAGAACAGCGTCGGCGTCATTTCGGCTCGGTGACCGGTCGCCGACCGGTCGAGAGAGGAACAGCCACTCATGCCCGACGGCCGCACTCCGAACGGTGCCGGCGCGGACGGGGCCACACCCCCGGATCGCGATCCGGTGCGCGCGCCCTCAGCCGTACGGCCGTTCCTGGTCACCGCCGGCCGGGTCGCGGGTGCGGGAGCCGCCGCCTCCGGGCGGCCGATCCCCGTCGAGACCCAGGTGGTGGCCACGGCCGCCGGGCTCGCGGTGCTCGACCGGCTCTCCTTCGAGCAGCACGACATCGTCGCCGCCTGCCGGCAGCCGCAGTCCCTCGCGGAGATCGCGGCCCGGCTGCGGCTGCACCTGAACGTGGTGCGGGTCCTCGCCGAGGACCTGCGCGCCGCCGGGCAGTTGACGGTGCACGTGCCGAACACCGACATCATCCGTGACGCAACCGTCCTGCGAAGGGTCATCGATGGCCTCCGCGCCATCCCCAACTCCCGGGGAGTACTCCGTGACACCGACTGAACCGGTCGCCCGCGGTGCCGCTGCGCAGACCGTCGTACGACCGCCGCTGCCGGTCAAGATGGTCGTCGCGGGCGGCTTCGGCGTGGGTAAGACCACCACCGTGGGCGCGATCTCCGAGATCGAGCCGCTGACCACCGAGGCCGCCATCACCGAGGTCGCGGCGGGCGTGGACGACCTGTCGCTCACCCCGCGCAAGACCACCACCACGGTCGCGATGGACTTCGGCTGCATCACCATCGACCCGACCCTGAAGCTGTATCTGTTCGGTACGCCCGGACAGGACCGCTTCGGCTTCATGTGGGACGACATCGTGGAGGGCGCGGTCGGCGGTCTCGTCATCGTCGACACCCGTCGGCTCGACGACTGCTATGCGGCCGTCGACTACTTCGAGCACAAGCAGATCCCGTTCGCGGTCGCCCTCAACGCCTTCGACGGCAGGATCGAGCACGACCTCGACGAGGTCCGCTGGGCGCTGGACGTCAACGAGCGGGTCCCGGTCATCGCCTTCGACGCGCGGGAGCGGGGTTCGGTGCGGGACGCGTTGCTGGTCGTCCTGGAGTTGGCGCTGGCGCGCACGGAGAACTAGCCGCGAGCACGAGGAGAGGGGGAGGGCGCAGGCCCTCCCCCTCTCTTTCTGCGTGCAGCCGGGCTCAGTTGCTCCTGCGTACCCCGGGGGACACCGCGAGCCGTGCGATGCCCCAGAAGACCGCGAGGGTCACCAGGGCCATGCCGGCGACCAGGGTGGCGCCGCCGACGACCTTCTCGTAGTTCCGCTGGTAGAGGCCGTCGATGATGTAGCGGCCGAGGCCGCCGAGGCTGACGTAGGCCGCGATGGTGGCCGTGGAGACGATCTGGATGGCCGCCGAGCGCAGCCCGCTGAGGATCAGCGGGAGTGCGACCGGGAGTTCCACCTGGAACAGGACGGTCGCCTCGTTCATGCCCATGCCCCGGGCGGCGTCGACCGGCGACGGGTCGACGGAACGCATCGCCTCGTACGTGGTGACCAGGATCGGCGGTACGGCGAGGACGACCAGCGGGATCATCACCGGCACCAGGCCGAAGCCGATCAGCACGAACATCAGCACCAGCAGACCGAAGCTGGGCAGTGCGCGGGCGGCGGTGGCGATGAGCGAGAGGGTGTTGCCGCCACGGCCGGTGTGTCCGGTGAGCAGGCCGACCGGGAGGCCGATGCCGGCGGCGATGGCGAGCGCGATCAGCGAGTACTGGACGTGCTCGCGCAGCCGGGTGGGGATGCCGTCGTAGCCGTGCCAGTGGGTGTTGTCGCTGAAGAACTGGTTGATGTAGTGGAGTACGTTCACCGGGCTGCGTCCTCCAGTGCGAGTTCGGCCGGTTCGGGCCGGTCCTCGGCGGGGCGGGCCTTGCGGGTGCCGCGCGGCATCCAGGGCGTGAGGAGCAGGCGTACGGCGACCAGGACGGCGTCCACGACGATGGCGAGGACGGCCGTGGTGATCACGGAGAGCCAGATCAGCCGCGGCTGGTGGTAGATCTGGCCGTCGTTGAGCAGGTTGCCCAGCGCGCCCTGGTTGCCGATCAGCATGCCGACGCTGACGAGGGAGATGCTGGACACGGTCGCCACCCGCAGGCCTGCGATGATCGCGGGCACGGCGATCGGCAACTGCACCTGGAGATACCGGCGTACGGGCCCGAGGCCCAGCGCGGTGGCCGCGTCGAGGGTCTCCTGGGGCACCGAGCGGACGCCGTCCACGATCGCCGGGACGAACACCACGAGGCTGTAGACGCCGAGCGGGATCATCACGGTGGTCTCGGTCTGACCGGTGTAGTCGATGAGGACGACGAAGAAGGCCAGCGAGGGAATCGCGTACAGGACGGTCGTCACCCACAGCACCGGCGGGTACAACCAGCGCAGCCGCACGCACAGTTGGGCGATGGGCAGCGCCACCACCAGGCCGACGAGGACCGGGATCACGGCCTCGCGCAGATGCAGGCCGATCAGACCGAGGTAGCTGTTCTGAAGGTCGCTCGGGATGCGGAACCAGTCGTTCATCCGGCGACCTTCGTGCCCGGGCGCGTCGCCGCGTGCGCGCTGCGGATCGCCTCGCCCACGGCCCCCTGCGATACGACGCCGACCACGCGCCCGGTGCCGTCCACGCCGACCGCCCATCCGGTGGGCGACAGCACCGCGCCGTCGAGCGCGGCCCGCAGCGAGTCCTTGCCGGCCTCGAACGGGCGGCCGTAGGAGAGGAGTTGAGCGGTGTCGACGCTTCCGGCGGCGAGTGCGTTGGGCTCGCTCCAGCCGAGCGGCCTGCCGTCCAGGTCGGTGACGAGGAGGTAGGGCACGCCGGGAGTGGTGCGTTCGGCGATCTGCTCGGCGGTGGAGTCCAGGGCGATGATCGGGGAGGTCTTGAGGTCGAGGCCCGCGGAGGAGAAGAAGGAGAGCCGGCGGATGCCCCGGTCGGCACCGAGGAAGTCCTCGACGAAGTCGTCCGCCGGGTCGGACAACAGCTCGGCGGGCGGGGCGAACTGGGCGAGCTTGCCGCCGGTGCGCAGCACCGCGACCATCGTGCCGAGCTTGATGGCCTCGTCGATGTCATGGGTGACGAAGACGATGGTCTTGCCCAATTCGCCCTGGAGCCTGAGGAGTTCGTCCTGGAGGCCCTTGCGGACGACGGGGTCGACGGCGGAGAAGGGCTCGTCCATGAGGAGGACGGGCGGGTCGGCCGCCAGGGCGCGGGCGACACCGACGCGCTGCTGCTGACCGCCGGAGAGCTGGTACGGGTACCGCTTGGCGAGGGCGGCGTCGAGGCCCACCCGCTCCATGAGTTCGGTGGCCCGCGCCCTGGCCTTCTCCTTGCCCCAGCCGAGCATGCGGGGCACGGTCGCGATGTTGTCGACGATCGTGCGGTGCTGGAAGAGCCCGGCGTTCTGGATGACGTAACCCATCGACCGGCGCAGCGTGTTGACCGGCTGCTTGGTGATGTCCGCGCCGTCCAGGGAGATCGTGCCCTCACTGAGGTCGATCATCCGGTTGATCATGCGCAGGGTGGTCGTCTTGCCGCAGCCGGAGGGGCCGACGAGGACGGTGATCGATCGGTCCGGTATGTCCAGGGACAGTCGGTCGACCGCCACCGTGCCGTCCGGGTACCGCTTGGTGACTGAATCTATCCGTATCAAAACGCCGAATACCCTTCGGATGTGGCAGAAACTGCCTGTTCCTGACCGCTTTCTCAGGCCGTTGAGGGGAGAGTCTAGACGGCTTGTGTTGCGGGAACTTGGCGGGCACCTGAGGGGTTTTGGGTGCCGCTTCCTGGGGGTTCGACGCGGATCGACTGTGCCCTTCCTGTGAGTCCGCTGATTCTCATCGACCGTTCAGCGAAGGCACAGGAACGCCCTAGACAGGGACCGGAAAGTCACCGTCATGAACGAACAGAACGCGGGAGGCGTCCGGCAGCGCTCGGTCGAGATCGTGGTGCCGGTGTACAACGAGGCGCACGTCCTCGCCGGCAGCATCGGCCGTCTCCACGCATACCTCGAAACGTCCTTCCCGTTCCCGTTCACGATCACCGTGGCGGACAACGCGAGCACCGACGCCACCTGGCAGGCGGCGCTCGATCTCACCCAGCGGCTGCCGCACGTGCACGCCGTCCACCTCGACGCCAAGGGCCGGGGCCGTGCGCTGAAGCACGTGTGGAGCGAGTCCGAGGCGGACGTCGTCGCGTACATGGACGTCGACCTGTCCACCGGCCTCGAAGGCTTCCTGCCCCTGGTCGCCCCGCTCCTTTCCGGCCACAGCGACGTGGCCATCGGCAGCCGACTGCACCGACAGGCGGCCGTACGGCGCGGCGCCAAGCGGGAGTTCATCTCCCGCTCCTACAACCTGTTGTTGAAAGCGGGGCTCGCGGCCCGCTTCTCGGACGCGCAGTGCGGCTTCAAGGCCGTACGCACCGAGGTGTTCCGGGCGCTCGCCCCGCACATCGAGGACACCGCCTGGTTCTTCGACACCGAACTCCTCGTCCTCGCCCAGCGCAACAAGCTCCGCATCCACGAGGTCCCGGTCGACTGGATCGACGACCCCGACAGCCGCGTCGACATCGTCCGCACCGCCCTCGACGACCTCAAGGGCATGCGCCGCATGTTCAGGCAGAGCGTCACCGGCCGCGCCCGCATCGCCGCCGTACCCCACCGCACCCGCACCACCACCCCTGTCCTGCCCGTCGGGGCGCCCGCCTCTTCCGCGGAACACCTGGAGTACGCGTCATGACGACCCTCGCCCCGCCCCCCGGTCAGGAGACCGCCCGCCGCTCGCACCGCGCGGGCCCGCCCGCCGACGGCGGCCTCAACTCCCGTGCCAGAAGGCTCTTCACGGGCCCGGAGGACGACCCGCGCTGGGCCCGCCCGGCCCTGTGGGCGATCCTGCTGCTGGCCACGGCGCTCTACGCCTGGAACCTGACCTCGATCACCGGCAACACCTTCTACGACGCGGCCGTCTACAGCGGCACCAAGAGCTGGAAGGCGTTCTTCTTCGGCGCGCTGGACTCCGGCAGCTTCATCACGGTCGACAAACCACCGTTCGCCCTCTGGGTGATGGGCCTCTCCGCCCGCGTATTCGGTTACGGCACCTGGCAGTTGATGCTCCCGATGGTCGCGGCCGGCACCGGCTCGGTGGCCCTGCTGTACCGCAGCGTGAAGCGCGACTTCGGCGCGGTGGCGGGCACCATATCCGCACTGGTCCTCACCCTCACCCCGATCACGGTCGCCATCACCCGTGACACCAACCCGGACCCGATCCTCGTCCTGCTGATGATGCTCGGCGCCGCGGCCCTCATGAAGGCCGTCCGCAACGGCAGGTTGATGCCGCTGGTGTGGTCGGCGGTCGCGATCGGCTTCGCGTTCAACACCAAGATGATGCAGGCGTACGTCGTCCTGCCCGTGTTCTTCCTCGTCTACCTCTGGGCCACGAACGTCTCGCTCGGCAAGCGCCTCCGCAACCTCGCCGTCGCCACCGTCGCGCTGGTCGTCTCCAGCGCCTGGTGGATGGTGATCGTCGACCTGATCCCGGCCTCCTCCCGCCCCTACATCGGCGGCTCCACGGACAACACGGTGTGGGACCTGGTCATCGGCTACAACGGCTTCGGCCGGATCTTCGGCGCCAGCTCCTCGGTCGGCTCGCAGGGCAACGGGGCTTCGTTCGGCGGCAGTTCGGGTCTGTACCGGATGTTCAACGAGATCATGGGCGGCCAGATCTCCTGGCTGATCCCCTTCGCGGCGATCGCGCTGATCGGCGGTCTGGTCCTGCGTGGCCGCGCTCCCCGCACCGACGCCAAGCGGGCGGCGCTCATGCTCTGGGGCGGCTGGTTCGTCCTCCACTTCCTGACCTTCTCGCTGGCCGAGGGCACGTTCCACCCGTACTACGTCACCGCCATGGCACCCGGTATCGCGGCTCTGGCCGGCGCGGGCGGGGTGCTGCTGTACCGCGCCTTCTGTGAGGGCGCCGCGGCCAAGTGGGCCTGGGTGCTGCCGGCGGGGATCGCGGCCAGCTCCGTCTGGGCGGTCGTCCTGCTCCAGCGGGTGTCGGGCTCCGGCACGGTGTACACGGTGGCGGAGATCGTGGTCGCGGTGGCGGGCATCGCCTCCGTACTCGGCCTGCTGGTCGGCCGGTTCACCCACCGCCACCGGCTGATGGGCTTCGCGGCGCTGGCGGCGGTCGTCGCCCTCCTCGCCGGACCCGCGACCTACTCGGTCTCGGCGGCGACCTCCTCGACCAACGGCACCAACCCGACGGCCGGGCCCAGCACGGGTGGCGGTATGGGTGGCGGTGGTGGCGGTGGCGGTATGGGCTCCGCGCCGAGCGGCACCAAGTCCGGTACGAAGCCCAGCGGTTCCGGTACCGGCAGGATGGGCACGCCGCCGTCCGGCGGTACGGCTCCCTCGGGCACCGGCTCCTCGACCGGCGCGACCGGCAAGACGGGGACGACCGAGGCGGGCACCGAGTCGGGATCCACCTCCGAGTCCGGTACTCAGTCGGCCGGTGGCGGTATGGGCGGCGGCACCCAGGTCTCCTCCGAGATGATCGCGTACCTCAAGAAGCACCAGGACGGGGCGACTTGGCTGCTGGCGGTGTCCACCGACCAGACGGCGTCCTCGATCATCCTGGAGTCGGGTCAGCCCGTGATCTCCATGGGCGGCTGGTCCGGCAGCGACAACGCGATGACCCTCGCCAAGCTCAAGTCCCTGGTCAAGTCCGGCAAGTTGCACTACATCATCGTCAGCAGCGACGGCGGCCAGGGCACGAACTCCGCGATCGCGACGTGGGTCAAGGCGCACGGCACGGCGGTCAAGTCCTCGGCGTACAGCACGAGTTCGTCGACCTCGACCTCGACCTCCACGAGCAGCGGCCTCTACCGCCTGGACGCGTCCGACGTCAGCTGAGCCAACAGCCACATTTCCCGACAGGAAGGGCCGCCGGTAACCCCGGCGGCCCTTCCGCATGTCGTAGGTCGAGAAAGAAAGGCTAGGCCGCCGCGAGCGCGACGGGGAATCCCGGCGTACGGCGCACTCGTCGCTCCGCGTCGACCGCGAACACCTCGCAGCCGGGCCGGGCGGCGGCCCAGTCGACGCCGGCCGGTCCCATCGCGAAGGCGGCGGTCGCCGTGGCGTCTGCCTCGGTGAGGGAGTCGGCGACGACGGAGATGCTGAGCAGCCCGGTCGCGGGGCGGCCGGTGCGGCCGTCGACGATGTGGTCGCCGCGCTCGTAGCGTGCCGAGGTCGCCACCGCCCCGTCGGTCAACTCCAGGACCGTGCACAGCTGGTCGGCGTGCTCGGGGTGCCGTACGCCGACCCGCCACGGACCGCCGGCCACGACGACGTCGCCGCCGGCGTTGAGGATGAAGCGCCGGGCACCGGCGGCGGTGAGCAGTTCCGCCGCCCGCTGCACCGACCAGCCCTTGACGACCGCGCAGGGGTCGAGGGGCCGGCCGGGCAGCCGGACGTCGAAGGCGCCGTCGGTCGCGATCCGGTACTGCTCGCAGAGGTCGAGGACCTCGGTCAAGTCCGCGCTGAGGTAGGGCAGTTGTAGCTCGCCACGGTCGTATCGACACACCTCGCTGTCCGCGCGGAACGGGCTGAAGCGGGCGTCGACCGCACGCAGCCAGGCGAACAGCGCGTCCGCCGCCTCCTCGATCGTCCCGACCCCGATGCCCTCGTCGTCGACGCGCAACGACACCGGGAACCCCATCACATGCTCGACCCGGTTCATTTCAGGCGCCCTTGGCGTCGATCGCGGCCTGGAGCGACTGGACGTAGGCGTCGCTGGTGATCGTGGCGCCGGACACCGTGTCGATCTTCGAACTCTGCGCCTTGAGGGTCTCCTCGATCAGCACCGGGACGGCCGCCGTGGTCTGCGGGTGGTCCGGCTGCTGGAGCATGCTCACGGTGCTGATCTTGTCGCCCTCGAAGGTCACCTGTACCTGCACGGTGCCCTTGTCGGTGTTGATCGCGGTGCCCTGGACGACCTTCTTCGAGGAGGTGGAAGGGGCCGACGAAGAGGCATCCGTGGAGGTGGAGGCAGGAGTCGGCGTCGCGACCGCCTCCACACTCGGCGTACTCGCCGAACTCGGCGTACTCGTCGTCGTCCCGATGGACGGCTCGTACCGCCATACGGGAATCAGACCCGCGACGGACAGCACCAGAACAGGAATGACTCGCTTCACGATATGTCTCTCATCCCGCCAGGCTGAAGCGTTCGAAGTGGATCTGCTGCTTGGGCACGCCCATGTCGCCGAGGGTGCGCAGCACCGCGTTCATCATCGGCGGCGGTCCGCAGAGGAAGACGTCCCGGTCGGCTATGTCCGGTACCAGGCGGGCCAGTTCGCGCGGGGCGAGCTTGTCGGGGACGGGCGGGCCGGTGAGCAGGTGGAGCTGGGCGCCCTTGGCATGGGCCAGCTCGGCCAGTTCGCCGTAGAGGACCGCGTCGCGCTCGGCGGAGACGCGGTAGATGACGACCGCGTGGCCCTCCAGGTCCTCCAGCAGGGCGCGGATGGGGGTGACACCGACGCCGCCCGCGATGAGGAGGGAGTCCGGCTTCCTGCGGTGCAGGCTGGTGAAGGCGCCGTAGGGGCCCTCGGCGAAGACGCGGGTGCCGACCTTGAGGTGGCGCAGGGCGGCCGTGCCGTCGCCGGCCGTCTTGGCGGTGAGGCGGAGGCCGTTGCCGTCGGGGGCGGCCGAGAGGGAGAAGGGGTTGGCCTGCCACCAGCGGTCCTTGGTGAGGAAGCGCCAGAGGAAGAACTGGCCCGCCTGGGCCGGGAGCCGGTCGAGGTCGCGGCCGGTGATGTGGATCGAGACCACGTTGTCGGACTCGGGGACGACCGCCGAGACCCGGAACTGGTGGCGCAGGTTCCGCCACAGGGGCAGGACCAGCCGGCCCAGGGCGACCGAGCCGAGGGCCACGCCCCAGACGGTGTACCAGTACGTCGTGGCGGTGGACGACGCGGTGAACGTCGTGCCGACCGCGACCTGGTGGGTGAAGGCGAGGACCACCGCGACGTAGGTGTAGAGGTGGATGAAGTGCCAGGTCTCGTAGGCGAGGCGGCGCCGGGCGTAGCGGGCGGAGGTCGCGCCGATGACGAGGATCAGGGCGAAGGCGACGAGCGCGCGCAGGATGCCCTCGGTGGTCTCGGCCAGGTCGACGACCTCGCCGACGGGTCCGGTGTCGGTGCCCTCCGCGTAGCCGAAGGCGATGAAGACGAGGTGCCCGAGCAGCGTCCAGAGCAGCGCGAAGCCGGTCCAGCGGTGCCAGGAGGTCATCCGGTCCATGCCGATGCGGCGGTCGAGCCAGGGCAGGCGGGCCACGAGCAGCAGCTGGAAGGCCATGACGAGCGCGCCGTAGAGGCCGAGGAGGCGGCCGATGACGATCAGCGAGTTGGAGGCGAATCCGGCCTGGGCGAAGAAGACGGTCACCACGGCGACGTTCGCGGCCAGCACGGCGTACAGGCCCGTGCGGGCCACCACCCTGGGGCGTATCGCCGTGGGGGGCGCAGGGGGTGATTGGACGGTCGTCACGGACGGCAGCTCCTTGATCGGGTCCTGGAACTAGAGCTTCACCTCGGGGGGCTGTCGTTTTCCTGTCGAAGAACTTTCAAGTGGTTATCAATGTGGGTGTGGCGGTGCCGCGGGTCTGGCGTGGATCGGTGGGTGGCGCAGTATGAGCGGGTGGACAAAGTACGACTCCTCGTCGTGGACGACGACCCGCCGATCGCCGACCTTGTCGCGACGGTCGCCCGGTACGAGGGCTGGGAGGCCGCGTGCGCGTACTCCGGTGAGGAGGCGCTGACCGTGGCCGCCGAGTTCGCGCCGGACATCGTGGTGCTCGATCTGATGCTGCCGGGGCTCGACGGTTTCGGTGTGCTGGACCGGCTGCGGCACTCGGGGACGATGGTGCCCGTGGTGTTCCTCACGGCCCGGGACGCGGTCGCCGACCGGGTCGCGGGACTGACCCGGGGCGGTGACGACTATCTGGTCAAGCCGTTCGCGGTGGAGGAGCTGATGGCCCGGCTGCGGACCGTGCTGCGGCGCAGCGCCGGGCCGGGTTTCCCGCGCTCGGTGCTGCGGGTCGGGGATCTGACGATGGACGAGGACACCCGGGAGGTGCGGCGGGGCGACCGCCTCGTCACGCTCACCCCGACCGAGTACGAGGTGCTGCGCTATCTGCTGCGCAAGTCGCCGACCGTGCTCACCAAGGCGCAGATCCTCGACCATGTGTGGGAGTACGGCTTCGGTGGCCGCTCCAATGTGGTGGAACTGGTGGTCAGCCGGCTGCGCCGGAAGCTCGACGAGGGGCACGATCCGCTGATCCACACCGTGCGAGGCTTCGGGTATGTGATCCGGCAGGCCGCCGAATGATCGGACGGCTGCGGCGGAACTGGCGCCGGGTCCGTCTGGGCACCCGGCTGGCGCTGGGCGTCGGCGTCCTGTCGCTGATCGTGTTCGCGGTCGTCGGCACGGCCCTCACGATGTATATGCGGGACTATCTGCAACGCCAGGTCAGCGATCAGATGAAGCTCGTCCAGGTCGTCCAGACCAAGGACGCGGCGGCCCACGGCATCGTCCAGAGCAAGCCGTACTACGGCTGGTACACGGCGGTCTACGACGTCTCGGGCACGACCGCGAAGCTGCGCGAGCCCTCCGATGTCCCGGATGACACGAGTGCGCTCACCGCCCTCGCGAAAACGATGGCGCATTCCAGGACGGAGATCTCGCGCACGGTGACGATCGACGGCGAGGGCACCTACCGGCTGCGGGCCTGCGAGGTCCAGCCCGGTGTGGTCCTGGTGAGCGCGGCGCCGCTGGCGGACGTGCAGGGCACGGTGCGGCAGCTGATCACCGTGCAGGTGGTGGCGTTCGCGCTGGCGCTGCTGGTGCTGGTGGTGATCGGCCGGAATCTGCTGCGGCGCGGGCTGCGGCCGCTCAGCGACATGGCGAGCACGGCCCACGGCATCGCCTCGCACGACCTCAGCGAGTCGGCGGCCCGGCTGCCGTTGCGGGCGGAGCGGGGCGACGGCGGGCCCGAGGTGGAGGAACTGCGCACCGCGTTCAACACGATGCTGGAGCACATCGACGACTCCCTCGCGGTGCGCGCGGAGGCGGAGCAGCGGCTGCGCCGGTTCGTCGCGGACGCCTCGCACGAGCTGCGGACCCCGCTGATGTCGGTGCGCGGCTACGCGGACCTGTTCCAGTACGCGGCGGCGAACGTCCCCGAGGAGCGCGACAAGCATCTGGCCCGGCTGCGTGCCGAGGCCGCCCGCATGGGCATCCTCCTCGACGACCTCCTCCTGCTGGCCCGCCTCGACGCGGCGGACGTGGAGACTCCGATACGGCTGCGGGACGCGGACCTGGTGGAGCTGGTGGGGCAGGCGGCGGACGCCTTCCGCGCGGGGCACCCGGACCACCCGTTGACGGCCGAGCTCGGCGAGGACCCGGTGCCGCTGCGGGTGGACCCGGTCCGCATCCGGCAGGTGCTGGACAACCTGCTCACCAACGCGGCCGTGCACACCCCGCCCGGGACCCCGGTGTCGGTGACGCTCTCGGTCGCGCCCGGCACGGCGTCGGTGCGGGTCGCCGACGCGGGTCCCGGCATCCCGGAGGACGACCGCGCCCGGGTCTTCGACCGCTTCTACCGCGTCGACAAGGCCCGCACCCGGGACCGGGGCGGCAGCGGGCTGGGCCTCGCGGTGGCGAGGTCGCTGGCGAAGGCGCACGGCGGCACGGTGGAGCTGACGTCGGAGCCCGGGGCGACGGTGTTCACGGTGACGATTCCGCTGGGGGCGGCGTCATCTCCGTCTGGGAGGGCGGCCTCGGCCCGATGACATGACGGCCGGACCGTTCCCCTGGCCGCGCCGATCCCGCACCATGGAGGTCCGGATCGTGACGGGGGCGGTCCGTGGTGGGAGGGGGCACCGTCTGTGGCTGCGCAGCAGGGCCGCGCCGTCGACGTCTTCGTGCTGACGGCGATCGAGCCCGAGTACCGGGCCGTCGTCCGCCACCTCGAACCCGGCCGCACGAGGCGCACATGGGAGGGCGCGACCTACGAGCTCGGTCGTTTCGGCCGGCACACGGTGGCCGTCCAACTGGCTGGCCCCGGAAACGAGTTGGCGGCTGCCCTGTGCGAACGGGCGATCCGGCATCTGCGTCCCGACGTCCTGCTCCTGGTGGGGGTCGCGGGCGGCCGCAAGGACGCCGCGCTGGGGGACGTGGTGGTGGCCGACACGGTCTACGGCTACGAGAGCGGCCGGGACGAGGAGGACGGCTTCCGGCCGCGTATCAAGTCCTGGCCGTCGTCGTTCGCCCTGGTGCAGAAGGCCCGGCTGGTCGCGGCCGACGCCGGCTGGCAGCAGCGGATCTTCCCGGTGCCCGCCCGGCTCCCGGCCGCGCACGTCGGCGCGCTGGCGGCGGGCGCGAAGCTGGTCGCCCATGCCCGCTCGGCCTCCGGCCGGCTGCTGAGCGAGTCGGCGGGCGACGCGCTGGCCGTCGAGATGGAGGCCCTCGGCCTGCTCACGGCCGCTCGTATCAACCCCTCCGTACAGGCCCTGGTCGTCCGGGGCGTCTCGGACCTGCTCGGCGACAAGGACCGGGCGCACGACGCCGTGTGGCAGCCGGTGGCGGCGGCGCACGCGGCGGCGTTCGCGTTCGAGCTGATCTCGGTGCTGGATGTCGTGCCGGGGCGGGCAGCGGTGCGACCTCGGTTGTCGGTACGGCAACTCAGCGCGATCACGGGGCTGTTGCTTGAGGTGCCCGGGCTCACCAACCCCGTCACCTGGCAGCAGTTGCTCGATCTGCTGCCGGAGGTCTCGGTACTGATCAGTCGTCAGCCCAACCAGCGCCAGGAGGCGTTGGCGCTTTTGCAGACCTGCGAGTTCACCGACGGCTGGTCCCGGCTGGTGGAAGCGCTGGACACCCTACGACCGGACGCGCCTTCGGTGGAGGCTCTTCGAGAGGAACTGATGCGTCATCAACTCGTAAGCCAAAAGTAGTACTTGATCTCTCGAAGAACCCTCACGGACGGCGGCGGATGTGGCAAAGTTCCGCGCATTCCCGTCGCGCACGGCGACGAAGGGATGGGGGAATGACTGCCTACGGGGGCGGCGGTCTCGGACTAGTACGGGAGCTGGCGGAAGCCTTGGCCAGGTGCGGCAGTCTGCAGGAGAGGGGCTCCAGAGCCCTGTGTCTGCGTCTGATGGCCAAGGAACTCGGCGCTCCTCCCCCGGTCCGGGAACACGACGTGGCGCACTACTTCCTCCTCGAACTCGCCTGGGCCTGCCTGGAGAACCCGCGCACGATGCGCGCCCTCCACGAGGCGCTCACCGCCCTGAACGAGGACGTGGCGGAACTGCGCCGGCTGACGGACGATCTGCTGGCCGACCCGGCGCTCCCGGTCGGCGAGATGATGACGCTCCGCCCGCTGCTGGACGGCTTCGCCCTGCCCAACCTGCCGGACCTGTGCCGCAGGGCGGCCGGCGGACTGCGCCAGGTGCCGCCGTACGACGACGCGTGGAGCGCCTTCGAGGGGCTGAGCCGGCTCAACGCCCGCCCCGACGGACTCCCCACCACGATGGCCTTCGTCGAGTACGTGGCCGCCGAGGCGCCGTACGAGCGGGGCATCGCGCTGCGCGCCTGGAACGACGCGCAGGCCCACGGGCTGTCCCTGCTCACGGAGTTGCGCAGTCTGCGTCAGCAGGTGGCGTACGCGCACAGTCCGGAACCGGGCAACGCCTATCTGGTGGTGCGGCTGTTGCGCCGGGAGGAACCGGGGCGCTACCGGCTCACCTCGTGGCGGCACTACGACCCCGACGAGCCCACGTCGTGGCGGCCCGCGCAGGAGGCGAGCGTCGAGGTGACGCTCGCGGAGGCGGAGCGTGAAGTGGAGCGGCTGGTCTTCGAGGCGGACGAGGACTGGGCCCGGGACGCGGATCGAATTCACGTCGAATTCGCCCTGGGGCAGGAGGACTTGAATCTGCCGGTGCATCGCTTCCGGATCGAGATCGACAGCCCTGAGCCCGCTTCCCTGGGGGTCGGATACTGCGTGGTGGTCCGTTCGCTCACCCGCTGCCGGACGCCTCGCTGGCATCGCGCGTGGAAGCAGCGCTGGACGTCCCTGTCCCGAACTCCCGAGCTGGCGCGGCCCCTTGTCATGGGAGGTCCGGGGCACGACGATCCGCGGTGCGACGATCTCCCTTCGCTGGACGCCCGGTTGAGAGGCGACAGATCCATCGGCTGCCTGCTGCTGTCGGGGCCGCCGGAACCCGCGACGGACAGCGCGCGGGAGGCGCTGATCGCCTTGCGCTGCGGCCTGCCGGCTCTTCTCTGGGACTCGCGTGACGTGACGACACCACGGGGCGTTGTTCAGGCCGACGACCGCATTTACGGCATGCTCCACGACCTTCCAGGGCTGCGCGAGGCCGTGACACAATTGCGAACCGAAGCCCACGGGGGTTCTTTGAACGGCCGCGACAACCATCCGGGTCACCACTTGGTTCTGCTGTTCGACGACCCCACGCGGCCCATCGAGAGCCACCAGCCGTTGGCGGGACCGGACCAGGGGGTGGGCGGTCGATGACCGGCACGGCATCGTTCGACGGGGACGGCACAGCGGCGGCGGAGTCACGTATTCCGCGGCCCTGGTGGATCTACCGGGGCACTGGATTGCCGCTCCACGACTTCGAGTTGTCCGAAAACCTGCCCCCGGCACCGCCCTGGCGGACCTTCGACGGCCGCTCGGCTCGCCTCCCCGGCACGGACTCGGACGCCGACTCAAGCGCGGGCTCGGGCTCGGGCTCGGGCTCGGGCTCGGGCTCGGGCAAGAAGGACACCGGCAAGGCCGCCGCCGCCGTCCCCGTCGAGGCGACCCCGCCTCCGGAGAGCGAGGCGGAGCTGCGGCGCCGGCTCGGCGCGACTCTGGGCGGCATGCCCGCGGACCCCACCGAGGCCGACCTCGTGAACGCCGCCCTGATCCTGCGCCGCCCCCTGCTGGTGACCGGACGCCCCGGCACCGGCAAGTCGACGCTGGCGTACCGGATCAGCAGAGAGCTGCGGCTGGGGCGGGTGCTCCGCTGGCCGATCACGTCCCACACGACCCTCAGGTCCGGTCTGTACCGCTACGACGCCGTGGGCAGGATCCACGCCGCCGCGACCTACGACGCCCCGGCGTCCGGCGACGCACCGCGCCCGATGGCGGACACCCCTGTCTCGAACATCGGCTCGTTCCTCGAACTCGGGCCGCTGGGAACGGCGTTGCTCCCGTACGCGCTGCCCCGCGTCCTGCTGATCGACGAGTTCGACAAGAGCGACATGGATCTGCCGAACGACCTGCTCGACGTCTTCGAGGCCGGTGAGTTCACCGTCCCCGAGTTGGCGCGGATGCGCAGCCATCAGTCGGTGGTGGAGGTCCGGTCGGACGACACCGACCGCACGGTGCTGATCGAGAACGGCCGGGTCCGCTGCCGGGAGTTCCCCCTCGTCGTCATCACCAGCAACGGTGAACGGGACTTCCCGCCCGCCTTCCTGCGCCGCTGTCTGCACCTGCACATGGAGGAACCGGAACCCAAGCGTCTGGCCGACATCGTGGCCGCCCACCTGGGCCCGCAGGACAAGGACCCGCGCGTCGCCGAACTCATCCGCACCTTCGCCGAGCACAGCGCGCAGGAGGAGGGCCTGGCGACCGATCAGCTGCTGAACTCGATCTGGCTGGCCACCTCCGGCGCGTACTCCCGCGGCGCCGACTGGGACACCCTGCTGCGCGCCGTCTGGCACCGCCTAGACGGTGTGAGAGACACGTGACGCGGCACGGCAGCGGCGAACCGGACACCGACGAGCCGCTGGGCATCTCCTGGTCCGAGATCGCCGACGCACTGATCCTCCTGGTCAACGGGGCGGGCACCGACCCCGCAGGGAACCGGACGGGCACCGGCGGCCCGTCGCGACCCGACCCCGACCTGCCCACTCCCCTGCCCACCGACCCCCCGCCCGAGGACGAACACCCGCCGCCGAAGCCCGACCCGGCACACCGGGGCCCGGGCTCCACCGACCTGCCCGGGCGCGCCGGCCAGGGGACGACGGACCACCGGCCCGGGGGTCTGCTCGCCCAGCTCGGCGGCCTCGTGGGACGCCCGCCGGGCTCGGCCGTCGCGGGCGGCGCCCGCTCGGCGCTCGGTTCCGCGACGGCGCACTGGGTGACGTCCGTGCCGAGCCGCAGCCGTGAACTCACGCGCGCGTTACGGCCGTTCAAGCGGCCCACCCTCTCGACGACCGAGGTGGAGCTGGACGAGGAGGCGACGGCGGAGTCGGCCGCGCTCAGCAGCCGCTGGGTGCCCGAGTACCGGCCGTTGCGGGAGCGGTGGATGGACGCCGCGCTGATCGTCGACGTCAGTTCCTCGATGACCGTGTGGCGGCGGCCCGCGGCCGAGTTCGAGGAGGTGCTCCGGCACACCGGGGCCTTCCGCGACATCCGGGTGCACGAGATCGACGGGGACAAGCTCGGCGACACCGACCCGCCATGGCACATCGGCCGGTCGACCCTGCCCGTGCGCCGGCCCGACCTGGGACGTCTGGTGGTCCTCCTGCTGACGGACGGGGTCGGTCCGGGCTGGCGCAGCGGCCGGGCGGCCCGGCTGCTCGGCGAGTGGTCGGGACACGCCTCGGTGGCGGTGGTCCACGTCCTCGCCCAGTCGGCCTGGCACCGCACCGGTCTGCCCGCGCGGCTGGCCCGGGTGCGGGTGCCGGGTCCGGGTGCCCCGAACGCGAGTTGGCAGGTGCGGGGTGCCGCGCCGGAGGACGGCCCCGTGGTCCCCGTACTCGAACTGGCCCCGTCCTGGCTGGCCCGCTGGGCGCAGGTGGCGGCGGGGTTGCGGCCGGGTGCGCAGGAGTTGTGGGTGACCTCGCCGGGGCAGTTCGCCCTCGCCGAGGCATTCCCCGAAGAAGTCGCGGTGCCGGACGCGATGGAGCGGGTGTCCCGCTTCAGGGCCGACGCGAGTCCGGCCGCCTGGGAACTCGCGGCGCGGCTCTCCGCAATTCCGCTGAACATTCCCACGATGGAATTCGCCTTACAGACCGGCGACAGCGGAACAGGCCCCGGAGAACTGGCCGAAGTTCTCCTGAGCGGTCTACTGCGGCAAGTCGGAACAAATCCGTTGAACGAATTGGAAATCGCCTACGAATTCCATGACGGAGTACGCGATCTGATGTTGTCGGCGGCTCCTTCGCGGGACGAGACTCGCTATCTGCTGCGCAGCACTCTCGAACGGCTCGGCCGGAACTGGCAGCCTTTGCTGGAACTCGGAGCGCTGCTCGACGACCCGCATACCCCGGCGACGGAGCTCACGCTGCACGAACGGCTCATTCCGTATGCACACATTCAGGTGAAAGTCGCCCGGGCGCTGAGCGGCCCCTACTTGGCGTCCTCCCGCTCGCTCCGCAGCCGCCTGGAGCAATACGCACCAGCTCACCCACCCCCTGGCACCGGGCAGGAGGGGGCATCAACCACTGCAATTATTCAGGGCCCCGAGGTGATCAGCGTGGCGCAGGCACCGAATCCGAGCCAAGATCCACCCGAGGCCGGAACCACAAACCAACGTAATCCAGAACCAGTTGAATTACCCGAAGAATACTCAGAAGGAGACTCAGTGCAACTCCCCCTCGCCCGGAGCGGGCCCGCCGTGGAGGAGCGCCGGGCCGGAGATCTCGTCCCGGTGTGGAACGTCCAGCCCCGGAACCAGAGTTTCACCGGCCGGGGCAAGGAATTGGACGCCCTCCACCGCAGGCTCACCCTTGAGGGAGCGGCGGCCGTACTGCCCGAGGCACTCCACGGTCTGGGCGGCGTGGGGAAAACCCAGATCGCCGTCGAATACGTGTATCAGCATGCCGATGAATACGACGTGATCTGGTGGATCTCCGCCGAACGTCCCGAGCAGATCCGGGTGTCGCTGACCCAGTTGGGCGGCGCGCTGGGCATCGAGACCGGCGGCGAGCAGGAGATCACCATCGCGGCGGTGCTCAACGCGCTGCGGACCGGCCGCCCGTACCACCGGTGGCTGTTGATCTTCGACAACGCCGAGGACCCGGACGTCGTACGGCAGTTCTTCCCGCTCGGCGGCCCGGGGAAGATCCTGGTGACCTCCCGCAACCCGCAGTGGGGGCGGATCGCGCGGACCGTCGACATCGACGTGTTCACCACCGAGGAGAGCGTCGAACTCCTGGCCCGGCGCGGCCCGGAGCTGCAACCGGAGCAGGCCGCCCGGGTCGCGGTGGCGCTGGGCAATCTGCCGCTGGCTCTCGAACAGGCCGCGGCCTGGCTGTCCGAGACCGGTATGCCGGTCGACGAGTATCTGCAGATCTTCGAGGACGAACGGGCCGATCTGGACTCCCAGCGCAATGAACTGCTGGCCTCCGGAGTCCCCGTGGACTACCCGGAACCGGTCGCCGCCGCCTGGAACATGTCCCTCGGCCGTCTCGCCGAGCGCCATCCAGGGGCCCACCAACTTTTGCAGGCCTGCTCGTTCTTCGCGCCCGAGCCGATCGCCCGCCGTATCTTCACCGGCGTCCGCGGGGTCGAACTCCCCGCGGAACTCACCGAAGTGCTGCGCGACCCGGTCAAACTGGGGCAGGCGATCCGGGAGATCAGCCGGTACTCCCTCATCAAGATCAACCACCGCGACAACACGATCCACATGCACCGTCTGGTCCGTGCCGTCCTGGTCGGCCGGATGTCCCCGCAGGAGCGTGCCGACATGCGGCACGCGGCCCATGTCCTGCTCGCGACCTACGACCCCGGCGACCTGGCCGTGAGCAACTGGCCGCGCTACGCCGAGTTGTTGGTGCACGCCCGGTTCTCGCGCGCGGTGGACTGCGACGACGGCTGGGTGCGCGACATGGTGCGCAACGTCGTCCGCTACCTCCACACCTCGGGCGACCACGTCACCTGCCGGGAGTACGGCCGTGAGGTGGTCGACGCCTGGACCGAACGGCTCGGCGAGTCCGACCTCCAGACGCTCGCCGTGGCCTCCACCCTGGGCCACGCGCTGCGCACCCTGGGCAACTTCAAGGAGGCCTCGGACCTCAACGACAAGAACCTGCGGCTGCTGCGGGCGACCGTCGGCGACGACCACCCCAACACGCTCGGCGCCATCGGCGCGGTGTCGGAGAACGCGCAGATCCGCGGCGACTTCGCGGCCTCCGTGGAACTGGAGGAGGACCGCTGGCGGCGGGCCCGACGGGAGAACGGCGACGGCGACCCGACCACCCTGGCCGCCGCCAACGACTATGCCCTCGCGCTGCGCCTGGTCGGCAAGTTCGACGAGTCGCTGGAGATCGACACCCAGGCACGGGAGTCGGCGGTCAGGTCACTGGGCTACGACGCCCTCCTCACCCTGCTCATCACCACCAACCTCTCCATCGACGTCCGCGAGAGCGGTGACTACCTCGCCAGCAGGCAGATGCAGGAGGAGGCCCTGCAACGCGTACGTCATGTCATCAGGGACCGTACGGCGCCGATCAGTCTGATCGCCGCCCGGACCCTGGCCGTGGCCCGCCGCAAGGCCGGTGACCACGCGGGCGCGCTGGAGCTGAACGAGGAGACGCTCCGGCTCTACCGGAGCAGATTCGGCGAGCGGAACCTCAACGTGGCCGCGACCGTGCTCAACGTCTCCATGGACCTGCGGCAGAACGCCGAGCTGGAACGGGCCCGCACGGTGGGCGCCGAGTGCCTGAAGACGCTCCGGGACGTGCTCGGCCCCCGGCATCCCTACGTCCTCGCCGCCGCCGCCGACCTCGCGGTGACGATGCGGCTGCTGGGCGAGGCGGACCAGGCCCTGACGGCGGACAAGGAGACGTACGCCACCCACGCCGAGGTCCTGGGCGCCCACCACCCGGGCTCGCTCTCCATCGCGATCAACCTGGCGAGCGACCACTACGCGCTCGCGGACTACGCGGAGGCCGCCGAGATCGACGAGCGCACACTGCCGGTCTGCCGGACCCAGCTCGGCGAGAACCACCCGGCGACCCTCGCCTGCACCATGAACCTCTCCCTCGACCTGCGGGCGCTGGGCCGCAGCCAGGAGGGCGAGACCATCCACGCCGACACGCTGCAGCGCTACCGCACCGTGCTGGGCGCCAACCACCCCGCCACGGTGGGTTGCGTACGCGGGATGCGCGCGGACTGCGACGTGGAGGCACACCGCTGAACCGACGCGGCGGGCCCGCCGGGTCCGCCGCGCGTCAGTCGTCCCCTTCGGTCCGGGCGGCCGGTTCCGCGGTCCATTCGGCCACCGCCTCCGGAGTCTGCGGGGTCCCCCGGCGGCGTAGTTCGCGATGGACGGCGGCGACCAGTTCGGGGCGGTGCAGAAGGGCCTCCCGGGCTTGTCCCTCGGGGAGACTGAGGGCGAGTCCGGACCAGGCGGTGGGGTCATCCGGGTGACTGGCCACCTGGCGTCGATAGCCGGCGAGTGCCGTCTCGCGTTCGCCCGCGGCCCAGGCGTAGTCCGTACGGGAGGCACCGGCGCCGGTCAGCGGATCGTCACGCAGGCGGGCGAAGCGCTCCGGGTCACCGAGGCGGACACGGACGAGCCGGGTGCGGATCTCGGCCGCGACGGGACCGGCCTGCGGGCGGGCGTCGGGGGCACGGAACGGGGGCGGTCTGCGGTCGTCGTAGGCGTGTACCCAGGCAGCCAACTCTGCCTCGTTCACATGCAGTTGGGAGAGTCGGTACACCATGCGGTGGTCGTCGCGGGCCTCCTCGACCGCGAGGGCCGTCGCCGCCGGCACCGGTTCCTTCAGGAGTACGGTGAGCGAGCGCTCGACACCGCGCAGACAGTGCTCGCCGAGGTCGGTCAGCGTCCCCTCGGCCCACAACACCCGTAGGCCCGCCTCCACTTGACTCCGCCGCAGCGCGAACTCGAAGTCGGCCTCGGCGCGTTCGGCGTCGCCGATGTCCGGTCCCTCACGCAGGGCCTGCCAGAACGTCGCGACGCCCAGGAACGCGTACACCCCGTGGAGGATTCCGCGCAGGGGTCTGGGGTCCGCCCGCCAGGGCGCGTAGTGGATCTCCTCCAGGCCGCCCCGCAGCAGGGTGACGAGGTCGAGCAGCGCGCTGAGCTTGGCGTGCTGGGCCTCGTGGACGAGGGCGGCGGCCATGTCCACGGGCCGCGCCGGTCTGCTCATCAACGCGCCGCCGTACGACTCGGGGGCGCTGCCGCTGAAGAGTTCCGCCGGGCTGCGGTCGGGCAGCGGGGTGATCGCGAGAAGGCAGTCCGCGATCCCCGCGGGATCGATTCTGCGCTGGCCGCGCACCAACTCCCAGGCGGCCTCGTACCGGCTCTGCCACACGGCGGCCTCGGTCTCGTCCAACCGCTCGACCGGTAAGCGGCGCAGATAGTGCCGCCAGGGGTCGAGGTCCTCCAACAGCGGTGCGCAGGAAGGGAGTTCGGGTGTCGACCGCAGCCGTCTCAGAGCCCACCAGCCGGGGCCGTCCCGGGTGAGGTCGTCGGGTAACGGTACGGTCCCGGAGGCACAGCGCACTCCCGCACCGCGCCGATCCCGGTACGCCTCGGCAGTGGTGGCGGGCTGATCGGGAAGCGGTGCGTAGCCCAGGGACGGCAACAGCACGCCTCCGTCGACGAGTTGGACGACCGCGCGGAAGGCGATCCCGGCCTTCAGGGCCGCCGCGGCGGCGAGGGCGTGCACCTGATCGGCGTCCCGCAGCGCCGTCGACCCGGCCGTGGAACCGACCTCGACGCGCAGCCCGCGCAGTGCCCGGGTCAGCCAACTCCCCACGCTGGGATGGAGAAGGACCGCCTCGACGGCGTCCCGGTCCGCGCTCTCCGCCCGGGCGAGAAGCTCCCAGGCGCGCTGCGCCGGTGGCAGGGCGCTGCCGTGCGGCGCGCGCTCGTCCACGGTCTCGACCAGCGCCCGTAACAGCACCAGCCGCCGGCTGCGCTGCGCGGACCGCAGCACGGCGACGGAGGCCACGGACCCGCCGCCTTGGGCGAGTTCCAGGAACTGATCAGTCGTGAGCCGGTGCCGCGCGGGTCCGTCAACCGACATGGCCCTCCTCATCGACTGCCGACTCCGGACCCGTCATCCGCGCTATGAGCAGCTACCGCCGCTGGAAGCGTTGCCCAGCGTGGGAGGCTCATCGACCAGCGCGAGCAACCGCGCGGCCTCTTCGGCCAGTCCGACGGAGTCGAGAGAACCGAGGTCCGCCACTGGCACGTCCGAGAGATCCACCAATTCGGTCTCGAGATCAAGTGCCGACAGATCCACGGCTCGTCCCCCTCATCGCCGATGACACACGCATCCCCCTTCATGGTTACGCACTCGAAGGGGTTGCGGAAGATGGCTGCCCTCCGAGCGCATGACAAATGGCCAACGCCCGCCACCAGGCATATGCGGCCCCCGGCGCACCCTAGGCCCGGCACCACCGATGCGACTACCATGCGTCACGTGGCGTCACCTGAGACACACGACCATCAACTGACCCTACTTTGTGGGCAGTTGCGGCATCCGCGGTACATGTCCCGGGCGTCGCACCCTGCCCCGGAGAGCTGAGCGGGGCGGCATGCTCACGGGACTCGCCGGCGAGGCAGGGCGGAGACGGGGGCGCGAGCCGGACGGACCGCGGCCCACCGGCACCCGCCCGCCGCCACCCCGGCCGGCGCCGCCGTCACATACCGCGCCACACGTTGTCGTACGCCGCGTCCTCGACACTCTTCCGCTGCCGTACCGCCTCCAGCTCCGTCACCGCGTCATGGACGACGGCCAGGACCGTGTCCAGCGACTCGTCGGTGACCTTCGCGGAGTCCTCGTCCGACACCTCGCCGATCCCGGCGGCCGCGGCGAGCTGGGCGAGGACGGGTTCGCCCTCGGCCCAGCGGTCCGCCGCGCGGCTGCGGGCCGGGGAGTCGACCAGGGCCGTCCTGCCGGTGCGGACGGGCAGCCAGCGGCCACGCTGCCGGGCGACCAGTCCCTCCGCCTCCAGCGCGGCGAGATAGGCGGAGGAGAGGCCACGCCCCCGCCGCCACAGCCAGTCCTCGACCGACTCGTACGGCGACTGCCGCACCAGCGCGGTCGCCGCCTGGTCCAAAAGACCGTCCGGCAGGGTGACTTGGAGTTTCGGCACGATCAAGTCGCCGTCCAGCACGACGACTTCGGCGGCGATCAGGTCGATCACCTCCGCTCCGGCGAGCGCGAGCGAAAGATCACCGGTCTCGACGGGGCGGTCCGGTGCGACATCCAGGGCGACGATCATCAGGTCCCGCGGTGTGCTCATGGATGCCAACCTAGCGCGGCTTATGCGAGGAGGCATCGACACCCAACGTTTACATAATTCCGTCCCGCCGTCAGTGGTGTTTCGGGACTGTGAGCCCCGGATGAATATCGGGGGCTTTTGGACCGCTTGCGCCACTGCGGTCCGAATGCTGTGCCCTCTGAAGGAAATTGGCAGGGTTTTCGGTTGTTTGGGACCTGTTTCCGGCTGGCCGGATCACTCCCCTGCACCAGCTGCTTGCCTTGCCGTTGTTGACCGACGAGTAACCGGGGGGCTAGCTTTTCATCAGCCATCTTGCGCCTCTGCGAATTGAATCGGCGTCCCCTGCCGAAACCCCCCACCGTGCAGTTTCACCGTTTATTCGGAGAATCATGACGTCTGTCGCGCGCGCCGAAGAACTGATCATTGGAATCACTCCGTTCCATGAACCGGATGCCCGACTCGCGGCGGCCGTCAGCCGCGCCGGTGGGCTGGGTGTACTGGACCTGGGGCTGGGCGACCGAAGATCCAGAGAGGCCCTGGCGCGTATCCGGCGCTGGTCTCCCGGCCCGTTCGGGGTACGGATCACGGCCCACTGCCGGATCGGCCCCGCTGACCTCACGGCGGGCGGTGGCGCCGCCCCGCACACCGTGGTCCTCGCCGCGGACGCGCCCTGGCGGATCGACGAGGTCGCCGCGGAGCACCGGGTGCTGGCCGAGGTCACCGACCCGGAGCAGGCGCTCGCGGCGGTCCGCGCCGGTGCGCACGGGCTGATCGCCCGCGGTGCCGAAAGCGGCGGCCCGGTGGGCGAGTTGAGCACCTTCGTGCTGCTTCAGCGGCTGCTCGCCGAGCCCGGTGTGGACGTCCCGGTCTGGGCCTGCGGCGGCATCGGCCCCCGTACGGCCGCCGCTGCCGTGGCCGGTGGCGCGGCCGGGGTCGTCCTGGACAGCCAGCTGGCGCTGCTCGCCGAGTCGGGCCTGCCCGAAGCAGCCGCCGCGGCACTGCGCTCGATGGACGGTTCCGAGACCACGGTGGTGGCCGGTCACCGGGTGCTGTTGCGACGCGGCCCGGACGCCCCTCAGGTGGCCGCCGAGCGGGTGTCCGAGCTGCTCGGCGCCCGCGACCCGCGCACCCAGTTGCTGCCCGTCGGCCAGGACGGTTTCCTCGCCGCGCGCTTCGCGGACCGCTGGGGCGACACAGGTCGCACGGTGCGCGAACTCACCGCCGCCATAAGGGAATCCGTACGGGACGAGCGACCGGCCGACGCCCTGCGCGCCGACTCCCCGATGAGCCGGGCCCTCGGCACTCGACTCCCTGTCGCCCAGGGCCCGATGACCCGTGTCAGCGACCAGGCGGAGTTCGCCGCGGCCGTCGCGGAGGGCGGTGGCCTGCCGTTCGTCGCGCTGGCCCTGTCGAGCGGCGAGCAGTCGCGTGCCGTGCTGGCCGAGACCCGCGCCGCCGTGGGCGACCGGCCCTGGGGTGTCGGGGTGCTCGGCTTCGCGCCGGAGGAGATGCGCAACGCCCAGCTCGAAGCCGTACGGGAGCTGGGGCCGACGCACGCGATCATCGCGGGCGGCCGTCCCTCGCAGGCCGAGGCGCTGGAGCGGGCCGGGATCTCCACCTTCCTGCACGTTCCCTCGCCGGGGCTGCTGCGGCAGTTCCTGGACGCGGGGGTGCGGAGGTTCGTCTTCGAGGGGTCCGAGTGCGGCGGGCATGTCGGGCCGCGCAGCAGCTTCCCGCTGTGGGAGGCCCAACTCGCCGTCCTGGACGACTTCTTGGAAAAGGCCGACCCCGGTACGGCCGAGCACATCGAGGTGTTCTTCGCGGGCGGCGTCCACGACGAGCGCTCGGCGGCGATGGTGGCCGCCCTCGCCGCACCGCTCACCGCACGTGGTGCCGCCGTCGGCGTCCTGATGGGCACCGCCTATCTGTTCACGGAGGAGGCGGTGACGCGCGGCGCGGTCCAGCCCCTGTTCCAGGAGCAGGTCGTCCTGGCGACTCGCACCGCCCTGCTGGAGACCGCGCCGGGCCACGCCACCCGCTGCGTGCCGAGCCCGTTCAGCGACAACTACCTCGACTTCGAAGCCCAGTTGCGCGAGCAGGGCGTACCGGACCGGCAGATCTGGGAGAAGCTGGAGCGGCTCAACGTCGGCCGGCTGCGCATCGCCAGCAAGGGCGTGGAGCGGGACGCCGACGGCGCGCTGACCGCCGTGGACGAGCAACGCCAGCTCGCCGAGGGGATGTTCATGGCCGGCGAGGTCGCCGTGCTGCGTTCGGCGACCACCACGATCGACGCCCTGCACCGCTCGGTGACCGAGGAGGCCGCCGAGTTCCTGGCGGACAGCGCGCGAACCGCCCGCGTCCGCCTGGGACTTGAGGAGAGTGTCGAGCCGGCGGCGCCCGCTCCCCTGGACATCGCTGTCATCGGCATGGCGTGCATGTTCCCGCAGGCCCCCGACCTCCCCACCTTCTGGGCGAACATCCTCGGCGGGCGCGACGCCGTCGACGAGGTCTCGCCCGACCGCTGGGACCCCGCCGTCCACTACTCGGCGGACAAGGGCGGCGCCACCCCGTCGAAGTGGGGCGGCTTCCTGCCCCGCATCCCCTTCGACCCGCTGCGCTACGGCATCCCGCCGACCTCCCTCGGCAGCATCGAACCGGTGCAGTTGCTCGCCCTCGAAGCGGCCCGGCGTTCGCTGGAGGACGCCGGATACGG
This sequence comes from Streptomyces sp. NPDC101776, assembly GCF_044766845.1. Taxonomy (NCBI): domain Bacteria; kingdom Bacillati; phylum Actinomycetota; class Actinomycetes; order Kitasatosporales; family Streptomycetaceae; genus Streptomyces; species Streptomyces sp. NPDC101776. The sequence continues at coordinate 100,197 of NZ_JBIWMV010000024.1, read as the reverse complement.
CGACCGGGGGCGGGAGTTCGACCGTGCGCGCACCTCCGTGGTGTTCGGCGCGGAGGCGGGCAGCGACCTGTCCAACGCGACCACGCTGCGCGCCGTACTGCCCTCCTACTACGGCAAGATCCCGCAGGGCATCGAGGAGCAGCTCCCCACCCTCACCGAGGACTCCTTCCCCGGCATGCTCTCCAATGTCATCTCGGGCCGGATCGCCAACCGGCTCGACCTCGGCGGGGCCAACTTCACGGTCGACGCGGCCTGCGCGTCCTCGCTGGCCGCCGTCGACGTCGCCTGCAAGGAACTCGTGGGCGGCACCAGCGATGTGGTGCTGTGCGGCGGCGCCGACCTCCACAACGGCATCAACGACTACGTCCTCTTCTCCTCCGTGCACGCCCTGTCCCCCACCGGCCGCTCCCGCGCCTTCGACAGCTCTGCGGACGGCATCGCGCTCGGCGAGGGCGTCGCGTGCGTGGTCCTCAAGCGGCTCGCGGACGCGGAGCGGGACGGCGACCGGATCTACGGTGTGATCAAGGGAGTCGGCAGCTCCAGCGACGGCCGCTCACTGGGCCTCACCGCACCCCGGCCCGAGGGTCAACGGGCCGCGCTGGAACGGGCGTACCGCAACGCGGGCGTCTCCCCCGCCGAGGTCGGCCTGGTCGAGGCGCACGGCACCGGGACGGTCGTCGGCGACCGCACCGAACTCTCGATCCTCAGCGAGGTGTTCACCGAGTCCGGGGCGGCGACGGGCAGTTGTGCGCTCGGCTCGGTCAAGTCCCAGATCGGGCACACGAAGTGCGCGGCGGGCCTCGCCGGACTCATCAAGACCGTGCTGTCGCTCTACACCGGCGTCAAGCCGCCCACCCTGCACATGAAGCGGCCCAACTCGGCCTGGCAGGAGGACAACAGCCCGTTCGTCTTCCACGCCCGGCCACGGCCCTGGGCGGCCCCCGCCGAGGAACGCGTCGCGGGCCTCAGCGCGTTCGGCTTCGGCGGCACCAACTTCCATGCGGTGATCGGGGCCTACGGCGAGGCCGTACCGCCCGCTCACGGACTGGACGCGTGGCCCGCCGAGTTGTTCACCTTCCGGGGAGCGGACCGGGCGGCGGCACGGCGGGGCATCGAGGAGATCCTGAAGCTCGCCGAGACGGGTTCCTGGAAGCTGCGCGACCTCGCCCTCAGCGCGTCGCGCCGCGCGGACGCCCGGCACGAGCCGGTGCAAGTGGCCGTCGTGGCACGGGATGTGGAAGAGCTGGCCGGTCAACTGCGGTGGGCACTGGCCGGTGAACACGATCCGGCCAGGGGCGTCCACCTCGCGGAGGCCGGAGCGGACGCGGACGCCGGAACCGGCAAGGTCGCGTTCCTCTTCCCCGGCCAGGGCAGTCAGCGGCCCGGCATGCTCGCCGACGTGTTCATCGCGTTCCCCGAGTTGCAGCACTATCTGCACCTCGGCCGCGACCACGCCGACGCGCTGTACCCGCCCGCCGCCTTCGACGACGCCGCCCGCGACCGCCAGCAGGCGGGTCTCACCGACACCCGGGTCGCGCAGCCCGCGCTGGGCATCGCCGGGCTGGCCGCGCACGCCCTGCTCACCGAGGCGGGCGTACGGCCCGACATGGCGGCCGGGCACAGCTACGGCGAGTTGGTCGCCCTGTGCGCGGCGGGCGCGATCGCGCCGGAGGCGCTGCTGGAGCTGAGCGCCGAACGCGCGGCGGCGATCCTCGAAGCCACGGGCGCGGACGACCCGGGCACCATGGCCGCGGTCGCGGCCGGTGCCGAGGACGTCGAGCAGGCCCTGAAGGCGGCGGACGCCCCCGGCTCCGTCGTCGTCGCCAACCACAACTCGCCCCGCCAGACGGTGATTTCGGGCCCCACCGAGGCCGTCGGCACCGCCGTACGACTGCTGCGCGAGGCCGGGCTCGGCGCCAAGCGCATCCCCGTCGCCTGCGCCTTCCACAGCCCGCTGGTGGCGGCGGCGGGCGAGCGGTTCGCGCGGGCCCTCGCCCAACGGCCGGTGCTCACTCCCGAGTTCCCGGTGTGGTCCAACCGCACGGCGGCCCCGTACGGCGAGGGCGCCGACGCGGTCCGGGCCGAACTCGCCGCGCAGATAGGCTCCCCGGTCGGTTTCGTCGCGCAGATCGAGGCGATGTACGAGGCGGGGGCGCGGGTCTTCGTCGAGGCCGGGCCCGGGTCCGTGCTGACCCGGCTGGTGGACCAGATCCTCGGCGACCGCCCGCACCGCACGGTCGCGTGCGAGCCACGGCAGGACAGCGGGCTGCGCGGCTGGCTCGACGCGCTGGCCCAACTGGCCGTCGCGGGGCTGCCGGTGCGGACCGGATGGCTGTTCAACGGGCGCGACGCCGTCGACGCGGCCCGGACTCCTGTGCCCTCGCGACCCGGCTGGACGGTCGACGGACAACTCGTCCGTACCGCCGCCGGAGCACTTCTGCCCGGTGCCCTCGCACCGGCCCGACGCGTTGTGGAGACGACTGTGACGACAAACCCCGCCGACGGAACGGCCGGTGCCCCCGTCGAGGCGAACAGGGACGCGCTCATCTCCGAATTCCTGCGCACCAGCCGGGAGATGGTGGCCGCGCAACGGGATGTGCTGCTGACGTACTTCGGCGCGGTACAGGCCACGGTGCCGCAGGGAACCTGGGTGCCCGCACCCGTGCCCGCCGTGGTCGAGGCGCTCCCGCAGCTCGCCGCCCTGCCGGCCGCCGAGGCGCCGGTACCCCAACAGCCCATCGCACAGCCGGAGTCGGCCCCCGAGGCCGTCACCGAGGCCGATGTGCTCCGGGTCGTCCTGGAGATCATCAGCGAACGCACCGGCTATCCCGTCGACATGATCGAGCCCGATCTCGACCTGGAGGCGGACCTCAGCATCGACTCCATCAAGCGTGCCGAGATCGCCGGTGAACTGGCCCAACGTCTGGGTATCGGCGGGGGTATGGACGTCGCCTCGCTCGACGACTCCGAGCTGGAGGATCTGGCGAAGGCCCGCACGGCGGCCTCCGTCACGGGCTGGCTGTCGGCACGACTGACCGAGCCCGCCGCCCCGGCGGCCGACACGTCCCCGCGTGACGAGGTCACCGGCTCCGCGCCCAAGCGCCTCCAACTGCGACCGGTACTGCTGCCGCACCAGGACAGCGACAACCCGACGGACCCGACGTCCGTACTGAGCGGCCGACGGTTCGTCGTCCACGGCGACGGTGACGGCCCGGAGGTGGTCGCGGCGCGGCTCTCCTCGTACGGCGCCGACACGGTGATCGTCGCTCCCGGGCACCAACTCACCGACGCCGACGGCCAGGTGGACGCCGTCCTGTATCTCGCACCGCTCACCGCGTCGGCGCCGGTGCTGCCCGACGCGTTCCCCGTGTTCCAGGCGGCACTGCGGCGCGGCCCGCGCCAACTCCTCGCGGTACAGGGGGCGGACGGCGGATCGGCGGGGCTGCACGGACTGTTCCGTACGGTGGCCCGGGAGTATCCGGACACCGTCGCCCGGGTCGTCGAGCTCGCGGACACCGCGCCGGCCGCCGTCGCCGACGCGCTGATCGCCGAACTGCTCGCCCCCGGCGCGGAGCCGGTGGTGCTGCGAACCGCCGTCGGACGGCACGGACTTGAGCTGGTCGAGACGCCGCTCGGCGCGCTCGCGACCAATGGCGCCGGACCGGCCGGTGACGGCGTCGCCGAAGCAGCCGCGATCGGGCTGGACCGCGACTCGGTGGTACTGCTGGTGGGCGGTGCGCGGGGCATCACCGCGAAGTTCGCCGTCGCACTCGCCGCCGCCTCCCGGTGCCGTATCGAACTCCTGGGCAGGACCGCCGCACCGGCGGGACCCGAGGACCCGGTGACGGCGGGCGCCCGCACCCCGGCCGAACTGCGCGCCGCCCTCGCCCGGCAGGGCGGTGGGCTCACCCCCGCCGAGATCAACCGCACCGCCGAACTCCTGCTCGCCCAGCGGGAGATCACCGCGACCCTGGACGAACTGACGGCGCTCGGCAGCCGGGCCCGCTACCACTCCGTCGACTTCCGCGAACCGGACGCCGCACTCCAGGCGGTCAAGGAGATCCACGCCGAACACGGCCGCCTCGACGGTGTCGTCTACGCGGCCGGCGTCATCGAGGACCGGCTGATCGCCGAGAAGACCACCGAGTCCTTCGAGCGGGTCTACGGCACGAAGACCCACGGCGCCGAGACCCTGCTGTCGGCGCTGGAGCAACTGCCCAACGGCCCTGCCTTCGCTGTGCTGTTCGGCTCCATCTCCGCCGTGCTCGGCAACCGTGGACAGGTCGACTACGCCGCCGCCAACGACGCCCTGCAGAGCCTGGGCACCGCCTGGGCCGCCCGCACCGGGCACCGCGCGCTGACCGTGCACTGGGGCCCATGGGCGCCCACCGGCGGTCACCACGGCATGGTCACCCCGGAGTTGGGACGCGAGTACGCCCGGCGCGGCATCTCGCTGATCGACCCCGAGGAGGGCACCTCGGCCCTGCTGCGCGAACTCGCCTTCGGCGACGAGTCGGCCGGAGCCGTCGTCTACACCGCCTCGGGCTGGTGACATGAGGGACCGTCAAGTGCCGGTCGCCATCGTGGGAATGTCGGTGCTGTTGCCGGGCGCCGCCGACCTCGACGCGTACTGGCGGAATCTGCTGGGCGGCACCGACGCCATCAGCGAGGTACCGGACGGGCGTTGGGACGCGGACTACTACCGCCCGGACTCGGCGAGCGGTCCGGCCGTGGCCGACCAGGTGTACTGCCGGCGCGGCGGGTTCGTGGACGGGCTGGCCGAGGTCGAGGTCACCCGGTTCGGCATCATGCCGAACTCGGTGCCCGGCACCGAACCCGACCAGCTCATCGCCCTCCATGTGGCCGCCGCCGCCCTCGCCGACGCGGGCGGCGAGTCCCGCCTGCCCGACCGGCGGCGGGTCGGTGTCGTGCTCGGCCGGGGCGGCTATCTCACCCCCGGCCTGGTCCGCCTCGACCAGCGGGTCCGCACGGCGGGCCAACTCGTCCGCACACTGGGCGAGTTGCTGCCCGACCTGGACCCCGGCCAACTCGACCGGATCCGTACGGCGTTCACCGAGCGGCTCGGTCCCGACAGTCCCGAGTCGGTCATCGGGCTGGTGCCCAACCTCGCGGCGTCCCGGGTCGCCAACCGCCTGGACCTGCGCGGCCCGGCGTACACGGTGGACGCGGCCTGCGCGTCCTCGTTGATAGCCGTGGACCAGGCGGTCACCGAACTCGCCGCCGGGCGCTGCGACCTGATGCTCGCGGGAGGCGTCCACCACTGCCACGACATCACGTTGTGGAGCGTGTTCTCCCAACTGCGCGCGCTCTCCCCGAGCCAGCGCATCCGCCCCTTCCACCGCGACGCCGACGGCATCCTGATCGGCGAGGGCACGGGAGTGGTCGTCCTCAAGCGTCTCGCCGACGCCGAACGCGACGGCGACCGGATCTACGCCGTCATCCGTGGCACCGGTGTGTCCAGCGACGGCCGCACCGCAAGTCTCGTCAACCCCGACTCGGCCGGCCAGACCCATGCCGTACGACAGGCCTGGGCGGCGGCGGGGCTCGACCCGACGCGCCCCGATTCGATCGGTCTGCTGGAGGCGCACGGCACGGCGACGCCCGCCGGTGATTCGGCCGAACTGGCCACGCTGGCCGAGGTGTTCGGGGACACCGGCACCTCGCACGGCCGTGCGGTCATCGGCTCGGTGAAGTCGATGATCGGGCACACCATGCCGGCCGCCGGGGTCGCCGGTCTGGTCAAGGCCGCCCTCGCCGTCCATCACGGCATGCTGCTGCCGACCCTGCACTGCGACGACCCGCACCCGGCACTCGCGGCGACCCGGTTCCGTCCGCTGGAGAAGGCGGCGCCCTGGGAGACGACGTCCGAGCAGCCGGTACGGCGGGCCGCGGTCAACGCGTTCGGGTTCGGCGGCATCAACGCGCATGTGGTGCTGGAGGAGGCGCCGGGGGTGCGCGCGGCACGTCCGGCGGCGGTGGTCGGCGGCGCACCGGAACGCCCGACTGCCGTCGTCGGCGCAGCCTCCGCGGCCGTGCCGGGCCGCACCACCGCCCCCGCGCACACAGCCTCGGTGGACGAACCGGAACCCGTACTGCTCCTCGCCGCCGACAGCCCGCAGGCCCTGGCCGCACTGCTGGACGCCGACGACTCCGCCGTACTGGCCGCGGCGGCGGCACGGACCGGTCCCCCGTCCGGCCGCTCTCGGCTCGGCATCGTCGCCCCGGACGCCAAGCGGCTCGCGCTCGCTCGCCGGGCGATCGCCAAGGGGCGGGCGTGGCAGGGCCGTAGCGATGTGTGGTTCACGCCGAGCCCGCTGCTCGGGGCCGGCGGGGGCAAACTGGCGTTCGTTTTCCCGGGTCTGGAGGGCGACTTCACGCCCCGGGTCGGGGATGTCGCCGCGCACTTCGGACTGCGCGAGAACAAGTCCTCGACTCCCGCCCAGGTAGGGGACGTCGGCCGTCACGGCTTCGATGTCGTCGGCGTCGGGCGGCTGTTGGACGCGGCGCTGCGGCGGATGGGTGTCGTCCCGGACGCGGTCGCCGGGCACAGCGTCGGTGAGTGGACCGCGATGACGGCCGCCGGGGTGTACTCGCCGGACGAGGTCAGCGACTTCATGGAGGCGTTCGACCCCGACTCGGTGACGGTGCCTGGCCTGGCCTTCGGCGCGATCGGAGCCCCGGCCGAGCATGTGCTGTCGGCGCTCGCCGACGAGTGGACCGGCGCCGGGATCGTCCTCTCCCACGACAACGCGCCGGGCCAGTCGATGGTGTGCGGCCCCGCCGAGGCCGTGGACGGGTTCGTGCGGTCCTTCCGCGCGCAGGGCGTCCTGAGCCAGGTGCTGCCGTTCCAATCCGGCTTCCACACACCGATGTTGAAGCCCTACCTCGCCCCGATCGAGGAGGCTACGAACCGCTTCCGCCTCCATCCGCCGACGGTCCCCCTGTGGTCGGGGACCACCGCCTCGCCGTATCCCACTGATGAGTCGGCGGTCCGCGCGCTGTTCATCCGGCACCTGCTGGAGCCCGTCCGTTTCCGGCAGCTCGTCGAGGCCATGTACAGCGCGGGGCATCGCGCGTTCGTCCAGGTCGGCACGGGCCAACTCGGTTCCCTGATCGACGCCACGCTCAGCGGACGCGATCACCTGGTCGTGGCCGCCAACTCGCCCCACCGCTCCGGACTGGCTCAACTCCGGCGCGTGGCCGTGGCGTTGTGGGCGGCGGGCGGAACGGCGGACCCCACGGCGCTGGCCGCGCAGCGACCGGCCGTACGACGGGAACGGCCCCCGGTACGGCTCGACATGGACGGCGCACTCGTGTCGCTCGATGCCCCGAGCCTGGTGAAACTGCGGGCGGAACTGCGCACGCCCGTCGCGAGCACCACGGCATCCCCCCTGGCCGCGCTCACCGACCGCTTCCCGGCCGCGGCCGAACTGCACGCCCTCATGCGCGACACCGCGGACACGGCCGCCCAACTCATCGGCGCGGGCGGCGGTATTCGTACCGCACGCATCGCGGCCGTCCCCGCGCCCCGGGTGTCCGCCCCCGTTCCACCACCCCAACTCCCCGCCCCCGCAAGGCAATGGGAGACCACCGTCCATGTCTCCCCCGAGTCCATGCCCTACCTCATGGACCACTGCTTCTTCCCGCAGCGCCCCGACTGGCCGGACGTGGCGGACCGTTGGCCGGTGGTCCCCGCGACCACGATCGTCCAGCACATCATCGAGGCGGCGGAGCGGGCCGCCCCCGGCAGACGCGCGGTCGCCGTGCACGACGCGCGGTTCGACCGGTGGCTGACGGCGACACCCTCGGCCGACGTACCGGTGCGGGTGGTCACGGAGTCCCCCGACCGGCTCGCGGTCTCCTTCGGCCCGCACGCCCGTGGCGTGGTCGAGCTGGCCCCCGCCCACGCCCCGTCACCCCCACCGCGCCCCCGCCCGGACCCCGGCACCGAACGCGTCCCCGACCACACCGCGGCCCATCTCTACGACGAGCGCTGGATGTTCCACGGTCCGGCGTTCCAGGGCGTCACCGAACTCACCGCGATCGGCGACCGCCACGTACGCGGCACGATCACCACACCCCCCGCCCCGGGCGCCCTGCTCGACAACGTCGGCCAGATCCTCGGCTACTGGATCATGGCGACCCGTACCGAACGCACGGTCGTCTTCCCGGTCGGCATGCGCGAGATGCGTTTCCACGGCCCCCATCCGCGCCCCGGCACGGACGTCGAGTGCCTGGTGCGGATCACCTCGCTCACCGACACCGCGCTGGAGGCCGACGTACAGCTCACGGTCGACGGCGAGGTGTGGGCGGAGCTGACCGGCTGGCAGGACCGGCGGTTCGACAACGACCCGCAGACCAGACCGGTCGAGCGTTTCCCCGAGCACAACACCCTCTCCGAGGCCCGCCCCGGTGGCCGGACCCTGCTGAACGAGCGCTGGCCCGACCTCGCCTCGCGTGATTTGATCATGCGCAACTCCCTGAGCAGCGTGGAGCGTTCGCAGTACGCGGAGCATCCGCCGCGCGGGCGCCGACAGTGGCTGCTGGGCCGGATCGCGGTGAAGGACGCGGTACGGCAGTGGCTGTGGGGCCAGGGCGAGGGGCCCGTCTTTCCGGCGGAGATCCGGGTCCACAACGACGAGTCGGGCCGCCCGTACGTGACCGGTCTGCACGGCCGGACCCTGCCCCCGCTGGATGTCTCGCTGGCTCATCGCGCCGAGGCGGCGGTCGCGATCGTCCGGCCGCACTCCCCCGGTCCCGGCCCCGGGATCGACATCGAGGAGGTCGTGGACCGCCCCCCGGCCACCCTCACCACCGCGCTCGGCGAGGAGGAACTCGCCCTTCTGCGCGCCCAGTTGGCGACCACCGGGGAGTCCGAGGCGCTGTGGTTCGCCCGCTTCTGGGCGGCGAAGGAGGCGGTCGCCAAAGCGGAGGGCACCGGCTTCCGGGGACGGCCGCGCGACTTCACTGTCTTCCAAGTGGTCTCCGGATCACGGCTGTTGGTGTCGGGACGCCTGGAACGCGCCTACACCGTGCACTGCGAGCCGGCCGGCAATCCCCCCAATCTGCCGGACAGGACCTACGTCGTGGCCTGGACGACGGGACCCGCGCACGAAGAGGAGTACGACCGATGACCCCCACCACCGAGGACACCGTCCTCGCCGAGCTCACCGGCATGCTGACCACGCTCCTGGAGGACGAGTACGGCGTCGACGACGTCGAGATCACCATGACGACGACCTTCAACCGCGATCTGGAACTGGAGAGCATCGACCTGGTGACCCTGGCCGGGCTGCTCCAGGAGCACTACGGCACGAAGGTCAACTTCGCCGAGTTCCTGGCCGGGATGGAGTTCGACGAGATCATCGAACTCACCGTCGGCCGGCTCGTCGAGTATGTCGTGCAGAGCCTCAAGGCAGCCGGGGCGGGCTGAGCCATGGCGATGGTCGACACCGGTCAACTCCGGTTGCACGTACAGCGCATGAGCCCGCCCGAGGGCCGTCGCCCCACCGCCACCGCGGTGTTGGTGCACGGTCTGCTCACCGACAGCCTGGCCAGCTACTACTTCACCATCGCGCCGCCGTTCGCGCTGGCCGGTATCGAGGTCGTCATGTACGACCTGCGCGGTCACGGCCGCAGCGGGCGTCCGGCCACCGGCTACACCCTCGACGACAACATCGACGACCTGGAGGCGCTGCTCGACCGGCTGGAGGTGACCGGTCCGGTCCATCTGGTCGGCAACTCCTATGGCGGGACGGTGGCGTTCGGCTACGCGGCCCGTCATCCGGAGCGAGCGGCCAGTGTCTCCCTCATCGAGTCGGAACCGGCGACGGCGGCCTGGGCACCGAAACTCGGCGGCATCCTCCAGCGCGTGCTGCACGAGTTGGCGCACAACGAGGACGACGCGATCGCCTGGATCAGCGCGCACCGCGGCCACAACACCGCCCGTCTCGCGAAGGGCGCCGCCCGGCTGGCCCGGGAGACCTCCCTCTCTCAAGACATCCCGGCCAGCAGCGTGTTGACGGAAGATCAGATCCGCGCGGTGCGCTGCCCGGTGCTCGGCATCTACGGCGGCGACTCGGACCTCGCCGAACTCACCCCCTGGCTGGAGTCCGCGCTCCCCGACTGCCGGACCGTCGTCGTCCCCGGCCACGAGCACTCCGTGCTGGTCGAGGCGGCGGGTACGGTCGGCGGCCACATCCTCTCCCTGATCCAGGAGGCGAGCGCGACCGAGGTGGCCGTCCGGTGAGCCGGTTCCTCTTCGTCGTACCGCCGCTGGTCGGCCACATCAACCCGGCGACAGGCGTGGCCACCGAACTCGCCGCACGCGGCCACGAGTTGGCGTGGGCGTGCGCCGACCCCGATCTCGTACGGCGGCTCGCGGGAGAGTCGGCGCGGGTGTTCCCGTGCGCCGGACCGGTACCGGGCACGGGCGAGGGCGTACGGCCGCCCGACATCCGGGGGCCCGAGGCGCTGAAGTTCCTGTGGGAGGCGTTCCTCGCGCCGCTCGCCGAGCAGATGGCGCCCGGAGTCACCGCCGCAGTCGCGGAGTTCGAGCCGGACGTGGTTGTCGCCGACCAACAGGCCCTGGCCGGCGGCCTGGTGGCGGAGCGCCTCGGCATCCCGTGGGCGACCTCGGCGACCACCTCGGCCGAGTTCACCGACGTGTTCGCGGGCATCCCCAAAGTCGGCCTCTGGCTGGACGAGTTGCTGCACCGGCTCCGCGCCGACCTCGGCGACCCGTCCGGCACCGCCGACCTCCGCTTCTCCCCCCACCTGGTGCTCGCGTTCAGCACCCCGGAACTCGTCGGCCCCGAGGCGCGGCAGGGCGAGCAGATCCGCTGGGTCGGCCCGTCGATCGCGCCCCGCCCGGCCGCGCCCGACTTCCCCTGGGACTGGCTGGACCCGGCCCGGTCCCTGGTCCTGGTCAGCCTCGGCACCGCCAACACCGATGTGGGCGCCCGTTTCCTCACCGAGTGCGTCACCGCGCTGCGGGCGCGAACGGACCGCGTACAGGCGGTGATCGCGGATCCGGGCGGCGCGCTGGGGCCGTCCGACGAGGAGGACAAGGACCTCCTGGTCCTGCCCTCCATCCCCCAACTCCCGCTCCTCGAAAGGGCGGACGCGGTCGTCTCGCACGCCGGGCACAACACGGTGTGCGAGGCACTGTGGCACGGCGTCCCCCTGGTCGTGGCGCCCATCCGCGACGACCAGCCGGTGATCGCCGGTCAGGTCACCGGCGCGGGCGCGGGCATCCGGGTGCGCTTCGGCCGGGTCACCGCACCCAAGCTGGGCGCGGCCATCGACGCCGTACTCCACGAACCCGACCACCGCGCCGCGGCCGACCGTGTCCGTACGGCGTTCCGCGCGGCCGGCGGAACCCGCGCGGCGGCCACCCACTTGGAACTGCTGGCCACCGGCGCGTCCCCGAAGGAGACCCCGTGAGCACCGAGGACGACCCCAAGCCCCCGAGCCGCACCGAGCAGGTGGCGGCGCTACGGCCCGGCTACCAGGCCGACTTGGCCGACGGTCTGGACCGGTTCTTCGAGCCCAGGCGCGAGACCTGTCCCTGGTGCGACTCGTCGCGTCTTCGGACCCGGTTGCGCACGAGGGACCTGATCCAGCACAAGCCGGGCACGTTCGTCCTGGACCGCTGCGAGGAGTGCCGGCACACGTTCCAGAATCCCCGACTGAGCCCGGCGGGGCTGGAGTTCTACTACCGGGACTTCTACGACGGCCTGGGCGAGAAGCAGTTGGGCAACACGTTCGCGGCCCGGACCAAGATGTACGAGCAGCGTGCGCAGTCACTCCTCCCGCATTCCCCGACTCCCAAGAACTGGCTGGACGTCGGCACCGGACACGGGCACTTCTGCGAGTCGGCCCGCACGGTGTACCCCGGCACCACCTTCGACGGCCTCGACTTCACGGACGGCGCCGAACTCGCCGAGCAGGCGGGCCGGGTGGAGCGCGGATATCGGGGCAGCTTCCCGGAGTCGGCCCCGAACCTCGCGGGCCACTACGACGTCGTCAGCATGTTCCACTACCTGGAGCACAGCACCGAGCCCGAGCGCGAACTGGCCGCCGCGCACACGGCCGTTCGTCCCGGCGGGCATCTGCTGATCGAGGTCCCGGACCCCGACAGCCGCTACTCCCGGCTGCTCGGCCGCTGGTGGCTGCCGTGGCTCCAGCCGCAGCACCTGCACTTCATCCCGGTCGAGAACCTGCGCGCCAGACTCACCGACCTGGGCTTCACCGTCGTGGCGGAGCAGCACGCGGAACCGCACGACCCGGTCGATCTCCTCGCCGGCACCTGGCTGGCCCTGGACACGGCCGCGCCCCGCGACGACCTCCCATGGCTGCCGAAGCCCCCGACCGGACTGGCCCGTGTGCTCCGCGCGGCGGTGCTGATCGCGGGGATTCCGGCACTGGTCCTGGGCACTTTGCTGGACCGGTTCGTGGTGAAGCGGCTGTCGCACCGGCTGCGGGTGTCGAACGCGTATCGGCTGGTGGCGCGGCGGGACTGAGCCGACGCCTCTGCAAGGTTTCGGCAAGGCCGCCGCAAGCCTTCCGTCCCGTCGTCGGGGCACCTCCGAGTGGAACGTCGAGTGCTCTCTTCACACGACAACGGGGGTATCAATGAAACGCGACATCGACGACGGGACGGCGACTGCCAGATCCACGGGCGCGGCCGGCGCCGCGCAGTGGCTGACGCTGTCCGGCTGCAAGCGGGTCCTGGTCGTGGTCCACACCGAGGTGTACGGACAGCGGTTGCGGGACGTACTGCCGCTGCTGGAGTCGGATCTGCGGATACAGGTCGACTTCACCATCGCTCCGCACGCCTTCAACGCGGGCGCGACGCGCTCCCTTCCCCACACGCGTGACGGCCTCCTGCCCTGGGAGGAGGCTCGCAGCCGCCGCTACGACTTGGTGCTGGCGGCCGGCTCGCAGGGCGTGGACGGACTGCGGGGTCCGCTGCTGCGGCTGCCGCACGGCGCGGGGCACATAAAGCTCTCGCGGCCGGCCGACGACCGCGATCCAGGTGCGCCGCGCACCGTCGGTGGGTTCGGCAGGCACTATCTGGTCAGGAACGGAAAGGTGGTACCCAGAGCGCTGGCCCTCGCGCACCGGGGCGATCTGCTGACGCTGCGCCGGCACTGCCCGGAGGCGCTGCCCATCGCCGAGGTGGTCGGCGACGCGACCTACGACCGTATGACGGCGAGTCTGCCGCTGCGCCGGCGCTACCGTTCGGCGCTGGGGCTGCGGGGCGACCAGCGGCTGCTGGTGGTCTCCTCCACCTGGGGCTCCGGATCCTCCTTCAGCCGGCTGGACGCGCTGCTGCCCCGGCTCCTGGCGGAACTGCCGTCGGAGGAGTACCGGGTCGCGGTGCTCGTGCACCCGAACGTCTGGTCCGGGCACGGCGACTGGCAGGTACGGTCCTGGTTGTCGGCGGCCCGACGTCGCGGGATCGTACTGATCCCTCCGGGATCGGACTGGCGTTCGATGATCATCGCGGCGGACTGGGTGATCGGCGACCACGGGTCCGTCACTCTCTACGCCACCCTCACCCAGGCGGCGATCGTCCTCGCCCGCTTCCCCGACGCGGACGTCGATCCGGCGTCGCCCGGTGCCGAACTGGCCCGTGTCGTACCGGCGTTGTCACCGTCGCATGCCCTGCCCGAGCAGTTGTCGTACGCCCGGGACACCCGGCCGGTGGCGGAGTACGCGAGGATCGCGCGGCGCATCTCCTCCGAGCCCGGGAGGTTCGGACGCAACACCCGCAGGTTGATGTACCGGTTGCTCGGGCTCGGTGAACCCGCTTTCGAACCCGCGCTGCCACCGCTGCCCGTCCCCCGGCGGCTGCGGGGCTCGCGCCGTGCCCATCGCACCCGCACGGGCGACATGTCGGCATGAACGACTTGGTGATCGAGTGTCTGGACGGTGACTCGGACGAGCGCCGACGCGAGTGCGCCGACGTGCTGTACTGCACGCGCCGGCACGCGCCCGTCGACGCGTGGCTGCTCGCCGGCCGGGTGTTGGAGCGCTATCCGGGGTGTGCGCTGGTGCTGGTCCCCCGGGTGGGCGGTGGTTGCGTGGCGCGGGTCCGGCCTTCCCAGGTCACGGCAGGGTGCGCAGGCGCTCTTCGAGGCGTTGCCGGTCGCTCCTGTTGACCGGCCCGTAGCGGGCCAGGGACTGTTCGTACCAGTCCCTGGCCCGCTCGGTGTCACCACGTTCCTCGGCTCCCTGACCGAGCAGTTCGAGGACCCGCGCCTGCCAGGGGACGGAACCGATGGCCTCGAACTCCCCGAGGGCGTCGAGCAGTTGGCGTTCAGCGTGCTCGTGACGTACTCCGTCCCGCAGGGCATGTGCGCGCCCCAGGTAGGCCAGGGCACGAGCGGCGTCGTGGACATCGCGTTCGGCGAGCAGGCCTTCGCGTGCCTCGACGAGGTGGGGCAGCGCCTCGTCGAACCGGCCTGCGGCCAGGGCGGTGTCCCCGAGGGCGAGGCGCGTCAGAGCGGCTCCACGCCGGTGCCCGATGTCCTCGCGCAGGGCCAACGCCCTGCCGAAGTAGGCCCGGGCTTCGGTCAGTCGGCCCGCGAGCCGGGACGTCTGCCCCAGGCCGTGCAGCGCCTGGCCCGCTCCACGCCGAGCGGCGGCGAGACCCTCTTCCTCTCCCCGCGCGGTGAACCTGGCCACACCCTCTTCCGCGGCGTCGAGTGCCTGCTGGAACCAGGAGGCGGCCTCTTCGTACCGGCCCACGCTGTACAGCCCGACACCGCCCGAGGTGAGCATGCGGCTGATCCCGTCCCGGTCGCCGTCACGGCGAGCCGCCATGAGGCCGATCTCGTGGGCCTCGATCCACAGGTCGTACGGTCGCAGACGAATCGCCAAGGGCCATAAGGCGTCGGCGAGTTGCCAGGCGGCGGCATGCCAGCCACGCTCGGCCGCGGCGCGCAACACCCCCATGAGAGCGGCTCGTTCCGCGTCGAGCCAGCACAGCGCGCCGGTGGCTCCGGCGAACGGAGGCGGGCCGGGCGGTCGGGCGTAGTCGCGGCGCAGGGTCAGATGACTCGGTGTCAACAGGCCCTCGGCCGCGGTGGCGGCGGAAAGATAGAAGTCCACGACCGAGCGCACCGCCCGTTCCACCCCCTCGACGGACTCCTCCGCCGCGGCGCGTTCGCGCGCGTGGGCACGGAGCAGATCGTGGAACCGGTAGCGCCCCAGCCCGGTCCGCTGGTCGGGGCCGAGATCCTCAAGGAGGTTCACCTCGGCGAGTTCGTCGAGCAGCCGGTCCGCCTCGTCCAGTGACACCTGGCATACGGCCGCGACAACCGGCGGGGTGATCACCGGCACCGGCAGGACGCTCAAGCGCCGGTATCCGGCGGCCAGTTCGGGCACGAGGAGACGGTACGACTCCTGCAGCGCGGCACGTACGGCAGACTCGCCCCCGACGCGGAGCGCGTTCAGCGCGCCCTCCTCGCCGCCGTTCAGCGCCCGTGCCATGACCGCGAGAGGCTGCCGCGGGCGGGCCGCGAGCCGGGCCCCGGCGACACACACGGCCAGCGGGAGTCCGGCGCACGCCTCCACCATGGCCAGGGCGGCCTCGGGCTCCCGCCTCACCCGGTCCGCCCCCACACGCCGCGCGAGGAGTTCGACGGCGTCCGTCGTACCCAGAACGCCCAGTTGGAGGAAGGCCGCACCGTCCAGCCCCAGCATGGTCAGCCGGTTCCGGCTGGTCACAGCCGTCAACGCGGACCGTGATCCAGGCAGCAGCGGACGCACCTGCGCCGCGCTGAACACGTTGTCGAGGAGCAGCGCGATGCGTGCGTCCGCGGTGACCGAACGCCACAGTGCCGCCTGCTCGTTGAGTTCTGCGGGGATGCGCTCGTGGCCGAAGGATCTGAGCAGTTCCGTGAGCAGTTCACCGGGCCGTGCCGGGCCGTCGGGCGAGTGTCCGCGCAGATCGACGTACAACTGCCCATCGGGGAAGGACTCGGCCCGGCCGAGGAGCCACCGGCGGGCCAGGGTGGTCTTGCCGACACCGGCCGGTCCGCTGATGACGGCGATCACCGGGCTGTCGCGGTGACTCGACAGCAGTCGGTCCAGCGCGGCCAGTTCGTCCTGCCGGTTGATGAAGTGACCTGGCACAGGCGGCAGTTGGCGGGGGACAGTGGGTGGCACGACGACCGCCGGTTCCGGTGCGGGATGGAAGTGGATGCCACCGGTGACGTCGCGGGCCTGGACCACGGGTCCGGTGATCCGGGCGGAGGTCCCGACGGTGTTCGTGGCTCCGCCACCACTCACGGGTTCGGGATCCGTGGCGATCCTGGCGCGCCACAGCAGCAGTTCTTCGGCCAACCACGGTCTGCTCGCCGCCTCCTGTGCCAGCAGTTCGGCAAGTCCCGCGACATCCTCACCGACTCGCGAACCGCCGCCGAGCCAGTCCCGGACCGCCGCGTCCAGAGCGGCGGACGGCACCGGGCGGACGAGGCGGGCGAGCGACCATCTCTCCTCCGGCCGCCGTGCGGCCGAGGTCAGGGCAGCTCGCAGTTCCACGGCCGTCACCTGGTCCATGCGTCGCATTCCCCCTGGGTCCCGGTCTCCCGTTGTCTGCGTCCTACCCAGTGGCTCCTCGCGACAGACCGAACCGATTCCCAACCTGATCAGATGAGTCATAAATGAGCCATTATTCAGTGGAAGTCGGTTTCATATTTGAACACTTATTGACCACGTGCGACTCTTGACCACTCCAGAACACAGGTCGGCCGTCAGACGGGGGCACCGGTGGACTTGGAAATCCGCTTATTGGGACCAGTGGAACTGCGCGGAGATCAGCAAGTGGACGCGCTCGGCTCGGTCAAAGAACGTCTGACGCTCGCGGCCCTGGGAGCGGACGCAGGGCGGCCGGTATCTCACGACACCTTGATCCACCGGCTGTGGGACGACAATCCGCCCGCCCGCCCGAGCGTGAGTCTGCATTCGTACATAGCGCGCATCCGACGCCGCCTGCGCGCCATCGGCGGCGGTGAGCCAATCAGCAGGCAGGCCCACGCCTACACCCTGGACGTGCGCCCCGACCAGGTGGACTGCCACCGCTTCCAACTCCTCATCACCCGGGCCCGTTCACTGAGCGACAGCGGCGACGACCAGGGCGCCCTGCGGGTGCTGCGAGAGGCGGACGGACTCTGGCACGGCGAGCCGCTCACCGGCCTGCCGGGACTGTGGGCCGAACACATCCGGAGCGTCCTCAGGGAGCGGCACCTGTCCGCCCAACTGATCCGTATCGGCATCGAGTTGCGCGGCGGTCACTTCGCCGAACTCGTCCCCGACCTCGCCGCCCTGCTGGAGGAACACCCCACCGACGAACTCCTCGCGGGCCAGCTCATGACAGCCACCTACGGCTGCGGCAGACAGGCCGACGCCCTGCGCGTCTACGACACCGTCCGGCGGCGCCTCCTCGAAGACCTGGGAGCGGACCCCGGCAAGGCTCTCACCCGGCTGCACGAACTCATCCTCGACGGAGCGGCGGTCCACCGTCTCCTGCCCCGCACCGAACCCACCGCGGCAGCCCCGCAGTCCCTGCCCAGCTACTCCGAACTGGTGGGCAGGGAAGCGGAGTTGGCGGTGATCATGCACAACGCCGTACCTCTGCCGACGGCCCCTCCCGCCGCCCGCACGGTGATCGCGTTGCAGACCGTCTCCGGCATGGGCGGCGTCGGGAAATCGCTGGTCGCCCTGCACGCCGCGAAGCGCCTTTCGTCCTTCTTCCCGGACGGGATCGCGTATCTCGATCTGCAGGCCCATTCACCGGGGCGGGAACCCCTCGCCGCCGAGACCGCGCTCACCTCGCTGATCCGGACCTTCGGCGTCCCGGCGACGGAATTGCCACACGACCTGGAGGGCCTCGTCACCCTGTGGCGCAGCTTGCTCAGCAACCGCCGCGCGGTGATCGTCCTCGACGACGCGACGAGCCCGCAACAACTACGCCCCCTTCTGCCGGGCGCCTCCCCCTCGCTGTTCATCGTCACCAGCCGGCGTCGGCTCACCGGACTGCCCGGCATCCACTCGATCCAGCTCGACGTGCTCCCCCCGAAGGACGCGATCACCCTCTTCCGCAGCGTGGCCGGCGAGGACCGCACTCTCCAGTCGGCGGAGGTGGCGGAGATTGTCCGACTCACCGGATATCTGCCACTCGCCATCGAATTGGCCGCCGGGCGCCTCGCGTCCCGCCCGACCTGGACGACCGCCCACCTCCTGCGCAGACTCACGCGCGGACAAGGCCGACTGAAGGAGATCCGGGACGGTACACGCGGAGAAATCGGCAGGACGTTCGACATTTCGTACCGGGCACTCACGAACGAAGAACGAACGGTTTTCCGATTCTTCGGACTGCGATTCGGACCCGACGCGGACACCTACGGGATCGCGGCACTCACCGACCTGCCGCACGACATCACGGAAGACGCCGTCGAGGCCTTGCTGAACGTACATCTGGCCCAAGAGCCCGAGCCGGAGCGCTATACGCTCCACGATCTCCTCGGCGAATACTCACGCGCCCTCGTCATGTCCGAGGAAACGGAGTCCGCACGCACCGAGGCGATCGGGCGAGTGATCCGTTTCTATCTGCACGCATCGGATATCGCGGACCGGATGATCTACCCACGAGGCCTGCGTCCGGACCGGCCGTCCCCCGCTTCACCGCACCCGCTCCCGCCCTGGGACGACCCCCAGTCCGCCCGGCGCTGGCTCCTCGCCGAGCGGACCGCGCTCATCGCCGCGGAGCGCCACTGCCGAGTGGCCGGACGGCTGGGCGAAGCCGCGGCACTCGCCGGCGCGCTGGCCGCCTTCCTCGACGACGAGGGGTACTCGGCGGACGCCCAACGCATGCACGCCTCCGCTGTTCAGCACTGGCACACGACGGGCGAACGGCAGTCCGAAGCGCACGCGTCGATCGACCTCGGCAACGCGCTGTCCCACTGCGGGCGCTACGACGAAGCCCGCGCCGCCTACCAAGAAGCACACCGGACAGCCACCGACATCGGCGATACCGAGGCCGGCGCCGAAGCCCTCCACCAACTCGGCGTTCTGCACTGGAACACAGGACGACTGGCACAGGCCCTCGAATTCCAGCAGGAAACCCTGCGCCTGCGCAGCGCTTCGGGCGACGTCTGGCAGATCGCCCGATCCCGGAACAACTTGGGGATTACCCATTTATATTTAGGGAATTTCCAGGAGGCCCAGGAAAATTTCGATCTCGCGTTGGCCGGATTCCGAAAAGTGACCGACATGCGTGAATACGCGCACGTTTTGAATAATTTATCAGACCTCTATCTCCGCATGGGTCGCGCGGATTCCGCCCGGAATTTCCTCGAAGAAGTACTCGCTGTGCTCAGCGAATCAGGAAGCCCGTCCGAGCGTGCCGTCACCCAGGTGAATCTGGCCAACACGATGAATTCCCCCGAAGAGCTGGACACCATGATGGATCTTTATCAAGAATCGCTGGCCACCTTTCGCCGGCTCGGCGCCCGCCGGAACGCCTCCGACACACTGCACGCGATGGGGGTCGCCCTTCATGCCGCGGGCCGGTTCGCCGAGGCGGCCGTCCGACACGAGCACGCGCTGGACATGGCCAGAAGCGTGGGCGCCGCCCACGAGGAGGCACAGGCCCTCCACTCCCTGGGGCTCACCGAACACCGCCTCGGGCAGAGCGGCTCAGCCGTCGCTCACATCACCCAGGCCGTCGAAGCAGCCGACAGGATCGGCGCGGCACGCGAAGCGGCACAGGCGCGGGAAAGCCTGGCCGAGTTACAGGGAAGCCCCATTATCAGGCTCGGGGCTCAGCGAATAGCCCCTGAATGAAGATTCCGACCGAGTTGCACAGTGGGCCGATGATCATGTATCACATTCCCCGTGGCGATCTGCGCCACAATCGGGCACACGTGATTCGGGAGTACCACTACCCATGGCACGAAGCACCCTCAAGAGGCCCCTCCGGTACCGCCTGACGCTCGCGTTCGCCGGCCTCTCCGCTCTCACCCTCGGGATACTCATCTGCATCCCGAGCATTCTGGAAAACCTCGCCTGAACTGTTCCCGGCTCGGCAGTGGAAGGATTCTTCCACTGCCGGGCCTCCATGAACACTCCCACCGGATTGATGCATTCACCGCATCCGATCCCATCCGGTGATTCCATACTTCTCGCAGCAACGCCACATGGCGGCGACCGGCCGCGGCCCGGTTCCGGGGGCTTCGGCCGGTCGTCGCCGGCGTGCCGCCGCAACGCTCAGCTCGCGGTACGGCGAATCCGCCCCGCGTACCGCGCCTCCAACTCCAGGTTCCCCTCGAAGCCGCCCGGCACATTGGCCGAGACATACACCGGCGGGCGATCCCCCGAGGCGAGCAACCGGGCCGCCGCCTCCGCGACCGACAGCTGCACGAGCATCGCGCCGGTGAGCGTGGACAGGGCGCACACGGCTCCCCCGGTGGGCAGTTCGAGGAGCGCGTCGCCACGCGGGGCCGCGTTGTCGAGGACGACATCGGCGAGGTCCGCGAGCTTCTTGCCGCTCGGGTGACCGGCCGGGACCGCGCGGGTGTGGGCGAGCGAGGTGATGGCCAGCAGCCGGTGCCCGCGCTCCTTCACCCGCAGGGCCATCTCCACGATCACCTTGTTCACACCGGAGTTGGAGATGATCACGAAGAGATCCTCGGGGCGCGGCGCCGCGAGATCGTAGAGGCGCTCGGCGACTCCGGCCTGCCGCTCCAGCAGCGGGTCGTCGAGGACGCTCGGGGCCTCCCCGCCGTAGAGGACGAGGTCGGCGATGCTCAGGCGGTTGGTGGGCACCAAACCCCCGGCCCGGCCCGCCAGTTCGAGGACCATGGCCTGGGAGTGGCCGGTGCCGAAGGCCTGGATGACGCCGTCGGTGCGGACGCAGTCGGCGATCAGTTCGGCGGCGCGGGACACGGTCTCGCGGCTGGACTCGGTGATGTGCTGGAGGACGGCCAGGCTCTCGCGCGCGAAGGTCTCGGCGCTCACGGACTCGGCGGACACACGATTCTCCCCACCGGTGGCTCAAACCACCTATACTTTCCCGATCAATGAATCAATAAATCACACACGGTCCTGGTATTCAATCGATGGCCTCTGGGGTGGCTGATACCTTCTCCACATGCCCCCGACAGACGTCACGACCCTGATCCGCACGGAGCTGCCCCGGCTGGCCGGCTCGCTGCGGAAGGTCGGCGAGCTGATCCTGGAGGATCCGGCCGCCGTCACCCACTGCTCGGCCGCCGAGCTGGGCCGCCGCACCGGCACCTCGCAGGCGACGGTGACCCGGTTCTGCCGGGCGGTGGGCCTCGACTCGTACCAGCATCTGCTGATCGAACTGGCCCAGGAGCGCGGGCGCGGCGAGGTGTCCGACTGGGGCACCGCCGAGATCGGCCCGGACATCTCCCCGGACGACGATCTGGAGCGGGTCGTGCAGGTCGTGGGCAGTGCCGACCTGCGCGCGGTGCAGCAGACCATCGACCGGATCGACCTCGACGCGGTGGAGCGCGCGGCCACCGCCGCCGCCCGCGCGCGGCGCATCGACGTCTACGGCATCGGCGGCAGCGGGGCGGTCGCCCAGGAGACCGAGACCCGGCTGTTCCGCATCGGCTGCGCGGTGCGCGGCTGGACCGAGGTGCACGCCGCCGCCACCTCCGCCGCCCTCCTCACCCCGGCGGACGTCGCCATCGGCATCTCCCACTCGGGTTCGACGCGCGAGACCATCGAACCGTTCGAGTTGGCCAAGGAGCGCGGCGCCACCACGATCGCCCTTACCTCCGACCCACGCTCCGCGCTCGCCCGCGCCGCCGACATCCGGCTCATCTCCTCGTCCTCGGCGACCAGTTTCCCCACCGGCATCATCGGCGCCCGCCACTCCGTGCTGGTCCTCATCGACTGCCTCTACGTCCGTATCGCGCAGCTCTCCTACCAGCGCGCGAGCGCCTCCCTGGCCCTCACCGACCACATCGCCGGGGAGCACACGGTGAAGTCCCGCAGGGGTCGGTGATCTCAGCCAGGACCCGGCCGTGATCTCGGCCGAGTCTGCATGGATGAACCACCGAAGTTACGCGTGGATGGTTGTTTGAATCATCTTCGCGGTGTCAGGATGGGCGCTCCGCCGAGCCTCTGGTAGGAGACCCATGCGTGTCACCGCTGCCCTGTCGACCGAGTTGTTCGTCGGCACCGCCGAGCATCCGCTCCAGGTGATGGCCGTCGAACTCGCCCATGTCCCGGGCCGACCGGTCCGCCTCACGGTCGAGGGCCCGGGTCTGCGCGGCAGCGCGGAAACGGTCGTGGGCGAGGACGGCACCGCGCGCGCCGAGATACCCGTGACCTGCGAGCTCGCGCCCGGCGAGCGGTGCGCGATCGAGGTGACGGCGGCCGATGGCGACCAACTGGCCACCCGCAGCGCCGAGTTCACGGCCGCCGAACCCGGCTGGACGATGTTCATGGTCAGCCACTTCCACTACGACCCCGTCTGGTGGAACACCCAGGGCGCCTACACCGAGACCTGGGACGTCGCCGACGACCCCGCCTCCACCGGTCTCCCCGCCCGCACCTTCGACTCCCGCGGCCAGTCCGGCATGAGCCTGGTCCGCGCCCACTGCGACCTGGCCCGCCGCGACCCGGCGTACACCTTCGTGCTGGCCGAGGTCGACTACCTCAAGCCGTACTGGGACGCCTTCCCGGAAGAGCGCGCCTTTCTACGGGAGTTGATCCGCACCGGCCGCGTCGAGATCATGGGCGGCACCTACAACGAGCCGAACACCAACCTCACCGGCGCCGAGGCGACCGTACGCAACGCCCTGTACGGGGACGGCTTTCAGCGCGGGATCCTGGGCGCGAGTCCCGAAACCGCCTGGCAGCTCGACGCGTTCGGGCACGACCCGCAGTTCCCGGGCCTGATGGCGGACGCGGGAGTGTCCTCCAGTTCATGGGCGCGCGGGCCGTTCCACCAGTGGGGGCCGACGCTCTCGGTCTTCGGCGAGGAGCCGCGCGACCCCCGACGCATGCAGTTCCCGGCCGAGTTCGACTGGATCGCCCCCTCCGGGCGCGGGCTCCTCACCGCCTACATGGTCAACCACTACGGCGCCGGGTGGGCGATCGACAACGCGCCCACGCTCCCCGAGGCCGAAGCGGCGGCGCTGAAGCTGTTCCGGGGGCTCAAGAAGGTCGCGCTCACCCGCAATGTGCTGCTCCCGGTCGGCGGGGACTACGCGCCGCCGTGCCGCTGGGTGATGGACATCCACCGTGACTGGAACGCCCGTTACGTCTGGCCGCGCTTCGTCAGCGCGATCCCCCGGGACTTCTTCGCCGCCGTCCGCGCCGAGTTGGCCGAGGAGGGCCGCAAGGCGTCCCCGCAGACCCGGGACATGAACCCGATCTACACCGGCAAGGACGTCTCCTACATCGACACCAAGCAGGCCCAGCGTTACGGCGAGACGCTCCTCGCCGACGCGGAGGCCTGGGCCACGCTCGCCTCGCTCGTCGCCCGACACCCCTACCCGGACGCGGCGTTGGACAAGGCCTGGCGGCAGCTCATCTACGGCGCCCACCACGACGCGATCACCGGCTCCGAGTCGGACCAGGTGTACATCGACCTGATGACCGGCTGGCGCGAGCTGTACGACCTGGCGGAGGCGGTGCACACCGACGCGACCGAGGCCATCGCCGGGAAGGTCGCCCAACTGCCGGGCGCGGGAGCCGACTTGGTCGTGTTCAACGCGGCGACCTGGGAGCGCCGGGACGTACTGACCGTCGCGTACCCCGGCCTGGTGCCCCTCGACGACACCGGTCTGCCCCTGCCCGCCGTGCGCGAGGGCGACCAACTCCGCGTCGTCGTACCGGAGGTACCCGGCATGGGCCTCAAGGCCCTCCCGCTCGCCGAGGGTTCGGTGGCCGGATGGACACCCGGCGAAGGCCTCACCATCCGCAACGAGTTCTACGAGGTGACGGTCGACCCCGCGCGGGGCGGCGGCGTCAGCGGCCTGCGCGAACTCGGCGAGGACGAGCGGGAGTTGCTGCGCTCCGGTGATCTCGGCAACGAACTCGTCGTACAGGAGGAGTACGCGCGCCACCCGCGCTTCGGTGAGGGCCCGTGGCATCTCACGCCGACCGGGACCACCGCCGCACGCAGTCGCGACGTCACCGCCGACATCGATGTCCGGCACTCCCCCGCCGGATCGCGGATCACCGTCACCGCCGACCTCGGACTGTTCCGGTACACCCAGCGGTTGACGCTGTGGGCCGGGGTCCCGCGCCTCGACGTGACCACCACGATCGACGGGTACGACGGCGCCGACCGGCTGATCCGGGTGCGCTGGCCGTCCGATGTGACCGGCGGGCTGCCGGTGCACGAGGTGGCGGACGCGGTGATCGGGCGCGGGTTCGGGTTCGTCGAGGTGGACAGCGAGGAGTTTCCGTGGACGCTCGACAACCCGGCGAACACCTGGTTCGGGCTCGGGTCCACCGCGCGGGTCGCGGTGCACGACGAGTCGGGGCAGTTGCTCGGCCACCGGTCGATCGGAGTCGCCGAACTCGTCTACGCCGACTGGGACTTGGCCGGCGAACTCGGTGCGCCGCTCGCGGCGGCCCTGGTCCGCGTCGGGGTCACCGCGACCTCGACGATCGCCGGCGGCCCGCGCTACGGCGACCTCGAAGTCGACTCCAATCTCCCGGACTTCCGGATCGCCGTGGGCGCGCCCGAGCGCAACTCGGTGGTCGCCGAGGCCCTCGGCTGGGACCCGGCCGCCGGACGCGAGCTGCGCCGGCAGTTGGCCGAGCGGGGCGTGGCGGCGGTCTGGGTCGCACCGCGTGCCGGACTGCGCGAGGAGTGGGTGCCCGGAGCGGATCTACGGGACCTGGAACGGCTGCCGCTGCTCGTGGTGGCGGGCGCCCGCCCCGAGGACGACGCCAAGGCGGTCGACGCGCTGATCGCCGACCTCGACGACGCGGTCGTCACGGCCACGGCGGCGGGCGGTTGCGAGGCCCTGCCGCCGGGCGACGCCTGGGACGGCCGCAGCTTCGCCGTCCTCAACCGGGGCACGCCCGGCTGTGTCGTCACCTCCTCCGGCGACCTCTACATGTCCCTCATGCGCTCCTGCACCGGCTGGCCCTCCGGCATCTGGGTCGACCCGCCCCGCCGCACCGCTCCCGACGGCTCCGCCTTCCAACTCCAGCGCTGGACCCACGAGTTCGAGTACGCCGTGGTCGCGGGCGCCGGGGACTGGCGCGAGGCCCGACTCCCGCAGGCCGGACATGAGTTCAACCACCCGCTGACGGCCCGCCTCCGAACCTCCGCCCAACAGGGCACGCTGCCCAGGAAGTTCACCCTGCTCGCCCTGGAACCGGCGGGCGAGGTGATCCTCGACGCCCTCAAGCCAGTCGGCTCCCCGCTCGCCCGGGGCAGCGCGGTACCGGTCGACCCGGGGCGCGGTGTCGTCGTCCGGATGCACGAGGTGAACGGCCGGCCGGTGCGGGCCCGGATACACGGGCCGCGCGACTGGGCCGGGGGCACCCGGGCCGACGTACTGGAGGCGCCCGGCGCGGAGTTGGCACCGGAGCGGGACGGCGGGCTCGCCCTCGACGTGACCGGCTTCGAGGTCGCGACGGTGCTGGCGACCACTGCCGCCGAACCCTCAACCGGTCCGGGAATCGCGGCACATGAACCCGCGCAGCCGATCCACACCCGCTACTGGCTGCACAACTCCGGCCCCGCGCCGCGCGGGAACATACCGGTCTCGGTGTACCTCTCCCCCGGCACACTCACCGCCGCCGGCCCGGTCACCGCGACCGTCCGGGTCGGCTCGGAACTCACCGACGCGCCGGTGTCCGGCACCGTGACCTTCGAGGTCCCGCCCGGCTGGACCACCGAACCCGCCGAACTGCCGTACGCGCTGGGCCCGTCCGGGTTCACCCTCTCCGAGATCACGGTGACCCCGCCGCCCGACCCGACCCCCGGCCGCCACTGGCTCGCCGCGCGGCTGTCCTACGGCGGGCAGACGTACGAGGACACCGTGGCGCTTGACGTGCCGGACGGGCAGCACGGGCCAACGCTGGTGTCCCGTCCGGGAGTTGAACGGATCACCGTACGAGCGGGTGAACGCGCGCGCGTCCCCGTGACCGTCCGCAACACCACCCGGGGGCCCGTCAACGGCACCCTCTGGGCCGTCTCCTCGTGGGGCACCTGGGCCGGGGTCGAGCCGGGCTGCCAGGGCTTCACGGTGGCCGGGGGCGCGGAACGGGAGTGCGTGATCGAGGTGGACGGTTCGGCGGTGGCGCCGGGGTCGTACTGGCTGCTGGTGAAGGTGGCCTGGAACGGGTGTGTGGCCTATACGGAAACCGTGCCGCTGGAGGTGACCCCATGACGGAGCACGCGGCCGTGGTGCAGGGCGAGATGGTCGCCAAAGGGAAGGTGGACGCACTGCTCCACGGCGGTCGGGCAGCGCCCCAAAGGGGTGCGGGGCCTCATTCATCAGCGGCTCCGCCGCAGGGCGCGACCAGCCACAACGGCGCCGCAGACGAGGGACATCACGCTGCGGGTCATCCAGCGGAGCGCCTCGCGCGGGCCGAGCGGCAGCGGCGGCGGTGGGCGACCCAGGTCGTGGTCATCGACGAACTGGCCCAACGGGCTTGCGTGGAGCGGGGGTTGAAGCCCCCTGCCGAGGTGTCGCCGGACCGGGTGCCGGCCGTCGCCGAGACCGATGTCGCGGATCTCGGCAGCATCGTCGCGGCGGCCCTCGCTCACT
Organism: Streptomyces sp. NPDC101776; assembly: GCF_044766845.1. Taxonomy (NCBI): domain Bacteria; kingdom Bacillati; phylum Actinomycetota; class Actinomycetes; order Kitasatosporales; family Streptomycetaceae; genus Streptomyces; species Streptomyces sp. NPDC101776. The sequence continues at coordinate 73,387 of NZ_JBIWMV010000024.1, read as the reverse complement.
CCCCGGCCGCCCGACTGCTGCTGGCCGAGTTGGAGGGCGAGCATGAGGTCGCGGAGGCCGCCGTACGGGACTACTACGACCGGAACCGGGACCGCTTTCTCACGGCGGAGGCGCTGCGGCGCGGTGTCGACCCGTTCGGCGGGGTGTCATCGGAGGACTTCGTGCCCTATGAGCAGGCACGCGAGGGGGTCGCGCGCGAGTTGCTGCGGGCCGCGGGGCGGCGGGCCTTCTTCGGCTGGTTGGACCAGGCCAAGGCCGGAGTCGTGTATACGGCCGGTCATGAACACCCCGGCGATCCGGCGCACCCGGACCATGAGCACAGGCACTGATCTCCCCCGGAACCTAAAAGCAACACGAGAACCATTGACCTCCGATGAATTCTGGTCCACCTTTTCATCAATCGGAGTCGAAGTTGGTTAATTGAACCAACTGCTGGCTGATGCTCAGGAGGGCAGCGATGCGCACAGGAAGACTGACCGGATCGATGGTGGGGATCATCGTCCTGACCCTGACGGCCGCCGGCTGCGGGCTGTCCGGCAGCTCGGGCGACAGCGACTCCACCGCGGGCGGCTGCAAGGTCGACAAGGGCAACGTGGGGTCCGGGAAGCTGACCGGTGAGGTGAAGGGCGGCATCACCTTCCAGACCACCAACCTGAAGAAGGACTTCGGGAGCTTCTTCAACGGGGTCATCAAGTCCTTCGAGAAGGCTCACCCGGGTGCGTCGGTGAAGTGGATCGACGATCCGGGCGACAGCACCTTCACCCAGCGCAATGTCGCCGACGCCCAGGCCTGCACGCTGCCGGACGTCATCAACCTCAACGCGGAGACGGCGACGGCACTCACGAAGGCCGGCTACCTCCTCAACCTCGGCGTGAAGGACCCGGACGCCGGGAAGCCCTTCGTCCCCGCGTTCTGGAAGTCCAGTACGTTCAAGGACAGTTCGGGCTCCGCGCTGCACACCGTGCTGCCCTGGTACACCGGCGGCATCGTCCTGACGTACAACACCGACCTGTTGAAGAAGGCCGGGATCGATCCCGCGAAGCCGCCGACGACGATCTTCGGGCTGTTCGCCGACTACGAGAAGATCGCCAAGTCGGCCGAGGGCAAGTACTACGCGACGATGGCGAATCCGATCTGGCGGATCCCGGCGGACTTCGACCAGATGAACATCAAGACCCTCTCCAGCGACGGCAAGTCGGCCGTGTTCGCGGACGATCCGCGCACCACGCAGTGGGTCGCCTGGATGGCGAAGCTGTACAAGGAGGGCGCGATGCCGAAGGACTCGCTGTCCTCCAGCAACGACCCGTCCACGCCGTACACGCAGGGCAAGGTCGCCTACGGCTCGACCAACCCGAGCTATGTGCGGTTCGTGAAGCAGAACAGCCCCTCGATCTACGCCAAGACGGGCGTCGGGCAGCAGCCCTTCGACGCGCTCGGCCACACCACCGGCGCCCCGCAGTACGTCTCGGTCGCCGCGACCAGCAAGCACGCGCCCGTGGCACTGGCGTTCGCGGAGTACCTCACCAACGCCGAGAACCAGACGGCCTGGGCCAAGGACCCGGACGTGGTGATCTTCCCGACCACGACCACCTCGCTCAACGACCCGTTCTTCCAGAAGGTCAGCGGCAGCGACCAGTTCGCGCAGGCCCGCAAGCTCGTCGCCGACCAGCTCAAGACGACCACGGCCTACCAGACCAACCTCTCGCCGGCCGTGCAGAACGCGATCGTGTCCCAGGTGCAGTTGGCGATGCAGGGCAAGAAGAGCGCGGCGCAGGCCGTGAAGGACGCTCAGGCGAAGGCCGACGAGCTGCTGAAGCAGGCTGGTTGACGGTGGCGACACAGACCGCGAAGCCGGTGTCCGTGCCCGGTGCGGAGGCCGTCGCCTCCGCACCGGGCACGACCCGCATACGCAAGTTCACCCGGGCCGTCCTCCCCGGTCCCGCCCCCGGCGCCAACGGGGCCGCGCTGTACCGCCGTTGGTGGCTCCCCTGGCTGTGGACCGCGCCCGCGATCGTCTGCGCGGCGGCGTTCGGGGTGTTCCCGTTCCTCAACACCGTGCTGCTCTCGTTCACGAACGCCAAGCCGCTTGGTGGCGCCGCGAGTTTCGTCGGGCTCTCCAACTACACCCGGATGCTGGACGATTCGGACTTCTGGCTGGCGACCCGCAACAGCGTCCTGTACGCCGTGATCGTCGTCCCCCTGATGGTGCTGCTGCCGCTGCTGCTCGCCGTCCTGGTGGAGAAGAACCTCCCCGGCATCGGCTTCTTCCGCTCCGCCTTCTACACGCCGGTGCTCGCCTCCAGCGTGGTCGTCGGCCTGAGCTGGCAGTGGCTGCTCGCGGACGACGGACTGGTCAACACCTGGCTGGAGAAGGCCCACTTGATCCGGTCGGCCATCCCGTTCCTGTCCGACTCGTGGCTGATCCTGCTCTCCGCGATGGGCCTGACCCTGTGGAAGGGCCTCGGCTGGTACATGGTCTTCTACCTCGCCGCCCTCGGAAACGTGCCCAAGGAACTGCACGAGGCCGCCTCCATGGACGGCGCCGGTGCCGCCCGCCGCTTCTGGCACATCACGGTGCCCGGTGTCCGGCAGGCGATGATGTTGGTCGGCACCCTCACCGGCATCGGCTCGCTGCGCGTGTTCACCGAGATCTACATGCTCGGCAGCTCCACCGGCGGCCCCGGCGGCGCCGACCGCACGCTGCCCTTCTACATCCGGGACGTCGGCCTGGACCCCATCACCGGAAACGCCGGCTACGGCTCGGCGGTGAGCGTGGCGCTGTTCGTCCTGACCCTGGGTCTGACCCTGCTGGCGCAGCGCCTCACGAAGGAGGACGAGTCATGACGGCGACCGCCGTGCGACCCAAGTCCCGGCGTCCGACGCCTCGTTGGCGGGACTACGGCCGCCCCCGCGAACTCCTCGTCCGCTACCTGCTGTTGCTCCTCGTCCTGGGCCTCACCGTCGGCCCGCTGATCTGGCAGTTCCTGGCCTCGCTCAAGGGCACCGGCGAGGACGTCTTCGGCGCGGACGCCTCCCTGCTGCCGCACCACCCGACGCTGCACGCCTACCGCGAGGTCTTCAGCCAGGTCCCGGTGGCGACGTACATCAAGAACAGCATGATCGTCGTACTCCTGTCGGTGGCAAGCCAGTTGCTGTTCTCCACCACCGCCGGCTACATGCTCTCCAAGCCCGCCTGGAAGGGCCGCAGAGCGGTCTGGATCCTCCTCATCGCCTCGATGATGTTCCCCTTCGAGTCGATCATGGTGTCGCTGTTCCTGAGCATTCGCGACCTCGGTCTGGTCGACAGTGTGGTGGGTGTGTGGCTGCCCGGCTTCGTCGGCGCGATCAACGTGCTGCTGATGCGTGGCGCGTTCCTGGCCGTGCCGCGCGAGATCGAGGACTCCGGGATGCTGGACGGCGCGAGCGAGTGGCAGCGCTTCCGCTATCTCTATCTCCCGTCCGCGTGGGGCGCGATCATGGTCGTCACCATCAACACCTTCATCAGCGCCTGGGACGACTTCCTCTGGCCCCTGATCGTGCTCCGCTCCGAGGACCACATGACGCTGACGCTGGGCCTCTCACGACTCCAGAGTTCGTCGTTCGGCTACGACCAGCGGGTGGTGATGGCCGGTTCGGTGATCTCCGTGATCCCGGTGCTGGTGCTGTTCGTCATCACCCAACGCTGGTTCTACAAGGGCGTGTCGGCGGGAGCCGTCAAGCTCTGAGGTCCACGACGACCGGCTCCACGGCGAGCGCGTCCCGCGCGGACCGCGCGACCCGGATCTCCACGGCACCGACCTGCTCCAACTGGTCGGTGCCGAAGGGGATTCCGACCCTACGGCGTTCCCCTGGCGCCAACTCGACGCCCTGGAAGGCGCGCAGTTCGAGCGTGCGCGGCCACACCGGAGTGAGCAGCCGCCGGATGTAGACCTGGACGACCGAACGACCGCGCCACTGACCGGTGTTGGTGACGTCGACCTCGATCACGCTCCCCTCGAGACGTGGCGGTCCGTATGCGAAGCTCGTGTACGACAGCCCGTGCCCGAAGGAGTACAGCGGCTCGGCGTCGGTGTCCACGTAGCCGCCGTACTCGGTGTCCTTGTGGTTGTAGTGGACGGGGAGTTGGGCCACCGAGCGAGGGACGGAGACGGGGAGGCGGCCGGTCGGTTCGGCGCGGCCGAGGAGTACCTCGGCGATGGCCTCGCCGCCCCACGGGCCGGGGTACCAGGCGGTGAGCACGGCGCCCGCCCGCTCGGGGACGACATGCGGGCGGCCCTCAATCAGGACGAGCGCCGTGGGGGTGCCGGTGGCGGTGACCGCGTCCAGGAGGGCGTGCTGGGCGCGGCCGAGGCTCAGGCCCGCGAGGTCGGCGCCCTCGCCGCACGTCATCGCCGAAACGGCTTTCCGTGCGGCCCCGTTGGCGTCGAAGTCCGTGTCGGGGGTACGGGCGCTGCTGCCGCCCAGCACCAGGACGGCCAGGTCGGAGGCTGCGGCCGTGGCGACCGCCTCGGGGATGCCGGAGAGGTCGTCACCGGTGAGTGCGCAGCCGGGGGCGTGGCGGAGGTCGGTGCCGGGCGGGGCGAGGTGGCGCAGGCCGTCGAGGACGCTGACGCCGTCGTGCTGCGGTGCCGTGTAGTCGCCCAACTGGTGTGCGTAGGTGGAGGATTGGGGTCCGATGACCGCGATACGGGAGACCGTCGGCGGGATCGGCAGGACACCGGCGTCGTTGTGGAGGAGGGTGACGGCGGCTCGGGCGAGGGCCGTGCTCAACTGTTTGCCCTGCCGCGAGGACGGCAACTCGGTGGTGGTGTAGGGGTGTTCGAAGAGGCCGAGGTCGAACTTCAGGCGGAGTACCCGGGCCACGGCCGCGTCGACGGTGGCCTCGCTCACCAGGCCCCGCTCGACCGCCTCCTCCAGATGCGTGAAGCCCTCGTCCCACAGACTCAGGTCGACACCCGCGTTGAGGGCGAGGGCGCCCGCCGAGACCTTGTCGCCGGTGATACGGGCCAGCCGGTCCACGGCGAGGCCGTCGGCCATCACCAGGCCCTCGAAACCCCAGTCGTCACGCAGGAGTTCGGTCAGCAGGGCGCGGTTGCCGGAGCAGGGCAGGCCGTCGACCTCGTTGTATGCGGACATCAGGGCGGCGGCCCCGGCGCGGACTCCGGCGCGGGCGGCGGGGAGGTGGATGTCGTGGAGTTCGCGGAGGCCGAGTTCGGACTCGGCGGAGTTGCGGCCGCCGACCGTGGCGCCCTGTCCGGCGAAGTGCTTGAGGACGACGGGGGCCTTGTCGGGCGCGAAGACGGCTCCTGCGACCGGGGCTTCGCCGGCGGCGGTCCCGGCTGTCGTGTCGCCCTGCATGCCTCGGACGAGTGCCTCGGTGAGGCGGGCGGCGAGGTGCGGGTCCTCGCCGAAGCACTCCTCCGTGCGGCCCCAGCGCGGGTCGCGGGCGATGTCCAGGGCGGAGACGAGGGCCACGTGACCGCCACGGGCGCGGAGTTCGGCGGCGGCATGGGCGGCGGCCCGCTCGTACAGGTCGGGGTCCCAGGTGGCGCCGACGGCCAGGTTGACCGGGAGGACCGTGCCGTCCAGGGCCATGTGGCCGTGCGGCACCTCCTCGACGAACAGGGCCGGAATGCCGAGCCGGCTGCTCGCGACGACATGGCGTTGCACCAACTCGGCCAGGCCTGCACTGTCTTGGGCGCCGGGGCCGTTGGTGTGGTCGACGCCGGACCAGGCGTCGGCACGGAACAGGCCGTAGAGCGCGCCGAGTCCGGCGAAGCGGGTGGTCTCGGCGTGGAGGGCGTCGGTGAGTTCGTAGCCCTGCGGGGTGCGGCGGTAGGCGTCCCAGCCGTACATCCGCTGGTTGAGCTGGCCGACCTTCTCGCGCAGGGTCATCCGGGCGAGGAGGTCTCGAACCCGTTTGTCCACGGGGGCAGTTGGATCGCGGTAGAGGGGGGTGGTGGTGTCGGTCATCGGTCGTCACCGTCGTACGCGAGCCGGGCGAGGGCGACCGCGCCCCGGCAGCCGTCCGGTACCCAGTCGAGGGTGAGGCCGAGGGTGTGGAGGCGGGTGCTGAGGGGGCCGGTCAGGGGGCCTTCGGGGCCGAGGAGGCCGCCGGTGGCGACGATCCGCTCGCCGGGGGTCGGCTCCAACGCCCGTACTGTGGCGATCAGTTGGTCTGCCGCCTCGTCGAGAATCCCCTCCGCCACGGTGTCCGTGCCCCCGGCGGCCCCGGCGGCCTCGACGACCAGCGGGGCGAAGCGGGCGAGGCGGATGGGGAGTTCGGCCATCACGGCGGGGAGGACGTGCATGCGGTAGGCCTCGCGGTGGACGCGGGACCAGTCGGCGGCGCCGGGGAGCGCCTCGGCGGGCACTCCGAGCGCCTGGCCGACGGACCGGGCCAGCACGGTCGTCGGGCCGCGTCCGTCCGCCATGCGCAGGGCCGCGCGGACCGCGCTGCGGCCGATCCAGAAGCCGCTGCCGTCGTCGCCGAGGAGCCAGCCGTCGCCGTCCACGGTGGCCGTGGTGCGGCGGCCGGTGATGCGCAGGGCGACCGCGCCGGTGCCGGCGACCAGTGCGAGGCCGTCGGCCGGGGCGCCGGGGGCGGAGGCGAACGCGGCCTCGATGTCGCTGCAGATGCGGAGCCGGTCGGCCGGGACGCCCAGGCGCTCCAGTGCGGCCGTGAGGGCGGCGCGGGCGTTGACGTGTCCCGGCTCCTCGGTGGAGGCGGCCGTGGCGCCCGCGAAGCCGCCGGACACGGCGACCACCCGGGCGCGCGCCCCCTCCGGGACGGCCTGTGCGATCGCCTCGGCCAGGTGATCGGCGAGGCGGGGTACCGGGACGGTCAGGGCGTTGCCGGGTCCGGCCGCGCCCTCGCCGAGCAGGCGCCCGTCCTCGGCGGCGGCGAGGACGGCACGGGTGCGGGTGCCTCCGGCATCGAGGCCGACGACGAGATCCACCGCGCATTCTTGGTTCAAATCATTGCTCATCACTGACTATGGTGGTTGATACATTCGCGCAGAACAAGAGCCAAAGACAAGAGCCACAGAAGAGTCAGGGCAAGACCGGACCTGGGGAGGATCCCATTCCTACGCTCCGCTTCGGCGTCAACTACACGCCGCGCCGCGGTTGGTTCCACTCCTGGCACGACTTCGACCCGGCGCACGCCCGCGAGGATCTGGCCCAGATAGCCGGGCTCGGCCTGGACCACGTCCGGATCTTCCATCTCTGGCCGCTGCTCCAGCCCAACCGCACGCTCATCCGCAGGGCGGCCGTGGACCAGTTGGTGCACCTGGTCGATCTGGCGGGCGAGGCGGGGCTCGACGTGCTCGTGGACGGGGTCCAGGGCCATCTGTCGAGCTTCGACTTCTACCCGGAGTGGACCCGCAGTTGGCACCACCGCAACGTGTTCACCGACCCGGAGTCGATCACCGCGCAGGCGGAGCTGCTGCGCACGCTGGGCGCCGCCCTCGCCGACCGCCCGAACCTGATCGGTCTCCAACTCGGCAACGAGCTCAACAACTTGGTGGAGCACAACCCGGTGACGCCGGCCGAGGTGGACCACTATCTCGACACGCTGCTGGCCGCCGCCCGCGAGCATCTGCCGCCGGACCGTCTGGTCACGCACTCCGCGTACGACGCCGCCTGGTACGGCGACGACCATCCGTTCACCCCGGAGGCCTCGGCCCGCAAGGGTGATCTGACCACGGTCCACCCGTGGGTGTTCTCCGGCGACTGCGCCCGCCGGTACGGTCCGCGTTCGCCGCAGGTGCTCCATCTCGCCGAGTACGGGACGGAGTTGGCCAAGGCGTACGCCGTCGACCCGGCCCGGCCCGTCTGGGTGCAGGAGACCGGCGCGCCCGAGCCGCACATCCCGGCGGCCGACGCCCCGGAGTTCGCGCGGGCGACCGTGCGCAACGCGGCCGAGTGCGCGGGACTGTGGGGGGTGACCTGGTGGTGCTCGCACGATGTGGACCGCTCGCTCGCCGACTACCCCGAACTCGAGTACACGCTGGGCCTGTTCGACTCGGCGGGCCGCGCCAAGCCGATCGCCGAGGCCTTCGCCGCCGCGATCGCCGAGCCGCACACCGTCCAACTCCGCGACACCGCCGTGGTGTTGGACTGCACCCCGGCGACCCGTTCGGTGTCCGGGCCGGGCGGCGCGTACTTCGAGGAGTGGATGCGGCTGCGCGCGGAGGGCACCCGCCCGGCCGTGGTGCTGGCCGAACGGGCCGAGGACGAGGGGTACTTGGCGGCGCGGGGCATCAAGGAAGTCGTACACCCGCAATGAAGGCCGTCCGCATGCGATGAAGGGCGTACGCCTGCCATGAGGCGCGCGCTCACCCGCCCGTCAGTACCTCCGCGACCGCCCGCAGGTTGACCCGGCCCCGCCCGTAGGAGCAGAGGGCGCCACCCTCCGGCAACCCGGTGTCGACCAGGACGGCGTCGGGTCGCCGGGCGGCCAGGGTGTCGCGCAGTCGGGCCTGCCAGGGGTGCAGGCCGGCGTCGGAGGTGGCGACGACCAGCGGGGCGCCGGTGCGGAGGATTCCGTCCACGAGGGCGGCGGGGTCGGCCGGTTCCGCGTTGAGCGCGGTGCCCGTGGCGGTGGGGTCGATCGCGCGGAGTTCGGTGAGGAGGTCCTCGCCGCCCCAGTTCAGGGCGGGGTGCGGGGCCGGGAACAGGTCGACGACGTGGGCGCCGCGCGGCGGCGGGGGAAGGATCCGGGTGCGCACGGCGCGGCGGGCCGCCTCAAGGCCCGCGTCCGCGTCCCAGGCGGCGGCCGTTCGGCACGGGGTCGCGTACCGCTCGGCGAGCCGCCGTACCCGGCCGGCCGCCTCCCACACCCGGTCCTCGGGCAGTACGCCCGAGTGCAGCGCGTCGAGCACGGCGTCCCGGCAGCCCAGGGTGACGTCCAAGTCCGGTACGGCGACGATGACTTGGTCCGCCCCGGCGGCGAGGGCGATCCGGGCCCCGGCGGCTTCGCCGTACGCGTCGGCGATCGCCTTCATCTCCAGGGCGTCGCTCACCAGGACGCCGTCGAAACCGAGTTCGAGGCGGAGCAGATCGCCGAGGATGCGGCGGCTGAGGGTGGCGGGGCGGTTGGCGTCGAGGGCCGGGAAGACGACGTGGGCGCTCATCAGCATGGGCACGCCGGCGGCGATGGCGGCGCGGAACGGTGCGAGGTCGACGAGGAGTTCGTCGTGGGGCCGCGGGTCGATCGCGATGCCGTGGTGGCTGTCGGTGATTGTGCCGCCGTGGCCCGGGAAATGCTTGGCACAGGACGCGATGCCGCGTATGTCGGTGGCGGTGATCCAGGCGCGGAGGTGGCGGGCGGCGAGGTCGGGGTCGGCGCCGAAGGAGCGGGTGCGCACGATCGGGTTGCGCGGCTGGTGCTGGAGGTCGGCGACAGGGGCGTAGGAGGCCGTGATGCCGAGTGTGGAGAGATGACCGGCGAGCGCGTCGGCGCACCGGGCGGTGAGGGCCGTGTCGTCGACGACTCCGAGGGCGTAGGAGCCGGGGACGTCCGGGGCGCCCGCGCTCACCAGATGGCCGATGTCCCCGCCCTCGTTGTCGATGGCCACGAGCAGGTCGGGGCGCAGCGCGCGCAGTTCGTCGGTGAGCCGGCGCACCTGGTCGGCGTCGCGCACGTTGCGGGTGAAGAGGATGACCCCGCCGAGGCCGCGGTCGATGAGCCGCTTGAGCGTGTGCGGCACGGTCGTCGTGCCGTCGAACCCGGCGACCAGACAGCGGTGGGCCGCCTCGTCGAGGTCGGCGGGCAGGGCGGTGACGGCGGCGGACGTACGCTCGGCGTGGGTCATACTGGAATTCAAATGGCTCGCTCAACCTAAAGTCAACAAACCGATGGATTGTTGATTCAGACAATGATCTGGGGTGGTGGCGTGGGCGATGGTGTGGGTGGTGCCGGTGGTACGACCGGTGCGTTCACCCGTGCCCTTCAGGCCATGCGCGTCATCCGCGTCGCCCAGCCGCCCGCGCCCCTTCCGCTTACGGACACCACGCCGTCATACCGGACGGGAACGTTTCGCCACGTGTCCCTGCTTCCGCTCGAAGACCTCCCCGGGCCGCTCCCCGCCACCACCGGCCCCACTCCCGTCCCCGTCGCCGTAGCCACCCCCACGCTCACCCCCGTCCCCGCCTCCCTCCGCCTCCCCTCCCTCGCACGCCTCGCCACCAAGGTGCTGGCGCTGTTGCCCCTGCTGCTGATCGCGGTCTGGGCGGCGGTCGACTGGCGTGCCATGTACGAGGGCACGTCGCGGCTCGCCTCCGCCGACCCCTGGTGGCTGCTCGCCGCGTTCTTCTTCACCTGCCTCGGCTGGGGCACCGCCGCCCTGGTCCGCCAGGGTGCCGTGCCCGAGCGACTGCCGACCGGTCTGCTGATCGCCTCGCAGTTCGCCGCCGGCGCCGCCAACCACGCACTGCCGGCCAGCATCGGGGCGCACGCCGTCACGCTGCGCTTCCTCCAGGGCCAGGGCATCCCCCTCCCGCGCGCCACCGCGTCGCTCGCCCTCTACTCACTCGTCCGGCCGATCGCGAAGACACTCGTGCTGCTGGTCTTCCTCATCTCCTTCCCCGAGATGCTGCGCTTCGGCCAACTCGCGCCGAGGGGCTGGTCGTTGCTCCTCGCGGTCGGCGGTCTGACGACCGCTCTCGCCACGTTCACCGTCCTGCTCTGCGCCGTACGCCGGCTGCGCAGCCCGGTCCTCCGCTGTGTCCGCGCCGCCCTGACCGACGTACGGCAGCTGCACACCATGCCCAGCCGGATCCTCGCCCTGTGGGGCGGAGCCGCCGCCGCTCCCGTGCTCCAGGCGACCGTGATCTTCTCGGTCGGCGCCTCGCTGGGCCTGCCGCTGTCCTGGGCGCAGGTCGTGCTCGCGTTCCTCGCCGCCAGCACCGCCGTCGGCGCCGTTCCCGCACCCGGCGGGATCGGTCCGGTGGACGCGGCGACGGTGTTCACGATGGTCGCGTTCGGCGCCCCCATGGACGTCGCCACGGCGAGCGTCATCGGCTACCGCGTCCTGACGGTGTGGGTGCCGTTGCTGCCGGGCGCGCTGCTGCTGTCTGCGCTGGTCCACCGGAAGGTGCTGTGACGGATGTCCCCTTGCCCGACGCCGACCGGTGGCCGCCCCAACTGCCGTAGCCAAAAAGGCCAGTTGAGCGGCACCGGGCAGTCGAGAGGTACCCGGGGCCCCTAGCCCTCCGCCGCCGTGCGCACCGCCGCCTCCGTCAGGGTCGTCGCCGTGCGTACGGCGCTGGTGATCGCCTCGTCGGGGGTGAGTCCGCACTGGTCGGTGAGGGTGAACAGGGCGTCCGCGGCGACGACCACGGCGAGGCTCCGCTTGAGCTGGGTGAAGGCGTCCGGGTCGGTCACTCCGAGGGTGGCCGCCAGGGGGGACAGCGCGTGGTCGATGAGCCCGAAGCGGACGCCCAGTCTCATGTTCTCCGCGTCGGGGCGGACGATGGTCGCCGCCATCATCGCGCGCACCCCGCCCTGCCGGGCGAGGGTGCCGCGAAGCAGGAACTCGCAGGCGAACGCGACTCGTTCGACCGGATCGCGGGAGCCGGCGACCGGAGCGAGCGCGTCGACGGGGTCGGGCCAGACACCGGCCAGGGCCTCGCCGATCAGCGAGGGCAGGTCGGGGAAGTAGCGGTAGGCGGTGGCCTCGGAGACCAGGGCCGCGCGGGCGACCTCGGGCATCGTCACCTCACCGCCCCCGCCGATCAGCGCGCGGGCCGCGTCGACGATCGCCGTACGGGTGCGCTTCTTCTGGTTGCTGCGGCCCGTGTCCGTCTGTGCTGTCGCCATCGGTGCGTCACTTCCCCGTGTTCACTCGCCGTCGCCCGCCGTCCTCCACACGTTATCACAAACAGCTCTCATCGTAAGAGTTCGCTTGCATAACGAGAGCCGCCCGCCTAGTGTGCCTGTTGAGCGCGCCACGGCGTGGAGCGCTCAACAGGCGTAAAACACAAGGGAGTCGGCGATGAACGAGGTTTCCGTGGTCGGTCCGGACGACGGCGAGACGATACGTCTGGGCCCGGTCACGATGCGCATCCTGGAGGACGGCAGCACCACCGGCCACCGGCTCGGCATCGGCGAGATCACCATCGCCCCGCACACCCAGGGCCCCCCGCAGCACCGCCACGCCCAGCACGACGAGGGCTTCTACGTCGTCTCCGGCACCGTGCGGTTCACCATCGGCGAGACCGTCCACCTCGCCCCGGCCGGCACCCTCGCGATGATCCCGCCCGGCGCCCCGCACACCTTCGCCAACCCCGGCGACGAACCCGCGGTGATGATCAACACCTTCACGCCCGACCTGTTCGTGCAGTACTTCCGCGACCTGCGCGACATGATCGCCGGCGGCCGGGAGTTCAACGCCGAGTCGACGATCGAGACGATGAGCCGCTACGCCACGGTTCCCTCGACCGACTACGCCTGAGCCGGCCGCCGAGGCTCAGGAGCTGCCCGCGCTGGACGGGCCGAAGAACTCGATCTCGGCGATGGACACCTGCTTCTTCCCCGAGGTTCCGTAGGCGGACTCGATGGTGAAGCGGACCGACGTGACCGTGCCGACCCGGAAGGAACGGCGCTGGGCTCCCGCCCCCTGGTCGAGGGTGATCTGCCGGGTGATCGTCTTGCCCTTGGCCGTGGTGATCACCGCTTCGATCCGGTGCGGGAGCGCCGACTGGGTGAGCTGGTCGGGGCGGGTGGAGACGCCGGGGGTGATCATCAGGTCCAGCAGCCGGGTCGGCTCGTCGAACTGTGCCTCCAGCCACTGCCCCTTGCCGGACTGGCTCACCCCCGGCCCCCACCAGGTGTTGTTCAGCCGGTCGAAGGCCAGTTCCGGCTTGTGACCCGGGAAGGAACGGGAGGCGCTGACGCGGTCCGGGTAGACGGGGGCGCGCTTGGCGAAGTGGTCCTTGGTCGCGTCCACGGCACGCGGGATGTTGACGGCCAGCACGATCAGCAGCGTCAGCACGAGCGCGGCTCCGAGCCAGGTCAGCACCCGGTCGAAGGTGCGACGCAGCCGGGGCCGGTCGCCCGCCCACGGGATCTCACCGTTCCGGAACGTGAGCAGCAGCCGCCACCACGGCAGCCGGCCGGGGGCGTGTTCGTCACCGGCCATGGGCATCGCGCAGCGGGCGCAGTAGTGCCGGTCGGGCCGGTTCGCCGTCGCGCACCAGGGGCACGGCACCCCGCCCACGGCACCGGGTTCGACACCGGGTGCCCGGACGGCCTGCGGGCGCGCGGCCACCGGGCGGCCTGGCAGGACCGGCGCGACGGAGGGGGCCTGGCGGGGCTCCGGGTCGGAGACGGGGACGAGGAGACGCCGGGCGCGCTCGGCCTCGGACTCCGGCGAGTCCGGTGACTCCGGTGATCGCGGCGCGGTGGCGGGGACCGGTTGGGTGGGGGCGGTGGCCATGTCGGGGTGCCCGTAGGGGGCGACGGGCGCGGGGCTCGGGTCCGCGTAAGGGTTGGGGTACGGGTGGGGCGTGCTGCCGCCGGACGCGGGGTGGGTCGTAGGACCGCCGGACGGGTGCGAAGTCATAGCCCCACCGGACGGGTGCGGAGTCGCAACCCCACCGGAGGAGTGGGGAGTCGTAGACCCGGCGGACGAGTGGAACGTCGTAGCGCCACCGGACGCATGGGATGTCGTAGTGCCGCCGGAGGTGTCCGCGCTCGCCGGGTCCTGTGCGGTGGTCGCGGCGGCGGAGTCGTACGAGTCGCCGGCGGCCAGGGCGTCCAGGCGGAGGGACAGGGCGTCGAGTCGGGCCGCGGGGTCGTCCAGGACCGAACTTCCTTGTGCCGGGGCCCGGTTGTCCCTTGAGGCGCTCGGGTCGTTGGTGTCCCGGCCCGGGCCGTCGGCCGTCGCGCCGCCCGCGGCCCCGGTGCGTGCGCCCGCGCGGTCCGTCCAGCTCAGGACGGCACCGCAGGAGTCGCAGAACGACTGGCCCGGTTCCGCGCGGGTTCCGCATTCGGCGCAGCTCTGGGTGGTCGTCATCTCTCGGGGTTCCTTTCGGCGGGCACGGTGGTGGTGACCTGGACCGTGTACGGCATGTGGGCGGGGCGGGCGGCCGCCACGAGGGCGTCCAGCCGGTGGGTGTCCAGCGTGGTCGGCGCGGGCAGCCGCAGGTGTACGTGCAGCCGGGGGCTGCGTTCGCCGGGCACCGGGCCGAGCGGTCGGGCGTTCCAGTCGGCGGCGCCGCTCTCGGTGATCTCGGGTGCGACCCCGAAGGCGAGCCGGACGGCTTCGGCCAGTCCGCGCCGGGTGCCGCGGATGCGGTGCAGATAGGTGGCGGCGGCCACGGCGGCCCGCAGTCGCTCCTCCGGTTCGCTGCCGTCGGTCTCGGCACCGACCCAACTCCCCAGCCACTGCACGAAGTCGAGCGGTGCGAGCGACGGCCGGAAGTATGTGTCCAGGCAGTCCAGCACATTCAGGATCGGCGCTACGACCTCGTCGAGCCCGGCGACGAAACGCTGGGCGAGGTCGTCGTCGGCGAACACGGCGGGCAGCATCGCGCCGATCGGCGCGGACGAGCCGAGGCCGTCCACTGATCCCCTCAACGCACGCCTCCCATCGGGGAGTTGGCCGTGTTCACGCGCCGTCTCCGATCACGCGGACGCGGTGGTCGAAGGAGAACACCAGCGACGGCCGCTCCAGGTCGATACGGTCGGTGGGGTCGCCACGCTTGCCGGTGAGCGGGTCGGCCGGGTGCAGCACGACCTCGTCGACCAGCTCCACGCCGGGCACCCGCTGGAGCACCGCGAAGACCTCCCCGGACTGCACCGGACGCCCGAACGGCCAGCCCTTTCCGTCCGATCCGCCGGTGAGCGGGTCGAGGTGACGGTAGAGGGCGTCGTGGGTCTGGCGGCGCACCCGGTCGGTGTCGACGCCCCGGAAGGCGTGCACCGTGGCGACCACGGTGATGCCCTGGTAGAAGGGCGGGCCGACCGCCAACCGGGTCCCGATCAGGCGCCGTTCGTCGAGGTGCCGGGTGATGCGCTCCAACAGGGCGTCCCCGGGCACGAGTTGCTCGAAGCGCAGTCGTCCGCCGGGGTCGGGCACGGCCTGCGGGACCACCAACACCCGTACCGCGTAGGCCCCGTGCTCGCCCTCGTCGCCCTCCAGGCAGGTGATGCGGGCGGTCTCGGGGGCGGCCCGGCGGGACAGTTCCTCGTAGTCCCGGAGGGTCACCGCCCGTTCCTGGGCGCGCAGGGTGATCGGGGCGCGGGTCTTGGCCTCCTGGACGGTCTCGCCGTCCACTCCCCCGCGTGCGGCCTCGCGGTTGACGACCTCGGAGACGTACGGGATGGAGCTGCGCAGGATCTGCACGGCGCCGCGTGCCACGTTGCCGGCCCGGCCGCCTCCTGTGCGGTAGCGGCGGGCGCGGATCACCGCGCCCTTGGGGGCGACCGTGCCGTACTGGCGCAGGGAGCCGTCGGGTTCGCGGACGGCGGGGCCGAAGGCGAGTTCACCGGTGGCCGCGTCGAGGGTGATGTGGCGGTCGTCGGGGCCGGAGGCGGCGAAGTGCGGGACGACCTGCCAGTCCGTCCAGCCCTCGTGCTCCGCGGTCTGGAGCAGGAGCGGCGGGTTGTCGCCGACGACGGGGGTGTGCGCGAGCCGCAGCCGTTGCCCGGGCAGGCCGGTGGACTCACCGAGCGCCTCGTCGTAGACCGTGTCGGCGTGGACGACGGTGGTGGTGCCGCCGATGGTGAAGGCCTCGGCGGAGCGGACGGTCGGCGAGGTGGTGTAGAAGGGCTGGTCGGGGTGGGGTTCGGTGACGCGGCAGCGCAACCACCCTGCTTCCTGCCCGCCGTTGCGGGACAGGGTGTGGCCGCCGGGGACGTGCAGGACGACCGCGCCGGGGCGGTTGAGGCCGCCGGTGCCGTCGCGGTCCACCTCGCACAGTTGCCAGCCGTCGGCGGTCCACGCCTCCCAGACCAGGGGTGGTTGGCGCGGGTCGACGCCAACTCCGTCGACGCGGCTGTCGAGTTCGAGGGCGAGGGCGCAGTGCGGGACGGCGGCGGTGAGGCCGAACAGCATGGAGTCGCCGGGGTCGGGCGACTCGGCGAAGCACATCACGTGGTTGCCCTCGGCCAGGTCGTGGGTCCGGTCGACGACCTGCTTGCCCCGGTGCTGCACGACCAGATGCCGCAACGCGCTGGGTACTACGGCGAGTTCGCGCTCGGTGGCGAAGACCACCGCCTCCTCGCCCTCGGTGCGCATCGTCGCCACCTCGGTGCCGAGCGGCACCTGTACCGCTTCCTCCTGGGGCGCCGAGAGCCAGAACGTGACGTCGGTACGGGCCGCCGACGGCGGGAAGAGGGTGATGCCGACCAGGTCGAGGAAGGCCAAGTGGTTCTTGTCCGGTACCCGGTTGAGGCGGTAGACGATCTGGTCGGCCATGTGGGCGACCGTCTCGACGAGGGTGACGCCGGGGTCGGAGACGTTGTGGTCGGTCCACTCCGGGGCGCGCTGCTGGATGTAGCGCTTGGCGTCGTCGACGAACTGCTGGAAACGCCGGTCGTCGAGGTTCGGGGAGGGCAGAGCCATCGGTCAGTTGTCGCTTTCAGCAGCCGTGCCGGGCGTGCCGGAGGTGTCCGGCTCGTCGTGGGACGGGATGACGTAGAAGGGGAAGACGAGGCTGCGCGGGTTGTTGGTGCCGCGGATCGCGTAGCGCACGTCGATGTACAGCACGCTCTGCTCGGTGCCCGCGGTGACCTCGACGTCCTCGACCTCGATGCGCGGCTCCCAGCGGTCGAGGCTGACATGCACCTCGTGCTGGATACGGCCCGCGGTCTGCTCGTTGACCGGCGCGAACACGAGGTCGTGGATGGCGCAGCCGAAGTCGGGCCGCATCGGGCGCTCGCCCGGCGCCGTGGACAGCACGAGCCGGATCGCCTCCTCGACCTCGCGCTCCCCGCTGACCAGCGCGATGCCGCCGGTCGGCCCGATGCGCAGCGGGAACGACCAGCCGGAGCCCACGAATTGTTCGGCCATCAGCCAGCACCCGCCCGTTCCTTGCCCGTTGGACCGCTCATGCCGGAATCACCATCGGGACCAGGCCGTTGAGCGTGACCACGCCCATGATCGGCACGGTGACGGCCCGAATGCCCACGTTGGCGATGGAGTTGATCTGCACACTCGCGCCCGCGGTGAGCATCGCGTTGCCGAGTGCCTTCATGTTCAGGGCGCCCATCGCGTCCAACGTGATCGCTCCGGTGGTCGACTTGATGTTGACCAGCCCGCGTCCCTCGATGTTCAGGAGGCCGCCGCTCTTGATGGTGAGACTGCGCCGGGCGCTGAGGGTGAGATCGGTACCGGCCTCGACCGACACGGACCGGCTGCCCTTGATGGTGACCGTGCCCTTGCTGTCGACGACGATCTCGGTCTGCGTGCGGTCCAGGGTGATGGTCAACTGCTTGTCCCCGGAGGCCAGTCGGACACCCTGCTTGCGTCCGCCGGTCTTCTGACTGAGCAGGTCCATCCGGTTGCCGTCCCGGTCGGAGACGGTGTGCCGGCTCGCCTTCTTCCGTACGGCGTCGTGCAACGGAACGTCACTCACGACGGTCGGCTTGTCCTTGCCGTTGTAGAGCCCACCGATCACGAACGGATGGTCAAGTGCCCCTCGGTCGAAGGCGACCAGCACTTCGTCGTTCACGTCCATCGGGAAGACACCGCCACCACCGAGCCCGCCCCACTGCACGGTCCGCGTCCAGTCGCTGACGTAGGTGTCGTCCAGCCACGGGAACTGCAGGCGCACCCGCCCCTGCTTGAGCGGGTCGTTGACGTCGGTGACAAGTGCGTTGGCGACGCCGGGCAGCCGGGGCGCGGTCTCCGAGCCGCCCGAGGCGAGCCCGAACAGCGAACGCCACTGCCGTCCACTGACGGTCACCCAGGTCTCGTAGTGCTTGCCGTCGCCGAAGACGTGCCGTACGGAGGTGGCCGTGTACTTGCCCTCGAAGGGACTGCCCACGTCCGCGAGCGCGACCGGAACTCCCGGGCGCAGTTTGGGATTTCCGCGCGCGACGACCTCCAGCTCGGCGAAGGAGGACGTCACGTCGTCGGCGAGCGCGTCGGCGGCGAACTTCACCTCGGTCTGCTTGTCGTAGGGCGTGCCGGTCTCGACCAGCTTGGCCGTCTTGAACTTGCCGGCCGCGGCGCCCGGAGTGGTCCCGATACCGATGGACGGATTCGAGGCCCCGGGCGAGGTGGCGGTGAGCTTCTTCTTCGTGGTGACGTCCCAGCCGCGCGCCTCGACGGTGGCGACCTGGTCGGCGGCGGTCACGGCGGCCCGCAGCCGCAGGATGTCGTGCCCGGCCTGGAGCACGAACGGGCTCTTGTCGCCGTCGGTCTCGGGCGACGGCGCACCGGACGACGGCTTGGGCGCCACGAACTGGAACTTGCCGTCCGCGTCGACCGACATGACCATCTCGTTCTCGTCGGCGAGCCGGGCGAGAAAGTCCCAATCGGTCACGTTGGACTGGGAGATGAACTCGTAGACCGTGCGCGTCGAGGTGATCCGGCCGATCGGCACGCCGTCCTGGGCGGCCAGTTTGCGGGCGATGTCGGACGCGCTCTGGTTGCGGTAGGCGGCGACCCGGCGCTGCCGCAGCAGCCGGTGCCCGAAGTCGTAGCCGCGGACGACGGTGAAGGTGCCGGTGCCGTCGTAGTCCGCCTCAAGTCCCGTGACCTCACCGGTCAGCAGCGGATCGGAGGCACCCTGTCCGTCGGCCACCGGGGCGATGACCACCTTCGTGCCGAAGGTGACCCCCAGCTTTCCGAGGATCTGGCGGTACGGGTCCCGGAAGGTCAGCCGGAACGCGGCGGGCACGCCGACACCCTGGTCGACGTGGCTGTCGACGAGGTAACGGGCGTACTCGGAAGGGATCTTGGCCCCGCCGAGCTTCACCTCGACGACGTTGGAGTACGCGGACTTCACCATCAGGAACGCACCTCCTCCGCGGCGGGCAGCACGAGTTCGACACCGTTCGCGAGCCGGGTCGGGTCGTCGATCCCGTTGGCCTCGGCGATCGCCCGCCACGCGGCGGAGTCGCCGTACTCCCGCCAGGCCAGCGACTGCAGGGAGTCCCCCGCCACGACCCGGTGCACGCGCCGCGCGGTGAGCGCGCCCGAAGTCGGGTTCTGGCCCTTGGTCTTGCTCGGTATCTCGTGCAGTTGCAGCCGGCAGGTGGCGCGGATGGGCACGCCGGTCGTCCCGAAGAGCGAGTACGCGGCCTCGACGGTGGAGACGTAGGCGGTGAAGCGGGCGGTGGAGAACGACCCCCACTGGAACACCACCCATGGCGGTGAAGGCTGCTTCGCCGCAATGGACTTGGTGGTCACGTCGCAGCACGCGAGAAGCGACTCGACCTTCTTCAGCACGGAGTTGCTGGTCGGTTCGTCGGAGGAGTCGAGGAAGATCTCCACGCCCATCTCACGCGGCTGCGAACCCATGAACTCCGGTACGGAGCCGTCCCGTTCGATCTGTGCCGGGGTCGTCTTCCACTGGGCGCGGCGGGTCAGCGACAACTGTGCCGGGTTGAAGTCGAAGGCGAACGTCTTGATGAGCCCGCCCGGGGTGGTGCTGCCTCCGACGGGCGGCTCGTGAATGGCGAGACTGGCACGGACGAGACTCTTGCCCGCGCCTCTGCTGGTGGCCATGGTGTGTCTCCCGCCCCCGCTCAGTCCGTGAATCCGTGGTGCGCGATCTCCAGCACCTCGGTGGCGACGGCCGGTCCGGCCGGGTCGAGGGACGGGCCCTGCCAGCTCACCGGCAGCACGTCGATCAGCCCCCAGTGCGCGACCTCCGAACCGTCCGCGCGCAGCGCCGCGATCTGTCCGGTGGGCCGCTTGATGCCGGTCTGCACGGAGGAGATCCACTTGGCGACCTTCGCGGTGTCCGGGGTGAGCGGGCGGGTCAGCCGGATGGTGGAGAAGGTGACACGGGTGGGGAGTTGCCAGACGAAGCCGTTGTTGCCGCCCTCCTGCCGGTGCTCGATCTCCACCTGCGACGACAGCCCTTCGCACCCGTTGAAGTAGCCGAGGCTCTCGCCGTCGATGCTGAGGGTGAACCAGATGGTGGAGCCCGGGTCGAGGCGGGACATCGGGGGTGGGCCTTTCTGTCGTTGCGGGGCGGGGCGCTGCGCTGCCGTGCGGTGACGTGCGGTGCGTTGCGTTGCGGGTCAGTGGCGGGGGTCGCGGAGCTTGCCGATCCGTTCGCGGTCCAGGCGGAGTTCCGTGCGGATCAGACGGGTGATCCGGCCGATGATCCTGTGCACGAGTTCGTCGAGCTGGAAGTCGGTGAGTTCTCGGGGGTCGAACTGGCCGGCGGGGACGGCTTCGTAGGCAGGGGGTGGAGGTGGAGCGGTGGTGGCTGTGGAGGAGGGCGGGGAGTACGGGGGTGGGGGGTCGAGAGGTGGGGGTGACTGGGAGGGGGGTGAGGTGATGGTGAGTGCGGGTGCGGCGATGGTGGCTGGTGCGGGGGTGATGCCGGTCTTGCCGAGGGTGGGGCGGGGTCGGTTCAGGGGGGAGGAGGGGTTGCGTTGGACGGGGAGGTGGGCGGAGATCGGGAGGGAGGTGCGGGGCGCGGGGGTGGAGAGGCTCAGGGGTACTACGGGTATGGCGGGGGTGCTCGGGGTTGTGGGGGCGCCGGGGAGTGCGGGGGTCCTGGGCAGTACGGGGGTGACCCGGGCTCCGAGGGGGCTGGGGGCTGGGGAAGCGCCGGGTACTACGGGTGGTGCGGTGTGCCCGAGGGGAGTGGTGGGCCGCCTGTCGGGGGCTGCACGGCGGTGACGTTGTACGGGGGTGAAGGGGGACGGGGACGCGGGGGGCTGCGCCGGGGGTGGGGTGCGGAGCGGAGCGGTGGGGGGTGCCGGTGTGGTGGGTGCCTGCGAGGTGGAAAAGGGTGCGGGGAGCGGGGGTGTGGCGGGAGAGGCCGCGCGGGGAGCTGTGAGGCGGGGGGCGGTCGAGCTGGGTGGAGTCAGCGTCGTGGCGTGGGGCTGAGCCGTGGCTGGGTGTGTGGAGGAGGGCGAGGGTCCGGCTGAGGACGCGCTCGCGGCCGAAGGCCGGGACCCGGCCGGGGACGCGCTCGTGGCCGAAGGCCGGGACCCGGCCGGGGACGCGCTCGTGGCCGAAGGCCGGGACCCGGCCGGGGACGTGTTCACGGCCGAAGGCGACATCACGTCTGGGAGCGAAGTCGCGGCCGAGGACCGATGCCGTGTCGGGGACGGGCGCTCGGCCGAGGACGGGAGCGGAGCCGGGCTCTCCATCGGGGCGACTGCCGGCTGTACTGCGGTAGTTGAGCGCGTTCGGGAAGCAGTGTGCGGGGGCGGTACCGGTGCGCTCGGGGTGGCGCTTCGCTGGATCGTCGGGCCCAGGCCCAGGCCCAGGCCCAGGCCCGGGGTCGGGGTCGGGGTCGGGGTCGGGGTCGGGGTGGGTGAGGCTGTCCGGTTGGCCGGGACTCCGGTCGGGAGGTCCATCGCTGTCGGGCCAACGGCGGGCGAGGGACCGATGGCCGAGGGAGTGCCCAGCGGCGGCGCAGGCGTGCTCGGGGTGACACCTCGCTGGATCGTCGGGCCTGGGCCCGGTGTCGGCGGGGCTGTCCGGTTGGCCGGGGCTCCGGCCGGGCGGACCGTCACGGGCGGGCCGACGGCGGACGAGGGACCGATGGCCGAAGAGGTGTGCAGGGGCGGTACAGGAGCGCTCGGGGTGACACTTCGCTGGATCGCCGGTCCCAGGCCCGGCGTCGGTGGAGCTGTCCGGTTGGCCGGGGCTCCGGCCGGGCGGACCGTCGCGGGCGGGTCGACGGCGGACGAGGGACCGATGGCCGAGGGAGTGCCCAGAGGTGGCACAGGCATGCTCGGAGCCGCGCTTCGCTGGATCGTCGGGCCGGGACCCGGCATCGGCGGGGCCGTCGAGTTGGCCGGAACCCCGGTCAGTCGATCCATGGTGGTTGGGCGCGTGGCAGGCGGGCGTGTGGTGGCCGACGGAGTCTGCGGAGCCGGTGCAACAGGCGTGCCGGGGGCCGCACTTCGCTGGATCGTCGGTTCCGGGTCCGGGGGCGGCGAGGCCGTCCAGTTGGCCGGGGCTGCGGTCGGGCGGTGCGCGGTGCCCGGGGGGACGCTGCGTTGGATGGCCGGGCCCGGTGTTTCCGGGGCAACGGTCTGCCGCTGCGCGGTAGTTGGCTGAACTCCGAGTGGGTGTGCGGTGGTTGGGTACGTGGCGGTGCCGTCCGGTAAAGGCGTGCCCGGAGTCGCACTTCGTTGGATCGTCGGCC
Organism: Streptomyces sp. NPDC101776; assembly: GCF_044766845.1. NCBI lineage: Bacteria > Bacillati > Actinomycetota > Actinomycetes > Kitasatosporales > Streptomycetaceae > Streptomyces > Streptomyces sp. NPDC101776. Next base: position 51,088 of record NZ_JBIWMV010000024.1, on the reverse strand, counting down.
TCGGACCCGGCTCCGTACGGTGCCCGGTGCCAGCCGGCGGTATGGGCGAGCCGATGAGGGGCTTGGCGTCTGCGGGGGTGCTGGTGACGGGGGCGCCGAGGGGTGAGCGGCGCCGGGTGGGAGTGGCCGCCGACGGGGGTAGGGGCGAATCCCCTTGCGAGAAGGGGGCGTTGAGCGTCTGCCCCGGTACGGAGTGCGTGGCCGAACTCGGCATCAGCGGGGCGCCGAGGGGAACGCGGGGCGCGGCGCTGCGTTGGATCCGAGGGGCGGGAGGGGGCGTAGGACCGGAGGTTGGTTCGCTGTTCGGCACCGCAGGGGCTGCCGGTGCCGGGGTGTTGGGACGAGGCGGGGCGGTGTCGCCGTCGCGTGAGACGGAAGGGGTCACCGCACGTTGTACGGGCATCGAAGCGCGCGGAGCGACCGTCGTGTCCGGTGCGGGGAACGACCGGCTCACACTCTCCGTACGGTTCCCGTTTCCGGCGACGGGAGTCACGCCGCCATGTGTGCCCGGGCCGACGGGTTCGTCACCGCCGTTCGCCGCAGGCCTCTGCGGTGTCGCGGCCCGAGCCGAAGGAGCCTGCGGCGCAACCGAGTTGGCCGCCGGTCGGCGTTGCACGGCGGGCTTGGCCGCACCGGGGCCGACGGCTGTCGTACCACCCGGAGCCACCGGAACAGCCCGAACCGCCCCAGCCAGGTTGCCCCCAGCGGTCGCCCCGTCACCCGACTCGGCCCGCACCCGTCGTACCGAAACATCATCAACCGCAGGAGCGACGAGCGGGACAGGCGACTCACCGCCCGGAGCAACACCACCTCGGTCGGCGTCAGTTGACCCGGACGTGGACTCCCCGCCCCTGCCGTCACTCAAGCCGCTCCCCGAACCACCCCCGACAGCAGCCGAGTTCCGCCGTGCAACCAGATTCCGCTGCACGGAAACCGCAGCCGCAGCCGCCCCGACCCGTGTCAACGAGCCCGACCGAACAGGCACCGACGACACCGGAGTCACCCGCACACCGGAAGCCGGACGCACCGAGTCGACCCCGGGACTCGACCCACCCGGCCGCACCGCCTCCGCCCTCACCGCCTCCGCTCGCACCCCAGAGGAACCGCCCCGCGCAAGGGGCACCGTCCGCTGCGCAACCGGCCCGAACGCCTCGCGTCTCGCGGTCGTCCGCAACGGCACCGCCGGACCCCGATCCACCGGTGCCGCCACCGAACGCCCCGCCAACGGCAGTTGACCCGTGGGCAGTCCCAGGCTCGGTACCGCCCGGGCCGCGCCCATCGGCGGGGAACCCGCGATCCGGGCACTCCGCTCCGCGTCCAGCACCGCGCGGAAACCCGTCCCCGTGAACGACGGGTTCTGCCATGTGGGCAAGCGCGCGCCGAACCCGGCATCGGCCACCCCGGCACCCCCTGCGGCGGAGGCCCGCTGAATCGGCGCCAGCCCCGGCCAGGCGGCCACCCTCACGACAGGCCCCGTAGGACCCGTAGGAGCGTCGGGGTCGGAGCCCGCACCACCGGCCCCAGCCCCAGCCCCAGCCCCATCGCCCCGTCCCCGCAACCGGTCCAAGAACCCCACGTCAGCCCTCCGCCCCGGACCGCGTCACCAGGGACGCGATCTCGCCCGTGTAGCGGCGGCGGTCGTGGTGTTCGAGGTCCAGGATGTCCTCCAGGCTCCAGTGGAAGTGGTAGGCGACGTACGCGATCTCCTCGTGCAGCCGGTCGGTCGCGTACGTCACGATTCCCCCAGGCGGCTCCCGCCGAGCTCCACCTCGAAGGGTTCCGCGCAGTGCGGGCACTGAACTGCCGCGCGGGTGTGGCCCTCCGCGTTGATCTGGCGGTAGAAGTCCTGGAGGAAGGCGAGGTCGGAGGCGAACATGTTCTCCACGATCCCGTCGTGGACCATGGCGACGGTGCCCAGCCTGGTGATCACCCGGCCGAGCAGCACCACCGACAGATACGCCGGGTTCTCCTGCACCCGGACGTCCCGCAGCGGCACCAACTCGTCGCGTGCGGTAGCCAGTCGCATCACACCGTCCTGGTGGACCGTGCCGGACTCGTCGACGTAACCGCGCGGCAGTTGGAAGGGGAACTCGGTCCGCAGCGTCTGCCGTACGGAGGGAACGGCGGCCGGTGCCGGTATCGGTCCCGCGCCCGCCTCGGCCGTCGGCTCCGCACCCGGCACCGCCGTCGCGGCGGCCGCCGCCCCCGAACGCCGCATTATTCGATGACCAGTTCTTCGAACACGATGGTCACGGACTCGGTGAGGGCCGCGGCCTCGCCCGCCTTCACCGTGCTCGCGTCGATCTTGCTGCACCAGGCGTTGCGCAGGTGGTAGCGCTTCACCGGGTTGTTCTGGAAGTCCATCATGATGATCGACGCGTTCTTGCGCGCGGTGGTCATCTGGCCGGAGATCGACTCGTTGATCCACTGGGTGAACGAGGCCGACTGGGTCATGCCGCGGATGACCGTGCAGGTGCCGTTCTTCTTCACGCCCGGCAGGTTCTTCACCACGTTCTGCCCGTTGGGGGTGTTCTGCTGGTACGTGATGACGTCCTGCTCGATGCTGAGGCCGCTGACCTCCGCGAGGTACTCGACCATCACGCCGTCGATCTGGAGGCCGAAATTGTGTGAGGTGAGGGCGTCACCCGGCTGGAGACTCATGAATTGGCTGTCTTTCTAAGGGAGTTGAGAACTGGGTGGAGCGGCGGTGGGCGCGCCGGGCTCGCCTACTCCTCCAACTCCCCGCTGCCGCTGGAGAACTGCGCCAGCCGGAAGATCACGAACTCGGCCGGCTTGACCGGTGCGATGCCGATCTCGCAGACGACCCGGCCGACGTCGACCGACTCCGGCGGGTTGGTCTCCTCGTCGCACTTGACGTAGTACGCCTCCTCCGGCCGCTGGCCGAACAGGGCGCCGCTGCGCCACTCGTTGACCAGGAAGGCCGAGATGTTGCGCCGGATCCGGGCCCACAGGGCGTGGTCGTTCGGCTCGAACACCACCCACTGGGTGCCGATCAGGATCGACTCCTCCAGGTAGTTGAAGTACCGGCGGATGTTGAGGTAGCGCCAGGCCGGGTCGGAGGACATCGTGCGGGCGCCCCAGACGCGGATGCCCCGGCCCGGGAACGCGCGGATGCAGTTGACGCCGATGGGGTTGAGCAGGTCCTGCTCGCCGCGGGTGATCTGCGTCTCCAGGTCGACCGCGCCGCGTACGACCTCGTTGGCGGGCGCCTTGTGCACCCCGCGCTCGGAGTCGTTGCGGGCCCAGACGCCGGCGATGTGGCCGCTCGGCGGGATCAGCCGGGACTGTCCGCTGGACGGGTCGAAGGTCTTGATCCACGGGTAGTACAGGGCCGCGTACTTGGAGTCGTAGCCGGCCGTCTCCTGCCGCCAGACGCGGACCTGTTGGGCGTTCAGACTCGGCGGCGGGTCGATGACAGCGACCCGGTCGCCCATCAGCTCGCAGTGCGCGATCAGGCCGAGCTGGACCGCCTTGACGGCCTCCAGGTCGATCGCGCCGCGCTGGTAGGCGGCCATCAGGTCGGGCACCGCGACCATGGAGATCTCGTCCACGGCCTCCAGACCGCCGAAGCCGGTGCGGTCGGCGGAGTCGCCGAGGTAGGTGGCCGGGCCGGGATGAGACGAGGTGTCACTTGCCTTGCCGGGTACGGCCGGTGCGGCGGCGGGCGCCCTGAGCGCGACCGACTGGTTATCCGGGCGGGCCAGTTGCGCGGCGGGCGCGGCCTCGGCCACGGCGATGAGCTTGGAGCGCTCCTTGACCTGGGTGACGACGTAGTTGCGGCCGCCCTTCTTGGCCGTCACGTCGAAGCTCTCGACCTCGCGGCCGGCGTCCTTGACGACCAGCCGGAAGCGTTCCGCCGGGCCCTCGCCCTCGGCGTCGGCCACCTCGACGCTCAGCTCGCCGGGTGCCAGCGCCGTCACGGCGAAGGTGCCGAGCTGGGCCGGCTCGCCGGGCGGCAGCGCGGCCTGCGCGGCCGAACCGGTCACGGCGGAGGGGGACTTGGTCTCGGTGCCGGTGCCCTGGGCGGTGCCGCCGACCCGGACGACGTAGGCCGCCGAACCGCCGTTGTTGAAGAAGCCGTAGACCGAGTGGGCGAGGTAGTACCCGTCGGTGAACTCACCGAAGGCAGCAACGTACTGCGTCCAGTTGGTCACCAGGGTCGGCTCGTTCAGTGGACCGGTCGGGGCCAGGCCCACGAAGGCCGCCACCGATGTGCCCACTCCCTCGATCGGGCGCGAGCCGCTGGCCACCTCCTCGACGTAGACGCCGGGTGACAGGTAGGACGGCATGCTCTGCTCTCCTCGGGGTACGAGATAAGACGCTCTTAAGCCTCACGCGCGTACCCCGGCCGCCGAAACGTCCTCGAGTGCCTGTCTCGGGGCAACATCCTTGCCCTCAGGGGCAGTCCGCTCCGCAGCGGGGACAGGCAGGCTGTGGGGACTGCGGCGAGGCACAGCCTGTGACGGGTTTGGCGGGCGGCCCTTTTGGGCAACCGCTCTTGCCCCGGCGGCTCCTGACGCGCCCTCACCATCCGTCGTAGCGTCGGCATATGAGTCTGTGGACCTCCCTGGAGCCCGCGTCCGCGACCGTCGATCCCGGTGGCAGTACCCGTGTGCGGCTGCGGCTGCGCAACACCGGCGACGTCGTGGACGAGTACCGCTTCGAGCCGGTCGGGGGCATCGCGCCCTGGACCGCTGTGGAGCCGCAGACGCTGCGGCTCTATCCGGGCACGACCGGGACGGTCGATCTGACGTTCACGCCGCCGCGCACGCCGGACGCCACGGCGGGCCCGAACCCGTACGCGGTGCGGATCACGCCGACCGAGCACCCGGAGGCGGTCACCGTCCCCGAGGGCAATCTGACGATCACTCCGTTCACGGAGGTGCGGGCGGAGTTGGTGCCGCCGACGGTCAAGGGACGGTTCAGGGGCCGGCCCCGACTGGCCGTGGACAACCTCGGCAACACCAAGCTGACGGCGTCGATCAGCGGCAGCGACAACGGCGACCAGCTGTCGTACGACATCCATCCGGGCAATGTGCAGATCGAGCCGGGCCGCGCCGCGTTCGTCAAGGCCTCGCTGAAGCCGCGGAAGATCATCTGGTTCGGGCCGAAGGAGCAGCGGCCGTACACCCTCAACGTGCTGCGGTCCGGCGCCAACCCCCTTCCGGTGGAAGGGACTTATCTTCAGCGCGGGTTCCTGCCGCGCTGGCTGGCCACGTTCCTTGGGGCCGTCCTCGCGCTCGCGCTCACCTTCCTCATGCTGTGGATCGCGTACAAGCCGCAGGTGCGGACCGCCGCGACCGAGCAGCTCAAGGACGCGGGCGTGAGCACGCTCGCGCCCAGCCCCACCCTGAGCGCCGCTCCTCCCCCGCCGTCGCCCGTCGCGACGAGCGCGCCTCCGGTGGCCGTGACGTCGACCGCCGCCGAGGCGGGTGGCGGGTCGGGCGGCGGGGGAGACTCCAAGCCGTCCGCCAAGCCGAAGCCGGCGACGGCCGCGACCGCGGTGAACAAGCTGGCCGCGCAGGACTCCGGACGCCATGTCTGCTACCGGATCTACATCGGCGGCAAGGGCTGGCAGGCCCCGGAGTGCGACGGCGCCACGGCCGCCACCTCCACCGACGACGAGCAGATCCTGTCCGTGAACATCGCGGTCTCCGGGACCGCGGGTTCGGCCGCGAACGCCTTCATCCACGACCCGGCGTCGACCAACGGCTACGGCAAGTACCAGCCCTCGGGCTGGACGGCCATCATCCCCGACGGCAAGGACAACTACATCGGTGCCGCGAAGCCGGGCGCCGCGTACATGACCGGCTTCGCGAACAACATCGGCAGTGGTCAGCTCTGCTGGATCGTCCGCAACTCCGGCTGGGACTGGGGCGGTCAGGGCTGCGCCAAGCCGCGGCCCGAGTACGGTTTCGCCGGCACCCTCGACAACGCGCACTGGCTGGTGGCGGTCAGGATGACGGTGCCCAACTGACCGTCGGGCGGCGGCTACCAGGTGCCCTCGCCGGGCACCAGCCGTCCCGCCTTGCGGTACTCACGGCGGGCCCCCTCCAGGAGGTCCGCCGCACCGACCCTGTCCCCGCGTCCGGCGGCGAGGTAGGCGGCGGTGACGACGGCGCTGCGGATGGAACCGCCCGCCAGCTCGAACTCCTCGGCCAGCGGGGCGAGTTCGAGGTCGGGTGCGCTCGGCACATGGGTCAGACCGTGCCGCCACAGCGCGAGCCGCTGCGCCGGGTCGGGGAACGGGAAGTCGACGACCAGGTCGAGCCGGCGGGTGAACGCCTCGTCGATGTTGGCGCGCAGGTTGGTGGTGAGCAGCGCGATCCCGTCGAAGGACTCCAGCCGTTGGAGCAGATAGGCGCTCTCCATGTTGGCGTACCGGTCGTGCGAGTCCTTGACCTCGGACCGCTTGCCGAAGACCGCGTCGGCCTCGTCGAAGAGGAGCACGGCGTCGGTGCGGTCGGCCTCCGTGAAGATGCGTTCGAGGTTCTTCTCGGTCTCGCCGACGTACTTGTCCACGATCGACGACAGCTGAACGACGTAGAGATCCAGGCCGAGTTCGGCCGCGACGACCTCCGCCGACAGCGTCTTGCCGGTCCCGGACTCCCCCGCGAACAGACCGAGCACGCCACGTCCCCGGCCGCCGCCCGCGCTCAGCCGCCAGTCGCCGAGGACCCGGTCGCGGTGCCGGGCGCGCAGGGCGAGTTCGTGGAGCTGGGTCAGCGAGCGGTCGGGCAGGACCAGGTCCCGCCAGTCGACGGCGGGCCGGATCCGCCGGGCGTGCTGTTCGAGCCCCGACGCCGACTGCTGCCGTGCCGCGAGCCGCAGATGGGCCGCGGTCAGCGGGGTGCCGTCGAACGCGGCGAGCCCCCGGGCCGCCCGGGCGGCGCGCGCGATGCGGTCGGCGCCGAGGTGGTACGGCGCGACGGTGGCCCGCACGTCGAAGCCGCTGCCCTCGCCCACGGCGTCCGTCCAGGCCCGCACCGTCGCGGCCCGCTGTCGGGGCGCCTCCAGGATCAGCGGATCGCTCTCGCACCACTGCGGGTCGTACGGCCGCGCACCGGCGATCAGCACGGAGACATCGCCGGCGTCGGTCAACGCCCTTACCAGCGGACCGGGTTGGTCGGGCAGTCCGCCCACGACGACCGTACGGCCGCCCAGCCGGGCCTCGCGCAGCAGCTCCGGCACCCGTTCCTCGGGGCCGGAGAAGCGGACGGCGGCCACACCCGCCGCGTGCAGCGCCGCCGACACGCACACCAGCCCGTCGCCTTCGTGACGCTCCCTCAGATACACGGCGAGGGGCGGACCTTCGGCGAGCAGCACGCCCAGCCGGTCTACGAAGCCGGTGAACTCCTCGTCCCCGCCCGCCTCCTGTCCGTCGTACGACAGGCTCGGCGCGGGCAGTGGGTGGAGGTGCCCGGTGAGGGTCGCGTCCGGGGTGTCGTCGCCGAGGAGATGGGCCACGACCCGGTCCGGGACGCGCAACGAGCGGCTGAGGAAGGGGCGTTCGGGCTCCTCCACGGTGAGCAGTCCGAGGGCTGACAGCGGGGCCGTGGGGCGGAACCTGGCCCGGCCCGCCGCCTCGTGCGCGGGGATGCCGCACAGGTCGAGGGCGAGTCCCACGGTGGCCCTGCGGCGGCCGACGTCGTCGTTGAGGTAGCCGTAGAGGGGCTCGAAGGCGCGGTCCAGGTCGGGGGCGAGGGCGACGAGGAGGAGGGCGGTGTCGAGTTCGGTCAGGTCCAGGGCGGCGAGGCGGTCGGCGGAGCCGTGCGCCAACTCCGGGGTGGGAGAGGGTGGTTCGGGCGAGCGCAGCAGCAGATGCCGTACCGCCTCCTCCTGGAGGTACAGGCCGCGCAGCGGGTCGCCGGCCGTGGGGTCGGTGGCGGAGCGCCGGTCGACGAGGAGGGCGACCCGCTCACGGAGGTGACCGAGCCGGGCGAGAAGGGCGTCGGTCTCCGACCCAGCGGCGAAGGCCACTGCGTCGTACGGCACGTTCGTCTCGACGTCTCCGGCGTCGCCCGTCCCTCTCACGTCGACATCTCCGGTGTCGGCCGTCCCGCTCATGTCGACATCTCCGGCGTCGCCCGTCCCGCTCATGTCGACGCCTCCGGCGCCGTCCGTGATCGTCAAGTCGGCGTCCCCGGCGTCCTGTCGCGCCGGGACACCTCGCGGGCCTCCCGTACCGCCGCCACCTGGCGCGGGCGGTGGGCGCGTTCCTCCGGCGCCGGATCGGTGCCGTCGAGGCGGTGGACGCGGACCGCCGCGCCCTCGGTGACGGGCGGGCCGGCGTCGTACTCGGGGTAGGCCGGGAAGGGCGCGGTGACCACGAGGTCGAGGGACGGCTTGAGTTCACCGCCGAGGGCGGACCAGATCTCCGCGAGGGACCGTGACTCGGTCTGGATACCGGCCACCGAGATCGGCACCGACAGGCCCAACCGGCCCAGCGATCCCGGCAGTTCGGCGGGCGAGAGCAGTTCGCGCGGGATCAGGGTCGACAACACGGCGGACAGCAGCCGGTGTTCGTCCTGCGGCCGTTTCGTCCACGCCGTCACCAGGTACGACAGCCGGAACCAGCGTGGCGGCTGGCGGCGTTTGACGACCACGTCCCGCTCGTCGCGCACGGCGACATGCCCGCGCTGGCGCCGGTGCACGTCCTCCCGGATGTCGTACAAGTAGGTATTGATCGTGGGGGTGTTGCGGCGGGCGGCCCAGTCGCGGGTCGGGGCGTCGAAGGAGACCTCGATACCCGAACCGGCCAGTGCGCCGCCGCCGATCAGGTCCCCCAGGACCTCGTCCACCTCGTGGATCACCGCCGTGCTCCCGCCCTGCCGTGCTGTCGTGCCCCGCCGTACGCGTCGGCGCCCGGTACGTCCCTGTCGGCCGTACTCCGATCGTGCCGTCCCAACCGGCCTTCCCGGCAAGCACCTTGGGGACGGGAGAAGGGCACGGCAGGTTGCCCGCGTGTCCGGCTTCGAGTGCCCGTTCGGTCAGATGTAGCCTTCCCGAAGGGCATGCGCCACGGCATGCGCCCGATTGCGCAGGTGAAGGCGTGTGGTCAGGCCGTGCATGACGTTTTTGACGGTGCGTTCGGAATAGGAGAGCTTGCTGGCTATCTCTCCGGTGTCCAGGCCCTCGGCGACCAGCCGCAGGACGTCCACCTCACGCGGCGAGAGCCCCGAGGGGTGGGCTCCGGACCGGCCCGCCGCGCTGCGGTGCAGCGTCCCCACCTGTTCGACGAGGCGGCCGATCAGATCGGCCGGCAGATCGCCGTCACCCCGGGCCGCGGCGACCACGGCCTGCACCAGGCGCTGCGCGGTCGCCTCCCCGCGCCACACGATGGCGCCGACCCCGCACTCGATCACATCGAGCAACTCCGCCTCGCGCAGCGCCCCGACGACGAGCACGGCCCGCCCGCCCTCGCTGCGCACGAGCCGGCGCAGCCGGGTGAGCGCGGTCTCGTCGAGTGTGTCGGCGATGAAGAGGGCCACCCTGCCGGGACCGGTGTCGTTCTCCTCGCGGAGGTCGATCTCCGGGTATCTGCGGAGTTGGCTGAGCGCTCCCTCACGGGAGATCGGGTCCGGGGCGTGCACCGCCACGGGTATCCGGTCGCCGGAGTCGGCCGTACCGGGATGTGCGGGCCGCGATGAGCTGAGCAAGATTCTCCCTCGAATCCACCTACGTGCCACCCCAGTTGAGCTGGTGGCGGCCGTGTACTCCTCAGCCTCGGGGGGCGGGTGGGGCGCGCGCAATCGTGGAGCACCACGAGCAGCACCACGAGATCGGACGTACGGAACACCACAGCGAGTGAACGGCACGGGCGGAGAAAGCGTCTGCACCACGGGTACGACGGACACGAGGAGGACCGCGATGCCGGAGGCGACGTCTGACGCCGGAGAGTCCACGACACCGCCCGAACACCGGGACGCGGCGCGGCTGTTGGCGGCGGAGGCCGCGTGGGCCCGGGCCGGTGCGGGCCGTCTTGTTCTGCTGCGCGGGGCCACCGGAACGGGCCGTACGACCGTGCTGGAGGCCGCCGTCGCCGACGCCCTGGCGCACGGCACGCGGGTGCTGCGGGCCCGCTGTTCACCGCGTGACCAGGCGGTTCCGTACTCCGCCGTCCTGCAACTGATGTCCCCGGTAACGGAGTTCGGGGACATGGCGTTCGCCGGGGACGAGCGGGCGAGCGCCGAGCTGTTCGGGCGGGTACTGCGCTCCTACGCCGACCGGGCACCGCTGCTGATCGCGGTGGACGACGTCCATCTGGCCGACCCGGCCTCGCACCGCTGGCTGGTGGAGTCCGCCCGGCACGTCGACCGATTACGGATCCTGCTGGTCGTCACGGAACGCAGCCAGTACGACGTCGATCCACCGGTTCCGGGCCTGACCCACACCCTGTCGCCCGCGCTGGTCCGCACCCTCACACTGGCCCCCCTGACCCCCGACTCGGCCGCCACGCTGGTGAGTTCGGCGCACGCCGACGCCCCCGCGTCCTGGGTCGACGACTGTGTGCGGGCCGGCGGCGGCAATCCTCTGCTGCTGCGGGCCCTGCTCGACGACCTCCGCGCCGGCCGGCATCCAATCGTGCCGAAGACGTCCGCCGCGCTGTACCCGGGCGCGTATCCGGCCGCCGTCTCCTGGTGGCTGGACAGCGCGGGCCCGGTCACCGGCGAGGTCGCCCGGGTGCTGGCCGCGCTGGACGAGGGGTGGGACGGAGACCTCCCGCGTGAGCCCGACGCCCGCCGCCCGCTCGACGAACTGGCCGCTGTGGTCGCCGAGTTGGCGGGTGCCGACCCGGCGCGGGTGACCGGTTGGCTCACCGCGATGAGCGGCCTGGGCGTGTTGCGCCCCGACCCCGACGGGCGTCCGCGCTACGCGCATCCACTCCTGCGGGACGCGGTGCTCGCCGGCGTCCCCGCGACCCGACGCAGGGCCGCGCACGCGGCGGCGGCCGAGACGATGCAGCGCCACGGTGTCTCGCCGGACACGGTGGCACGGCAGTTGCTGCTGTCCGACCCGGTGGGCGCGCCCTGGACCTCGGCCGCGCTCCAGGAGGCGGCCGCGCTCGCACTGCGCGACGGGCGCACCTCCGACGCCGCCGCCTTCCTGCGCCGGACCCTGGAGGAACCGCTGCCGGACGGGCACCGCCAGCGGCTGCTGACCGAACTGGGCTCCCTGGAGTACAAGGCACAGGCGTCCTCGGCCGGTATCCCGCGCCTGAGCGAGGCGTTGCGGCTGCCGGGGGCGCCGCAGGACACGGTGCGCGCGGCGGTGGCGCTCGGCACGGCGCTGGCCGGCCGGGGCCGGACGGGGGCCGCCGTGGACGTACTGCGCACGGTGGAGGACGAGTTGACGGACCGTCCACAGTTGATCCGCACGCTCCAGACCGCCTCGGTGCTGCTGTCCGAGCAGGACCAGACGGTCCGTACGGAGGTGTACCGGTGGCTGTCCGACGCCGCCGAGCACTCGCCGGAGCTGGTCGGTACGGCCGGCCGGGCGCTGCTCGTGCGCCACGCTGCCACGGCCGGGCTGATCTCGGCCGCGGAGGCGATGCGGCGGCTGCGGGCACTGCTCGCGCAGCCCGCCGATCCGCTGACCGAGCCGTTCCTGCTCGGCACGGCCGCCGCCGTCGCCCAGTGGGCCGACGAACTCCCGGAGGCGGAGCGGCTGGTGGAGCGCGGGCTGGTGGGGCAGCGTCCCGATCTGCTGCACCCGATGCACGAGGCGCTGGCCAACGTACGGGCCGACATCCTGACCGCGCGCGGCGAGCACGCGCGACTGCTGGCCGAGCCGGGTGCGCGGGACCGGGCGCGCAGCACGCCCTCCAACCGGCAGGCCCATGTGCTGCTGGCGCTGGTGGCGACCGGTGAGGAGGCGCGGGCGCTGCGGCTGGTGGACGGCTTCGATCTCCGATCCGCGCCGGATTCCTGGGAGTTGAACCGTTTCCTGTACGCGCGGGGTGTGCTGCGCGCGGCCACGGGCGACACGGCGGGGGCGCTGCACGACTTCCTGGAGTGCGGGCGGCGGCAGTCGGCGCGCGAGGTGGTCAGCCCGGTCGTCACACCGTGGCGTACGGCCGCCGCCGAGTGCCGGCTCGCGCTCGCCCGGCCCCGGGAGGCCATCGCCCTGGCGGAGGAGGAGCTGCGGCTGGCCCGGGTGTGGAACACGCCCCGCACGATGGGCCGTTCACTGCGCGTTTTGGCCGCCGCGACGGGCGGTCGGCGCGGTCTGGAGCTGGCGGAGGAGGCCGTGGGGCTGCTGCGGGACGGGCCGGTGGGGACGGGGGCCGAGTTGGTGTCGGCGCTGATCGCGCAGGGCCGCGGGCTGACCGCGGCCGGGGACCGGGGGCGGGCCCGCGCCACACTGCGCGAGGCGGCGGAGCGCGCCGAGCGGCTGGGCGCGACGCGTCAATGGGCCCTGGCGGAGGAGGCGTTGGGCGAGAGCGGAGCCCGGCGCGCGGCGCCCGCCCGGACCGGTTCCCGGTCGCTGACGACCAGTGAGCGGCGGATCGCGGAACTGGCCGCGGACGGACGGACCAACACCGAGATCGCCGATCTGCTGCATCTGGCCCGCCGTACGGTGGAGACCCATCTCACCAGTTCCTACCGGAAGTTGGGCATCCGGCGGCGGGGTGAGCTGCCCAGGACGCTGGGCCGTCCGAACGGCAAGTGACCACCGCTGTCGGCTACTTGCGCGGGCCCGCGGTCGACTTCGGCTCGGTGCCCTCGGCGCGGACGGTGCTGTCGGCCTTGCCCTTCTTGGGGAGGTGCCGGGGCACGACGTCCTGGGGGAAGGTGAGTTGCTGGTTCATCCACTTCAGGGACGCGGGCATCTCCCGTACCCAGGTGGGGAAGTTGTGACTGCCCGACTCGGGCAGGATCGACGCGACGCGCATGGGGGCCCTGACGGCCTTGATGAAGGCGAGGGTCTGCGGGTAGCCGCGTTCGCCGTGCTTGCTGTCGGCGACCAGGACGGAGACCTGGGGCACGGGCAGGTGCTTCAGCCGCCACATCAGGTCGTGTCCGTTGACCCGGTTCACCCGGCCGAGACCGCTGCCGAAGAGGTTGCCGGTGGTGGGGTCGTCCTTGATCCGGTAGTCGGGCGAGAGCGCGGCGGCCGTCGTGTACACGTGCGGGTTGCGCATCGTGAGCTGGAGGGCGCAGGTGCCGCCGGAGGAGTAGCCCATGACGCCCCAGGCGCTGGCGTCGTGGCCGATCCGGTAGACGGACTTGAGGGCCTGGGGAAGGTCCTTGGCGAGGAAGGTCTCGGTCTGCGGTCCGCCCGGCACGTTCACGCACTCGGTGTCGCGCGGCGGGGCGATGGTCGGCCGGATCATCACCATGATGGTCGGCTGCATCTGCCCGCTCTTCTGCAGCTTCCCGGCGGTCTGCGACACCCGCAGGTACTGCGCGAGGTTGAAGATGCTGCCCGGGTAGCCGCTGAGCGCGACGACCACGGGGAAGCGCTGGCGGGCGTACGCCTTCTGGAAGTACTGCGGCGGCAGGTAGACGAACGCCGGGTCGACCACTCCCGTACGGCGGCCGATGACCTTCACGGACTCCACCCGGCCGTTCACCGCGGCGGGCCCCGTCGGCAGTCCGCTGACGCGGTTCAGCTGCTCGTCCGAGGCGGGCTGCACCAGCGCCCCCTTCACGGAGACACCGCCGACCGTGCCGGCGCCGTTGTGGTCGGCGGCCTGGGTCACGCCGACGGGGGCGGTGTCGACGTCGCCGAACAGCTCGCCCCACGACCCGAAGAACTGGTATCCCGAGTTCAGCCAGCACGCCAGCGCCGCGATGATGGTGACCTGAGTCACCCCGATGGCCGTCAGCCGCCCGAGCACATGCCGCACGCCCGGACTGGCGAGCCGCGGCCACACCCAGACCAGCAGCGCCACGCAGACGACAGCCAGGGCCGCCATCACATAAACGGTAGTCTCGCTGGTCAAACCCATGCCACTCAGTCCCCGGTTTCCTTGCCTGTGCTGTTTTCTTCACACAGAAGGAGGGTTATGGACCCTTCCGCGTTCCTCAACGAGCACGAATAGGACAAAGAAGCGGGTCGGCGGGTGTTTCCACGGACGGCCCCCTCCCAGGTTTGAGGCGCCCGGCCGGTGATCGGTCCCGTGGGCCGTAAGACCTGCGTAAGCTCCGGCGGTGCTCCGCGGCCCGGCCCGAACGGGTAGGTTTCGCTGCGGCTCGAAGCGGTCGACTCCGGGGAAGGGAACGGCATGGCGAAGGACGGTTCCGCCGGCCTGCTGGCCGACCGGCTGGCCTCCGCCCGGTTGCAGTACTTCGTCGGCAGGCGGGACGAACTCGCCCTCTTCCGGAGGGCGTTGGCCGGTGAACCCGGTGCTCCGATGGTCATCGTGCTGCACGGTCCCGGCGGCATGGGCAAGAGCGCGCTGCTCCAGCGTTTCGGCGCGGAGGCGCGTGCCGCGGGCCGGCCGGTCGTCGGTGTCGACGCCCGTACGGTCGAGCTCTCACCTGCGGCCTTCGAGGCGGCGACCGCCGAGGTCTTCGCCCAGGACAACGCTGTCCTGCTGGTCGACGACTTCGAGCGCTACCGGGACATGGAGGAGTGGATACGCGACCGCTTCCTGCCGCGGTTACCTGCCGGTGCCCTGGTCGTCGTCGCCGGACGGCACGCACCCGATCCCCTCTGGAAGGCGGACCTCGCGTGGAGCGAGGTGCTCCAGGTCGTGCCGCTGCGGGAGTTGGGGCCACAGGACGCGGCGGCGCTGCTCACCTCGCAGGGCGCCGACCCCGCGCCGCACGCCTCTCTCCTCCGGTTCGCCGCGGGTCATCCGCTCGCCCTGCGCCTGGTCGCGGAGGCCGCGACCCCCGACAACACCGCGACGGACGAGGTCTTCTGGGCCCCGCTGCGTACGGTCGTCGACCGGCTGCTGACCCATGTGGTCGGCAGACCGCCCTCGCCCGCGCACCGGCGGGCGCTGGAGGTGTGCGGCCATGTCGCCGACACCACCGAGGAGTTGCTGCGCGTGGCGCTCCCGGACGAGGACGCCACCGAACTCTTCGCCTGGCTGCGGCAGTTGTCGTTCACGAAGTCGAGCCCCTTCGGGGTGTGCCCGTACGACGTCGTCCGTGACGCCCTCGACAGCGACTTCCGCTGGCGCGATCCGGAGCGGTACAAGGCCATGCACCGCACGGTCCGCCGGTATCTGGTGGAGCGGGTGCGCGACGCGCCGGAGAAGGAAGCCCTGCGGGCCGCCCGGGAGTTCAACCACATCGTCTCCAGGGCGCAGTGGCTGCGGGAGTTCCAGGGCGGCCGGGACGAGGTCGCCGTCCACGAGCAGCCGATGCGGCCGGAGGACGCTCCGGCGCTGATCGAGCTGACCCGCAAGGTCGAGGGCGAGCACAACGCCCGTACGGTCGCCTACTGGTTGCGGCGCCAGCCCGAGGCGTTCCATGTCCACCGGTGCTGCGAGACGGGTCGACTGCGCGGGTTCATGGCCTGGTTGAGGATCGACGTGCTGGACGACGAGACGCGGGCGGCCGACCCGGTGGTGACGGAGGCGTGGGAGCTGGTCTCCGCGATGACTCCGCCGCGCCAGGGCGAACACCTCGGTGTGGCGCGGTTCATGGTGCACGAGGAGAACCATCACCGTCCCTCGCGGTCGTGGGATCTGGTGCGGACGCGGATCGTCTTCGAGCTGTTGCGCGCCAAGCACTGCGCCTGGTCGTGTTTCGTCAGCGCCGAACCGAAGTTCTGGGCGCCGCTGATGACGTACATGGGCATGTTCCAGCCGCCCCGCCGGGCCGTCCACGCCGATCGCGGGTACGGCCTGTTCTGTCACGACTGGCGGGCGGCGCGGGTGACGGAGTGGGCCGAGGGGATCGACGCGCGGCTGCTCGGCGGGGCGCCGGCGGTGGCGGCCCGGAAGCCCAAGTCCCGTGGCACACCGCTGAGTCGGGAGGAGTCGGACGCCGCCGTCCGGGAGGCGCTGCGCGGCTGGCTCGACCCCGGTGGGCTCGCCGACAACCCGCTGTTGCGCAGTCGGCTGGTGGAGGAGCTCAGCGAGGGCGATCCGGTGACCGCGTTGCGCGAGCTGATCGGCAAGGCCGTAAAGCGGCTGAACGTCCATCCCCGCACCCGGCATCTGCACGACGTGCTGACGCTGACGTACTACTCGACCTCGACGCAGGACGCGGTGGCGCGGAAGCTCAACATGGCGTTCAGCACCTACCGCAGGCATCTGGCCCGCGCCCTGGACGAGGTGCGCGAGACGGTGTGGGACTGGGAGGTGCACGGCCGGATCCGGGCCGAGCAGGAACCGGCGCAGGGGAGTTGAGGGGCACGGCCGTCAAACGCCGTGCCGTACAAGGCAGTTGACTCCCGGTGCTGCCCGAGTGGCTCTCGGATCGTCCGGGGGCCGACTGCCTTCGCGTCACCTACCGCCGCGTTGCTACTTGGCGGGCTTGTAGAACGCGTACGTCGCGGTGTACTGGACGCTGACCTGGTCCGTGCTGGTGCCGGTGCAGGCCGTGGTGGGGGCGACGCCGCCGCTCGTGGCCAGCCGCTGGACGTAGGAGACGCCGGCGAAGACCCCGGTGCCACGGGTGGCGGTGGCCTTCAGCAGCAGCTCCGGGATGGTGCCCGTCTTGGGCGAGTTGGCGATCGCCGAGCCGTTGACGGCGCTGCCGTCCACCGTGGACACCCACACCGGGCCGCGGGAGTGGAGGGCGACCGAGCGGTGCGTGCGGTCGTTCTTGGCCCACAGGGTGGCGGCGGGCTCCAGCAGCGTCCAAGCGCTGTTGGTGCAGGTGTAGGTCTGGACGCCGGCGGCGGAGAAGACGCCGGTGAGCTTGTTGCCGTCCGGGACCTTCAGCGCGTCGGGCACGGTGACACCGAGGCGGACGGGCGGCTTCGGGGTGGCGGCCTGGCCGACGGTCGCGGTGGCGAGCGTGGCGGCGGCGACGGCGGTGAGGGCCGCGGTGGCGAGGACGAGACGTTTGGCGATCTTCATCGGTGGGTCTCCAGAGCAATTTCTGAACATGGTCGCGATGCCTGCGACAAGGTCGCGGGTATCCGGACTTCCGGGCCGAATCAGATGATCTTCGGCCCCGCTGACGCAATGTACGGCGGGACAATCACGGCCGGGTTGCCAACTTCTGATCGACTTGTGGCCAGCACTGCTCACCTGTGGCAGGTATTGCCGATCCGGTTTCCGTTGTCCGGCCCGACTGGCGCCGGTCTCCTCTACGGAAGCTCCGCCGCCCGCGTCGCCGCGCGGCGGAGACGTGGGAACGGACAGGAGTGTGCAGAGATGCCTCGTAGACAGGCCGCCCTGATCGCCGCGGCGGTCCTCACCTGCCTCGCGGTGGTGACCGGCGTACTGCTGGCCCGCGCGGGGACAGGGCCCGGGTCAGGAGGCCGTACCGTCGCGGACCCGTCGGCCGCGCACGGGACGGCGACCGCCAACTCCCCCTCGCTCCCCCGCCCTTCGCCGACGACGTCGCCATCACCGCGGACCACGCCCTCGCCCTCGGCCACTCCCGCCGTACGGAAGTCGCCCCGCGTCAGTGCCTCGCCGTCCCGCGCTGCCGGGCAGCCGAGGACCGCGGCCGCCGGCAAGCGGACCGTCACGCTGGTCAACCGGCTCGACCGGACGATCTGGCCCGCGATCGCGGCGGACCCCGAACACCCGGTGGAGGCGACGGGTTGGGTGCTGAAGCCCGGGGCCGGCCTGAGCTTCGCCGTCCCCGACCACTGGGACGTCCGGGTGTGGGCGCGCACCGGTTGTTCCTTCGACGCCGCGGGCGACGGCCACTGCACGACCGGGGACTGCGGGCGTTTCCAGTGCGGGTCGACCTGGGGTGAATTCCCTTCCACGCTGGCCGAGTTCAACCTGAACGCCTGGAACGGCATGGACTTCTACGACGTCAGCCTGGTCGAGGGCAACAACCTGCCGATGTGGATCAACAGTTACGGCGGCTCGTCCAGCGACAGGATCGACGCGAACGGGTGCTCCGCCGCAGGCTGCACCCGGGACGCCAACGCGACCTGCCCCACCGTGTTGCGGCGCGTCAGGGGCGGCCGGGTCGTCGCGTGTCTGAGCGCCTGTCTGGTCTTCAAGACGGACAAGACCTGCTGCACGGGCGCCTACGCGGCGCGCCCCCAGTGCGTCCCCTCGTCCTGGCCCGTCGACTCGGCCGCCGTGTTCAAGAAGGCCGAGCCCTTCGCCTACTCCTACGTCGACGACGACGCGACCAGCGTGCTCACCTGCTCGGGAGAGTGCGGCTACCGCATCACCTGGGGAGTGAGCAGCTGATCGTGCGCGCGGGCGGGCCGGATCAGTCCGCGGACTGGAAGGCCCGGCCCGCCGCGGTCGTCGTCGTACCGTTCGTGAAGAGCCCGCTGCTCGGCTTCGCCGGGTCCGCGCCCAGCCCGAACCACGCGTAGCGCTGTACGTAGGACAGTCCGTCGAGCGCCTTGGTGGACGCGGTGACGAAGTCGGCCTGCTGTTGCGCGGTGGGGAAACGGGTGCCCTGGGAGAAGTCGATCAGCGCGTACTCGGTGAGCCAGATCGGCTTGTGGTACCGGGCGTACACGGCGGCGAGGTACGACTTCAGCTGCTGCACGGCCTGCGGGGTGCGGAAGTCGCCGCCGTACCAGTGCAGGGTGATGAAGTCGACGCGGTAGCCCTTCGCCTTGGCCCCGGACATGAAGCGGTCCAGCCAACCGCCTGCCGTGTCACCGCCGTAGGCGACCGCGGGGCTGCCCAGGATCTTGCCCGCCGACATGAGCCGGGGCCACAGCTCCAGCGCCTGGTCGACCGTCATGTTCGACTGCTGCGCCATGTCCGGTTCGTTGAACCCCAGCAGATACGGGCCGTCCGACCGCGCCTGCGCGAGCGAGGAGTCGGTGACGGACTTCGCGCCCCAGATCATGGGCACGAAGGAGCCCGACGAGGGTGTCGTGACGCCCGAGTGCTGGGTGTTCCAGGTGTAGTACCAGCTCGCCCCGCTCGCGGCGAGGGCCTGGCTCACCCCGCCGAACGACCACACCCCGACGCCCTTCTTGGCGCCGGAGACGATGTGCGCGGGGACGGCCGCGGGGGTGTGCTTCGAGGGCGAGGGGCTCGGCTTGGCCTTCGGTGAAGGGGTCGGGGACTTGCTGGGAGTCGCCGAGGGCGTGGGGCTCGGCGTGACACTGACGACCGGAGTGGGAGACGGCGATGCCACGGCCGTCGTAGGGGAGGAACTGCCCGTCAGGCGGGGCGCGACCAGTGCGGCCACCACGGCGACGGCGACCGCCGCCGAAGCGCCCACGACCTGCTTGCCGCCGATACGGGCGGACCGGCGCCCGGCTCTCCGATGGCCGCCACCGTGCCCTGAGGGAGAGGCGGTTGTGACGGCGTCCAGCAGGTGGGAGACATCGAAGTGGGCCGGTACCGCCACCAGCGGCAGTCCGCTGAGCAGCCGGTCCATCGGGAGGAGACCCTCGTCCAGTCCCTGGCACACCCCGCAACCGCGGATGTGCCGGGCAAACCGCTTGCGCCACAAGGCACTTGGCGTGCCGTCCCAGGTCTCGGCCGTCTCGTCCAGCTCCACGCAGCGCGGGGTGGCGACCAGCGCCCGCACCACGACCCGCGAGACCTCCATCTGCTTCTTCATGCGCTGCACGCGGACGGAGGCGTGCCGGTCGGAGAGCCCCAACGCACCGGCGAGATCGGCGCGTTCGAGTTCGCCGGTCTCCTCCAGCCACCACAGGGACAGCAGTTCCTGATCGTCCGGGTCGAGCCAGCGGGTGGCCTCGACGACCTCGCGGCGCTGTTCGGTCAGCCCCAGCCGCAGGATGGTCAGTCCGGCGAAGTCGAGCGCGGGGTCGGTGATCGCCTCGGCGTCCTCCAGATGCGCCCTGCGGTCGCGGTCGGCGGCCCGTATCTGCTCACGGTCCCGTACCTGCCGGATCGTGATGGCCACCAGCCAGGACCGGAACGCGGAGGGATCCCGCAGCTTCGGCAGCCCCCGCACCATGCGCAACAGCGTCTCCTGTACGACGTCATCGACGTCGGCGTGACCGTTCAGGGCCCGGCCGACGATGTTGTAGACCAGCGGCAGGCACTGCGTCAGCAGGTGATCCAGGGCCTGCCGGTCCCCCGCGCACGCGGCCGTCACCACGCCCGCATCGGGTCCGCTCCTGGGCTTCTTGGGCATCTGGGTTCGTTCCTCCGCGTGTGGTCCGGCCGTGGCATCTCTCTGCTTCGGAGACCGCCGACGCGCGCAAGGACTACAGAAAACAGGACAGCAAAAGAAATCAGCCGGTCGGGTCCGAATTTATGTTGTCGGGACGTCGTCGGAAAGGTCACCGATAGGCAGGACCTCATCTGGACCGCACCTGCACCGCATCCGAAGAGCATCAGGAAGGCCCGAGGACGATGGCACGAGGACGCAGAAGACACAGTGCGAGCCCACGGCGGGACGGCCGACGCCGGTGGTACGTGGTGGCGGCCGCCTTCGCGACGGCCGCCACCGTGCTGATCGCCTACAGCGTGTGGACGCCGTCGGCCGGAACGGGCGGCACTCGGACGACGGCCCACCAGGACTCGGCCGCACGCCCTGCCGTGTCCCCCAGTTCTTCGCTCTCGCCGTCGCCGTCGCCTTCCCCGAGTCACAGCGCCTCGGCCTCCCCCTCTCCCAAGGCCACCGGCCCGAAGAAGAGCACGAGCACGCCCACCGCCAAGGCGGTCGAAACGACGCCTCACGCCTCCACCGCCCCCGCAGACAAGCGTCTGATCACGGTCGTCAACCGCACCCCGAAGACGGTCTGGGCGATCGTCACCAACACGTCGATCTACCCGGCGGGCCGACAACTCGCCCCGGGCCAGAGCCTGTCGGTGTCCGTGGCGAACAACTGGGGCGGCCGTATCTGGGGCCGTACGGGATGCACCTCCACGGCCGCGGGGCACTGTGCGACGGGCGACTGCACGAGCGTGTGCGAGGGGGCCAACCCGCCCACCACACTGGGTGAGTTCACGTTCGACGCGTACGCGGGCATGGACTTCTACGACGTGAGCATGGTCGACGGTTCGAACCTGCCGATGTGGATCAACATCTCGCACACCACGACCCTCGACCCGGTCAGCGCCGGCGGCTGCTACAAGGGTGTCTGCACCTCGGACGTGAACTGCCCCACCGCGATGCAAGCCACCTCGGGCGGCCAGGTCGTCGGCTGCAAGCCGCCCTGCGCGGCCTTCGGCGGTGACACGTACTGCTGTCGCGGTGCCTGGGCGGGCCGCGAGAACTGCGTCCCGGCGAAGTGGCCGGTCGACTACACCGAGGTCTTCAAGCGGGCGGCCCCCTATGCCTATTCGTACGCCTTCGACGACGGGGCGACGATGCCGTGCAAGGGGGCCTGCTACTACAAGGTCACTTTCGGGACGACCGGATCATAGGGGCAACTCGTGGGCTCGGCCGACGGGTTCAGCTCGTCGCCTTCTCGCCGGTCGGGCCCACCGCGAACCAAGTGCCGCCGACGCCCGGGCCGTTGAGGTCTCCCGGCTTGCCGTCGCCGGAGAAGCGGTAGACGGGCCGGCCGCCGACGGTGATCTGGACCTGGCCGTCCGTGCGGCGGATGGCCCCGACCGCCTTCGGGTTCACGCCCGCCAGGTAGACGTTGCCGCCCTCCTCGATGGTCACGGGCGGCCACCTCACCGCTCAGTCGCCGTTGCAGTTCGACACGGACGGGGACGCGGTGTCCTTGTCGAAGCGGTACAGCGCCGCCTGGTTGATGTTGATCAGGTGCAGTGAGGAGAGCGACGTCGAGGTCACCGCCGACAACTGCACCCACTTCGGCGGGGCTTCCTGGACCACCGCCCCGACCACGGTCCCGCCGGTGCCGGTGAGGCCGGCGTCCTTCGCCGTGGAATCGACCACCTGGAGCTCCGAGTTGCCCCCGCCCTGACCGGATGTCGCGGCCGAGGGGGAGGCGGAGGGCGTTGCCGGGGCGGCCGACGACACGGGGGACGAGGCGGCGGGGGCCGAACTGTCGCCGATGGAGATCGTCTTGCCGCAGGCGGAGAGGCTCGCCACACCGGTCAGGGCGAGAAGGGACGCGACAACGGCACGGCGCACGGTGCTCCTGGAGGGGAGCGGGCGGGTCTGGAGCGGGGTCATGTGTGCAACACGAGACAGCCCCCGGCAAAGGTTCAACGGCGGTGACCGTTTCGGGCCTCCGACCTCGTGTTCGCCCCGCCGCGGGGCGCCATCAGGCCTCGTCGGGCATCGGCCGCAACGAGATCGAGTTGATGCCGTACCGCTGATCTGTCGGCGTCGCCCATCCCTCACCCCCGAACACGTCCCTCCGTCGGCCGTGCGGCGACTGCCATACGGCCCAGTGACGGTGCCAGGGGGATGTGCGGGTGGGCCGCGGGCGACACTTTTGGCACGTCGGATTCGATGCCATTTCATGAACCTTCGGTCAGCACGAAGGGACGGTCGTCGCCGATCACGACCGTACGGGCGAGCAAAGGAGTGCGGGAGCGGCGCGGGCCGTTTCCATGGCGTGCCGGGGGCCGGCACAAGAACCACGGTCCTCCGGCGGACCGCGCCGAAGAAGAACTGACGCCCATGCCGGTGTCCGCCCACCGTCGTGACGGTGGGCGGAGACCGGCAGAGCCGATCGGCACTGTGGTGTCCGGAGCGCTCAGCCCTCGTCCGGCGTCAGCCGCAGCGAAATGCTGTTGATGCAGTACCGCTGGTCCGTGGGCGTCGCATATCCCTCGCCCTCGAAGACGTGCCCGAGATGCGACCCGCACCGGGCGCACCGCACCTCGGTGCGCACCATCCCGTGCGAGCGGTCCTGGATCAGTTCGACCGCGTCGGTGTCCTTCGGGTCGTAGAAGCTCGGCCAGCCGCAGTGGGACTCGAACTTCTCGGTGGAGGTGAAGAGTTCGGCGCCACAGGCGCGACAGGAGTAGACGCCCTTCGTCTTGGTGTCGGTGTACTCACCGACGAAGGCGGGCTCCGTGCCGGCCTTCCGCAGTACGGCGTACTCGGCCGGGTTCAGCTCCGCGCGCCATTCCTCGTCCGGCTTTTCGACGTCGTACGACATGCAGCTCAGCCCCTTACTTCGCGAGACGGTCCAGGATCCGCGGGCCGAGGTCTGTCACATCGCCCGCTCCCATGGTGAGAACCAGATCACCGGGCTTCGCCATTCCCGCGACGGCCTCGGGGACGTCCGCCTTGTCGTGGACCGGGGTCACGTCGGCGCCCGCCACGCGCGCGGCCTCGATGATCAGGTCGCTGGTGACGCCCGGGATCGGGTCCTCGCGGGCCGGGTAGATGTCCAGGACCAGGGACGCGTCCGCGAGGGCCAGGGACTGGCCCATCTCCTTGCCGAGTTCCTGGGTGCGGGAGAAGAGGTGGGGCTGGAAGACGACCAGCAGCCGCGCGGAGGAGGCCGCCGCGCGCATCGCCTCCAGGTCGGCGGTCATCTCCGTGGGGTGGTGGGCGTAGGAGTCGATCACCTGGACGCCGGCCACCTCGCCCTTGAGCTGGAGGCGCCGCTTCACGCCGGTGTACGCGGCCAGGGCGGGCGCGAGTTCCCCGGCGGGGATGCCGAGGGCGACGCCGGCGGCGAGGGCCGCGACCGCGTTGCTCGCGTAGTGCCGGCCGGGGACCGAGACGGTGAAGGTGAGTTCCTCGCCGCCCAGCAGGACGGTCACCTCGCTCTTCAGGCCCTGCGCGACCACGGAGAGGATCCGTACGTCGGCGTCCTCCGCCTCCCCGTACGTGACCGCCTTCACGGAGTCGGCCACGCGCCGGGTCAGCTCGCGCGCGCCCTCGTGGTCGGCCGAGATCACCAGGGTGCCACCGGGGACGATCCGGTCGGCGAAGGTCTGGAAGGACTCGTAGATCTCTTCCATGGACGCGTAGTTGGCGTGGTGGTCGAGCTCCACGTTGAGGACGATCGCGACCTCGGGGGCGTACTTGTGGAAGCTGCGGTCCGACTCGTCCGCCTCGGCGACGAAGATCTCGCCCTCGCCGTGCAGCGCGTTCGAACCCGGGGCGTCCAGGTCGCCGCCGATCGCGTACGACGGGGTCAGGCCCAGCTCGGTCAGGGACACCGCGAGCATCGAGGTCGTGGTCGTCTTGCCGTGCGTACCGGCCACGGCGATCGGGCGCAGGCCGTCCATCAGGCGGGCCAGGGCGTCCGAACGGTGGACGACCGGGATGCCCAGCTCGGCCGCGCGGGCCAGCTCGGGGTTGTCCTGGCGGATCGCCGACGACACGACCACACAGGTGGCGTCGTCGGCGAGGTGCTCCGCCGCGTGCCCGATGTGCACCGTGGCACCCAGGGCGCGCAGGGCGTCGGCGGTCGCGGAGTCCTTGGCGTCACTGCCCGCGACCTTCGCCCCGCGCTGCGCGAGGATCTTGGCGATCCCCGACATCCCGGCCCCGCCGATGCCGATGAAGTGCGGTCGGTCCATGGCGGTGGGAAGGCCGGGTGCCATGTGTGTCTCCCTGTGCGTGCTGGTTCCGTACTGATACGGCGGATGTTCGACGGCCAGCCTATTCCGTGCCACCGACAATCACGGACACCCGCCGACCGCTGCGCCGACCGCCGTCCCTCGCCGCTACTCCTTGCTGTGCGAGAACAGCTTCAGCACCGGTACGCCGACCTTGTGACGGGCCCGCGAGGCCCAGTCCCGGTGGAAGAACTCCTCCACGTAGTGGGGGTCGGTCAGCACGATCACCTCGTCCGCGCCGATCTCGTCGACCAGGGTCTTCAGCGCGTCCAGCGGGTGGTCCTCGATGAGCCGGCCCTCGGCCGCGCTGCCCGCCGCGTGCAGGGCGTCCAGGGACACCGAGAGGGCCTGCGCGCCGAGTGCCGCCGCGTCCTTGCCCTCGGGGGTCTCCCGCTCGTGCGCCGCCTCGTCGAGTTCGCCGAGGGCGACGTCGTCGATGGCCCGCAGCAGGCGGTCCGCCTGGTCGCCGCGGGGCTGGAGCAATACGTGGAAGGAGACGGCCTCGTCACCGTGCAAGGTGGTGACGAACTCCACGTCGGCGGACGTAAGGGCCTTCTCGATCATCAGTACGCTTGTGAACACCAGGCGCCCCTTCTCCTTCGAGGACCCGCGGGCCCTCTCTCCTCCGTGGGCCGTCGAGGCCCTGCGGAAACCATCCTGCCCCGTGATCGCACGGGTACTGCCGGTTTTAGTGTGCCCGTCGAAAGACAAACGGAACGGATCATTCCGCCCGTCTTCAGGACCGACGGTAGCGACCGAACAGGAACCCGGCCTCTTCCAGCAGGGACACCAGTTCGAAGCGCGAGGGAACCTTAACCGACGGCCCGCCCGCGATCCGCTGCGCGTCCCCCGCCACGAGCATCGGCGAGAGGGTCAGACACAGTTCGTCGAGCACTCCGGAGGCCACGAACTGCCCCAGCAGCCGCGGCCCACCCTCGGCCAGCAGCCGGGTGTGCCCCAGTTCGGCGAGCGCCACTACGGCCCGTGCGGGATCCACCCCGGCGCCGTCACCGGCGACGACCACCCGGGCGCCCGCCTTCCGGGCCGCCGCGACCCGCTCCGGGGCCGCCGCGGCGCCCGTCAGGATCAGCGTCGGCACCAGGGGCGAGACGAAAAGCGGAAGTGAGAAGTCCAGGTCGAGGCTCGCGGTGACGACCGCGATCACCGGGGCGGGCCCCTGCCCCGCCGCCGTCCGCGCCGCCGCGAACTCCGCACGCGCGCGTGCGGGGCGATAACCCTCCTGGCGTACCGTTTCCGCGCCGACGACCACGACGTCCGCCAGCGCCCGCAACGTGCCGAAGATCCGCATGTCGGCGTCACCGGAGATGGGCTGCGAACGCCCCTCGTGCTGACCGGCCCCGTCGAGCGTGGACACCATGTTGGCGCGCAGCCAGGGGCCGTCCCCGACGGGGTAGGCATACGCCTCCGCCAGTTCCGAAAGCCCCCACTCCCGGTCCGCCCCACGCGCATCGGGGGCCCCGTCCGAGGCCTGGGCTGCTGTTTCGTCGGTCACAGGGAACAGGCGTCGCATGTCGTGCAGTCTGGCACGACCCCTAGACTGAGTAACCGTGTCATCCTCCTCAGCCGCCTCCGGGATCAGCCCGATAGCAGACGCGGCCCCGCTGTCCCTGTGCGCCCGTGAGCCGTACGTCCCCGCGGACCGGCTGGTCGCCGAGATGGTGCCGCCGCCGCGCTTCGACTCCGTGCGCTTCGCCACGTACATCCCGGACCCGAACCAGCCCAGCCAGACCGAGGCGGTCGGCGTCCTGGAGAGCTTCGCCACCGGACTCGGCGGCGCGCACGCGGCCGGCCCGAAGCGCGGCTTCCTCGGCTTCGGCAAGGGCAAGGCACCCAAGACCCCGGCGGGCCCCCGCGGCGTGTACCTCGACGGCGGCTACGGCGTCGGCAAGACCCATCTGCTGGCCTCCCTGTGGCACGCGACCCCGGCCGAGCCCGCGCTCAAGGCCTTCGGCACCTTCGTCGAGCTGACGAACCTGGTCGGCGCGCTCGGTTTCCAGCAGACGGTACGGACGCTGTCGGGACACCGGCTGCTGTGCATCGACGAGTTCGAGCTGGACGACCCGGGCGACACCGTCCTCGTGTCGACCCTGCTCGGCAAGCTCGTCGACGCGGGCGTGGCGCTCGCCGCCACCTCGAACACCCTGCCGGGCAAGCTCGGTGAGGGCCGGTTCGCGTCCGTCGACTTCCTGCGCGAGATCCAGGGCCTGTCCGCGCACTTCCGCTCACTGCGCATCGACGGCGACGACTACCGCCACCGCGGCCTGCCCGAGGCCCCGAAGCCGTTCACCGACGAGCAGGTCACGAAGGCGGCGTACGCCACGGCCGGCGCCTCCCTCGACGACTTCCCGCACCTCCTCGCCCACCTCGCCAAGGTCCACCCCAGCCGCTACGGCGCCCTGACCGACGACCTCGAGGCCGTCTGCCTCACCGACGTCCAGCCGATACCCGACCAGTCGACCGCGCTCCGGCTCGTCGTCCTCGCGGACCGGCTCTACGACCGTGAAGTGCCCGTCCTGGCCTCGGGGTTGCCCTTCGACCAGCTGTTCAGCGAGGAGATGCTGAACGGCGGCTACCGCAAGAAGTACTTCCGCGCGATCTCCCGCCTCACCGCGCTGGCCCGGGACGCCAAGGGCCTCGTCGAAACCGCCTAGTTCACGCCAGCCCAGGCACGCTTTTCACGCTCTCTTCCATCGGAAACGCTCCGTTAACCCTGCAAACAACTTCACCGGGTTACCGTGTCACTTGACCAGCCGTTGACCTGACCTTTGTCTGCACTAGGAACACGAACCGGCCGAAGGGGGGCGCATGTTCCGAGGTAGGACGGCTCGGACCGTCGTGACGCTCCTCACCGCCGTCCTGCTCGCGCTCCCGTTCTTCACACCCGTCGAATCCTTCGCACCCGCGCACACAGCGCGTCATGCGGAGGCCAAGACCCAGCCCGGTCTCCAGCTCAGCGGCAAGGCCCTGCGCGCCGAGACGATCACGTTCCGCGACTGCGGTGCCTCCGGGACCCCCACCGTCCCGCTCCGCCTGCGCGACCGCTACCGCACCGCCGACTGCGGGCCCGAGACGCCCGCGCGCCCGCTCCTGACCGAGGACCCGGCGGCCGTACGCACTCCGGTGGCGTCCGGCACGGCGCACCACCGCACATCGAGATCCTCGACAGCCCACTCCCCGGCGGCACTTCAGGTCTTCCGCTGCTGAGAGTCGGGCAGGCAGTCAGTTCCCCCACGCACACTGTCATGCAAGGCCGACGCGCCTTCGGGCGCGCCAGGAGGAGTCCACACTTCATGCAGCCCCTCATCGACAACGCCCGTACGTTCGGACAACGCCCTGAGGAGTTCGCCCAGCTCGCCGAAGGCCAGTCCCCGCAGGTGCTGTTCATCACCTGCTCCGACTCCAGGGTCGTCCCGGCCCTGATCACGGGCGCCCGCCCGGGCCAACTCTTCGAGCTGCGCACCGCCGGCAACATCGTCCCGCCGTACGCCTCCCAACACCCCACCAGCGAGGCGTGCACCATCGAGTACGCCGTCGAGGTCCTCGGCGTCTCCGACATCGTGGTCTGCGGCCACTCGCACTGCGGCGCGGTCGGCGCCCTGGTGCGCGGCGACGACCTGACCGCCGTACCGGCCGTGCGCGACTGGCTCACGCACGCCACCCCGAGGCCGCAGGGCTCGGTCGAGGACCCGGCCGTGTCCGAGGGCGTACAGAGCCACGTCCTGACGCAGTTGCTACGGCTGCGCTCGTACCCGTACATCGAGAAGAAGCTGAAGGATCGTCAACTGTCTCTGCACGCCTGGTTCTACGAGGTCCACACCGGCGCCGTCCAGGTGCACGACCCGGCCGTCGACGCCTTCAAGGCCCTGTGAGCGCGCCGATGTCGACCAAGTTCCCTTATCTGCGGCAGGACTTCGCCGCCTCCCTCGTCGTGTTCCTGGTCGCGCTCCCGCTGTGCGTGGGCGTGGCCGTCGCCTCCGGTGTGCCGGCCGAACTCGGCCTGGTCACCGGCATCGTGGGCGGAATCGTCACCGGACTCATGCGGGGCAGCAGCCTCCAGGTGTCCGGACCCGCCGCCGGTCTGACCGTGCTGGTCTTCGAGGCGGTGCGGGAGTACGGGCTGCCCGCCCTCGGAGTCATCGTGCTCACCACCGGCGTGCTCCAAATCCTCATGGGCGTCCTGAAGTTGGGGCGCTACTTCCGGGCCATCTCGGTCTCGGTCGTCGAGGGCATGCTGGCCGGTATCGGACTGGTGCTGATCGCCGGGCAGTTGTACTCGGTGGCCGGGGCGAAGGCCCCCGCCTCGGGGCTCGACAAGATAGTCGAACTGCCCGGCGCGCTCGTCGACGCCGTCGGGAGCACGAAGGCACTGGCCTCGCTCGCGCTGGGCGCCGCCACCATCGCCGTACTGGTGCTGTGGAAGCGGCTGCCGGCCAAGGTGCGTACGGTGCCGGGTCCGCTGGCCGCCGTAGGACTGGCGACGCTCGCCGCGCTCGTCTTCGGGCTGCCGGTGGCGACCGTAGAGGTGCAGGGGCTGCTCGGGTCGTTGCAGCCGCCGCCACTGAGCGCGTTCGGTGAGCTGGCGGGGCTCGGGCTGCTGGGCACGGTCGTCGCGTTCACGCTGATCGCGTCCGCGGAGTCGTTGTTCAGCGCGGCGGCGGTGGACCGGCTGCACTCCGGGCCGCGCACCGAGTACGACAAGGAGCTGGTCGCGCAGGGCGCGGGCAACGCGCTGTGCGGGCTGCTCGGCGCGCTCCCGATGACCGCGGTGATCGTGCGCAGCGCGGCGAACGTGCAGGCGGGCGCGCGGACGAAGGCGTCCCGGGTGATGCACGGCGTCTGGCTGCTGCTGTTCGCGGCGCTGCTGCCGAACGTCCTCGCGTACATCCCGATCCCGGCCCTGGCGGGCATCCTGGTGCACGCCGGAGCCAAGCTGATCCCCGTCCGGGAGATCGTGTCGCTGTGGCGCGAGCACCGCGGCGAGGCGCTGATCCTGGTCGTCACGGCGCTGTCGATCGTCGCGGTCAGCATGTTCGAGGGCGTCCTCATCGGCCTCGCGCTGGCCGTCGCGAAGACGGCCTGGGAGGCCTCGCACATCAAGATGGAGATCGTCGACAAGGGCGCCGGTCCCGTGCAGGCGTATCTGTCGGGCAACGCGACCTTCCTCCGGCTGCCGAAGATCCTCGACAGCCTGGAGGCGCTCCCCCAGGACCGGCCGGTCGAACTCCACCTCTCCGGCCTGCACCACCTGGACCACGCCTGCCGCACGGCCCTGGAGAACTGGGCCGAGCGGCACAGCGCGGCCGGCACCGAGCCGGTGAAGGTCACGCCGGTCGAGGTCATGGTGGTGAAGTAGCGGCGCCGGTGCCTGCTCCGGGGTGATCGTGGCCCCGGAGCAGGAACCGGGCATACCCTTGCAGGAGCAGACAGAACGACCTCTCGACGAGGGGGTCAGGATGCTCCAGGAACTACTGGTGGCGGGCGTGGCGGCGGGTTCCGCGTGCGTGGTCTACGTCGCCGCGGCGGCCAGGGTCGTCAAACAGTACGAGCGCGGGGTCGTCTTCCGGCTCGGGCGGGTGGCCGGCGAGGTGCGCGGGCCCGGCTTCACCACGGTCGTCCCGTTCGTGGACAAGCTCCGCAAGGTCAATATGCAGATCGTGACGATGCCGGTGCCCGCGCAGGAGGGCATCACCCGCGACAACGTGACCGTGCGGGTCGACGCGGTCGTCTACTTCAAGGTCGTCGACGCGGCCGAAGCGATCGTCAAGGTCGAGGACTACCGGTTCGCCGTCTCGCAGATGGCGCAGACCTCGCTGCGGTCGATCATCGGCAAGAGCGACCTCGACGATCTGCTCTCCAACCGCGAAAAGCTCAACCAGGGCCTGGAGTTGATGATCGACAGCCCCTCCATCGGCTGGGGCGTGCAGATCGACCGCGTCGAGATCAAGGACGTCTCCCTGCCCGAGACGATGAAACGCTCGATGGCCCGCCAGGCCGAGGCCGACCGCGAACGCCGGGCCCGGATCATCAACGCCGACGCCGAGTTGCAGGCCTCCAAGAAACTCGCCGAAGCCGCCGAGCAGATGTCGGAACAGCCCGCCGCACTCCAACTCCGCCTCCTGCAAACGGTGGTGGCGGTCGCGGCCGAGAAGAACTCGACCCTGGTCCTCCCCTTCCCCGTCGAGCTGCTGCGCTTCCTGGAGCGCGCGCAGCCACAACAACCGCCTCCGGCCGCACCGCCGCCACCGGCCGTCGAGGAGTGACAGGCCGCCTTCCTGGATACCGCCGGCGGATGTGGGGAGAACGGGACGGTTCGTCCGCGCACGCGCCTGCGCCCGGCAACTCGCGGCGGATAGAGGTCACAGGTACGGGTACGGGTGTACGAGCAAGTGACACCGCCACCGATGTTCGCGGGCGGGCCGGCGAACCGCTCGTCACCGTCGCTGACTGGCGGGCCCCGCCCCCGCGCCGCAGGATCGAAGGAGCCGACCGGAAGGGGTGCCCCGTGGCCAAGAAGGGCGCGAAGAGCGAGGACCGGAAGAAGAACGACGGCCGGGAGAAAAGCAAGCCGACCGCCCTCACCGAGCTGCTGCGCGTCCCCGCCGGCCACCCGGTCGACCTCTCCTCCTACGACGCCACGGCCACCCCCGGCGGCCCCGCCGACAAGTCCGCCGGTCTCAAGGACACCGCCCGGATGGGCGAAGACCTCGCCGACCTCCAGGAACGCCTGTGGGCGGCGAGCACCGCCGGCGACGGGCGCCGTCTGCTCCTGGTCCTCCAGGGCATGGACACCAGCGGCAAGGGCGGCACGGTCAAGCACGTCATCGGCCTGTTCAACCCCTCCGGCTGCCGGATCAGCGCCTTCAAGGCACCCACACCGGAGGAACGGAAGCACGACTTCCTCTGGCGCATCCGACGCGCCCTCCCCCACCCCGGCGAGATCGGCATCTTCGACCGCTCCCACTACGAGGACGTCCTCATCGGCCGCGTCCGCGAACTCGCCCCGCACCGCGAGATCAACGACCGCTACGGCCAGATCGACCGCTTCGAGAAGTCCCTGACCGACGAAGGCGTGACCGTCGTCAAGTGCTTCCTCCACATCTCCTACGACCAGCAGCGCCGCCGCCTGCTCGAACGCCTCGACAACCCGGACAAGCACTGGAAGTTCAACCCCGGCGACATCGAGGAACGCGCCCTGTGGCCCGCGTACCAGCAGGCGTACGAGATCGCCCTCGCCCGCTGCTCCACGCCACAGGCCCCCTGGTACCTCGTCCCGGCCGACCGCAAGTGGTACCGCAACTGGGCCATCAGCCGCCTGCTCCTGGAACACCTGACGGCACTGGATCCGCGGTACCCGAAGGCGGACTTCGATGTGGAGGCATCCCGGGAGCGGCTGCTGGCCTCGGACTGACCGCGCCGCACACCCCGTGTCGATAACCGATTAACCCTTTTCACACCATATCTTCCTACGGTGACCATTCGAGTACGACGAGTCGCCGCCGCCTGTGCGCTCGGCGCCGCGCTCACCGCCTGCGGGGCCCCCTCGGCGCCCCACGCCAGCCGTCCGGCGCCCACCGCGCCCACCGCCGTCTCCTCGCGGCCGCCCACGCTCGCGCCCGGCCCCGCCGGTCTGACCCCCGTCTTCAAGAACGGCCCGCGGGTGGACGGCAAGACCGTCGCGCTGACCTTCGACGCCGACATGACCGCCGATCAGGGGCCGCGCGCGGCGGCGGGCGAGCACTTCGACAATCCCCGACTGATCGCCACGCTCCGGGCGTTGAAGGTGCCGGCGACCGTGTTCATGACGGGTCGATGGGCCGACGAGTACCCGGCCGAGGCCCGCGCCATCGGCCGGGACCCGCAGTTCGAGATCGCCAACCACTCCTACAGCCACTACGCCTTCACCGGCGACTGCTACGGCCTGCCGACCGTGTCCCCGGACCGGATGAAGGCGGATGTGGAGCGGGCGTACACCGCGTTCAAGAAGGCGGGTGTGCCGAACGCGATGCCGTACTTCCGCTTCCCGGGCGGGTGTTACGACCGGCAGGCGCTGAAGACGCTGAGCGCGGTCGGTGTCACGGCGGTGCAGTGGGACGTGGTGAGCGGCGACGCGTTCGCGACGGACTCGGACGCCGTGGCCCGGCAGGTGCTGGAGGGTGTGAAGCCCGGCTCGGTCGTCGTCATGCACTGCACCCGCAGCGCCGCCCCAGCGACCGAGAAGGCCGTCCGCATGATCGTGCCCGAGCTGCGCGAGCAGGGGTACCGGTTCGTGAAGGTCTCCGAGCTGATCGGCGCCACGGACCGACACCACTGAAGCTCGCGCACTCCTCCTACGCTGGTCCCATGAGCGACGAAGAACCGGCGACGGTGTACGCGGAGTGTGTGCTGTGCCGGGAACCGACGGAGTACCCGGAGTCGTACAAGGGGATCACGCTGTGCCCCGTCTGCGAGTGGCAGGAGGCGCAGCGCACCGCCTGTTCAGGGTGAGCGGCGGAAGGTGAGGGCGCAGGTCACCGACCGCCGTGGGGGGGGTGGGTCGTTTGGCGGGTGCGGGTGCGCTGTGACTGGTCGCGCCCACGCGGCGGAGCCGCACAATGTCACAGCCCCGCGCCCCTAGGGGGTCCTGTGGGCGGTGTTTTTAAGGGACGGTGATCTGCCTGGCAGACTGGCGTGTGTGACCGGTGACAGTGCTGACCCCTTTCTCAATGAGCCCACCTCGCGCGATGAGGCTCCGCAGTTCGTGTTGCCCTTGGTGGTGCGGATCGAGCGGGATGACCCGCCGGGTCGGACGGACGCGTTGGAGACCGCTGCGCGGGCCGTGTTGACGATCCTGAGTGACGAGCGGGCCGTCGGGGACGGGGAGTGGGCGCAGGTCATGCGGGACTGGCAGGACGCGCGCATCCGGAAGGTGGTCCGGCGGGCGCGTGGGGCCGAGTGGCGGCGGGCCGAGGCGCTGCCGGGTATCACGGTGACCGGTAAGTCCGCGGAGGTACGGGTCTTCCCGCCCGTCCCGCTCGACGGCTGGCCCAAGGATCTTGCCCGGCTCCAGGTCTCCGGCACCGACCTCGACGACCCCGAACCGCCGGCCGACGCGGACCCGACGGCACCGGTGCTCTGGCTGAACCCCGACCTCGACATGTCCGCCGGCAAGACCATGGCCCAGACCGGCCACGGCGCCCAACTGGCCTGGTGGGAGCTGTCCGACGCCGAGCGGACCGCCTGGCGGCAGGCGGGCTTCCCCCTCTCCGTGCGCACCGCCACTCCCGACCTGTGGGCCGAACTCACCAGCACCGAGCGGCCGTTGGTCCGCGACGCGGGCTTCACGGAGATCGCCCCCGGACTTACGGTCGCGGTGGAGGGGCACCACCGCGTCGGCGAGCTGCACGCCTAGGGGCGAGGGGCCGGGCGCTGAGCGCTCAGCGCCGGGAACGGTCAGCTGAGGTCGCCGGTCGCTGAGGTCACGCGTCGGCCGACGGGCGGCAGACGGCAGACGGCAGACGGCAGACGGCAGACGGCAGACGGCAGCGTGAGGCAACTCGGCGCGGAGCACCTCACCCCCTTCTCCCCTACCGACTCCCGACAGCCCCCGGTGTAACCGCAGCAGGTCGGGTCCACGGGATCAGCGCCGGGACGCGGGCCCGATACTCCTCGTAGGACGCGCCGAACCGGTCGGCCATCATGCCGTCCTCGATGCGGACCCGGCGCAGCAGCCAGGGGACGGCGGCGGCCAGGAACACGATCCAGATGCCGAAGCCGCAGGCCGGCATCCCGCCGAGGACCAGGCCCAGGAGCCCGGTGTAGATGGGGTGCCGCACTATTCGGTACGGGCCCTCGGTGCGCAGTTCGTGGTGTTCGTGGACCAGCGGGATGCTGGCCCACATGACGCCCAGGACCCAGCGGGCCCACAGCAGCAGAGCCGTGGAGGCGACGGCGAGCAGGGCGCCGACGAGGGCGAGTTCGGGCTGCCAGTACTGGAGGTGGTGCCAGAAGGAGTCCGGGGTGAGTCCGATGAGCAGGGAGAACGCGTAGGCGCCCACGATCAGCACGGCCCGCCGGGGCAGCGTGCGGCGCAGGCCGCGTGCCCAGCCGCGCAGCCCGGCCCCGCTCTTCACGCCGAAGTAGACGGCGCCCGCGATCCAGGCCACGATGAAGATCGCGACACAGAAGCCCGTGAGAGCGGCGAGTGCGGAATGTAGTGGTCCCATGGCACAAGGCTGCGCCCTGACCTGCGTCGACCACCACCACCCACGGGCTGATTCAGCAACTCCACCCTCGGGTGGAGACCGGAACCGGCGGGATACGCGCGCCCTCAACCACCCAGCATCTTCAACGCCCGCCGATGCCACACCAGCGGACTCCGCTCGTCGTCGGACCGCATCGCGAGCACGCGCAGCACGATGATGTCGTGGTCGCCGGCCGGGTAGCTGTGCTCGACGGTGCACTCCAGCCACACCGGGGCGCCGTCGAGGAAGATCGCGCCGGATTCCGCCTCCACCGTGCGCAGGTCGGTGAACCGGCCCGCCTTGCTGCGGGAGGAGAGTTGGCGGGCCTTGTCGCTGTGGCCCTCGCCCAGGACGGAGATGCCGATGGCCCGCGCGCGGGACAGTACGGGCCAGGTCGTCGAGGTGTGTTGGGCGGCGAAGGAGACCATGGGCGGGTTGTGCGAGACGCCGACCGCGAACGACGAGACGACCATGACGGTCGGGTCGCCGTGGACACGTGCGGAGAGGGCCGCGACCCCCGACGGGAACCCGGAGAACGCACTCGTCATCTCCCCCGGATCCGAGGTGATGCCGTCCAGGTTCTCCAGGCCTTCCATTGCCGTCATCGCGCAACCCCCGCCTGTAGGTGCCCCGTCTGGCTGTGCCCCGGCGGAAGTCCCTTGCCGGGAGGCTCTGTTCGCAGGAGTGCGCACGCGAGGAGGCAGAGCAGTCCGACCGTCGCGAGCCCGCCGAGCGTGACGGCGTAACCGTGCCCGGCCAGCAGCACCGCGCACACCGCGCTGCCCAGCACCGCTCCGAGTTGCTTCATGGCGTTGAAAATTCCGGACGCCGCCCCGACCTCGTCCGGGCCGACCGAGGTCACCGCCGCGATCGAAAGGGGCGACCAGACAAAGGAGTTGGCGACCCCGTACACCGCGAAGGCGGCGGTCAGGGCGGCGATCGGGGCGTCCGCCGCGACGAGCACCGCCGACGTC
Source organism: Streptomyces sp. NPDC101776 (assembly GCF_044766845.1). NCBI lineage: Bacteria > Bacillati > Actinomycetota > Actinomycetes > Kitasatosporales > Streptomycetaceae > Streptomyces > Streptomyces sp. NPDC101776. The sequence continues at coordinate 15,359 of NZ_JBIWMV010000024.1, read as the reverse complement.
CCGATGGACAGGACGAGGGCGCCGGAGCCGATGACGGCGACCGCGCGGGTCCCGATCCCGTTGTTGAGCCGGGCCGACACCGGCGCCCCCAACAGGCAGACCACGCCCATCGGTACGAGGGTGAGCGCCGCCGCGCCGGCGTCGAGCCCGCGCTCCCGCTGGAGGTACAGCATCAGCGGGATCATCGCCGACCCGGAGCAGAAGGCCGCGGCGGCCCCGGCCCAGGCCGCGACGACGAACCCCCGGCTGCGCAACAACCCGACCGGCACCAGGGCCCGTTGGCCGTCCCTGCGCTGGAACCACACCACACCCGCGACCACCACCACGCCGCCGACGACGAGCAACCACCGCGGCACGCCCAGCACTTCGGCCCGTGCCGCGTCCGTGCCCTGGATGCCGATCACCAGCGCACCGACACCGCTCGCGTTCGCGCAGATCGCCCACACCGGGATGCGTGCCTCCTGGCGCGGCAGGACCGGTACGAACACGACCACGGCGACCATCGCGGCGACACCGACCGGAACGTTGACCCAGAACACCGCGGGCCAGCCCCCGACCGCGACGAGGAACCCGCCCAGCAACGGCCCGACGGCCACCGCCGCACCGCCGACCGCACCCCAGACGCCGAGCGCGACGGCGAGGCGCGGCGGCCGGAACAGCGCCTTGATGAGGGTCAGGCACTGCGGTGTCATCAGCGCGGCACCGATGCCCTGCACCACCCGCCAGGCGACAAGTGCCGTGACGGTGGGGGCGGTTGCGCACAGCAGCGACCCGAGCGTGAACGCCGCCAGCCCGACCAGGTGGACGCGTCGATGGCCGTAGCGGTCGCCGAGCCGTCCCGCGACGACCAACGGCACCGCGTACGCGATGAGATAGCCGCTGTTGACCCACATCGCGGCGGTCTCGTCGGCGTGCAGTCCGGTGATCAGGGACGGGAGCGCGACCGAGGTGATCGTGCTGTCCAGGAGCAGCATGAAGAACCCGGTGCACAGGCTCCCGAGAGCGAACCAGTCACGCCGCGTGCTCTCTGCCCTCATCTCAAACTGCCAAGTTGTCGCGCAGAGTCGAGCCGGGGTACGCCGGTGCGAGGGCGCCGCGGCGGCGCAGTTCGGGCAGCAGCAGTTCGCTGATCCCGGCGAAGCCGGAGGGCATGGCCAGCGGGCTGGAGAACATGAAGCCGCCGCGCGATCCGGTGGCCGCGAAGTTCTCCTCCAACGCGTCGGCCACGGCGGCCGGATCGCCGACGACACTGTGGTCCAGGCCCGTCGCCCGCCCCCGTCCGTGCGCGAAGAACTCGCTACGGCTCATGGTGTGGTCCGCGCCGAACTCGGTGACGAGCGAGCCGACGATCCCCGCGGGACTCGCGTTGGCCGCCGCCAACTCGTCGCGCAGTTCGCCCAGTCGGAAGGACCCGGGAAGCGTCGAGAAGTCGTAGCCGGCGTTGTGCGAGAGATAGGTGGCGACGGCCTCCTCGTTCCAGAACTCGTGCACCGCGTCGCAGCGCGCCAGCGCCTCGGCCTTCGTGCGGCCGACGATCACCTGGGTGGCCCAGAGGATTCCGACGTGTTCCGGATCCCGCCCCTCCGCGAGCAACGCCTCGTCGAGCAGCTTGCGATGGCGCTGCTGGCCGGCGAGGTTGCCGCCGAAGCCGAAGACCAGGTCGGCGAAGCGGGCCGAAGCCGCAATGCCCCGGGGGGAGTTGCCGGCCTGGACGATGAGCGGGTGGTACTGCGGGCCCGGGACGGACGCGAGCGGGCCCTTGACGGTGAAGAAGCGTCCCTCGTGGTCGATGGGGTGCACCTTCGCGGGGTCGGCGAACCGGCCCGTGCCGCGGTCGCGGACGATCGCGTCCGGCGCCACGGAGTCCCACAACGCCCGGCAGACGTCGACGAATTCCTCCATCCGCTCGTAGCGCAGGTCGTGGTCCATCAGTTCGGTGAACCCGTAGTTCGCCGCGTCCGCGCCGCGCGTGGAGGCGACCACGTTGAAGGCGATACGGCCGCCGGTCACATGGTCGAGCGAGTTCAACAGCCGGGCGACATAGAAGGGATGCATGAACGTGGAGGAGTACGTCAGCCCGAAGCCGACCTTCTCCGTCACCGTCGACATGGCGGCGATGACCGGTGACATGTCGTGGCGCGGCCACTGGATGCCCCACTCCACGGCCGGAGCGATGCTGCCCCGCCAGGTGCTGGGGATGCCGCTGCCGTCGCCGAAGAACAGCAGCCCGACGCCCGCGCGTTCGGCGGTCTGCGCCAGTTCCATGAACATCCGGACGTCGGGGAAGTCCCGCCCGATCCAGGAGCCCTGTCGCGCCCAGGCGCCCTCCGTGTGGGTGAAGGAGAGGTCGTAACCGATGTGCATTCCGGTCATCGCGCGGCCTTCTTCCACAGTTCGACGACCTCGTCGGCGTCGCTCAGCACGGCCACGTTCAGGCCCAGTTGGAACAGGGCGGCGGCGTTGACGTGAGGGTCGTAGGCGGCCGTCGTGTCCTGCGGTACGACGACGGGCCAGTCGAGTTGGAGGGCGTCCTGGGCGGTGGCGTACACACAGCACTCGCTCGTCAGGCCGACGACGGTGAGCCAGTCGTGCCCGGCGGCGCGCAGCCGCGCGTCGAGATCGGTGCCGAGGAAGCCGCTGTACCCGCGCTTGACCACCCGCAACTCACCGTCCCCCGGCCGCACTTGGTACCACTCGGCGCCGGGCGTCCCGATCCGGCACGGCTCGTCCGGGCTCATGGGCGCGTCGTAGTCGCCCTCGCGCAGCCAGTTGCTCGACCGCCAGGGCCGTGCCGGGTCGCTGCCCAACTCGACCCAGACGACCGGCACTTCGGCGGAACGCGCGGCGTCGACGAGCTCGGAGATCCGGGTGACCGTCCGGTCCAGCGTCGCCAGCGCCTCATCCGTCAGGCCGTACGCCCCGAGCCGGTCCGGATCGGCGAAGTCCCGTTGTACGTCGACCACGACGAGCGCGGGGCTGCTGAACGGCCCGCCGAGCTGGGCGAGTTGTCGGTCCCGCAGGTCGGACATCAGGCCGCCACCTCGTCGCGGGCGCGCAGCGCGGGCAGCACGGTCTCGCCGAACAGCACCATGTCCTCGTCGTACTCCGGGAAGATCAGCATGAGTCCGTCGAGGTCGGCCTCCCGCACGATGTACTCGATGTGCTCGGTGACCGTACGGGCGCTGCCGGCGACGTACGGCGTCTGGAAGGCCGCCTCCCCGTCGGCGCCGTCGGCCCACGCGCGGGCCTGGTCCGCGGGCACGCCCCAGGTGTGCCGCATATGGGCGAGCGCCTCACGGTCGACGCCCACGCCCCACTCCTTCACCTTCTTGACGGCCAGCTCGTCGGTGTCGTCCTGGACGACGGTGAGCATCGAATAGGTCTTGCAGACACGGCCGTTGGCCCTGGCCCGGGCGTGCACGTCGGCGGAGAGCGACCGCATGTCGTCGAGGCTGTCGGCGGCGAGGAAGGCACCGTCGGCGTACCGGGCCTGGAAGCGGCGCGCGTCCTCGGACCGGCCCGCGCTGATGAGCGTCGGCCGGGTCGCCGGATGCGGACGGGACTCGCAGTCGGCGAGGTCGAAGTACGGGGTGCGCAGGGTGACCGAGTCCTCGGTCCACAGCCGGGTGACCGCCTCCGTCCACAGCTCCGTCATCCGGTAGCGGTCCTCGTGGCTCAACTCCGGGTCCCAGTCCCCGAATTGTTCGAACTCCCCCGCGTAGGAACCGTTCACGATGTTCATCCCGGCCCGGCCCCCGGAGATGTCCTGGAGGGTCGTGAGCATCTTCGCCGCGACGGCGGGGTTGTGGATGTTGGCGTGCAGGGTCGCCCAGATCTTGACCCTGCTGGTCGCCTCGGCAAGCGCCGACATCATCGTCATCGACTCCAGCGAGCGGCCCCAGTGGTCCGTACTCCCGCCGAAACCACGCCACTTGGCCATCGACATCACGAAGTCGAGCCCGATGTTCTCCGCGTGCAGGGCGGCACGCTTGTTGTAGGCGTAGGACGCCTCGGGATGCGGCGCGGTGGTGGACAGCATCCAGCCGCCGTTCCCGATGGGAAGGAAGATTCCGTACTCTTTCGCGGGCACGTCAGGGACCTTTCTGCGGCTCTTTCAGGGGCGTTTCGACGGTCTGCCGACCGTGGGGCGCTACGGCGCGGGCCAGACGAGCTTGTCGCCGCTGTAGATGTCCTTGACGAACGAGGTGTCGAACCACGCCCCGGCCTTGGCGGCGGTCACACTGCTCGGCACGATCTTGAACTGGTGCAGCATGGCGACGAGTTGGGTGACGTTGTCGGGGTCGACCCCGCCGAGCGGCTGTCCGGGCGTCGGGTTCTCCTTGACGACCTGCGTCTCGGTCTTCCAGATCGTCGCGTTGAGCTTCTTGTCGTAGGTCGGGCCCGACAACTTGGCCGCGTAGCCCACGCATTCGGTGATGTGCGCCTCGCTGGAGGAGCAGTACTCGTAGGCGTGCAACGCGGCTCGGAGAATGTCCTCGACGGCGTGCGGACGTGCCTTGGCGAACGCCGGGTTGACCGCCATCGCGCCGATCGAGCTCGGGATCCTGTAGTCGACCGGCTTCCACACGGTGACGTCCTTGCCGGCCGCCTTGAGCTGGTTGGGCTCGTTCGAGATGAACCCGGTGAGCGCTTCGAGGCCACCCTGCTTACGGGGCAGTACGGAGGGGTCGTAGCCCTCCTTCACCAGCTTGAGCGAGTCCCACTTCACACCGGCCTTGACCAGCATCGCCTCGACGGCGGCGGGGACATACCCCTTGTGCCCGACGACCTTGCCGTCGAGCTGGGTCAGGTCGGTGATGTCCTTGTTGGTCATCAGGATGTCGAGCCCGGCGTTCGAGTACGAGGAAATGCCCTTGATGTCGATGCCGTTGGCCTGCGCCTGGATCAGATCCTGCTCGGAGATCGCGGACACGGTCGCCTGTCCACCGGCGAGCAGCTTGGTGTTCTGCGCGGTGTCACCACTGCCGGGCTTGAGATCGACGGTGAGGCAAAGGTCCTTGAAATACCCCAGCTTGGCGGCGGCGATGTATTCGAGGATCGAGACGGAGGACTGGAACTGGTACCCGGAGAGATACGTGATCTTCCCGGCGGCCTTGTTCTCCGCACACCGCTTCGCGGATATCGCGGACCCGGCCGACCCGGCGGAGGTGCTGTCGTCCGAACCGGAACCACATCCGGCGAGGCCGAGCGTCAGCACGGTGGCGATGAGAGCAGATCTGGTTAGGCGATAGCTGGACATGGGTGACTCCAAACTGGCGATATTGCCGATGAGTTGAGCGCCCCAAAGGGGCGCGAGGAACTGCGCGACCAGCCCCCACCGGGCCCGCAGACAACAACCGTCCTGCCAGGCTCAATCCGTGCTGTCGTGCCAATGCAGCACACGCCGCTCAACAACAGTCACCGCGAGCAGCAACAACACGCCCATCACCGCAAGAACGAGGATCGAGGCGTAGACGACAGGGAGTTGATTCATGGAGGAGGCCACACTGATGGCGGTGCCAAGACCCCCCGTGGACCCGGACGCCGACATCTCGGCAACGACCGCCCCGATGATCGACAGCGGAAACACGATCCGCAACGCGGCAAAGAGATACGGCAGCGCATTCGGAACCCGCACATGCCACAACAGCTCGACCCGACTCGCGTCCATCGTCCGATAGACCTGCAACACCTGTTGAGGAACAGACCTCAACCCCGTAGCCGTGTTGATGAGAATCGGAAAGAAACAGATCAGCCCGGTGATGATCAGCTTGGGCATGGGCCCGAACCCGAAGGCGACCACCAGGGCCGGTGCCACCGCCACCAACGGGGTCACGTTGAGGACGACGGCGATGGGCATCACCGCCCGCCGCACCAACGGAAGTTCACTCGTCAGCACCGCGAGGACGAACGCTCCGACGAACCCCATCCCCAGCCCGGCCGTGGCCTCACCGAGCGTGACAAGGGCGTTGTGGACGTAGTAGCCGAAATTGCCGGAGAGCGAACTGCCGACATCGGACAACGGCGGTAGCAGATAGGGAAGTTGTTCGGCCCCCCAGTGCCAGAGCCCGGCGAGGAGCACCAGCATCACCACGAGGGGCGACCACACGGCCGGCCGGACCCAGCCGATCCGGGACCTGGGGTGCTTCAGACTGAACCGGGACGGTTCGACGGGCGGCGGCGCTGTCTCGGCCGCCGGGGCGGTGGCGCGTTCATCGGCAACGGTCATGTCCTCGCCCCCCACTCACGCGGCTTCGCTGTGCCAGGCGCGGCGCAGCCGCTCTCTCACCAGGTCCTCGTACTCGTGGAACCGCCGTTCCCCGAAGAGCCGTTCACCGCGTGGCCGGGGCAGGTCGACGTCGATGCTCTCGACGATGCGGCCGGGGTTCGGCGCCATGACGACGACGGTGTCGGAGAGCCGTACGGCCTCGGACACGGAGTGGGTGACGAAGAGGACGGTGGTCCTCAACTCCTCCCACAGGTCGAGGAGTTGGTCCTGGAGGCTTTCGCGGGTGAACTCGTCGAGCGCCGAGAAGGGTTCGTCCATGACGAGCACGTCGGGTTGCAGGCCGAACGCCCGCACGATCGCGGCGCGTTGGCGCATGCCGCCGGACAGCTGGGCGGGAAGCTTGTGCAGGGCGTCGCCGAGACCGGCCTTGACGAGGAGTTCCTCCATGTCGGGAACGGTCGTCTGGCGTTCGGCGAAGTCGGCGATGCGTTCCCGGCGTCTGCCGGCGCCCCGGTTGATCTTCTGCGGCAGCGTGACGTTGCGCAGGACGGACAGCCAGGGCAGCAGCGCGGGGCTCTGCGGCACGAGTCCGATCATCTTGGCCGCGCACGCCTGGGCCGGGGTCACCCCGTGGACCGACACCTCGCCGAGGTCCGGCTGTTCGAGCCCGGCGACGAGTCGCAGCAGCGTCGACTTCCCGCAGCCGCTGGGGCCGATGAGACTGACGAAACGGCCCGACGGCACGGTCAGGTGGACGTCGTCGAGGGCCGTGGTCGCGGCGGCCCCGAAGCCGTAGACCCGTCGTACCGACCGCAGTTGGAGTGCTGGCGTACCAGTCACCTTCACGCTCCCATCCATGTCGCGGGCACGAGTGCCCGATCCTGGAAGTCGGAGAGCGTGCGTAGCGAGTGCGACTGACTGCCACGCGGAAATCCGCTTAGGTGTCCCCGACCGTAGGAAGATTGTGTTTCGGGACGGCGCAGTTGACTGTTACGGGCGTTTTACGTCTGGCCGCGGCGAGGGGCGCAGTGGGGCGACCGTGATGCCGTCGTACACGTGGATCTCGATCCCGAGGTCCGCCGCGGCCCGCGCCACCCAGCCGCCCAGGGCCTGCACGATCAGCTCGGTGACCAGCAGGATCGCCCGCTCGGCGGTCGGTACGGACGCGCGCAGCCAGAGCAGTTTGAACATGTCGGCCATGACCTTGTTGCGGTAGGCGGGCTTGTACGCACCTTGGTTGCCGACGAGTTGGACGAGGACGCGGCAGGCGGCGTCGATGCCCTCGACCTCGACGCGGCTGCCGTCGGGCAGCATGAGCGGCTTCGGGCGCAGGGGCGTGCCGAGGTGGTCGCCGAGCGCGAGCAGCATGCGGCGTTCGACGGAGCCTTCGGCGAAGCGGCTCCACTCGGTGGGGGCGTCCAGGACGATCAGGTGCATCCGCCGCATCCTAGGAAGTGCCCGTTTCCCCCGTGTTGCTTAGGGTGGACCACCATGAGAGCAGGCGGAGCGACCAGGACACCGGACGAGGACGCGGGTACGACACGGCTCGACGGCCGGGTCGAGCGGGGCAACCGCACCCGGCGGCTGGTGCTGCGCCGTACCGTCGACATCGCCTCCGTCGAGGGCTTGGAGGCGCTGTCCGTGGGCCGGTTGGCGACCGAGCTGCAACTCAGCAAGAGCGGGGTGTTCGCGCTGTTCGGCTCCAAGCAGGAGCTGCAACTGGCCACCGTGCGCGAGGCCGCGCGCATCTACACCGAGAAGGTCATCAGGCCGGCCGCCGAACTCCCCGTAGGCATAGGCCGGTTGTGGCAGTTGTGCGAGCTGTGGCTGGAGTACTCGCGGGGGCGGGTGTTCCCGGGGGGCTGCTTCTTCTACGAGGTCATCGCCGAGTTTGACGCCCGGTCCGGTCCGGTGCACGACGCGGTGGTCGGGGCGCAGCGGGACTGGACGGCTCTCGTGGAGGGGACGGTCGCCGGGGCGCGGGACGCGGGTGAGCTGCGGGAAGACACCGACATACCCCAACTCGCCTTCGAGATCGTCGCGTTGATGGAGACGGCCAACGCGATCTCCGTACTGCACGACGAGGAGACCGCGTACCGCCGGGCCCGGGTCGGCATAGCGGCACGGCTGCGGTGCGCGGCCACGGACCCTTCGACGTCTCCCCAAGTCCCCTGACCTACAAGGCATTTCACGTCCCCGCGCGCACCACATTTCCCCATCCCGACTTCGGCTGAAAACCAGTAGCACGACCGTTCGCACAGTTTTAGGGTCAAGTCCCATGACTGCCACCCGAACGGACATCGTCGAGCTGGACCGGATCGCCGTGTACGAGGCCCTGCGCGTAGTGGAGTTGGCGCAGGAGGAGGACTGGGAGCGGGACACCCCGTGCGCGGGATGGAACCTGCGGCGGCTCGTGGCGCACATGGCCGCGCAGCATCACGGGTTCGCTGCCGCGGCGCGCGGCGCGGGCCAGGACAGGACGTACTGGCGGGAGCCGGAGGACATGGCCGAGCCTGCTCGTACGCACCGCGCGGCGGCCACGGCCGTCCTCGCCGCGTTCGCCGAACCCGGCGCCACCGAGCGGGAGTTCACCCTGCCGGAGCTGGGCACGAGCTTCCCCGGCCGCACGGCGATCGGCTTCCATTTCATCGACTACGTCGTCCACGCCTGGGACGTCGCCGCCACGCTCGGCATCGCGCTGGACCTGTCGGACGACGTCCTCGACATCGCGCTGGTGGTCGCCCAGTTGGTGCCCACCGACCCGGCCGGACGCGGCCCGGGATTCACCTTCGCCCCGCCGCTCGACGTACCGCAGGACGCCGGTCCGCTCGACGAGGCGCTACGACTGCTGGGCCGGACCCCGGAGCACTGGCCGACGAAGAGCCGCTGAACTCGCTTCCTTTACCTGCCCTTTGAGCAAAGCTGCCCTCCCTTTGAACAAGGCGACCTGCCCGCGCGTACCTCCAGGCACTGGCCACGCGTCAACTTCTCCAACGACCAGTTGGTTCCCCCGGGAGGCTCCCTTGCGTCGTATCAACGGTACGGCTGTGTTCATCGCGACCATCCTCGCCACCACCGGCGCGCTCGCCTTTCCCGTGTGGTCGTACGCCGACCGTGCGGGCACCGGGCAGGCGAACGTGGCGGCGGGCACCGTGAACACCGAGTGGGGGCCGTTGACGGCCTCCGACCGGGATCTGATCGTGCGGGTGCGGCTGGCCGGGCTGTGGGAGCTGCCGGCCGGGCAGCAGGCGATCGAGCGGGCGCCCAGCCAGGCGATCAAGGAAGCCGGTGACCATCTCATCGTCGGCCACACCGACCTCGACAAGCGGGTGCGGATCGTCGCCGCCCAGCTCAATGTCGCGCTGCCGAACGTGCCGAACGAGCAACAGCAGGGCTGGCTGCGGGAGATGAGCGCGGCGACCGGCGCGGAGTACGAGTACAAGTTCGTCAACCTGCTGCGGGCCGCGCACGGCAAGATCTTCCCGGCCATCGGCGCCGTACGGAACAGCACGCGCAACACCCTCGTGCGGCAGCTGGCCTCGGACACCAACCAGACCGTGCTCGACCACATCACCGTGCTGGAGAAGACCGGGCGGGTCGACTTCGACGCCATCGCCAACGGCGTCGCGAACGCCTCGACCGCCAGCCCGACCGGCCCCGCGGCGCCCCTGCCCGGCCAAGTGGCGCCCTCGGCACCGGTCGCCGAGGCGAGCCCGAACATCGGCACCACCTCACGGCCGTCCCCGGGCGCACCGGGCACGGTCAACACCGGCCGACCGGATCCGGTCGACTCGAACGGCGTGCTGGGGTAGCGCCCACCCCGGCCGTACGGGTCCTGGCCCCGAACCTCAAATGTTGCTCTGAAAGTGACGCGGCCGAGGTTCGGGGCCCTGCCCGTGGGCGATACCCCCGTCACACCGAACAGCGGACTTGTGGAGTTCATGGGGTTCATGGCTCGCCTGGCGGACGGGGACGGACGATGGAGCGACTGGGGACGGGCATCGGCTGGCGGCCGGAGATCGCGGACGCCATAGAGCGCATGCCGGGCATCGACTGGGTCGAGGCCGTGGCCGAGAACGTCTGCCCCGGCCACCTCCCCGAATCTCTGCTACGGCTGCGCGAACGCGGCGTGACCGTGATCCCGCACGGCGTCTCCCTCGGCCTCGGCGGCGCCGACCGGCCGGACGCCGGCAGGCTGACGGCGCTCGCCGAGCGGGCCGAGGCGCTGGGCTCACCGCTGGTCACCGAGCACATCGCGTTCGTCCGCGCGGGCGGCCCGCTGACCGCGTCCCCCCTCCTCGAAGCCGGCCACCTGTTGCCGGTCCCGCGCACCCGGGACGCCCTCGACGTGCTCTGCGAGAACATCCGCATCGCCCAGGACGCGCTGCCCGTCCCGCTCGCCGTCGAGAACATCGCGGCGCTGCTGGCGTGGCCGGGCGAGGAGATGACCGAGGGCCAGTTCCTGTACGACCTGGCCGACCGCACCGGCGTACGCCTCCTCATCGACGTCGCCAACCTGCACACCAACCACGTCAACCGCGGCGAGGACCCGGCCGAGGCCCTCGCCGAACTGCCCGTCGAGGCCATCGCCTACGTCCATGTCGCGGGCGGCATCGAACGCGCCGGCGTCTGGCACGACACCCACGCCCACCCCGTCCCCGCCCCGGTCCTCGCCATCCTCACCGACCTGGCGTCCCGCGTCTCCCCGCCCGGGGTCCTCCTGGAACGAGACGACAACTTCCCCGAACCGACCGAACTGGAACGGGAGTTGATGGCGATCCGCGGGGCGCTGGCCAAGGGGTGGGCACGGTCGGCTGCGAGCGGGGTGCCCGCGAGGGAGGCGACGGCGCTGCGGGTTGTGGGGGTGCCGGAGGCGCAGACGATGCGGGTTGTGGGGGTGCCGGAGGCACAGCCTCTGCGCACCCCAGAGCCGTCAAAGGCCGTACACCCGCCCCGGACCACCGCCGCTCCCCCAGCCCCAGCACAGACCTCCGACCCTGCCCGCCAACGCCTCGCCCTCGCCCAAGCCGCGCTGCTCTCCGCGCTCGTCGCCGGGACTCCCGTCCCGGACGGGTTCGACCGGGTGCGGCTCGGGGTGCAGGCGCGGGCGCTCGGGGTGAAGCGGAGCGATGTCGTGGCGAAGGTGGCTCCTGAACTGCCGGTGATTCTTGGGGAGTCGTATCGGGCGGCGTTTCTCGCGTACGCGCACTCGCACGCGATGAGCGGCGGGTACCGGCGTGACGCGCTGGACTTCGTCGGGCAGTTGCTGCTCTCGGGCGGGCCCGAGGACGCGGGGGCGCGGCGGGAGTTGCGGGAGTGGTGGCTGGAGCGTTCGGGGCCGGCCCCGCGGTCGGAGCGGCCCGCGGTCCGGCTCGTCCGTGCCACCCGGCGGGTGCTGCAACGCCGTTGAGGGGGTGGCCACGGGGGTGCGGCCGCGCTGACCAGGGTGCCTGGGAGGTGACAGTGACTCCACAGTAATATTGCGGTTCCGCACGAGAGGCGCACGAGAAGCACACTCACGTGCGGTGCCGTGACAGGAGGCACCTCATGCGACCGCGACCCGCCGTGAAGGGCCGAGGCATCTTCAGTGGCACCGGCGTCATCATCATGGGTCTGACCGCGACGCTGGCCGCGCTGGTGTTCCCGGTCTGGTCCTACGCCGACCGGTCCGGGACGCCGAGCAGTGCCAACGTGCTCAGCGCCCAGACGGTGACCACGCAGTACGGGCCGTTGTCCGCCTTGGACCGGGACTTCGTCACCCGGGTCCGGCTCGCCGGGCTGTGGGAGCTGCCGGCCGGCCAGCAGGCCGAGGAGAAGGGCACGACCGCGGCCGTACGGACGGCGGGGCAGCATCTCATCGACGGGCACACGTTCCTGGACGAGCGGGTGCGCGATGTCGCCGCCAAGCTCGGGCTGCCGCTGCCGAACCAGCCGAACGCGCAGCAACAGCAGTGGCTGGCCACGCTCGACGCGGCGCAGGGCGTGAACTTCGACCGTGAGTTCGCCAACATCCTGCGCCTCGCGCACGGCAAGGTGTTCACGGTGGTCGCGCAGGTCCGTGCCACCACCCAGAACTCCCTGGTCCGCGCCCTCGCCGATGACGCGAACACCACCGTCCTGGACCACATCAAGGTCCTGGAGGCCACCGGGTACGTCGACTTCTCCGCGCTGGCCCGGGAGATGGCGGCGTCGAGTACGCCCGTGCCCAGCAGTTCCACCGTGGCCGACCCCGGTCAGGTCGTCCCACTGGCCCCGTCGGTCTCCCCCACCTACGCCCTCCCGCCGGCCGCCTCCAGCCCACCGGCGGGGCCGACACAGCCGTAGAACTGCCGTGGACCTGCCGTGGAACTGTTCCGGACGTGGTTCGTTTCCGGACAATCGGAACGTCACATACCGACAACGCTCCGTCCGGATTGTGAACAAGGCATGGCGTCGCGCTGGGCCTTTGGCATAGAAACTTGGCATGTTCTGGGTCCTTCTTCTGCTCCTGGCCTGGGCCGTCGCCGGCACGGCGTGCACGCGGCTGTGCCTGGCCGCCGTCAGAGCGGCGACCGTCGACGCGGACGACTCGGGCGCGGGACACGATCTGACGCTCTACGAGGCGGCGTTCCTGTCCGGCGGTCCCGCGCGGGTCGCCGATCTGACGCTCGTCTCCATGGCGCGGCAGCACCGGCTGCTGCTCGCGCACACCGGCTGGGCGACCGTCGTCGACCCGCGCGGGCGGGACGCCATCGAGCGGTCGGTGATCGGCGCGATCGGGCCCGAGGGACAGTCCAGGATCGGCCCGGTGCGGGCCACCGCGGCGGCCACGGACGCGGTCCGCGACGTCGCGGACCGGCTCGTCGACGCGGGTCTGGCCGTACCGGACGGAAGCAGTACGACCGTTGCCACGGGGGTACGGCAGGTGCGGGCCGCCGCGCTCGTCGTGGTCGTGCTGGGCGCGTCCGCGCTGCTGACGCCGGGGGCCGAGATGCCGCGCGGGCTGGTCGCGCTCTGGTTCGCGCTGCCGCTGGCCCTCACGCTGAGCTGTCTGGCCATCGCGCGGGTCGAGGTGCACCCGTACTCGCGCTGGGCCTCCCCGGCCGGTCAGCGGCTGCTCGGCACCCTGGCCCGGCACGCGGGTGGCGGGGACGACCGCATGTATCTGACGTCCGTCGCCGTACGCGGCATCCGCGCGGTCGGCGAGCCGGATCTGCGGGCGGCCTTCGCGCATCGCGAGCAGTACCGCGGCCAGTTCGACGAGTGGCGTCGCTGATCTCGCCGAGTGGTGTCGCCGACCTCAGCGTGAAGGCGCTCCCAGGGGGCGCACGGGGGTCATTGGGGCCGACACCGCCCGATGGTGCTTGCCTTCGTCAACAAGCGAACGAAACATCCCTTCTGTTGCAGCCGTGCTCCGAAGGGATACCGCCACCATGCGAGCCGCCGCCCTGTACTCGGCCGCCGGGTCCTTGCTCCTGACCACCCTCGCCGCCGGCCCGGCCACCGGTGCCCCGGACGCCGTCGAGTCGGCCGGCACCGCGGTGGCCGCCGCGCACGCCCGGGCCAAGGGCATCGACTTCGGGAAGTGCCCCCACGCGGAGGACATGCCCGGCACCATGGAGTGCGGCACGGTCTCCGTCCCGCTCGACTACGCGCACCCCGACGGCAAGCAGATCAAACTGACCGTCGGCCGCGCCCGCGCCACCCACAAGGACCCGCACAACAGCAAGCGCAGAGTCCCCCGCCAGGGCTCCCTGGTCTACAACCCGGGCGGCCCCGGCGCCTCCGGCCTCTACTTCCCGCTGATCGGCATGCTCCCCGAGTGGAAGCGCATCGCCTCGGCCTACGACCTCGTCGGCTACGCCCCGCGCGGTGTCGACAACGCGGCTCCGCTGTCCTGCGTCGACCCCAAGCACTTCTTCAAGGGGCCCTCGCCGTCGCCGACCTACCCCTCGGAGTCGTACAAGAAGGAGCGCGTCGCCCAGGCCAAGGCCTACGCGCGCGGTTGCGCCAAGCGCTCCGGCAGCAAGCTCCGCTTCTACAACTCCCTCAACAACGCCCGCGACCTGGACGTCCTGCGCGCCGCCCTCGGCGAGGACAAGTTGACGTTCATGGGTGCGTCCTACGGGACGTACTTCGGCGCGCTGTACGCGACGCTGTTCCCCTCGCACGTACGGCGGATGGTGTTCGACTCGGCGGTGAACCCGGACCCCGAGCAGATCTGGTACCGCAACAACCTCGACCAGTCGGCCGCGTTCGAGGGCCGCTGGGCGGACTTCCGGGAGTGGATCGCCAGGCACGATGACGTGTATGGGCTGGGTGACACCGCGGAGAAGGTGCTGCGCAGCTACGAGAAGGCCTCGGCGCGGCTCGCGGAGAAGCCCGCGGGCGGCAAGGTGGGACCGGCGCAGTTGCAGGGCGCGTTCCTGTCGGCCGGGTACTACGACGACTACTGGCCGCTCACCGCTGCGGCGCTGTCGGCCTACCTGAAGGGCAACCCCAAGCTGCTGGTGCAGCAGGCGGGGCCGACGCCGGGGGCGGCCGTCGAGGCGGAGAACGGCAACGCGGTGTACACGGCCGTCGAGTGCAACGACGCGCCCTGGCCTACCGAGTGGAGCGACTGGGACCGGGACAACACTCGGCTCGCGCGCGAGGCGCCGTTCGAGACGTGGGACAACGTGTGGATGAATCTGCCGTGTGCGTATTGGCCCGAGCCGCGTCAGCAGCCGCTTGATGTGCGCACGGGACCGGGCGAACTTCCGCCGGTGCTGATCATGGCGGCCGAGCGGGATGCGGCTACGCCGTATGACGGGGCGCTTGAGTTGCAACGGCGGTTGTCGGACTCGGTGTTGGTGACTGAGCGGGACGCCGGGACTCATGGGGTCGCGGGGGGGTCCAACAAGTGCGTCAACGGGTACTTGGACGCCTACTTGTTGGAAGGGCGTCTGCCTGAGCGGCGCGCGGCTTGCGCGCCGCACCAGGAGCCGAAGCCGAGTCCTGCGCGGTCAGGCGGTAAGTAGTCCGCGGGCCGGTGGGGGCTGGTCGCGCAGTTCCCCGTGAAGCTCCCCCTTTGACCTGGACAGCTTGATACTGGGACGGATGGTCCCGGAGGAAGCAGTCATAGGTAGTGAGTAGCAAGAGCAACATGAGT
>NZ_JBIWMV010000023.1:0-171728 GCF_044766845.1 Streptomyces sp. NPDC101776 | reverse complement strand
GGAGCCTCGATCTGTTCGTAGCGGCCCGCGCCGACATCGTCACCACGCCGTGACCAGCACATTCACCCACCCGGCAGGACTTTGGAACAGCCCTGCGGAGGGCATGCATCATCATGTCGCGGGACTTCTCCCAGCGTCGTCCCTTCGCGTTGAGGTCGAGGGGCTTGATGAGGCCGGCCGCCGCCAGAGCAGGCTTCCAGCGGTAGGAGTTGAACCAATTCGACTGAACGGCGGTCTTCTCGCGAGTGTAGAAAATCAGCTGCACTGTGACCGGGTCGCCGCCTTTGCTTCCCCACGGCCGGGTCACCTCGACGGGCGGGTACTTCTCCATGTGCTCACGCAGGGGGATGGCCACGTCGTCGGTCAGTTCGACCCACCGGTCCTTCGGGTCCTCGTCGCCTCCGCCCTTGGGGAGGGCGTATGCCAGGAACGAGCCGTCGTGGACTACCTGCCTTTGCACGTGCACCATCGGCCCGTCCGGGTGTGCCCAGTCGATGTCATCTGGTGACAGGCCGAATATTTCTCCTTGGCGAAGGCCCAAGCCGCGACCGCAGTCGACGAGTGCCTTGTAGCGGTCGGGAAGTTCGGCACGGATCTTCTCGGTGTCCTCCCAAGTCAGGCTCAGCTCTGCCCGGCCGCCACCTCCTCGCTTCGGCTTGGCGTCCTGCACCGATTTGGCGAGGCATGGATTTTTGGGTATCAGGCTGTCGTCCACAGCCAGGTCAAAGACAGCCCGAAGATTGTCGAAGACCAGGCGCAGTGTGGAACTTTCGAGCAGCCGACGGCGGTCGTGCAACCAGTCCAGCAAAGACGACGCGTTCACGTCCTTTACACGCATCTTCCCAACTGCGGTAGGAGCGATGTGTAGGAGAACCCGCTCCTTGTGGCGTCGGTATGTGCGCGGATTCTTGTGTTCGTGCCCCTTGAGCCACGTAAGGGCGAGTTCACCGACCCTGACCTCTCCGGCGCGAGGGTTGATGTATGAGCCGTCGTCCACTCCGGACCGCATTTTGGTCTCGTGCCTGCGGGCTTCGGCCTCGGTGCGGAACAACTCCGTCTGCTGGACATCCTCTTGGTTGCGCCAGCGAGCCTGCCACCGCTTCCCGGCCCCGTGATCCCTCGTCGGAACTTTGCCGTGTTCCCTGCAGGTCGACTCTCCGGCGTTCGGGCGTGACTTGTGCCAGCGGTCGTATGGCATGGACGCAACTACTAATTCTCGGCAGGCCTTGAAGTTCATCGCACCCTGGGTGAATGGGATGTTGATCCAGGCAAGATGAAACTGTCAAACGCATTCTTGGGATCTTCGCGGCAAAGAGGTGCAGGGCGGTATGGGAGATCTCACCTAGACGAACCCTCGCTGAGGCGTCGGCGAGGGTTCGACGAGCCCTCGCCGAGGATTCGCGGGCTTCTTTCGAGAGTTCGGAAGAGTTGTAGGAGTTTCGCCGCACAGTCTTCTATTTGGTCCGGCTGAAATTCCATGTCAATGTTCCGCGGGTCACCGGAGCGGACTGCCGCTCACGTGGTTCTTTCCTGCCCGTTCTGAATCGTTCTGGAGTACCCATGCGTCGAACCACTGCTCGTGCGGCAGAAGCCGCCACTGGTGCGGGGGGCCGGTGTCCATTGATGAGTGCTGAGGAACTGGCCGACTTCCTGGGCATACCGCTGAACACGGTCTACATATGGAATCACCGACACCAGGGTCCGCGAGCCCACAAGGTCGGCCGCTATTTGCGCTACCGCTGGCCGGAGGTGGAGGCATGGCTGGAAGCTCAGGCGGTGGATCGCACGGTCTGATTGGCTGATTGCGTCTGGTGCATTCGTGACGACAGGGCGACAGAACCCGGCGTACGGCCCGGCTCGTCTGCCGCTCTTTATTTCCGCAGGCCAGAGACCTTATTTACTAATTGAACAAACCCTCCGGGTTGAATCCGGGGCGAATGTGCGCTACTGGTATCGTCGTTCTTGTCCGCCGCGCATGCTGCATATTCGGGCATTTCAGGTGCCAAATGCGGTCCAGTGTCGCTCTGAAGGCAACATCCCGGATGTTGATGCGCTCGGAAGTACATGTACGAGACGTCTTCCCGCCGACCTGCTCTGTTTGAACTCGATCGCCGATGGTGCGTCCGGCAGTGGAGCCTGTTGGAAGTGATCACTGGCGAGCGCGTCTCGTTGACGACTCCTGCCGGGAACCGCTGGTTCCTGGCGAACGCGGTGGCGTGAGGCATGGTGGCTGGTTCCCGTCTCTGTGGCGTGGCGACAACGTCCGCAGGGGCTTCGTGGGGCCGCAACACGGCTTCCGTGTCGGCGGCGGTTGAATCGTGGTTCTGGATCACTTTCCGTGCCAGAGCCACGGAGGGTCACCGAACCCGCGATCATGAACGGCCGTGGCTGATGTACTCCTCCAGGACCTGTGGTTCCACCGGGTTGATGGGGTCCGGATCGAAAACGTTCTGGCTGAGGGCGAGTTGGTCGTCGTGCGAGCGTGTGCGGTAGCGGCGCTGGCCAGGTGTCCGGGCTGCGGTGTGGCGTCGTCTCGGGTTCACAGCCGGTACGTTCGCCGACTCGCGGACAGTGCGGTTGCCCGCCGCGGGGTGGTCATCGAGTTAGGGGTCCGGCGGTTTCGCTGCAAGGGCTCTGCATGCACTCGGGCGACCTTCGTGGAGCAGATCGACGGGCTGACGTTCCGCTACGGACGGCGAAGCGCCGGGCTGCAGCGGGTCTTGCAGCAGTTGGCGCTGATGCTGGCAGGCCGGGCCGGCGCCAGGCTCGCGGCAACGCTCGCGGTGACCGCGAGCCGCTCGACGCTGCTGCGCCTCATACGGGCGCTGCCCGATCCGGTGGCGGACACGCCAAAAGTGCTCGGGGTCGATGAATTCGCCCTGCGTAAGGGACACGTCTACGCGACCATCCTGGTGGACATAGAGACCCGTCAGCCCGTCGATCTACTGCCCGACCGGACCGTGGCGACGGTGGCCGCCTGGATAGCCGCTCACCCAGGCATCGAGGTGATCTGCCGAGACCGCTCTCTCGCATACGCCGAGGCCGGACGGCTCGGAGCCCCGAACGCGATTCACGTCGCGGACAGGTGGCACATCTGGAAAAACCTGGCCGAATCTGTGGAGAAGACCGTTATCCAGTATCGCGCCCTGCTGCGCGAGCACGGCGAACCGGACACACCTCAGACCGTGCCAACCCTGGACACAAAAGGGCTCGGCCATGAAGCCGCTGCCGGGCCTCGACAGTCGGGGCGGCTCTCGGACCGGGTGCGTGAACAGCACGCAGCCGTCCACGAGTTACTCGGCCAGGGTGTGGGCCTGCGGCCCATCGCGCGCCGGCTCGGACTGGCCCGCAACACCGTGCGCCGCTTCGCCCAGGCGACAACCGCGGACGAGCTGCTGGTAGGGAAGTGGACCGGCCGACCCAGCATCCTCGACCCCTACAAGCCCTTCCTCCACCAGCGGTGGTCCGAGGGCTGCACCACCGCCCGCCGACTGTTCCAGGAGCTCCAAGAGCGCGGATACGAGGGAGGTGAGAGCGTCGTCAAGACGTACATCCGCAAGCTCCGCCAGGTCTTTCCCCATGCTGATCCGCCGAGGAGACACCCGTCCGTGCGTGACGTGACCAGCTGGATCACCCGTCACCCGGACAGGCTCGACGGCGATCAGGCCCAGCGGCTCAAAGCCGTCCTCACCCGTTGCCCACAACTCGACCGCACGGCCCGGCACGTCCGGAGCTTCGCCGAGCTGATGAACAACCGCCAGGGCCGCGACCTCGACCAGTGGATCGCTGACGTCCAGGCCGATGATCTGCCCGCTCTGCACTCCTTCGTCAACGGCCTCAGCCAGGACCTCGACGCCGTCGTCGCCGGTCTCAGCCTGCGCTACAGCTCCGGTGCCGTCGAAGGCCACAACAACAAGATCAAAATGCTGAAACGGCAGATGTTCGGCCGGGCCAACTTCGATCTCCTGCGCAAGCGCGTCCTCCTCGCCGCGAGCGGCCGTTCATGATCGCGGGTTCGGTGACCCTCCGTGGCTCTGGCACGGAAAGTGATCCAGAACCACGATTTTCACCCGTCGCCAACACTTCCGTCTCGCGGAAGCGGATTTCGAAGTCGCCTGCTCATAGGGGCTGTTGGCGTGCAGGGCAGGTTTCGAGCAACAGTGAAGGCATCGGCCCCATGTCGTCGGGGTTGGCGAAGGGCCGGCCGACGAGGGTGGTCTTGCGGAAGATGCGCCACCAGCTTTCCTGCAGGTTGAGCCCGCACGCGCCGACAGAGATGAACGTGTGGCGGATGCGGGATGGTCCTCTAGCCAGGTCCGGGTGGACAGGCTGTTGTGGGACGACAGGTTGTCGGTGGCGACCCAGATCTCACCGGGACGGCCAGCAGATCACTATGACCGTGTCCTCCCGCAACAGCGTCTTCTACCGGCAGTTCCTGCAACTGGTCGAGGACGCCAACCCGACCGGTCGTGTAAGGCCCCGCAAACCCAGGTCTTCTCCGGCCCGCGGCTGTAATCGATCTCGGATCTGACGCGGTGCCCGGCCGGTGCCCAGCCCGGTGCGGGAGGGAAGGCTGAGTTGGTCGGGCCGGGGCCTGTGCCACCTAGTGTACGAAATGGTTTCGTTTCTGTCGCCCTCCGAGGTATGGTCGTCAACATGCGTTCCATCTGTACGAAGTAGTTTCGTTTACGTAGGAGGTGCGTGGAATGGCGGAGACAGCGGCGCCGCGTCGCGGTCGGATCACGCCCGAGCGTGAGGCCGAGCTGTACGCGGCCGTGCTCGACCTGCTCCGGGAGGTCGGCTATGACTCGCTGACCATGGACACCGTGGCCGCACGCACCCGGTCCAGCAAGGCGACGCTCTACCGCCAGTGGGGCGGCAAGGCCGAGCTGGTTGTCAGGGCGATGCGTCACCACAAGCCCGGCAGCATCGCCCACGCCGACACCGGATCGCTGCGGGGCGACTTCCATGCAGTGCTGTCCCACGAGGACGACTCCGCCATGGAACAGACCTCCGCGCTGATGCGCGCTCTGGACATGGCGATGCATCACAACCCTGATCTCAAGCGTGCGTTCCGGGAACTGCTCATCGAACCGGAGACGGACGAGTTCAGCCGGGTGTTGCAGCGCGCCGTCGACCGGGGCGAAATCCGTGCGGACAACCCGGCGCTGGAGTTCGTGGTGCACATGCTGATCGGCGCGTTCGTCGCCCGCACCTTGATCGACGACCGGCCGCCGACGCAGGCCTTCCTGCGTTCGTACCTCGACGCAGTGGTCCTCCCCGCCCTCCGCGTCTGCCCTGCCCCTTCCCCAGGTCCCCAGCAGTAACCCGATGTCCCCGCCGTACCCGACACGACCTCCTCAATGCCTTGCGGGCATGGGAAAGACCCAATCGTCGTCGGGCCGGTCCGCTCTGCCCTGAACCGCCCTTACAACTGACCGGGAGCACGTCCCGTGGCCACCTTTCTTTACAAACTCGGCCGATTCGCATTCCGGCGACGGCACTTCATCGCCCTGTTCTGGGCAGCATTGCTGGCCGCCGCCTGTGTAGCGGCTGCCAACGCTCCCTCCGCGGGCTCATCGTCCTTCTCGATCCCCGGCGTCGAGGCACAGAAGGCCTTCGATCTGCTGGACCAGCGCTCGCCCGGCTCGAGCGCGGACGGTGGAACCGCCAACGTCGTCTTCAAGGCTCCCGACGGGGAGAAGATGACGGAGGCCGACAACAAGGCGGTCGTCGAGCAGACCGTCAAGAACCTGGGCTCAGGCGCCGAGGTCGCCTCCGTCACCGACCCGTTCACCCAGCGGAACGCGGTGAGCAAGGACGGGACGATCGTTTACGCGCAGGTGAAGTACACCGCCCCGGCCCAGGAACTGAAGGACTCCACCAAGGACTTCCTGGAGAAGACGGTGGACGAGTCACGGGACTCCGGGCTGACCGTTGAGATCGGCGGTGACGCGCTCGACACGGTGGCAGGGACGGGTGCCGGGGAGATCGTCGGCGTCGCAGTTGCCGCACTTGTCCTCGTCATCACCCTGGGTTCGCTCGTCGCGGCCGGGCTGCCGCTGCTGACCGCGCTCATCGGGGTGGGTATCAGCTTCGCGGGCATCACGGCCCTCGCCAACGCGCTCGACCTCGGCTCCACCACCTCCATCCTGGCCATGATGCTCGGCCTCGCCGTCGGCATCGACTACGCCCTGTTCATCCTCTCCCGCTACCGGGGCGAGTTGGCCGAGGGCCGCGAGCGCGAGGACGCGGTCGGACGGGCCACGGGCACGGCGGGCTCGGCAGTGGTCTTCGCCGGACTGACGGTCGTGATCGCGCTGGCCGGTCTCTCGGTCGTCGACGTCCCGTTGCTGACCAAGATGGGCATCGCGGCGGCCTGCGCGGTCGCGGTCGCGGTGCTGATCGCCATCACGATGATTCCGGCGCTGATCGGCTACGCGGGCCGGAGGATCCAGCCGGCGGGTACGAAGAGCAAGCGCTTCGGCGGCGGGAAGGCGAAGGAGCGCACTGGGGACAAGCCCAACATGGGCACCCGCTGGGCGGACTTCGTCGTCCGCCGCCCCGCCGCTGTCCTGATGCTGAGCGTCGTCGCGCTGGGTGCGGCGGCCATCCCGGTGACCCAGTTGGAACTCGGCCTGGGAGACGACGGCACGAAGCCGACGTCCACGACGCAGAGGCAGGCCTACGACCTCCTCTCGGAAGGCTTCGGCCCCGGCTTCAACGGCCCGCTGATGGTCGTCGTCGACACGAAGGAAAGCGGGGACCCGAAGGCGGCCGCCACCACGGTGACCGACGAGATCAAGAGCCTGAAGGACGTCGCCACCGTCAGCCCGGCGATGTTCAACAAGGCAGGCGACACGGCGACGGTCACTGTCATACCGAAGTCCAAGCCGTCCTCGACGCAGACCGAGGACCTGGTGCAGGCGATCCGTGACGAGGCCGACGGCATCAAGGCCGACACGGACGCGCAGGTGCTGGTCACCGGCACCACGGCGCTGAACATCGACTTCTCGCAGAAGCTGACCGCCGCGATGATCCCCTACCTGGGGCTGGTGGTCGGCCTCGCCTTCCTGCTCCTGATGGTGGTCTTCCGCTCGATCCTGGTCCCGCTGAAGGCGGCCCTCGGCTTCCTGTTGTCGGTGCTGGCGGCGCTCGGTTCCGTGGTCGCGGTCTTCCAGTGGGGCTGGCTGGCCGGTCTGATCGGTGTCGAGGAAACCGGCCCGATCATGTCGATGGTGCCGATCTTCATGATCGGTGTGGTCTTCGGCCTGGCGATGGACTACGAGGTGTTCCTCGTGACGCGGATGCGCGAGGCATACGTCCACGGGGAGAATCCCAAGCAGGCGGTGGTGACGGGCTTCAGGCACAGCGCGCGCGTGGTCACGGCTGCCGCGATCATCATGATCTGCGTCTTCGCCGGGTTCATCAGCTCCAGCGAGTCCATGATCAAGATGATTGGCTTCGGCCTGGGGATCGCGGTCTTCTTCGACGCGTTCGTCGTCCGCATGGCCATCGTTCCGGCCGTCCTGACCCTGCTCGGCAAGTCGGCCTGGTGGCTCCCGAAGTGGCTGGACCGCGCCCTGCCCAACGTGGACGTCGAGGGCGAGGGCCTGCGCACCGGGATCGAGCAGCAGAGCGAGGACTCGGAGGCCCTGTCCTCCGAGCCCCAACCCCAACCACAACCACAGCCGCAGCGGTAGCCGGTGCTCGTCGACGCAGGTGGGTGCTGTGCAGCTCCGGACGAAGTCCCAGCCGCAGGCCGCGCACACCCACACCCGGACCGGGGACGCGATCCCCGCGACGGGCGGGCCGTCCATCGGAGGCCAGGTGCGCGCCACGGACGGTACGGGTGTCGGCGGGCACCACGCTGACGCTGATCTCCCTGATCGGGCGTCAACTCGGCCGGAGGGCCGCCCGGTCCGACGGCCGGTACTCGCTGCTGCCGCCGGGCGCCGGCTCGTACGTCCTGTACGCGGCGGCGAATGCCACCAGCCGCAGCCCGCCACTGTGGTGGGCGAAGGGCCGGTGACGTACGACGTGCTGCTCTCCGGAGTCAGCGGGCCGGTCGTCACCGCGCTGACTGTCGACGGCACCGGCGCCGACGACTTGGACCTGGAGCTGGGTCACCCCTCGGGGTGACCCACACCGGGTCGAACCAGACGCCGGTCCGTACGCCTCGGATGCGTACGGGCCGGTACCCCAGGGCCCCGGCCGGGGCGGTCGGAGCAGGGGACGGCACAAGCCGTCGCGGCCGGGGCCCGCATCACATCGAAGATTCCTCGCGACTTTTCCGGCGACGATTTCGAGGGGCAGCAACCATGAAAAGCACAGGAACGGGCGGCGGCCTGCGGGCCCGGATCCGCACCAGAGACGGCTGGGCCGTCCCGCACGCCGCAGTGACCGTCACCGACATGACGGGGCAGCAGATACTCCGCGAGGCCACGTCGCAGGACGGCACCGTGGCCACCGGCGCCCTGACGTCCGGAACGTACACCGTGATCGTCACCGCCGTCGGCTACAACCTCGTCGCCCGCACCGCCATCGTGACCGCCTCCGGCGGCGCCGACCTCGGCACGCTCGTTCTGGGACGAGCCGGGGACGTGGAGCTCCCGCCGACCGGGCCGTGGACGATCGACCCGGCCCACTCCACCGTGAGCGCGGTCGCCCAGCACCTCGGACTGACCAGTGTGCACGGCCGGTTCACGCAGTTCGGGGGCCGGATCGAGATCGCGGAGAACCCGCTTGCGTCGAGCGTGGAGGCGGTCATCGAGGCCTCCTCGATCGATACGGGCAACGGCACGCGCGACGGTCACCTGCGCTCCGCGGACTTCCTCGACGTGGACGTTCACCCCAAGATCACCTACCGCGGCACGGGCATCACCCCGGCGGGCAGCGCCCGCTGGACCGTCCAAGGCGAACTCACCCTGCACGGCGTGGCCCAGTCCGTCGATCTGGACCTGGCCTACCTGGGCACCGGTCCGGACCCGTGGGGTGGCGTACGGGCGTCGTTCCGCGCCGCCACCGAACTGCGGGCGCGAGGACTTCGCCATGAACTACAACCAGGTCGTCCAGGCCGGTATCGCGGCCATCGGCACCACCCTTCGCGTAGAACTCGACGTCCAGGCCGTCCAGGGCGAGCAACTGCCGCCCCTCGCGTGACAGTGGAGGGGGCGCCTTCACGTCCGCCGTCCGGGACCTGCTGGGCCGGTGGACGCTGCCTGTTCGAAGTTTCCACGCCCCGAACGACGGCTTGACAGAGGAGTTGACGTCCCGCATGCCATGCACAGGGCACCCGTCACGCTTCGTCGCCACCGCCAAAGGCCCCGAGTCGTGCGCTTTACGGTTCTCCGGCAGGGAGGGCGCCAGTGGGGGAGTGTGCGGCGTCCACGGTGGTGTGCAGGTGGAGGGTGATCAGGCGGACAGCCTCGCCGATATCCCCTTCGAGGACTGCCTCGGCGAGGGCGCGGTGTTGGCCAATGTGCTTCACGTCGATGGAATTGGCGGCGAATCGCTGGGTCTGGTCCTGCAGGAGCGTGCACATGCGCAACATCTCCCGGTTGCGACAGCGGGACAGCAGCGTTTGGTGGAAGCTGCGATGCGCACTGAAACCGGTCTCGACGCTGTCGGCGGTCCCCACTGCCTCCAACTCGCTGATGGCACGCCGGACCTCATCAAGGAAGGCCGCGTCGGCTTGGCGGAGCGAGGACTCCAGCGCACGGGGTTCGAGCAGGAGGCGCAGTTCGTAGTACTCGGCGGCCTTCTCGCGGTCGAGGCCAGCCACCCGCGCACCCCGCTGGGGTGCGATCTCGACCAGTCCGTCGCCGGCCAGACGCTGGAACGCCTCCCTGAGGGGCGTGGCCGACACGCCCCACTGGGTGGCCAGACGTTCCGCGTGGAGCCTGGTCCCGGCCTTCAGTTGCCCAGTGAGGATGGCCATGCGCAACCGCGCGTCAACCCAGTCCGCGCGGGTCTGCGGGGGATCGGCCGGCCAGGTCGAGGAAGGAGACATGGCCACATTCTTCCTCAGCCCTTCCCCAAATGGAATCTATAGATTATTGTTTATCTAGTTGGTGATACTCCATCGGCCCTCCAGGGGAAGGTGGTGGAGCAGGAGAGCGGGCGGACTGCGCCGTCGTTCGGCGAGGGTGATTTCTCGACAACGCGGCTCTACAGGTCATGAGTGACGGCAACCGTTATCCACGCCACATCTCGGCGGGCTTTCACTTCAGGAACACGTGGTGGCCGCTGACATTCAGCAGTGCCGCACAATCAAGGAGGCATAAAATGGTCGCTCCCGTCAAACTCGCGCATGTCGTGCTGAAGACCGGCCGTATGCAGGAGATGATCGATTGGTATTCACAGGTTCTGGATGGCCGCCCGGTCTATTCGAATGACATGCTGGGCTTCATGACCTACGACGACGAGCATCACCGAGTCGCGTTTCTCGCGCTCGGTTCGTCGGTGATGCCCGAAATGGAGCACACCGGGCTGGAGCATTTCGCCTTCACCTACGAGAAGCTGGGTGACCTGGTCGGCACCTATAAGCGGTTGAAGGAGAAGGACATCAAGCCGGTCTGGGTGATCAATCACGGCATGACCGTGTCGCTGTACTACGCGGACCCCGACGGAAACCGTATCGAGCTGCAGATCGACAACTTCCCCGACGCGGAGTCCACGCAGGAGTACCTGCTGTCCGATGAATTCCAGAAGAACCCGATCGGGGTGGAGTTCGACCCCGATGAGTTCGTCGCCCGCTTCGAGGCCGGGGAGCCGGAGTCCGAACTGACCAAGCGCCCATGATCCGCCCGAGCTCTCTCCCCACAGCCGGCGCCGGATCGGTGGGCTCGGCCAAGGCCGAACTCGACACCTAGCAGGGCGCCGAGGCGACAATCGCGGCGTTCCTTGCGTTCGCGCCCGTTCATGGGACCGCTGGGTTCCTGCGAATCTCATGTGAGCAGCTCATTTTCGACGTCCGCCAACGCCGCGAGCGATGGCCAGGGGTAGCCACAGCGGTTCGGTCTCGCATGCCTTGCCCGACGTCGCCCGCGCTCCGCACGCGGCCGCGGGGGAGGGTAGGAGTCGAGCTGCTGACGAGCGGACTCGACTGGACTCATCACTCGCCTATGAAACCGAATATTGATTCTCGTATTCCGCTGTCAAGGAGGATGCCAATGTCCCGTTCCGATGCCGAAGAGACTATCCAAAGGGTCATGACGGTGAAACTCCCGGACGGCTACACTCCCACGCCGCTGGATGAAGAGGCCCGTGATTTCGTTTACGGCAAGGTGTGGGCGCGGCCGGGGCTGAGCAACCGTGATCGACGGTTGGTGACGCTGGCCTGCGTGAGCGCGGCGGGCGCTCCGGAGGCGCTAGAGGATCACGTTCGGGCCACGCTCAACAGTGGCGATCTCACCCTGGCGGAATTGGAGGAGTTTACGCTGCACACCGCCGTCTACAGCGGCTGGCCCAAAGCGCGTCATCTGCAGGGTGTGATTCAGAAGGAGTGGGCCCGTATCCAGCAGGAGTCCGACGACGACATCGAGTCCTGACCGCCGCTGGTCGGCATTGCCGCAGATAACGCCCAAGGAGCCTGAGGAGCATCGACGGGCCCCGTCTTCCGTAATATGTGGACTGTTTGGAGCTGGGATGGAACAGAATGGCGAACGCTCTGAGTCACCGGACGACTCCGTTGTCGAGTCGTGGGATGTGCTTGTCGTAGGGGCCGGACCGGCGGGACTGACCCTCAGCCTGCTGCTCGCCCGCAACCGGCACCGCGTTCTGTTGGTGGAGCGATGGCCTGCCCTGTACCCCTTGCCCCGAGCTGTGGGTCTCAGCACTGAGGGGCGGCGGGTGCTGCACTTGACGGGGATCACCGAGCCACTGGAGCCCCACATTCTGTGGGATGCGAAGAGCAGCAGCCTCGACTACGTCACCCCTGAGGGAGAAGTCCTCTTCTCGGAAGTCATGAAGATGCCTGAGAGGGCCGAGGGGCCGCATGGCGGGACGTTCAACCAGCCGGATCTTGAGGCGGTGCTGGAGGCGCAGGTCGGGGCGGAGCCGTTGATCCGGCTGCTGCGGGGCCATGTGGTCACCGACCTGAAGGAGGCCGAGGACGGAGTCCGGGTCTGTTTCGTACCCTCCGACGAGAACGGAGGCCCCCGTGCCGGGGCGAGTGAACTGACGTGCATCGCCGGGTTCGTCGTCGGGTGCGACGGCGCCACGAGCACCGTCCGGAGCCTGGCCGGGATTCCGTTGGACGGCGACCTGCAGTTCTCCTCCGACTGGCTGGTGGTGGACCTCAAGCCCACGGTGCAGCGGGACTGGTTCCCGCACTTCGGTCAAGTTCTCGGCCCGCCGCGTCCTGTGACATCGGTGCCGGCCGGGCCTGGGCGGCGTCGGTTCGAGTTCATGCTGCTGCCGGGGGAGCGGAAGGAGGAGATGGCCACCGACGAAACCGTGTGGCGGCTGCTCGCCGAGCGCGGGGTCACTCCGGCCGACTCGGAACTGGTGCGGTACGCGGCCTACAGCTTCCGTGCCTGTTGGGCCCAGCGATGGCGGCAGGGGCGGGTGCTGCTGGCCGGTGATGCCGCCCACCTGATGCCGCCGTTCCTGGGGCAGGGCATGAACTCCGGAATCCGCGACGTGGCGACCCTCGGCTGGCGCCTGGACCTGGTGCTGAGAGGGGTGGTCCCGATGGACACCCTCGACGACTACGCCCGCGAGCGTATTCCGCACGTGAGCAAGCTGATCTCCGATGCCGTCATGATCGGCAACATTCTCTGCATGGTCGACCCTGAGGCGTGCGCCGAGCGGGACAGGGTGATCCGGGAGAACATCGGTGAGGGGCCGCCGCAGATGGAATGGCGGATGGGCACTGATTCGCTGGCGGCCGGGGACCCGCACGCGGGACGGCTGGGCCGTCAGGGGCTCGTGCGGGCCGGCGGCCGGGAGGGTTTCTTCGACGACGTGTGCGGCATGGGCGTACACGTGCTGCTCAGCCGAACCGGGGACCCGCTGGAGGCGCTGTCGCCGCCGGTCCGTGAGGCATGGGAGCGCCTCGGGGGCATCGCCGTTCACATCGGGCCGGATGCACCGGTGACCGACGTGGAAGGCGGGTACGCCGCCTGGTTCGACGAATGGGACCGTGATGTGATCCTGGTCCGCCCCGACTTCCACGTCTTCGGCACTGCTGCCTCACTCGACGGCGCTGACGCCTTGGTCCGCGAGCTCACCGAGCGTCTGCGCTGTGGACTGCCCGCCCCGACCGGCGCCCGGTTGACGGCCCGGGACTAGGGCCCGTCCCGGCGGACCATGCCGCAGTCGCCGGGCGTGGCACGCCCCCCACGGTCCCAGCCGCGCCCGACCGTGGGACCACGCGTCGACGTCGTCGTCGGGTTGCCGACTCGCCATCGCGTCGACGCCACTCCGAACTCAGCCCTCACCTGCCCTGCGGCTGCCGTATGCGCCGCCGCAGGCGCTCTTCTCCCGAAAGGACCTCACCATGAAACTCGCCAACCTTGACGGCCGCGCTGTCGTCGTCACACCCGAAGGTGTCATCGACCTGAACTCCGCCTCCAACGGCCGGTTCTCGACCTCTCTCGACGCCTCCGTCACCCGGGTCGCCGAGATCCGCCAGTGGCTCGCCGCCACCCGTCCGAAGGCGGACCCGACGACCACACTGGCCATGCTGGAAGCCGACGCCAGCCCGCTCGGGCCTCCCGTCACCGATCCGCGCCAGATCTTCGCCATCGGCTTGAACTACCGGGACCACAGCGCCGAGAACAACGCGCCCGTCCCCGACGCTCCGCTGGTGTTCACCAAGTGGCCCTCCAGCCTGGCCGGGCCGACTGCGGAGATCCCGCTGCCCACCGAGACCGTCGACTGGGAGATCGAGCTCGTCGTCGTCATCGGCGAAGGCGGCCGCGACATCCCCTCCGACAAGGCCTTCGACCATGTCGCCGGATTCTGCGTCGGCCAGGACATCTCGGAGCGCACGATGCAACTGGCCGGGGTCCCTCCGCAGTTCGGTCTCGCCAAGAGCTACCAGGCATTCAGCCCGATCGGCCCCTGGCTCACCACCCTCGACGAACTCGACGACCCGACCGACCTCGCACTGTCGTCCACCTACGACGGGGAATCTATCCAGAAGGGACGCACCAGCGACCTGATCTTCGACATCCCGACCCTGATCAGCCACCTGTCCAGCGTGTGCGAACTGCGGCCGGCAGACCTGATCTTCACCGGTACTCCCGCGGGTGTCGGACTCGCCTGCAATCCCCCTCGCTTCATGGCCCCCGGGGGTGTGCTGAACTCCACCATCGAGGGGCTCGGCGGCCTGAGCAACACCTGCACCGCGCCCTGACCACAGGCACTGCAGGACGTTCGGTGTATCTCCCGACCACGGGAGATACACCCATGTCGGCAGCAACAGGACCGAACCTGAGCCCGGCGAGGCATGTGGACCGCCACCGGCTTGATGTCGGACTCGACCTGACGCCTGGCTGAGTGGGTCCGCCGCCCAAGTCGATCTCTCACGATCAGACCCCCACACCTGCTGTGAGGAACCCCTTCATGACCCACGCCTGTTGACCCCGCTCAGTCCGAGGACCGGGTAACCAGTGACAGTGTGCTCGACCGTGTCCGCCCACTCCTTCCCGAGATCGCGGCACGTTCCGCCGAAGGTGAGAATGCCCGGGCTGTTCCGGCGGACATCGTCGCCGCCCTGCGCGAGGCAGGCGTGTTCCGGATGTCCCTGCCCACGGTGTGGGGCGGCGAGCAGTTCGGGCTGACTGAGGGCGCCCGGGTCGTACGGGGGATCGCGCGAGCCGACGGCTCGACGGGCTGGACCGTCCAGGTCGCTTCGCTGAGCTGGTTGTTCGTACGGTCACTGCCTCGGGAGACGCTGGAGAAGGTGTTCGCCGACGGCCCCGACCTGTTGTCCCGTGGAGCGGTGACCGCGAAAGGTCGGGCGACGCCGGTGAAGGGCGGCTATCGACTCAGCGGTCGCTGGTCGCTCGCGAGCG
This sequence comes from Streptomyces sp. NPDC101776, assembly GCF_044766845.1. Taxonomy (NCBI): domain Bacteria; kingdom Bacillati; phylum Actinomycetota; class Actinomycetes; order Kitasatosporales; family Streptomycetaceae; genus Streptomyces; species Streptomyces sp. NPDC101776. The sequence continues at coordinate 156,702 of NZ_JBIWMV010000023.1, read as the reverse complement.
GCCCGGTCACCCCGGACTGGATGCTCGCGGGTTTTCTGGTCGACGGGGCGCCTCCGCGTCCGGGCGGCCTCCCGGACCTGCGGGTCGCGCTCTTCCGGACCGACCAGGTCACGTCCTCGACACGTGGGACGCGGTCGCCCTGAGGGGCACACAGAGCACCGACTTCACGATGGACGACGTCTTCATTCCCGAGGATCACACGAGGCCGATATTCGGCGACAACAACATACCCGCTCCCCTTTTCGACCTGCGCTACACCCCGACGGGGGCTTCGCGCAACGCCGTAATCCTCGGCGCCCTGGACGGCGCGCTCACCGATCTCGCCGCAATCGCCGCCACCAAGCGGCCCGCGTGCAACCCCATGGCGCTGCTCGGCGAAGGCCCGTTTTTCCAGGAGGAGTTCGCGGAACTGCACGTGCGCACGACCGCCCTGTCGGCCCTGGCGGAGCACACCGGAGGCATCATGATGGACCGTGCCCTCGCCGGAGAGCAGCCCACCCCGACCGAGTGGCTTACCTATACCGGCAGCACCGAGCACATCCACCACGACGGCAGCCGGATCCTCGACGAGATCATGACCCTCGCGGGCAGCGCCGACCTCTACAACACCCGTACGCTGCAGCGCCGTTGGCGCAATGTGCGCTGCGTCTCCCAGCACATTGTCGGCAACATGGACGCAATGCGGCAGCTGGGCGCGCTACTGGCGGGGCAGAGCTTCTCGGTGCCCTCGCCTTGTCATGCGGCTCGCGCGGTCTTCTGGGTCTTCGAACTTGAGCGGTACGCCCTCGTCGAACTCTCTGACGCTTGGTCACCGTCCATGATGCCGGGCGTGATTGCGAGCCCCGAACGCGCGACGCCCGTGGTCCTGGGTGATCATTTCTGTTCTCTTCGCAGAACGATCATCTGCGAGCCACGGGCGCAGCAACGGTACGACATTGCTGCTCGAGCTCGACGGGGTGTCCGTCATCCCGGTCGAGCGGCTTGCCGGCGTTGGCCGCCGAGTCCATCCGGCGCCCGTTCGGAAGCGTGCGAGGGCCTGCCTGCCCGCGGTCACCGCGGTGTCCCCGAGCTTGTCCAGCTACGCCAGGTGCCTGACAGACGCTTGACGTGCGAGCAGCTCGGGCCCTGCTGGGTCTGCTTCAGCCGGTTGACATGAGCGGAGGCGATCTCGGCGAAGTCTGTGGTCGACCGGCTGATGCGCGAGCGGTGGGCCGGCCTCAGGCCGAGGGCGTTCAGCTGACCGGCGAGGTTGGGCTGCTCCAGGTGACCAGCGGCTGCTGGAGTCCGCTCTTGAGGGCGAGATCACCAGCCATTCTCAACCCGCAACGGCGTACTGCTGGGCAGCGCCACATTCTCCGATGTCGTCGAAGGCCTCCCGGAGATCACCGGCGCGCCCGTCATTGGGGTCGCCAAGTGCGCAGGCGGCCCGCTGAACGTCGCTGTTCGTCGCCCTGTCGACGGAGCGGAGCGCGACGACGAGTTGCGTGACACCTTCCGCACCGGCGTATCACCCCGGCACGTACCGGCAGGTCCCTTACGAGATCCTCCTTGTCCTGGGTGTCCCTGCTGAACGCCACTGCACCTCCTTTGCCGTGCGCCGTGACAGCTGGCCTTGGCCTCTCGTTGGCGCCGGGCAGCATTTCGCCGTTTCCTGGCCTGGTGCTGTTCGCACGCACAGGCCCGACACGCTCCTGGCGGTCCGCGCCGTACTCGGCGGAAGGCTGGAGGGGCTTCCTCACGTGGGATCTGCCCCCCTCTCATGCGGCCCGCACAGCACGGTCTTCGCCATGACGCGCGTCCTGGCGGGTGCCGTGCTGTTGCTGCTGATGACCGGTGCCGTGATCACGCACACGCGCAAGGGCGACGGTCCCTGCGGCATGACGCCCGCGCTCGCCTGCTACCTCGTTCCTCGCCTGCTACCTCGCGGCCCTGATCGTCATGCAACCAACCTCGGGAATGCATTTCTGATGCCTGCCCGCACTGATGCTGATGGGGTGTGGTGCGAGCCGCCTGGACGCCCGCCGTGTCCAGCAGGGTGATCGCAGTGTGCGGCACGGGTGCGTATGTGCTGTCCCGTCCCACGTTGGAGGGCTGCCAGGCCGGTGAGGAGTACCCGAAGTCGCTCGTGGGCGCCGTGCTGCTGCCCGCCCTCGGACAAGCAGCATCCCTGTCCTGACGGTCGACCCGAAGACGGGGCACTTCTGCAAACGTTCCGGCCGACCCGGCCTCTGCGCGCACCCGCCAGGTGCCACGCCGCTGCCGCTTCTGCGTCAGTCGGGCCCCAGCGCTCTCGATGTGATGCGACGGAGCAGGGCTCGCAACTCCAGCGGTTTACATGCCGGTTGATCTGCTGGCGTGCGGATCCTCGTACTCCGTGGCAGCCCGGGGCATGCCCCGCCCGAGGGGGAACTCGGCACGCGCGCGGCCGTCGGCAAATGGCTGAATCCCAGCATCGAAACGGTTGCATTTCGTTTGGAGTGAATCTAGGATCGATCGAAACGAAGTAGTTTCGTTTCGATGGCACCCTGCTTGCGTACTACGTCACGGCGGCGCCCGCGGTGACCCGACGGTCACCGTCCTCGGAGCAACCCGCACACCGCACTCCAGCAAGGGCTCCAACTCATCGATCGCCCCCCACCCCGCCGGAGATCGGAAAACCAGGGCCGCGACGTACTCACCCTGGACGGTCCCGGGCGCAGACCGATTCCGACCACTGCGAAGGAAGAGCTGAACGAAATGGCCACCGAAACCCCGGCCCCTACGCTCGATGGCCCCCCTGAGGTCTCGCCTGAGGCGCTCGTCGAGCGTGCTGCTGGGCTGCGCGACCTGATCCGCGAGCAGGCAGACGAGGCAGAGGAACTCGGCCACTACACCCCCGAGGTGCACGAGGCATTCAAGGAGGCGGGCTTCTACCACCTGCTGACCCCGAAGCGGTACGGCGGCCTCGATGTCGACGTGCGTACCTTTGCCAGGGTGATGATGGAAGTGGGTCGCGCCGACCCGGGCACCGCCTGGTGCCTGTGCCTGGGGCAGGGCCACGGACTGTCTACCGCCGCGAACTGGCCGAAGCAGGCGCAGGACGAGGTGTTCACCAATGCCCTCGGCTACTTCCGCGCCTCCCAAAGCCTGTCCTCGGCCGGCACCGCACAGCGGGTTGAAGGCGGCTGGCTGATCAACGCCAAGTCGCCCTACCAGTCAGGAAGCGCCTACGCCAGCCATGTCACGGTCACCGTCAAGGTCGTCGATGAGAAGACAGCTGACGAGACAGCGGGGAACGCCACTTCTGCCGTTCCCTCAAGTGCCCGGGCCGGCGCCCCCCTGCCTCCCGGCGGCCCGGGGCGTCCCGGGCTTCTTCCCAGTGCGCCGGAGCCCATGCTCCACGTACTGATCCCCGCTGGTCAGTTCGAGATCCAGGATGACTGGGGCGGTGATGCCGTCTTCGGCATGCGGTCCAGCGGCTCGAACACGGTCGTGGTCAAGGACCAGGTCGTGCCCGAGTACTACGGCGTCTACGGCGACTTCATGGAGCTGGCGCCGGATACGGAGCACAAGGCGACATCCCCGGGGCTCGAGCTGCACGGCAACCCCCTATACCTTCCCTCCGTCCATCTGGTCTTTTTCGCGGTGGAGTTGGCCAGCAGCGTCATCGGTGCGGCCCGCGCCGCGCTGGACGAGAGTGAGAAGCTCGCGCGGACCAAGATCACCCTTCTGCCCCGGATGGGGCCGCGTTACAAGGACACGCTGTATCAGCGTGACTTCGGCCAGGCGATGATGAAGGCCGACAGCGCTGAGGCGATCATGATGCACGCCTGCGACCTCCACGCGCAGTGGTGCCGCGACGATGTCGAGAACGTCAGGCCGTACACCACGCAGCAGGCCCAGCGGGTGGGGGCGATGATGGTGGAGGCCGCGGAGTCGGCCTGCCAGACGGTCGACATACTGTTCCGCTCAGCCGGCACGTCGGCGTCCGGACGTGGTCAGCGCATGCAGCGCTATCTGCGCGATGTCTCGATGTATCGCACGCACATCGCCACGCAGTACCACACGACCGCCCAACGCCTCGGCGAGAGCCGCCTCGACCCGGTGCCGTTCCCGCCCGCGCCGTAGTCCTTCGCGCCATCCCGCGGTGTACCTGCGGCTATCTGTGGAGCCGCGGCGCCGCCCCGGCTCCACACGTGCAGATCAGCTGAGAGGAAGAACGATGTCGGAAACGTCGCCCCGCGCAGTCCTGGAGACACCCCGCATCGGTGAGAGTCACACGCCCATGGTCGCCCTCGACGCCGCAGAACTCGATGCTCAGACGCTCAGGCAGGCATTCGGTTGCTTTCCCAGCGGTGTGGCAGCTGTGTGCGCCGTGGTGGAGGGTGAGCCGGTCGGGATGGCGGTCAGCTCGTTCACATCGGTGTCCATCGGTCCTCCCCTGCTGTCGGTGTGCGTCCAGGACACCTCGGCCACCTGGCCGAAGCTCCGTGACCGGCGGCGACTGGGGCTGAGCGTCCTGGCCGAGGGCCAGGACCTGGCGTGCCGCCGCCTGGCGAGCAAGGACGAGAACCGTTTCGCCGATGTGCAGTGGCACTCGTCGCCAGACGGCGCCGTCTTCCTCGACGGGGCCGTGGCCATGTTCGGCTGCTCCCTCCACGCGGAACTGCCAGGCGGCGACCACACGATCGCGCTCCTTGAGATCCAAGGCCTGCGCATGGTGCCGGTTGCCGCCCCCTTGGTCTTCCACGGCAGCCGCTTCTGGAGCCTCGCCTCCCGCGATCGCCAGTAGCGGTAACCGGGCATGGCAGCCACGAAGGCGAGCCGACCACGCAGTCTGAGCAGACCGGCTGACCGAAGCCCGCAACGACCAGGCGATGAGCAGGAGCGGTCATGTCCGCCGCGAGCTCGTCCTCACCTGCAACTGACCCTCTTCGCGCCGCGTGACCAGTGGGTTCGGGACTTGCTCTGAGTTGATTTCGCGCCCTGGCAGGGCCAATTCGTCATTGACAGGAGCCGGGAAGTTCGCCCGATAGGCCCGGCGCCAAGCAAAGGAGACAATAGGTGTCTACGGCGCAGCGTGACCTCGACAAGGTGATTGCTGATTACCAGCGAGACGGAGCGGCCGTTGTCAGGGGGCTCATCGATCCGCAATGGATTGAGCGGATGCGGCTCGCGATCGACGAGATGATTGCGTCGCCGCCCCCCATGCTCCAGGAAAAGGATGGTGGGGTCCAAGGCTCTTTCATGAGCAGGTGGAACGATACGGTGCAGGAGTTCTCCCGTACTTCCCCCCTCGTAGATCTCGCCGCGAGCGCCATGGCCAGCAAGAGCGTCCGGTTCTTCTATGATCAACTGTTCGTCCGGGAGCCGAACAGCCACGGAACGACACCACTCCACCAGGACCTGTCGTACTGGCCGTTGACCGGACGACAGATCGTGTCGATCTGGGTGCCGTTCGACCACGTATCGCCCGACAACGGTGTCGTGAGCTACGTGAAGGGTTCCCATAATTGGGACACGCTCTATCGCGGTGCACCGTTCTCAGCCGGTGATCCCGTCATTGATCAGCCGATGCCGGTCTTGGAGGACCCAGAGCGCGTCATCGCGGAAAACGAAGTGCTCGCCTGGGAGTTGGCACCCGGCGACGTACTCATGCATGCACCCACGACGCTGCACTTCGCGCAGCGAAATTCCACCGGTGACCGTCGACGAGAAGCGGTGGCGTTTCGCTATCTGGGAGACGACGCGCGGTGGTTGAATCGACCGGGACACTTCTTGGGGATGAGTTACTTCCGTGAGTGCCTTCCCCCGTTCGCCTTTGCGGACGGCGACATCCCCCGACATGACGAGCTATTTCCACTGCTGAGCTCGAACTGACCGCCGACCGGGGTTGTGCGTGCAGGGGTGGCAGACCACCGGCGCTGTCACTCCTGCCTTGAGATCAACAACTCGATCGCATCTTCGGACGGCCTTCCCGATCCCGGCCGGTCCGACCGATCGGCCATGCGTCCGCGGTGTCCCGCGCCCGTAATCACCCCACTCGTAAGGAACTCCCGTGCTGAATGCCTTGTGGAACCCGACTACGGCCGGAGACATCGCCCTGCCGCACCGGCTGGCGATGGCACCCCTGTCGCGGAGCCGGTCAACCGTTGAAGGCGTACCCACCGAGCTGAACGCCGAGTACTACGCCCAGCGTGCCTCGCACGCGTTCATCATCTCCGAGGGCACGCAACCCTCCGCCGACGGGCAGGGCGCCCCGATGTCGCCCGGCATCTACACCGAGGAACACATCGCCGGCTGGCGCAAGGTCACGGACGCCGTCCACGCGGCGGACGGCCGGATCGTCATCCAGCTGATGCATTCGGGCCGAATCTGCCACCCCGACAACACCCCCCACGGGCGGCAGCCCGTGGCACCCTCGGCGATCAGGCCGGAGAGCCTCTTCTTCACCGCGTCCGGGCCCAGCGAGCTTCCGGTGCCCCGCGAACTGTCCATCGACGAAGTCACCGCGACGGTCCACGACTTCCGCCGCGCCGCCGCGGCCGCCATCGAGGCGGGCGCCGACGGCGTCGAGATCCACGGAGCCAACGGCTACCTGGTCCACCAGTTCCTCTCCACCAACGCCAACCAGCGCACCGACCGCTACGGCGGCTCCATCGAGAACCGCATCCGCTTCGCGGTGGAGGTCGCCACTGCCGTGGCTGACGAGATCGGCGCAGGCCGCACCGGCATCCGGATCTCTCCCGGCAACCCTCTCAACCTAGGCGACATCACGGAGAGCGACACCAGGGAGCTGTACCCGGCCCTCCTGCGAGCCCTCGCCCCGCTCAACCTCGCCTACCTCCACATCAGCCACGGCGCCGACGAGGAACTCCTGTACACCCTGCGGAAGTTGTGGCCGAGCACCCTCGTGCTCAACCGCGGCGGCACCGACATCCCCACACGTGCCAAGGACGTCGAGGACGGCCTGGCCGACGTCATAGCCGTCGGCATTCCTGCACTCGCCAACCCCGACCTGGTCGAGCGCATACGAGCCGGCGCCCCCCTCAACACCCCCAAGCCCGAGGGGTTTTACGGTGGCGGCGCATCCGGCTACACCGACTACCCGACCTACACCGCCTCTTGACGACCCCGAGGCAGCCCGCTCGGACACGCGGTGGATGTGGGCGCTTCGGTGGCCCGGTTCACAAGCCAACAACACATCTGGAATGGATTTCTGATGCCTGCTCACACTGATGTCCCCGTCTACCGCGCTGACCTGTACTCGCCCGCGGCCATCCGCGACACCCATACCCATTATGCGGCGCTGCGCGCTCTTGGTCCCGTGGTGTGGCTGAGCAAGCAGAAGGTCTACGCCCTGCCGCGCTACGCGGAGTGCAAGGCGGTCCTCCTGGACGACGAGACCTTCATCTCCGGCGAGGGCGTCGCCCTCAACCCCCTCGCCAACCGCGGGGGACGAGGCACCCTCTTCAGCGACGGCGAGGAACACGCCCGCTACCGTGGCCAAGTGGCGCACCGGCTCACCCCTAGGGCTCTGCGCGCGATAACGGACACCGTGGAGGAGCAGGCCGCCGCTGTCGTCGAGGCCGCTGTCGCCGACCGCGATGTCGACGGAATCGAGCTTGCCACGGCCCTGCCCATGTCCGTGGTCCCCGACTACATCGGCTGGCCGAAGGAGGGCCGCGAGCACCTGCTGCGCTGGGCGGGCGCCGCCTTCGACGGCCTTGGACCGGTGAACCGCCAGTTCGTGCGGACCCTTCCCGCGGGTCTGGGGATGATGCGCTACGCCCGCCGGGTCGTCCGTGACCGGTCGGTACTGGAGGGGAGCATGGCCCACGATCTGCTGGACGCGGTCGACGAGGGCAAGGTCATGCCCGCCGAGTGCGTCACGATGATGGTGGACTATCTGGCGCCGTCGCTGGACACCACGATCAGTGCCATCTCCAATGCCCTTCATCTGTTCGCCACGCATCCCGAGCAGTGGCGTCTGCTGAAGACGGATCCGGGGCTCATCCCCAATGCTGTCAACGAGGTGGTGCGCTACGAGTCCCCGATCCGGGCCTTCTCGCGCAGTGTCGCCCGTGACACGGAACTCGCGGGCACCGCATTGCCCAAGGGTTCCCGGGTGCTGGTCGTCTACGGTTCCGCCAACCGTGATCCGCTGGAGTGGGACGACCCGGACACCTTCGACGTCCGCCGCGACGCGGCCCGCCAGCTCGGCTTCGGACAGGGCACCCACGGCTGCGCCGGACAGGGACTGGCCCGTATGGAGACCTCAGCGATGCTCCGCGCCCTGATCGCCCGCGTCGACCGCATCGAACCGGCAGGGACGCCCGAATGGCTGGTGAACAACGTCGTCCACCGTTACGAGCGCCTGCCGCTGGCGCTCATCCCCGCCTAGACGACCGCCGGTTGCCCGGTCAGGACCCCTCGTTGCTGAACCCCTCGTTGAAGGACAGTTCTATGCAGATCTCCGTCGATTACGCCCGCTGTGAGGGCCACGGCCTGTGCGCGGACCAGGCCCCCGACGTGTTCGGTCTGGACGACGACGCCGAACTCACCTACCGCTTCGACGGTGCCGAGGTGCCCGACGAGCACCGGTCGGCCGCCCGGGCGGCCGTGACCGTGTGTCCCGTGGCCGCTCTGCGGGTGCTGCCATGACACCGCGTGCGGTGCTCATCGTCGGTGAGTCGCTCGCCGGGACGAGCGCCGCACGAGAGCTGCGGGCCCTGGGCCACACCGGCCCGGTCACGATCATCGGCGCCGAACCACACGGCGCCTACTCCCGCCCCCCGCTGTCCAAAAGTGTTCTCAAGGACCCCGGCGCCGACGGCACCCTCGGCCAGGACCTCGACGGACTCGGCATCGACATCGTCCGTTCGCCGGCCATCGGGGCCGATACGAGCCGCTGTACCGTCACCACCGCGGACGGAGGTGTGTTCGGCTATGACGCGCTGATCATCGCGACCGGGGCCGAGGCCCGCCGGCTCGCCGCACCTGGCCTGCGCGGCGAACTCGTCCTGCGCACCCTGGACGATGCCCGACTGCTGCGCAGCCGCCTGCGCACCGCGGCTTCCGCGATCGTCGTCGGCGCGGGCTTTCTGGGCATGGAGGTGGCCAGCGCGTGCGCCGCCCGCGACATTGCGGTCACGGTCGTGGATGTCGAGCGTCCGCTGGAGCGGATCCTGGGCGGCTACCTGTCCGCCGCACTCACCGCACGCGCCGAGGCGTACGGCATCCGCTGTCTGCGGACCTCCGGCTTCGCCACGCTGACGGGCGACCCCGTGCACGGCGTGAGTCTGCGCGATGGCACCGGGCTCACCGCAGACCTCGTGGTGACCTGCGCGGGGGAGACACCCTGCACCCACTGGTTGGCGGGCACGGGCCTGGCCGACGACCTGGGTGTCGGCATCGACGGTATCTGCGCCACCGGCGTGCCGGGTGTGTTCGCCGCCGGTGACGTCACCTACCGCCGCGCCGACGGCAGCGGTCCTGACCGTCGTGCACCGTTCTGGTCCAACGCTCTCGCCCAGGCCAAGGTCGCCGCCGCCTCCGCTCTCGGGCTTGCGCCCGCGGGAGCGCCGTACGACGACTACTTCTGGACCGAGATCGCCGGCCTCGCCCTCAAAGTCGTCGGCCCGCTGCCGCTCACCGGCGAACCCGCCACCCTTGAGGGCAGTGTGGAGAACGGGCGTGCCCTGCTCACCTGGAATCACCCCGACGGATCGTCGACCGTTGTCGCCTACGGCATACGCAAACCCGTCACCGCACTCCGGACACTGGCCAAAACCGCATTGACGCAATGAGGTCACCAAGCCCGGATCGGGCCTTTGGAAGGCCAGGCTCGCCGAGGAGACTTTCGGTTCGGCTGCAAAGGCCACCGCATCCGGGGATCGTTGTCCGGATGCGGTGGCCTTTTGCCGAGGACGGCCTCGGGGGACGTCGGGTTGTCGCCCGAGGCCCGGGGCCTCCTTGTGACTGAGCAGTATCGACGCTCTCCTGGCTACCGCTCAGCCGCCGGGCAGCAACTCGGTGAGCCGGTAACCGCCGTCGGTTCCGGCGGTGGCGGAGGTAGTTGCTTCGCGACGAGGCTGCAGGGCTCGGCCGTGTCCATCGCGTACGAGCCGTCCTTACGGGAGGTGGCGCGGGCCACCTGGCGGCCCGCCGTGTCCAGCAGGGTGATCGCCGTGTGGTACGGGTGCGCCTGTGCTGTCCCGCGCCCGTTCGTGGATGGCGGCCGCACCGCCCCCGCCCGTGTCGAGGGTCCTGGTGGCCGGAAACGTGGCCATGGTGCCGGTCCGCCCGGCGGCATCTTCCTCGGGCACGGCAGGAGTCCTGGTCTGGGAATTCTCCTGGGGTGGGCTCGTGCTCTTCTTCCTACTGCGGAACATCAGCACTGTGACGATCAGCGCGAAGGCGAAGAAGGCGGCCGACCACCAGTAGGCGACGGCGTAACTGTGCAGCGCCGCCTTCGCCTGGACCAACGGGTCGGTCGAGTGGTCCTTCGCGTAGCTGGTGACGGCGCTGGCGGCCAGGGTGTTGAGCAGCGCGGTGCTGATCGCACCGCCCACCTGCTGTGTGGTGTTGACGGCCGCCGAGGCCACGCCCTGGTCTTCCTCCCGCACACCCAGGGTGGCGTAGCTCATCGCCGAGGGAATGATCAGACCGATACCCGCGCCCAGCAGCAGGATCGGCGGCAGCACGTGTGCCGCGTAGCTGCTGTGCAGATCCAGGCGGGTCAGCCAGACCAGGCCGCCCGCGGCCAGCAGCGCGCCGAAGGGCACCACCACCTTGGGGCCGATCTTCGGAAGCAGCCAGTTCGTCGCCAACTGCGACCCCACCATCAGTGCGCCCACCATCGGCAGGAAGGCCACGCCGTTCTTCACCGGTGAGTAGCCCAGCGTCGACTGCAGGTAGTAGGTGAGGAAGAGGAATACTCCGAACATCCCGGCCGACGCGATGAACAGGGCCGACAGGGCGCCGGCGCGGTCGCGGTCGGCCAGGATGCGCAGCGGCAGCACGGGGTGCTTCGCCCGGGTCTGCCAGAGGAAGAACGCCAACAGCAGGACGACACCTGCGGCGAGGAAGCCCCAGGTCATCCAGTTGTCCCAGTCGTGGGTCTCCGCGTTGGCGAAGCCGTAGACGATGCCGAACAGACCACCGGAGACAAGGACGACTCCGGGGATGTCCAGCTGAGGCCGTTCGGTCGGGACGGAGCGTTGGATGAAGAGAATCGCACCGATCAGCGCGGGAACCGCGATGACGTCGTTGACGTACAACGTCCAGCGCCAGTCCAGGTACTCGGTGAGCAGGCCGCCGAGGACCAGGCCCAGGGCGGCGCCGGAACCGGCGATGGCGCCGTAGATGCCGAACGCCTTCGCGCGTTCCTTGGCGTCGGTGAACGTCGAGGTGAGCAGGGAGAGTGCCGCCGGGGCGAGCAGGGCGGCGAACAGCCCCTGCACCGCGCGCGCGATCACCAGCATGGTGAAGCCGTTGGCCGCGCCACCGATCGCCGAGGCGGCGGCGAAGCCGACGATCCCGACGATGAAGATCGTCTTGCGGCCGAAGAGGTCGGCGAGCCGGCCACCCAGCAGCAGGAGGCTGCCGAACGCCAGGGAGTAGGCGGTGACGATCCACTGCCGCCCGTTGTTGTCGAACGCCAGGGCCTTCTGGGCGGACGGCAGCGCGATGTTCACGATCGTGGAGTCGAGCACCACCATGAGCTGGGCGAGGCTGACCACGGCCAGCGCCCACCATCGGTGCTTCGCTGGCGCGGGGATCTGGCCTGACGGCCCGGTCTGGGCTGTGTCGACCGAGGTGGATGACAAGGTGGGGACCTCCCCCTCAGGGGTTCGGATGGTTCGGTTGTGTGTGCACCGGTTGGACGACGATGTCCGAACGGCACGTCTGAATACGAGGGATGGCGGCGATCGAAGGAAGTGAGGGCCGCTGCCGGGTGCGAGGGAATGGGCTGCTCCGAGACGGTGGCCGCAGGGCCGCCGCTGTGGGGCGCCGTGACGCGCTGGGTACACACCCGCCATCGAAACGAAACTACTTCGTTTCGATACGATCCTAGGTTTACTCCAAGCGAAATGCAACCGTTTCGATGTGGGATTCAGTGATCCGGTGGTGAAGCGGGTGTATTGGAGTTCCGCCTGGGGCGGGCCTTGGGCTCCAGGCTGCCAGGTGCCGCGAGGATCGGCACGCCGGCAGATCAACAGGCGTGCACGCCGACGGGGGTGCGAGCCCCGCTCCGTCGCGTCACATCGAGGGCGCCGGCGACCGACTGGCGGCCGACGCGTCTGCAGAAGTGTCCTGTCCTCGGGGTGACCGTCAGGGCAGGGGCGCCGGATGTTCGAGGGCGGGCAGCAGCACGGCGTCCACGAACGACTTCAGATACTCCTCGTCGGCCTGGCAGCCCTCCATCATGGGGCGGGCGAGGGCGACGGCGAACATCAGGTGATGGGAGAAAGCGTGGCCCGGCGTACGGCTGGAGATCTCACCCCGGTCAGTGGCGCGCTGCAGGGCACGATCCAGAACTCCCCCGGCCGGATCGGCGAGTTGCTCGCGCATGATCCTTGCCAGCTCCGGCTGCCCGAGAGCGACGTGCGCCATTGCCGCCATCAGTTCGTGCTCAGTAGGAGCGATGCTCGCGAGTCGGTCGGCGAGTGCGTGCAAATCCCCGCGCAGGCTGCCTGTGTCGATGTCGGGATCCGCGTCGCGGGGCGGCTGCTGGTGTCGGAGGGCGGCAACGACCAGTGCGGGCTTGCCCTGCCACTTCCGATAGAGCGTGGCAGTGCTGCACTTGGCGCGGGCAGCCACCTCCTGCATGCTCAGCGCCTCGTAACCGACCTCCCGCAACAGCTGGACAACAGCCGCGTAGATCTCGCCCTCCCGCTCAGGCGTCAGGCGGGACCGTCTGCCCGACGCTGGATCCAGATGCGCAGACATCAATCTCCTCAGCGAGCGAAGCACTTCTTTTCGACAGTACGGTGCCTGACAGTATGTGACCTTGCTCCATGCGGTAACCGAACCGTGACCTCCGGTGCACGGGAGGCGTCGGGGCCAGACACTCACCCACGGTCGCCGAGCCACCTGCTTCGCCAGTGGGCCGGCCCGCCGGTATTGGCGACGCGGGCGGGCGAGGATCAACATCACGCCTGCGTACCGTCCGCGGGGGTCCGCTTGGGTCCGTCGTGAGGTCAGCTCTCTGCCGGGTCCTACAAGGTCTGGGTTTCAGCGCTGGAGCGGTGCGGGGCGAGCGAGGGCGGGAAGTAGGACGGCGTCCACGAAGCGCACCATGAATTCCTCGTCGGCAGGGTGTCCGTCCAGCACGGGGCGGATCAGACTGACCGCGACGATCACGTTGGAGCAGAAACGGCGAGCCGGGGTGTCGGCCGAGATCTCGCCGCGCGCGACGGCTCGGTCCAGGATCCGGTCCAGAAGCTCGTGCACCGGTTTGGCGAACTGGTCCCGCATCGCCCTGTCCAGCTCGCGGTCTCTGAGCGCGGCGTGGGCCAGCGCTGCCATCAGCTCGTGCTCCGACGGGGCGACCCTGATCGCGCGGCGCACCATCTCGTGGAGATCCCCCCGCAGGGTGCCGGTGTCCGCGTCCAGCTCCGGTCCTGGATGCGGCTGCTCGTGTCGCAGGGCGGCGGCAACCAGTCCGGCTTTGTCCTGCCATTGTCGCCACAGCGTGGCGGTGCTGCACTTGGCCCGGCCGGCGACCTCCTGAGCGGTCAGTGCCTCGTAACCCACCTCGCGCAGGAGCTGGACGACGACGGCGTACAGCTCGCCCTCCCGCTCCGGGCTCAGGCGAGTCCGTTTGCCGGGCCGCTCTGTGACGTTGGTGAGCAAAAGCTTCTCCATAGAAAAGAAATGATTTCGTTTCGATCCTAGGGAGGCGGCTGCCGAAAGGCAACGTGTCTCTGGGGTCCACGACGACATCCGGCACCGCCTGGCCGAAGCCGCAGACGCCGTGCCCCCGGCCGTTACCAACCGGGGCAGCCGCTCGCCGATGAATGGGAGGAAGTAGTGCCCGAGACCTGTGCCACCTCTCCCACCGCAAGGGCCTTCTCACTCACTGCGAGATGAACTTCAGGAAGCTGAACCGCGCACGATGCGCCATCGACACAGGGCAGTTGCCGTGTCCCTCGCGCATGCGCGTGACCGCGCCAGGCATTCCGGCCGGGCCTCGCGGGCTATGGCTTGGCCCTGACCAACCCGGCGTCGTACGCCGTGATCACTGCCTGGATACGGTCGCGCGCCCCGATCTTGGCGAGGACACGGCCGACGTGCTTCTTCACGGTGGACTCGGTCAGGACGAGACGTTCGGCGATCTCCGTGTTCGTCCAGCCCCGGCCGATGGCCACCAGGACCTCGCGTTCACGGTCACTGAGCGAACGCAGCCTGGGGTCCTCGGGTGCGGTGGCGCCGGCCGGTAGGAGGACCTGGTGGGCGTAGGCGTCCAGCAGACGGCGGGTCAGACGGGGGGCCACGACGGCGTCGCCCGTGGCGACCGCCCGGATGCCGGCGACGAGTTCCTCCGGGCGGGTGTCCTTGAGCAGGAAGCCGCTCGCACCGGCCCGCAGACCGTCGTAGGCGTACTCGTCGAGGTCGAAGGTGGTGACGATGAGGACGCGGGTGCGACCGCCGGTCGCGATGATGCGACGGGTGGCCTCCAGGCCGTCCATGCCGGGCATACGGATGTCCATGAGGACGACGTCGGGGCGGAGTTCGGCGGCCATCCGGACGGCCTCGGCGCCATGTTCCGCCTCGCCGACCGGCTCCATGCCCGGGGTGCCCTCCAGGAGCATACGGACGCCCATGCGCTGGAGGGGCTGGTCGTCAGCGATCAGAACGGTGGTCATCGCAGCGGTTCTCCCGGCGCTCTTGGTGTTCCTGGTGCCTCTGCTTCCGGCTGGCCGGGTGCGGACGGTACGTCGAGCACGACGTCCACGAGCCAGCCGTGGCCGGTGTCGCGCGGGCCGATGACGACGGTGCCGCCGTACATGGCGGCCCGCTGGCGGATGCCGACGAGGCCGTGGCCGGGGCCGCCGTCCTGTGCCGTTGGCTTCGGCGCCGAGGGTGCCCCGGGTGGTGTGCCGGTGTCGGCGACCTTGATGCGTACCCCTCCCGCCTCGGTGGCGAGGGTGACCTCGGCGGACGTGCCGGTTCCCGCGTGCTTGAGGGTGTTGGTCAGCGATTCCTGGACGATGCGGTACGCGGTGAGCTGCACGCCGCTGCTGAGAGCGTCGAGGTCGCCCACGGTCCGGTAGCCGACCGGCAGGCCCGCCGCCCGGACCCGGACGAGAAGGAGGTCCAGGTCGCGGATGCCGGGCTGGGGGCTGAGCGGAAGGTCGCCGCCGGGTTCCTCGCGCAGAACGCCCAGGACGCGGCGCAGTTCGCTCATGGCCTGGCGGCCGGTGTCGCCGAGGATGCGCAGGGCTTCGGCGGACCGCTCGTTCCGGTTGGCGGCCAGGGTGGCGGCGCCGTCGGCGAGGCTGACCATGACGGAGAGGTTGTGGCCGACGATGTCGTGCATCTCGCGGGCGACCCGGGAGCGCTCGGAGGCCGCGGTGAGTTGGACGCGTTGGTCATGCTCGATCTCAAGCTGTCTGGCGCGGTCCTCCAGCGCCGTCAGGTACATCTGCCGGATACGGAGTGTCAGGCCGGTGGCGACGGCCGCCGTCGCCGTGCCGAGCACGAAGAAGAGGCCGAGCAGCGGATGCCCTACCGGCACCATGACGAACACCGCCAGCACCGCCTCGACCACGGTCAGCGCGGCGGCCCAGCCCAGCACCCGCAACGACCCGTTCCTGGCCAGGGTGTACAGGGCGATGAGCGCGGCGATGCCGGTGGGCAGCCAGACGCTCAGTGACCACTGGACCAGGGACACCGACACGATCACGAAGTACGTGACCGCCGGGGCCCTGCGGCGCCACCACAGCGGAACGACGAGTGCGGCCACACAGGCGAACAGGACTCCGTACGGCAACTGGTCACGGACGTCGGCGTCATCGAAGGGGGTGGAGCCGTGGCCCCGCAGTACGGCCGGCAGGCTGAACAGGGCGACGGCCAGTACCACCGCGCTGTCGAGCAGCCATGGATGCCGGCGGTCCAGTCGCTGCCGACGGCCCTGGTCGCGCAGCAGACGGCCCAGAAGGGGGTGTCCCCAGGCGGCGTCGAACCCGGAGGACGGCGGCGGTGATGCCGTCCCCTCAGCCGCGTCCCCGGGGGCTGCCGCACGGTGCGCAGTCATGTACGCCATTGTCCCCGTGCCCAGGTCAGGCGTCGGACTTCGCGAGCCGGAAGGCCGCTCCGGCGAGAGCCAGGGCCACCCAGCCGGCGAAGACGGCGAGTCCCGCGCCGGGGGAGAGGGCATCGGAGGATTGGTGCAGGGCGTAGACCGCCGAGCCCGCGTTACTGGGGAAGTAGGGGTTGATGCTGTCGTAGAGGGAGTCGGGCAGCAGGTTGGCGAGGCCGGGCAGGATGAGCAGGATGCCGACCAGGGACGCGATGGCACCGGCGGAGGAGCGGATCAGGACGCCAAGGGCCACGCCGAAGACGGCGACCAGACCGAGATAGAGGCCGGCGCCGGCCAGGCTGCGCAGCACGCCGTCGTCGCCCAGCGAGAGGGCGATCTTCTCGCCGTCCAGGCCCGGGGTGCCCAGTTGGAAGGCGGCCAGGCTTCCCAGGGTGGTGAGGACCAGGGCGATCGGGCCGATCACGGCGGCCTTCGACCACAGGACGGGCAGTCGGCGCGGTACCGCGGTGAGGGTGGAGCGGATCATGCCGGTGCTGTACTCGCCCGCGGAGAGCAGCACCCCGAGCACGCCGACGGCCAGCGAGGCGAAGGTGACGCCGGTCAGGGCCAGGCTCACCGCGCTGCTGTCGGCGCTTCCCGCGCCGGGCGGTCCGGCGGTCGCGGTGGCGTCGGGGCTGTAGGTGTAGGAGGCGATCGCCCCGAAGAGGACCAGCAGGAACACGGCGACGCCCAGGGTGATCCAACTGGAGCGCAGCGACCAGAACTTGGCCCACTCCGAGCGCAGCACCCGCGGGCCGGTCACCTTGTAGCGGGTGGGGGACGTGCCGGGGCCCGGCACCGAGGACGGGTTGGCGTGCTTGCCGGGGCGCAGGCTGCGGCGGAGCGCGGTGTCGGGCATCAGGCGGCCTTTCGTTCGGTGTCGGCCGGAGCACTCTGGTACTCGACGACGTCGCGGGTGAGTTCCATGAAGGCCGCCTCCAACGAGACGGACTGGGGGGTGAGTTCGTACAACGCCACCCCGTGCTGGGCGGCGATCGCACCGATCTCGCGAGCATCGCGTCCGGTGACCAGCAGTTCCTCGGCGGAGGAGGAGCTGATCGTGACGTCGGGGCCGGCCAGCAACGAGCGCAGCCTCGTGGCCTCGGCGGTGGCGACCTTCACGCCGCTGCCGCCGGCCTCTCGGGTGAAGTCGTCGACCGTGGTGTCGGCGAGCAGCCGGCCGCGCCCGATGATCACCAGATGGTCGGCGATGAGCGCGGTCTCGCTCATCAGGTGCGAGGAGAGCATCACGGCCCGGCCCTCGTCGGCCAGCCCGCGCAGAAGGTTGCGCACCCACAGCACGCCTTCGGGGTCGAGGCCGTTGACCGGCTCATCGAGCATGACGATCGCGGGGTCGCCGAGCAGGGCCGCGGCGATGCCCAGCCGCTGACCCATGCCGAGCGAGAAGGCGCCCACCCGCTTGCCGGCCACGCTGGTCAGTCCGGCCAGCTCGATGACCTCGTCCACCCGGCTGCGCGGAATGCCGTGCGTGTACGCGAGCGCCATCAGGTGGTTGAACGCGCTGCGCCCGGGGTGGACGGACTTGGCCTCCAGCAGGGTGCCGATCTCGTGCAACGGCGCGGCGTGCCTGGTGTAGGAGCGGCCGGAGACGGTGACCGAGCCGTTGGTGGGGGAGTCCAGGCCGACGATCATGCGCATCGTCGTGGACTTGCCCGCGCCGTTGGGACCGAGGAAGCCGGTCACCTCGCCGGGCTTGACGGTGAAGCTCAGCTGATCGACGACCGTCTTGTCGCCGTACCGCTTCGTCAGTTCACGTGCTTCGATCATGGGAGGGGCCTTCCTGCCTCGAACTCGGCCGCGGATGCACCGCGGTGTCTGTGTTCTCGACGCTATGAGCGCGAACGGTCCGCTCTCTGGGACCACGGGGGAGTCTTCGGCGTCCAGTGGTACCCCGGTACCGTTGGGACCGGTTGCGCCGACAGCTCTCGGCGAGGACCCAGCGGATACTCGGCGAAGTTCAAGCCGGTTGTCGAGGAGTTCCTGCTCGGGCCGCGCCGCAGCGGTCGATGTGTCAGTCGTCCGTGACGGTCTTCGGCCGCAGGATTTCGACTGATCTGCCGGGCTCGCTGTACGCCGTCCCTCCGGGCCGCTCGGGCAATGCTCGTCTGGCCTGTTCGAGGCCGTCGAGGAGCAGGTCGAGGCCGAACCGGAACTCCTCGTACAGGGGTACGGACGTCAGGTCGTCGGCCGCGGCCGACGTGGCCGGATAGGCGGCCGGGTCCAGGGAGTGGTAGTAGGCCCGCAGGTGCACCTGATCGTCAGGGCGTGGTGTCCCGGGGCCGTGCTGCTGGATGGCCAGGCCGATCACGTAGTGCCCCAGTGCGGTGTAGGTGCGGCCGGCCAGGCCGGCCGGAAACCCATGGCTCAGCAGCAGCCCGATGAGCCGTTCCCGGACGCGCAGGCCGTTCGGGCCGACGTGGACCTGGGCCGCCAGCAGAGGCAGCGCATGAGGGTGCCTTCGCAGTGATGCGTAGAAGGAGTCCGCGGCCACGGTCGCGGCTTCCCGCCAGGACAGGCCGTCCATCTGCTCGGCCGGGACGCGTACGTCGCCCAGGATTCTGTCCGCCACGAGAACGAGTAGCTCTTCCTTGCTTCGCAGGTGACGGTAGAGCGTCGCCGTGCCCGATTCGAGGGCATCGGCGAGCATGCGCAGACTCAGCGTCTTGACCCCGACCTCGTCGATGAGCCTCAGAGCCGTGTCGACGATCCGATCGACGTCCATCGGGGGACGCCCACGCCGGTATGCGGGAGCGGGCGTCCGCCGTGCCCACCAGGCAGGACTGCCCGGAACCGGCGGTGCCTCCGAAGCCATGCAACGGCCCCCTTCAGCCGCAGTCCTGACTTGCCAGCGTCAGGAGGATTCATATTTATGGCGTCATCGTAGCCGTAATTAGGTCGGTGTGGGCTTCGGGTTCCGAGGTGATGGCGTTGCCTGTCGGGGACGCGGGCGGACATTCGGTGGCCGGCCGTGTCCATGGAGGGCGGTGGATTCGGCTATCGATGCCGGTTCGGGGCCTCCGGGCCCTCCGGCGTCGCGAGGTCGCTGCTGTTCGGAGGCTCGCGCCGGGCGACCTCGTGGCGGGTCGGCGACTGGACGGATCTGCCCGGTGGCGGTGGTCGTGAAATTATGGCTACACTGTATCCGTAAGGTGGTCGTCGGTACACGTCGACGTCCGATTGCCGGTCTTCGGCGTCCGCTCACCAACCGGAGCGATGCGGGAACCGCAGTGGATTTCCCAACCAAGGAGAGCAGTGATGAAGGCAGCAGTCGTGACAACGGCGGGCGCAGCACCCGAGTACCAGGACTTTTCCGACCCGCAGGGCGGCCAGGGTCTGCAGATCGTCGACCTGGTCGCCTCCGCGATCCACCCCATCGTGCGCCACAAGGCCTCCGGCGAGCACTACAGCAGCGACGGGCAGTTCCCGCTGGTGCCGGGGGTGGACGCGGTGGCCCGTACCGCCGACGGCGCACTGGTGTACACCGGCGAGATAGAGGCGCCCTGGGGCACGTTCGCCGAGCGGATGGCGGTCGCCATGACCCTCCCGCTTCCTGATGGCGCCGACCCGGTCGCGGTGGCGGCGGGCGTCAACCCGGGCATGTCGTCCTGGATGCCGCTGACCGCCCATGCGGACGAGCACGGCACCCCGGACACCGTGATGATCATCGGGGTGACCGGAGCGGCCGGCGGCCTCGCCGTCCAGAACGCCCAGGCACTCGGCGTACGACGCGTGATCGGCGTGGGCCGCGGCGTCGACGACCTCAAGCGCGTGGCCGGGCTCGGTGCCGAGACCGTCGAAATCGTCGGCGACAAGGCGGCGGACGCGGCGGCCATCGGCGAGGCCCTCGACGGCAAGGCACCGGGCCTCGTTCTGGACTTCCTGTGGGGCGGCGCGGCCGAGTCCGCGTTCCACGCTCTCGCGGCCGTGCCCGGCAACAGCGCCACCAGTTACGTGGAGATCGGCTCGGCCGCCGACGAACAGGCCGCCGTTCCCGCCTCGCTGCTGCGCAGCCGCCCCTTTCGCCTCAGCGGCAGCGGCATCGGCTCGTTCGACATGCGCCGCTACTTCAGCCAGGTCGCCGTCTACGTACAGCTCATCACCGACGGCAAGGTGGACGTGAACGCCCAGGCCTACCCGCTGTCCCGAATCAGCGAGGCGTGGGCGGCCCCCGCAGGACCCCGCCCGGTTCTGGTCGCCGGCTGACGAGGATCGACCACGGCATCGCCCGGAGTCCGCCGGATCTCCGACCGGCTGAGTGACGCTCCGACCGGTCCCGCCGGGCTCGTTGGACATCCGGGCGATGCCCCTCGGAGACGTGGCCCGGTCGGACATCTGTGGCGTCAGGAACTGACCAGAGCGGACGACCGCATCGGGGTGATCGAGGCGAGTGCCAGCCTTGTGCACCGGACGCTGCCCAGCGTCCCGCAGTTCGACACGCGCAGTCGTGCCTGACGCCGCCGTGTTGGCCCGGCGGCGCCCGTCTGCCGCCGACAGGACGGGACCACGCTGCGCCATGCCGCCCGACACCGATGCCGAAACCCCGGGAACGCCTCATGATCCTGTCCATTGTGCTCACCTGTCTCCTCGCCTTGATCTTCTCGGTGCTGGGCACGGCCGGAGCCCTGGCTCTGCCGAAGATGCGCGAGAAAGCCGCGGAGACCGGTTTCTCCGTCGCGGCATACCGCCGCATAGGAGTGCTGCAGATAGCGGGCGCCGTCGGCGTGGCACTCGGCCCGGCCGTACCGCTGCTCGGTGGCCTCGCCGGCGCGGGGCTGTTGCTGCTGCTCGCCGGAGCCGCGGTCGTGCACTTGCGCAAGGGGGACGGGATGGCCGAACTGACCCCCGCAACGGTTTGCGCGGTGCTGGTCGCCGCCTATCTCGCGGTTCTCTTCACCTGGAGCAGATGAACCTTGCTGGTCAGCCCGCCCCGCGAGCGCATCGTAGGCCTACAGGCGGGCGGTGACGGGCGTAGACGGCCTGCCAAGACTCGCCGTCCGGAAGGTCAGGCCAGGGTGCCCTGTTCCTGGCCCCGGAGCGTCCCCGTTGACCACCCCGCGGTGATCCGCCCCGTGCCCGTCCCTCTGCCCGCCGGCCTGTCGCGTCCAGCAGGAGCGGGGCGAGCTCTCGCCAGTGCGCGGCTCTGAGTCCGGGTCGCCGCACCATGCCGGCGTCTTGCCCGGCGGCCGATGAGATCTGGGGCCCACCTGGTCAGTGCCGCGGCGACCACGCCCGCTGCGCTGTGGCGGAAGACGGCGGTGATCGCTTCCCCACCCGATTTCGACCGGTCCATCGGTAGAGACTCGCAAATCCAGGGATGGCGCCGGCTGTGCCATCCCCACCGGCGCGCCGTGATACGCGCAGTACACGGCATGCCGACCAGGACGGATGCAATGTTTCGCTTCTTCGGGTCAGCCCTTGCTGATGGCGGCGTCGAGTTCGGCGCCGGGTGCCCAGTTTCCGTGGAAGCCCAGCGGCATCCGATGGTTGAGCTTGATACGTGCGACGGGAGTGCCGGTGAAGTCCTGGGCGTTCTGGACGACGACCTCGCTGCGGTCTTGTGCCGCGTCGTACCAGGTGCTCAGCACCCAGCCGTCGTCTTCGGCGGTGGCTCCCTCGCGAGGGACGAAGACGGGTTCGTTGGGAGCGGTCAGCCCGGGGATGGTCTTCAGTTCGGTGCGGTCGGCGAGGAAGTCGTGTTTGGCCAGGCCGTCGGTGAGCCAGCGGTCTGCGTCGCGGGTGGTGGCGTAGTAGCCGAAGCGGTGGGCGCGGCCGGCGTGCTGGTCGTTGATCCGGGGGAACTCGCCGAGCAGGTCGGTGAGCTGCTTCTGGGAGAACCCCCCGGTCTCCAGATTCAGTTCCCAGCGCCAGGGGGCGGCCCGCATCTCCCTGAACCACTTGTTCCAGTCGCCGTCCGACGGAGTGTTCTTGATCTCGTCCGCCGTCATGCCGAACCGGTCGGTGCGCTGCCCGTCGATGATGACGGTCGAGCCCTCCTGGTAGGCGTTGAAGAAGTGGGTCTGCATGAAGGTGTCGGGGGCGTCGATCCACTGGACCTTCCCGCTGCGGCGGTGCATCACCGCGAAACGGGTGACCTCCAGCGTCTCGGGCTCCCACACCGCCGCGGGCAGACCACGCATGAGGTTCTCCACGCGCCACATGCTGGGGCTCACCAGAAAGATCGCGTAGTCGTCCGTGACCACGTAGTCGTGCAGGAGCGCGGGGACACCGATATCGATCTTGTGGGTGTCGAGTACGTTGCCGTGCCGGTCGGCCCGGTACCAGGTGACCTCGGTTCCGAAGGCGCCGAAGAACAACATGTCGCCGTTGTCCGGATCGACCTTGAAATGCGCGGTGACAGGACCGGAGACCGCGCCCTTGAAGTCGTAGCGCTCGTTGACGGTCTCCAGGTTGTCCGGCCGTAGCTCGTGCGGGACGTCCACCTCGGCGAAGACCAGGAGCCGGTCATCGAACAAGGCGACGTTGGTGTTGGCGGGGTTCTTGAAGAACGGGCCACCGGCCGGCGGGGGCACCGGGTTCGTCATGCCGTTCATGAGCCCTCCGAAGACGGCCCGGCCTTCCTGCATCTCGAGCTTCAGCCCGGCTGTGGCCACATACCGGTTGCGGAAGGTCGCGCGACCCTCGCGCAGGTAGATGCCGTACACCATGCCGTCACCGTCGAACCAGTGAAGGCGATTCGGTTCGATCGGCTGGTAGAGCGAGCTGGCACTCGTCATGAACAGGGCTCCGCTGAGCTCGCTGGGCAGTTCCCCCTCGATCTGCAGATCGAAGGCCACACCCTCCTGACGCCAGGGCGTGTACGGCCCGTTGAGGTACATGTTGTCCGTGTCCCACATTCGACTCACCATTTCTCGATCAGTAGCGGTAGATGGATGTGACGTTCTGGCAGCTCGCCACGCCTTCGGGTTCGAACTCCCGGCCGATACCGTCGGCCTTGATTCCACCGGAGGGCGCGGACAGGTCGGGAAGGCAGCCGGTGATGCCGATCGATCCGGTCTTGACGGCGGATGCGACGGCGTAGGCCCGCCCGGGGTCACCGGCCGCAGCAGCGCCGCACCTGCCTGGGTGACGACGCGGCCACCGGTCGTGGACCTGTGAGGGCGACCTTGTCGATGCCGGAGTGCGACACCATGGGCGCCGAGTTCGCGGCCGTCCGGGCAGGAAGCCGAGTACGCCTGCGGTCGCGGCGGCGTCGGCCTGCAGTAGCCCGTCGAGCACCGTTTCGGATGACGGCTCGACCACGTCCGTGCGGCCTGAGGCCAGGGCGGGGGCCGGGCGTCTGGGTGGCCTGCAGCAACCGGGGGTTTCCTGCAGGCACCGACGGGCGTCACAGGTAGATCGACTGTGTCTGCAGGTAACCCGCCAGGCCCTCCGGACCGAACTCGCGGCCCAGTCCGCTGGCTTTGACGCCACCGAAGGGGGCGACAGGGTCGGGGAGATAGTGGTTGATGCCGATGGTGCCGGTCTGGACGCGGCGGGCGACGGCCGCCCCGCGGTCCGGGTCGCTGGTCCAGACGGTGCCGCCGAGGCCGTAGGCGGAGTCGTTGGCGATCCGGACGGCGTCGTCGATGTCCGTGTACGGGATGACGGACAGAACGGGGCCGAAAATCTCCTCCTGGGCGATCGTGGCGCTGTTGTCGACGTCCGCGAAGACCGTCGGCTGGACGAACCAGCCCCTGTCCAGCTGTGCGGGGCGGCCGCCACCGGTGGTGACCCGGCCGCCTTCCGCCCGTCCTTTCGCGATGTACGACTCCACGCGCTCGCGCTGCCGCGCCGTGGCCAGGGGGCCGATCTGTGTGCTCTCGGAGAGCGCGTCGCCGATGGTCAGGGATTGCGCCAGGGCGGTGAAGACATCCACGACCTCGGCATAGCGATTGCTGGGGGCGAGGACGCGGGTGCCGAGGAAGCAGGTCTGCCCGTTGTTGATGAGAGTGGCCCCGAACAGGTCCTGCCCGATCTTTGCCAGGTCCAGGTCGGCGTCGTCGAGGACGATCGCCGCGGACTTGCCGCCGAGTTCGAGGGTCACCGGGCGCAGGAGACGGCCGCACACCTCGGCGATCGAGCGGCCCGCGGCCGTGGAGCCGGTGAAGGCGACCTTGTCCACACCGGGGTGTGCCACCAGATAGGCGCCGACCTCCCGGCCCGCGGGCACGATGTTGATGACGCCCGCCGGCACCTCGGCCTCCTCGGCGGCTTCGGCGAGCAGGAAGGCGTCGAGGACGGTCTCGGGGGACGGCTTGATGACGAGCGTGCAGCCGGCGGCCATCGCGGGAGCGATCTTGAGCATGGTCAGGGTCTGCGGGAAGTTCCACGGGGCGATGGCCGCGACCACCCCGACGGGGTTCTTGCGAACCTCGACGGACCCTCCGAGCAGCGCGGGCCGGGTCTCGCAGTCCTGGAGTTCACGGGCGAGCTGCGCGTAGTACCGCAGGATGGCCGTGGGGAAACCGGCTTCCAGCTGGCGGGCGACCGTCGCCGGCATACCGTTCTGGCTGCTGACCCGCTCCACGAAGCCGTCGGCTCGCTTCTCCATCGCGACGGCCAGGCGCTCCATCACCTCGGCCCGTCGGCCGGGCTCCCAATGGGCCCAGCCCGCGGGCTCGTCGAAGGCTCGGCGGGCGGCGGCGACCGCGGTGTCGATGTCGGCTTCCGCTCCCTCGGGGACCTGGCCGAGCGATTCCTCGGTGCTGGCGTTGACAGGGGTGATCGTTCGATCGGTGTGCGGGGCGATCCACGCCCCACCGATGTAGAGGGTGTCGTAGCGCACGTTCATCTCGCGGCTCCTCGTGTGCGTGAGGGATGAGCTGTGGACTGGGAACTGATCTGGCGGAAGTCGAAGACACAGCCCATGGCCGGTGCGTCCCACGCACTGCTCGGGCGACGTCTGCATCGCTGCACCGGGGGTGCTCGACGCCCGGATGCAGGCCGTGGCGGGATGACGGGTGTTGCCGTCCTGGGAGCCTCCGACGGTTGGGCCGGCGCCCTCGAAGCCGTACGTCGCACTGCGCTCGACGGGATGAGCCGGTGAGTGCGCGACGGCGTCCGGGACGTCCGGGAGGTTCACGATGAACCCGTCGCGGCACCAGCGGATCGGGCTCGCCGTCCAAAGATCGAGCGGACTGTTGTACGGCGGATACAGAATCCGGCCGCACGGCGTCTTCATGTGTTTCCGGGGCTTGACGTCGCTGTTGCCTGGACGGCCAATGGTCTTAACGGCACGAACTTTTCTGTCCGTTGACCTCAGGAACCTGACGAACGAGCGCGACTCACGGCAAGGGGGCCGGCATGTCCGTTTCCACATCACCACCCGTTCCGACGACCGAGTCGTTCACCGACCCCGGATGGCCGGCCAACGGCTGGTACGCGGCGGCGCGCAGCGAAGAGCTGGGGCCCGCGCCGCTCGCCCGCACGATCTGCGGCCACAACCTGGTGATGTTCCGGCAGGCGAGTGGCCCGGCCACGGCGCTGGCGGACGCCTGCTGGCACAAGCTGGCCCCCCTGTCGCGCGGCACCGTGCGGGGGGACACGATCGTGTGCCCGTACCACGGTCTGCGGTACGACGGACGTGGGCGGTGCGTACACATGCCCGCGCAGGAGACGGTTCACCCCGGCGCGGCGGTGCGCGCCTTCCCGCTGGTCGAGCGCCACGGGCTGTGCTGGGTGTGGACGGGGGACCCGGCACTGGCGGACCCCGCGGAGATTCCCGACTTCCACTGGAACACCGACCCGGAGTGGGTCAGCGCCGGCTCGTACATGCGCCTGGACTGCAACTACAAGCTCATGATCGACAACCTCATGGATCTGACCCATGAGGAATTCGTGCACGCATCCACCATCGGCAACGAGGCGCTGTCCGTGGCCCCGTTCGAAGTGACCCACGGCGAGCGCACCGTGACGGTCACCCGCTGGATGACCGGCATCGAGGCACCGCCGTTCTGGGCCGGCCAGCTGCAGAAGGACTGCCTCGTCGACCGCTGGCAGATCGTCCGCTTCGAAGGCCCGTCGGTGGTCAGCATCAACGTCGGGATCGCCCCGACCGGTACCGGCGCCCCTCAGGGCGACAAGTCGCAGGGGGTCGACGGCTACGTGCTGCACGCGATCACACCCGAGCGCGACCACTCCTGCCACTACTTCTGGGCCTACGCCCGCAGCTACCGTACGGACGAGGCGGGGCTCACCGAGAAGCTCGTCCAGGGCGTCGGAGGCATCTTCGCCGAGGACAAGGCCATCCTGGAAGCCCAGCAGGCGGCCATGTCCGACAACGCGGACAAGATCTTCTACAACCTCAACCTCGACGGCGGAGGACTGTGGGCCCGGCGCGTCATCGATGCCCGAATCGCCCAGGAACGTCGCGCGGAGAGCCGTGAGAACCGTGAGAACGGACAGGACCCTCGATGAGCAGCAGCCCTGTGGACGCGGCACGCGTCACAAACGTGACGCCCGCCGCGGACGGCGTCGCGCTGATCGAGATCGAACCCGCCTCCGGCACCGTCCCGTACCCCACCGGCGCCCATGTGGTGGTGGAGGTCCTGGTCGGCGAGCGGCCGCAGACCCGCTGCTACTCCCTGGTGGGCCAGGCTCCCGCTGACGGCGCCTATCGGGTCGCGGTGCGGCTGCAGCCGGGCGGCAGGGGCGGCTCCACCGCCATGCACCGTCTGGTTGCGGGGGACCGGATCCGGATCAGCCGTCCGGTCAGCGGCTTCGAACTGTCCTGGGGACAGCCCGCGTACCTGCTGCTTGCCGCCGGAATCGGGATCACCCCTCTGCTCGGTACGGCTCACGCGCTGCACCGCGCACGGGTGCCGGTGCGGCTCGTCTACGCGGGGCGCTCCCGCTCGTCGATGCCGTTCCTGGACGAGCTGAGCGAACTCCTGGGGGACAACCTGCGGGTGTGCGCGGACGACGAGGGAGCCGACGACATCGACCTTGCTGCCGAGTTGGCCGGACTGCCTTCCGAGGGCGCGGCCTACATGTGCGGTCCGGTCGGCTTCATGGACGCCGTGCGGCGCGCCTGGCTCGAGCAGAAGCGCCCTGCGGGCCTCCTGCGGTTCGAGAGCTTCGCCTCCGGCGCCGGCCAGGACGCTCAGACCTTCACCGTCGAGGTGAGCGAGACCGGCGAGCGGGTGACCGTGCCCGCGGACACCTCCATGCTGGACGCCCTGCGCCTGGCCGGCGTCGACATGATGTACGACTGCCGGCGCGGCGAGTGCGGCCTGTGTGCGGTCCGGGTGGTCAGCTGCGACGGCGTCCTCGACCATCGCGACGTCTTCCTCAGCGACCGGCAGAAGGCGGCCGGGGCACGCATGTGCGTGTGCGTCTCCCGCGTCATGGGTGGCGGCGTGACCGTCGACACCGGGCTGCGCCCCGATCCGGAGCGCTACCTCGGCAGGGCGGCAACACCGTGAACGAGGTGGCCGCTGTCCCCCTTCGGCCGTCGGCTGGGCAGGCTGCCACGGCAGAGGGCGGACCAGGGGCTCAGGGACCGGTGGGTGCGATCCCGGGCGAGGACGTCTTCGCCGTCGGCGGTCTGCTGCGCACGCTGCAGCAGGTCCATGACACGCTGTGGCAGAGACTGGTGCCCGGCCGGCAGACCTCGCCCCAGTTCGCGGTGCTGCACAGGCTCAGTCTTCGTCCCGGCATCGACCAGCGCACTTTGGGCGCGGCACTGAGCCTCGACAAGGCCACGGTCGCCGAACTCGTGGCGCGCATGGAGCTGATGGATATCGTCGGCCGTGAGCGGACCGCCGGCGACGGCCGTCGCAACGCCCTGCACCTCACCTCTGCGGGGAAGGCCGCCTTCCTGTCCTCCGCGCCCTGGGTCGCGCAGGTACAGCTGCGACTGGCCGAGCCCCTGAGCGAGGACGAACGGCAGCACTTCCTGTGCCTGATGAGGACCGTCACCGGCATCGAAGCCGACACCGCCCCGGCTGCCGGGCGCGCGCCGGGACTGGTCGGCCTGCCCGCCGACCCCGCGCGCATCCCCGGCCATCTGATCCGCGTCGCCCAGCAACTGCACACCCGGTACTGGACGGAGACCGTCGGCACCCGGCCGACCTCCCCCCAGTACGGGGTGCTCTACCGGCTGACACGAGAACCTGGCATCGACCAGACCACCCTCGCCGACCGGGTGTCCCTGGCCAAAGCGCCGACGGGAGAGATCGTCAGACGGTTGATCGACCGTGGCGAGGTCCGCCGCGAAGGCGATCCGGCCGACGGGCGCCGCAAGCTGCTCACGCTCACGGACACGGGACTACGGGCGGTACACGATGCGATGCCCGCGGTCCTGCACGTCCAACGGCGGCTGACAGAGCGGCTCACCGCCGACGAACGGGACGAACTGCTCGCACTGCTGCGTCGGATGAGCACGGTGTAGCCGTCCTGCGGTGCAGGGCTCTGTCCCCATTGGCCTACCTCTCAGCAAGTCGTAATGACACGAACTAACAAGAGTCTTCCGCCAGAAGTGACACACACTACGAAGATAGGGAGCCGGGTATGCCGACCCGACGATTCGACGCAACCGATGACGGCGCTCTGGACGCCCTGTACGCCGACGTCGCCGAGAAGTACCTGCAGCCGCTGTGGGAGTTGAGCGGGCTGCTGACCCCTACCCCGACGGTCAGGGCCGTGCCCTACCGCTGGCGCGGCAAGGACCTGCGTGACCTCGGTGAGCGGGCGGGCGAACTCGTTCCGGTCGGCCGGGGCGGAGACCGGCGCGTGCTGTCCCTGAGCAATCCCGGCCTGGGCGGCGCCCCGTACGCCACGTCCACGCTCTGGGGCGCCGTGCAGTACCTCGGCGCCGGCGAGACCGCCCCCGCACACCGCCACACCCCCGCCGCCCTGCGCTTCGTCCTGGAGGGCGAGGGCGTGTGGACCCAGGTCGACGACGACCCGCTGCACATGGCCGCCGGAGACCTGATCCTTACTCCGAGCTGGACCTGGCACGAGCACCACAACCCCGGGGCCGCCCCGATGACGTGGTTCGACGCCTTGGACCTCCCTCTGGTGGAGGCGCTGGACGCGGTGTTCTTCGAGCCGGGCGCCGGGCGCACCGCCGAGCCGGCGAACCCCGGGGGTTCGGCCTCCGAGCCTTCGGCCCCGGGACGTTCGGCCTCCGAGCGGCACTTCGGCGGCGGTCCGGGACTGCTTCCCGGTGGAGCCACCACCCCTGCACCCGCGCACTCCCCGCTGCTGCGGTACCGCTGGACGGACACCGACCGGGCGCTGAACGGCCAGTTGCACGACTCCGCCTCCAGTGCCGCCCGTTCCGGACATGCGCATGTCAGGTTTGCAGATCCCACCAACGGCCGGGACGTCATGCCCACGATGCGCTGCGAGATGCACCGCTATCTGCCCGGTCACACCGAACCCGAGGAGCGCCGCACCGGTTCCTCCCTCATCGCGGTCTTCCACGGCACCGGCGCCGTCGTCCTCGACGGCGTGCGGTACGACGTCGCCCCCGGTGATCTGATCGCCGTCCCGTCGTGGACCTCCCAGCGGGTGGTCGCCGACCAGCGGCTGGACCTGTTCGCGGTGAGCGATGCCCCCGTTCTGGAAGCCCTGGCTCTCTACCGGACCGAACAGGTCCCCGCCGCCACCGACACCTTCTGACCGACTCTCGCAGGAGCAACATCATGCGCATCGCACGCTTCGACGACGACCGCATCGGCGTCGTCCTAGACGACCGAGTCCTCGATGTCACCGACCAGCTTGCCGGACGCCTTCCCACCGCCCCCCGCAGTCTCATCCGCCGCCTGATCAGCGACTTCGCCGCCGTTCGCCCGCTGCTGGACGACATCGTGGACGCGGCCGGTCCCTCTGCCGGACTGCCGGTGGAGAACGTACGGCTGCTGGCCCCCGTACCCGACCCGACGAAGATCGTCGCGGCGCCGGTGAACTACCGCGACCACCAGTCCGAGATGAACGAGGCCTTCCACATCAGCGCGCTCGGGTTCTTCCTGAAGTCGCCGTCCTCGCTCCTCGACCCCGGCGGTACGATCCGGCTGCCCTACACCGACCGGCGTTTCGACCACGAGGCCGAGTTCGCGCTCATCGTCGGCCGGCGTGCCAGCCACGTCACGCCAGAGCAGGCGCTGGAGCACGTCTTCGGCTACACGGGCCTGATGGACATCACCATGCGCGGCGGCGAGGACCGCTCGACCCGCAAGTCCTTCGACACCTTCACTCCGCTGGGCCCGTGGATCGTCACCCCCGACGAACTCGGATCCCCCGAGGACGTGGAACTGGAACTGACCGTGAACGGAGAGCCGCGGCAGAAGGCCAACACCCGTGACCTGATCTGGTCGGCGGCCCGCTTCCTGTCCTACGCCTCCACCGTGACCGTGCTCGAACCCGGTGACGTGGTCACCACCGGGACGCCCGCCGGCGTCGCCCCCATTGAACACGGCGACACCGTCGAACTACGCGTGGACCGCATCGGCAGCCTGCGCGCCGCCGTCAGCGCGGACGGCGCCGTGCCCTGCCCGACCGGCGGTGCGGACCGCGGTCCAGTTCCGCCGCCCGCACTCGAGCGCCACAAGTGACCACGATCCAAGGAGCCCTCATGACCACCACCGAACGCACCGAGCTGCTCATCGTCGGCGGCGGCATCGGCGGCATGGCCACCGCGCTGAGCGCCGCCCGCGCAGGACGCCCCGTCCGGCTGCTGGAACGCGCGCCGGCCTTCACCGAGATCGGCGCCGGTCTCCAGGTCGGCCCCAACGCCATCCGTGTCCTGACGAACCTGGGCCTGTACCCCAGGATCAAGGAGGTCGCAGTCTTTCCCGAGCGCGGTGTCTTCATGGACGCGGTCACCGGGAAGTACCTGACCGCGCTCGACTTCGGCCCCGCCTTCCGCGAACGCTACGGGGCGCCGTACGTCGTCCTGCACCGCAGCGACCTGCTGGACGTCCTCCTTGATGCCTGCCGCGACAACGACCTGATCACCCTCGAGAACGGCAAGGAGGTCACCGAGGTTCGCGACGAGGGCCGCACGGTGCGCGTCGAGTGTGCCGACGGCAGCGCCTATGACGCGGATGCCGTGATCGGCGCCGACGGCATCAACTCCCGCGTGCGCAAGCTGCTGTCCGACGACGAACCGGTCACCTCCGGGTACGTGGCCTACCGCGGCACCATGCCCATGGGCAGCGCTGCCGTGGACGTCTCAGGGGACGACGTCGTGCTGTGGGTGGGACCAGGCATGCACCTGATCCAGTACCCGATCCGGCGCGGTGAGCTGTACAACACCGTCGCCGTCTTCCACAGCGACGCCTACGAGCAGGGCGCCGCGGAATGGGGCAGCCCCGCGGAACTCGACGCCCGGTTCTCCACAGGATGCGAGGAGGTCCGCCGCGGTGTGGCGCTCATCGACCGCAGCCGCCACTGGAAGACCTATGACCGCGACCCCCTCGACCGCTGGACCACCGGCCGGGTGACCCTCCTGGGCGATGCCGCCCACCCCATGCTTCAGTACCTGGGACAGGGTGCCTGCCAGGCGTTGGAGGACGCCGAAGCCGTCGGCCGCCTGCTCGGCGAGCACGGTGACAACTATGCCAAGGCCTGGACCGCCTACGAGCACGAGCGCCTGCCCAAGGCGTCGCTCTGCCAGACCACCGCCAGGACCTGGGGCGAGATGTGGCACACCGACGGCATCGGCAGGACGCTGCGCAACCATGTCTTCAGCAGCCGGTCCGCCGACGACTACAGCCACACCGACTGGCTGTACCTGCCTGTGGGGGCCTGACACCCCTACCATGAAGAAACCAGGGCACGGCACACATGACCTGGGACAATGCGAGGGAGAGCTGTGCGGGGCCCAGCCGACGACATCGCCGCCGCGATCGCGGTACTGAGCCCCGTCCAGAGACCGGGTGCCGCTCCCGTGCGCCCGACCCTGGGGTCGGAAGTACTCGAAGAGGCGACCGACATCCTTGGTCCCGGACCGGTTTCCTGGGCCGTGGAGTGGAGCGCCCGTGCCCTGGAGGTGATCGTCCGCCAGGAAGCGGAGCGCACCGAGCTGCCTGTCCTTGCCATCCGCCGTGCGGCGGAGGCGTTGCTCCTGGAGATCCTCGCCCGACTGGGCGGACACGATTTCCAACCGGGCGTCGCCGACAACTACCGCCAGATCGCGGCTTCCGCCGCCGAGCAGGCGGTTTCGTTCGAGACCGTGGTCCACAGCATCCGCGACTGCCAGCGGATGTGGCTCGAACAGTTGCTGTCACGCGTGCGTACGAGTCTGGCCGCCGAGGCACTGGCCGCGCTGACTCTGACCGTCGCCGAGGTGACCGACATCGCGATCACCCGGATCGTCGGTGCCTACCTGGCCGAACAGGACCGTCTCGCCCAGGGCAGGGCAGCTCGGCGGCGCTCCACCGTCCAGGCCGTTCTCGAGCGTCGACCGGTCGGCACCGACCGTATCGAAGGTGATCTCGGCCTCACCCTCGCCGACCATCACATCGGCGTCGTGCTGTGGCGCCCCGGCGGGGCGACGGGAGCCAGGCTGAGCCGGGTCGCCGCCCAGCTCGCCGGCCGTGTTCCCGGGGCCACGCTGCTCACTGTCGCCGCCGACGGTGAGTACCTGTGGGCCTGGCTCAGCCGTGTCCAGCGTCCCAATGCGCGTGAATGGCAGGATCTGGTCTCCGTTCGCCCCGGACTCGAAGGAACACGGGTGGCCCTGGGCCCCCCTGCCTCCGGTACCGAAGGCTTCCGTCGCACCCACCTGCAGGCACTCGACGCGGCACGTGTCGCCCAGGCCCGGCCGGGACCGGACGACGTCATCGACTGGCAAGCCATCAGCCTGCTGGCTACGGCCCATCCCGATCCCGAACGCGTCCGCTGGTTCATCGAGGAGACTCTCGGCCCCCTCGCCGCCCACGACCGGGCCGCCGCCGAACATCGCGCGACTCTGCTCAGCTACCTCCATAGCAGCCAGAGCCTGGTGCGCACCGCCGAAGAACAGCATGTGCACCGCAACACCGTCGTGTACCGGCTGCGCCGTATCGAGGAGTTGCTGCCGATGCCGCTCGCTGATCACCGCCTGCAGATCCACTTGGCCCTGCAACTCGCTGACGGATACGACGCCTTGCTTGAGTGACCGTGTTGAACCGGAGGTCGAATCGGCCCCTTCGGGATCTCCAGCGGGCGAAGACGGCGAGGAGCTGGTGCGCGGGTGCCCGGTTGCTCTCCCTGGGGAAGCGGGAGGCGAGGGGGGTTGCCGAGCGCAGCGCTGATGCGCTCAATCGTCACCACCGCATCGAACCGCTTGCGGCGTGCGTACTTCTCGGCCTCCGCCTGCCACCGCAGGACGTCCGGTCTTACCCGGACACCGGCCCTGTGGGCACCGGGCTGCATGCGCGGTTGATTGTGCTGCGGGAGGGGGCGTGTGCAATGGCCTACTCCTGCAGCACTTTGGCTCCAGGCGTAGGTCGTCTACAGGGGCACCGTTCGGCCCCTGCGGCCGAGCGAGGATGGGTGCGCGGTGGCCACCCGCCGCGGCAACGCGTCTCGCTGCGGTCAGTCACCGTCCCGCAGTCGACTGAGTCCGTCGAGGACGAGCTCCAGACCGAAGGTGAACTCGTCCTCCAGTGGGACCGGAAGCCAGTCGGCCACCGCCGCAGTGGCGGGAAACAGGGACGGATCGGCGGCTCGGAAGACGGTGGTCGCCTGGGCGTCGCTGCCCGGCTGTCCCGCGTCGTGAGGTCCTCGAAGCTGGATCGCGAAGCCGAGCACGTAGCGGGACAGGGTTGCGTAGGCGTGCGCCGCCACCTGCGGGGGGAATCCGTCGGCGAGCAGGAAGGCGATGCAACGCTCCCGTACGGCCATCGCGTTCGGGCCTACGGGGATCCGCTCGACAAGCAGGGGTGCCACGTTCCCGTGCCGGCTCAGGGCGTCGAACATGGCCTGCACCACTGTGCGGCACGCTTCCCGCCAGCCCATGCCCCCAAGTTCGTCTGCCGGGATCTCGACCGCGCCGAACAGGCGGTCCACGACATGGGCCACGAGAGCCGCGCGGTTGTCGAAGTGCCGGTAGAGCGTCGCCGTGCCGGAACCCAGGCGCTGGGCGAGCGTCCGCATCGACAGGGCCTCGGCCCCCTCTTCGTCGACGATCTGCACCGCCGCGGCGACGATCCGCTCGAGCGGGATGGGTGGACGGCCGGGCAAGCGCCGCGCCGACGACCCGCCTTCTCGCACCTGATCTCGTGAGGTTGGCACGGGGAAAGTATGCCTGCTTGGCCAGGGGGACCGTAACGGAATCACTGTAACCGTTATGCGGGAGCGGTGGGCGACGCGGAACGTCTCGCGCGAGGACATGCGGTTCATGTGTGCCCCGCATTCCCCGGCTGGCGCCGCGTTCCTCTTGACTTCCGGGCTAGTTATGGTAACGATGTAGCCGTTATGGCCTTGCTCGTCGGATCCACGGTGTTCAGGGTTGGACTCTGGGGCGATCCATCCGCCCTCGTCCTGAGCGGTAGGCGGTCGGCACGCAGCCCGGGACCTACCCGGTTCGATCCAACGTGTCCATGCCGATCGCGGCCACTTTTCCTCCGCAGTGACGGCCCGACCGCAGTGGCGGCCCGACCCGGTCGGCGTGGCACTGAACGACTCCTCCAGACACTCGAAGGAAAGACGCCTCGATGAAGTACTTCGTAATGCCGGACGAGGATCTCCGGCTTGACGCGAATGCTCGGCAAACGCTGCGCGGCAGCTTCGCCCAGCTCTCCGACGGGTTCACGCACTACGAGTTGGGTGGTCCCGAGACCGGCGAGCTCGCCGTCCTGGCGCCGGGCATGACCATCCCGCTGTTCTACTGGGACGGTATGGCGTCGAAGCTGCATGCGCGCGGCATCCGGACACTGGCCTTCAGCGCGTACGGACGCGGCTACTCCGACCGCACTCAAGGCCGCTACGACGAGGCGATGTTCGTACGCCAGCTCCGCGAACTGCTCTCGTTCCTCGGCATCGACACGCCAGTGAACCTCGTGGGGACGTCGATGGGGGCGCTGGGTGCGATGACCTACCTCCTCGACCGCCCCGACTCGGTCCGGACCCTCACGCTCATCGGTCCCGCGGGTCTGTCCACCGACACCGCGCTCCAGCAGCGTGCACTGAGGTCCGACCGGATCGCCTCGTTCGCCGCACGGCGCTTCGGGCGCAAGATCCTGCTCGGCCATCTCGGACGCAACGTCTTCGATCCCGCCCTCGTCGAGCCCCTGACCACCATGATCTCGGACTGCTACCGGTTCGAGGGATCGATGTACTCCTTCTTCTCCACTCTGCAGAACTACCCGATCTCCGGCCGCGAGGACCTCTACAGGCGAGCCGGCAGCCTCGGCATCCCGACCCTGCTGGCGTGGGCGACCGAGGACCGGATCACCCCCATCAGCGGTTTGGACCGAGCCCGTGACCTGGTTCGGCCGAGGCACACCGAGATCATCGAGGGTTGTGGGCACATGGCTCCGTACGAGCGGCCCGGGGAAACCGCAGAGCTGGTGTCCTCCTTCATAACCGCCAGGAGCGATCGCATCGACCAATGACCGCAGAGATCGAAATATCAGGGCGCGCTCAACGATGTCTCCGTCCCAGACCAATCCTCCGTCCAGGGCCCGCCACATCCCCTCGCCGATGACGACGAACAACGGCAAGGCGAGTGACGAGATCCCGTACCCACCCGATGTGCCGACGGCGGCTCCCGAGCCGTCCGCCCGACGTCGGGCATCGGTGTCCGGCATTCCGTCGACGAAGAGTCCGAGTCGTCCACTCCAGCTCTGTGGTCCCGCCTTCGTCCTTGAACATCCCGGCGATCGGCACGCTGACCGGCAACGCGCACCCGGGCCGACTGTGAAACGCCTCGGCGGGCTGAGGGCCTCCGGGACCGAGATACGGAGAACTGCTGTGAGCCTGCTGATCGCGATCGCCCTGTACGCCCTGCGCATCCTGCGACGACCACTCGACGGACGACTGAAGAAGCGCTACTTCGGCCCCATCTTCGTCACGGTGCTGGCCGTCGACCTGGGCCTGGTATGGGACGAAGGCCGGCCCACCGGGGTCGGCGGAATCTACTTCCTCGGCGACCTGGCCGGTCTGATGGCGGTCTACATGATGACGCTGAGCCTGGTACTCGCCACCCGCATCCAATGGCTGGAACCATGGTTCGGCGGGCTGGACCGCATGTATCTGTGGCACAAGAGATACTCGCTGTGGGCGATCGCGCTGATCACGTTGCACATCGTTTCGACGCAGTGGGACGGCGGTCGCATGGACCCCGGGGCATCGAACTCGATCGCGACGGGGCTCGCGCTCGGCATCATCTCCGGCGTCGCACTGGGCCTGCTCGTGCTCATCTCGCTGCCGAAGGTGAGCAGCATCATCCGATTGCCGTACGAGCGGTGGCTGTTCATCCACCGGTTCATCGGAGTGCTGGTGGGCACGTCGGTGCTGCACGGCTGGCTGCTCGATCCGGTGCTCGCCTCGTCCGGCCTGGCCGACAGCGCGTACCCGGTCATCGCGACGGTCGGGCTGATCTCCTACGTGTACGCCGAACTCGTGCGCCGACGACAGGAACCGTCGGCGCACTACACGATCCGCTCCGTCTCCCGACCGGGCGAGGGCATCGTGGACGTCACACTCCACCCGGCCGACGGGACGACGGCTCTACCGATCGCCGGTGGCCAGTTCGTCTACATGAAGGTCGGCGGCGACCACGCCTGGCACGAGCACCCTTTCAGCGTCGCCGGCGTCAACGGGGACGGTGCGGTCCGCCTCACCATCCGCGCACTCGGCGACGCGACCCGCGATCTCCACGCCGATCTGTGCACGGGGACCCCCGCCACGCTCAGCGGGCCCTACGGCATGTTCGACCACACCCTCGGCGGGGCCCGCCAGATCTGGATCGGCGCGGGAATCGGGATCGCCCCATTCCTGGGGTGGCTCGACCGCACCGACGCACCGCTACCTAGCACGGACCTCTACTACTGCACACCGAGCGCTGACCAGGCACCGTTCCTGCGTGAGCTCTCCGCGGCCGCGGAGAGCACCCCCGCGCTGCAGTTGCACCCGGTGTTCAGCTCGACCGACGGCCGTCTGACCGCGGCCCGCGTCCTCGGGGAGGTCGGACCGATCGGCCCGGACGTCCACATCTTCCTGTGCGGACCGGACCGGATGCTGAGCACACTGACCCGCGATCTGCGCCGCTCGGGCATATCGAGAGACCACCTGCACACCGAACACTTCGCGTTCCGCTGATGGACTCGTAGAACCCGGTGTCCCTGCGCCGAGGCGCTCTCAAAAAACATCAAGGGCCCGCTGCCGCCGTGGCAGGGGACGGCATACCCCAGCACAGGAACGAGTCCTGACGACCCGTCACCGGCGGACCACAGCAGGATGTCGTGAACGTGCGCAACGGATTTCGACGATGAGTCAATGGAGGCTGATCATGGCCAATCTGGCGGAGTTCCTGGTGCGGACGGCGGCCCGGAGGCCGGAACGCCCCGCGCTGCGGCTGGGGACGAACATCACCACCTACGCGGAGCTGGACGAGCAGAGCGCCCGTGCGGCGGCGCTGCTGCGGGCCGAAGGCGTACGGCCGGGAGACCGCGTCGCCCTGATGCTGCCGAACGTCCCGGAGTTCGTGGTGCTCTACTACGGTGCGCTCCGCACCGGGGCGATCGTGGTGCCGATGAACCCGCTGCTGAAGGAGCGGGAGACCGCGTACCACCTCACCGACTCCGGCGCCGTGCTGCTCTTCGAATGGCACCAGGCGCCGGGGGAGGGCGGCCAGGGCGCGGCCGCTGCCGGGGTTCGGCACATGGCAGTGGAGTCTTCGTCCTTCGCCGCCCTACTGGCAGGGCACGAACCGCTGACGGAGGTGGCGCCGACGGCGGGCGACGACGTGGCTGTCCTGCTGTACACCTCCGGCACCACCGGAAAGCCCAAGGGTGCCGCGCTCACCCACGGCGGGCTGCGGCACAACACCGAGGTCAACGGGGTCTACGTCCAGCGGATGACGTCGGAGGACGTGGTGGTGGGGTGTCTGCCGCTGTTCCACATCTTCGGCCAGATCTGCGCGATGAGCGTGGCCGTCCGCAGCGGCGCCTCACTCACGCTGATCCCGCGCTTTGACCCGCAGACCGTGCTGGACGCGGTCACCCGCGACCGGGCGACGGTGTTCGGGGGCGTGCCGACCATGTACGCGGCCTTGCTGCACCACCCGACGCAGGCTGATGTGTCGACGCTGCGGATGTGCGTCTCCGGCGGCGCGTCACTGCCGGTGGAAGTCCTGCGCGGCTTCGAGGAGCGCTTCGGCTGCCCGGTTCTGGAGGGCTTCGGCATGTCCGAGACGAGTCCGGTGGTGACGTTCAACCACCTCGACCGGCCCCGCAAAGCAGGGTCCATCGGCACCCCGATCCAGGACGTGGAGGTCCGGCTGCTGGACGAGAAGGGCCAGGATGTGAGCGCCGACGAGATCGGCGAGCTGGCCGTGCGCGGCCCCAACCTGATGAAGGGCTACTGGAACCGTCCCGAGGAGACCGCGGTCGCGATCCCGGACGGCTGGCTGCGCACCGGCGACCTGGCCCGGCGGGACGAGGACGGCTACTTCTACATCGTGGACCGGAAGAAGGACATGATCATCCGCGGCGGCTACAACGTCTACCCGCGCGAGATCGAGGAGGTCCTCCATGAGCACCCAGCTGTCGCCCTCGCCGCGGTGGTGGGCGTACCCCATCAGCAGCTCGGCGAGGAGGTCGCGGCCGCGGTCGTACTGCGCCCGGGTGCGCAGGCCACACCTGAGGAGCTGCGGCAGTACGTCAAGGACCGGGTGGCGGCGTACAAGTACCCCCGGGCTGTGTGGCTCATGGACAGGCTGCCGATGGGACCGAGCGGCAAGGTACTGAAGCGGGAGATCAGCGCACCCGCAGTGTGAGTAAGTCGGTCTGTGCAGGCGCCACGGCGGGCCGTTGTGCCCGAGCCGTCGACCGGCTCGACGCCGGCTCAGTGGCTGGTGTCCCGTTCCAGCAAGATCGTGACAGCAGCAGTCCTCCATAGACGCACCGCACCAGCCTCCTGCGACAGAACCTACGCCAGAACAGGGAGTAGACCAGCGCCGGAAAGATGCACGAAGCCGCGGCGCTCAGCGAGAAGGTGCTCAGGAACTCGGTCGGATACCCGTGTGGGACCGCTGACAGCGACAGGCCCACGACCCCCAAGGCGACGGCGACACTTATGGTCCGGTTTCCCGCCTCGGGGGCCTGGACGCGCTTGCCTCGCGCGCGGACACCGTGAGTCAGCGGCACGGCGGCAGCGAAGGTCACACTGGCGACGGTCGTGAGCACGGTGAGAAAGATGACGCATCCCAGGAGGGTGATCAGCGCCGTACGCAGTGGTGAGCCTTCATCGACCACATGCGAGGCCAACAAGATCAGGGACGACTGCCCAGAGGCGTCGGCTGCGATGCCCGCACCGCCCACCACGGCTGCCGAAGCGAAGCCGAAGCCCGCCGTGATGAGGAGCAGCAGGAAGATGCCGAACAGACCCACGGCAATACTCGCGGAACGTCGCGCGGACCGGCCGGTCCGGGACGCGTTGAGGCGCAGCAACATGTGAGGCATGGTGGCTGCGTCGAAAATCACGGCGACATGCGTGCCCACCGTCTTGAGCGGCTCGATGACGTGCGCGTACTGCCCGAGCCCCGGGCTCAAGTAACGGTCTGGTGCCACGCTCTTCATCACCGCGGCCGAGAGAAAGTCTCTGGATTCCACGCGAACTATCTGAGGCGGCCGAGCGCCGAAAGCAGCGCGAGGGCCACGAGGGCAAGTGTCACCTTGACCATGTGCATGCAGCTGGTAGCCCTCAGGCCCCGAGGGAGGCGAAGCATGCTAGGAGGCTGCCCATCAGCACCGTGCAGACCACCTCCACACCTGTCCTCGGCAATCCGATCAGCAGGGCGGTGCTGACGCCGGCGGCGCTCAACTGGACCGCGAGAACGGGAGCCGTGATGGCGGACTCAGAACGGATAGCCGGGGATCTCACCGCGGACCGTGACCCACTGCTGCTCGGTGAATGCCTCGACGTTGGCGGCGGCACCTCCGTGGCGGGCGCCGTTGCCGGAGGCGCCGACGCCGCCGAACGGGGAGGTCGCCTCGTCGTTGACGGTCTGGTCGTTGATGTGCACCAGCCCGGTCGGGATGCGGTCGGCCAGCGCCAGCCCCTTGGCCACGTCGCGGGTCAGGATGCCCAGGGAGAGGCCGTACTCGGTGTCGGAGGCCAGGTGTGCGGCGTCGTCTAGATCGTGGAAGGCCACCACGGGCGCGACCGGGCCGAAGATCTCCTCCGCGTAGGCGCGGGCGGTGAGCGGCACGTCGGCCAGGACCGTGGGCCGGTAGAACAGGCCCTCGTGGGTGCCACCCGCGGCGAGCCGTGCGCCGGCGGCCAGGCTGTCGGAGACGACGGTGTGGGTCGCTCGCAGCTGACGCTCGTCGATCATCGGGCCCATGAGGACCGCGCCCGTCATCGGATCGCCCACGGGCACCGCGTCGGCGCGCTCGGCGAGGCGGGCGGTGTACTCCTCGGCGATCGAGGCGTGGACGAGATGGCGGCTGGAGGCCATGCAGATCTGACCCGAGTGGTGGAAGGAGCCGAACGCGCCCGCGGAGACGGCCTTGTCCAGGTCGGCGTCGTCCAGGACGATCAGCGCCGAGTTCCCGCCCAGTTCCAGGTGCACCCGCTTCAACCGCTGCGCGGCTGCCGTGGCGATCGCCTTCCCCGCCTCGGTGGACCCGGTGAAGGCGATGACGGGCACGCGCGGGTCGTCGACCAGCGCCGCACCGACATCGGCGCCACCGGGCAGGACGTGCAGCACGCCCTCGGGAAGCCCTGCCTCCTCGAAGACCCGCGCGATGGTGACGCCGCCGCAGATCGCGGTGCGCGGATCGGGCTTGAGGACGACCGCGTTGCCGAGGGCCAGCGCCGGCGCCAACGCCCGCATGGCCAGCAACATCGGCGCGTTGAACGGGGAGATGACCCCCACCACGCCCACCGCGCGCCGCCGTGAGAACGAGAGGCGGTCCTCGACCGACCGCAGCACCTCGCCGAAGGGGGCAGCGGCGAGCGCCGCGGCCTCGTGGCACTCCTCGGCCGCACCCATCGACGTCTGGATGTCCGCGAACGGTCGCAGGGCGCCCGACTCGCGCACGATCCACTCCGCGATCTCCGCGTGGTGCTTCTCGAACAGGGCCGCGGCGCGTCGCAGGACCTGCGCCCGCTCGACGTACGGGAGCACCGTCCACGCGAGCTGGGCCTGCTGCGCGTGCCCTGCGGCCCGGTCGAGATCCGCAGGCGTGGCTGCGCCGACGCGGCCCAGTGTCTTACCGGTCGCCGGCTCGGTCGAGTCGTACGGCTCACTCGACCCTTTGATCCATCCGCCCGAGAAGATCCGCCCCTGCCAGTCGACTGCGTCCAGAAAGGCCATGATGTTCCGTTCTGCGTGATCCAGGCGGCGACCCGCCAGGCCGGCCCGCCATTCAATGTCTCGCATGATAGGATGTATGACTTGTTAAACAGGACACTTTCTTGAGAGTGTGGGGATGTCAAGGGGGCGTGGCGATGCCTCCCGCTCATCCCGTGCGGCCGTGATCCGCGGGGCTGCAACCGTGCCCGCGCATCGCACGGCAGTGGCGTGACGGCACCGTTCATGCTCAAGGCGAGGTCGTGGCAGGCTGGGCCCTCTTGGTTATTGCAACAAGTGCAGTATTTGCATGATATGCAAAAAGTACTACGGTTGTGATCGCGGACGGGGAGCCTCACGCCCACCTGGCGACAGTCCTGTCGGAGCCGAGGTTGAGGCCGGCAGATGGCGCAGATCTTCTGCGTCGGTCCCGGGATGTACTCGACCCGTCCCTCGCTGATCCAAGGGAGAAGAAGCCCATGTGGGACACGGACAACATGTTTCTCAACGGCCCGTTCGCGCCATGGCGCGAGGAAGGCGAGGCCTTCGATCTGGAAATCGAGGGCGAACTGCCCCGCGAGCTCAACGGCGTGCTGTACCGGACCGGATCGAACCAGCACTACCGGCCGCCCAACCCGGACCGCTACCACTGGTTCGAAGGCACCGGCATGATCCACGCGGTCTTCATCCGCGACGGACGTGCCAGCTACCGCAACCGCTATGTCCGCACCGACGCCCTGAAGCTGGAGATGCAGGAGGGAGGGCCGGTGCTGGGAGGCATGATGACCGGCGGCGACCTCGCAGATCTGCCCGAAGGCGCGCCGCTGTTCAGGGACCCGGCCAACACCCACGTGACCCTCTTCAACGACCGGCTGCTGGTCTTCTCCGCCGACCTGCCGCACGAGCTGCGGCCCGACACCCTGGAGACCGTGGGCAGGTACGACTTCCACGGTGCCCTCACCAGCCCGGGGCCCGGTCCGTTGGGCCTCACGCCGCACTTCAGGATCGATCCGGGCAACGGTGACCTGCTCTTCTTCGTGTCCATGGGCAACGACATGACCTGGTACCGGGCCGACCGGTCAGGCAAGCTGTGCGACGTCCACCACTTCGACATGGGTGTGCCGAGCTGGATCCACGACTACGTGGTGACCCCTGACTACGCGGTCTTCCTGATCTACCCGATGTTCTTCCGGATAGAGAACGCGGTGACGGGGCTGCCGCCCCTGATCTGGGACACGGACACGCTCGAAACCTGCCGCTTCGCGGTGCTCAACCGACACACCGGCGCGGTGCAGTGGATCGACACCCCCGACGCCTTCGCGCCGACCCACTTCTTCAACGCCTACCAGGACGGCTCGAAGGTCATTGTCGACGGGGAG
The DNA here is from genome assembly GCF_044766845.1 of Streptomyces sp. NPDC101776. Lineage (NCBI taxonomy): Bacteria > Bacillati > Actinomycetota > Actinomycetes > Kitasatosporales > Streptomycetaceae > Streptomyces > Streptomyces sp. NPDC101776. The sequence goes on along the minus strand of NZ_JBIWMV010000023.1, from coordinate 113,561 downwards.
CGTGTCCCCACGATGGGCACTCTCCTGCAGGACATCGAATCGTCGGTGTCAGCCAAGGAAGACATGAAGCCCGGCACTGTGTGGCGGTGGGAACTGGACCTCGAACGCGGCGTGGTCGGCGGCGGTGCGGTCACCGACGTCGGGTCCGGGTTCCCGCGGATCAACGACCAACTTGCCGGCCTGCGGCACAACTTCGGTTACTTCGCCAGCAACCGCGGCCTGAACGAGTGGATTACCGACGGCGTGGCCAAAGTCGACTTCACCAGCGGAAACACCGAGGTGCAGTCGCTCGACGGCGGGGTCACCTCGCCCAGCGAGCCGGTGTTCGTGCCGCGTGAGGGAGCTACTGCCGAGGACGACGGCTGGGTGCTGACGATCTGGTGGGACCCGGCCACCGACCGCAGCGAGGTGATCGTCCAGGACGCCCAGGACTTCACCGCGGCCCCGGTCGCGCGGATCAAGCTCAATCACCGGGTGCCTCTGGGCTTCCACGGAAGCTGGTCCTCCGCCGCCGAACTGGACGCCGCACTCCGCCAGGGCTGACCGACGCGCCTTCGAGATGGTTCCGGGCGGCTGCCACCGTCATGGAGACAGCCGATGGCTGCGGTGTGGCAGTGGTCGCAGGTGCGCACTGTTCAGCGGCTCGCCGTCAGGATCCGGCGCCACCGCCGACGTCCTGCCCCAGCGGCCTTCCTGGCAGGGGCAGGACACCTCCGACCGCGAAACACCTCTTCACCACGGCCCGGTGCCTTGCCGTTGCCGGTCCCCCTTTGTTCGTTCGCCGTCTGGAGATCCGACTATGTCGTCCGGCACCGTCACACCCTCGATAGGCCGCCGTCTGATTCCGCTCGGGTTCGTTCTCGTGGCCGCACTGAGTTACCAGATCGTCGTGTTCCCCAACTTCCTCCAGTCCCTGCGCGCGGAACCCGGCTGGGACCTGTCACCGGGCGGTGCGGGTCTGGTCGGGAGCATGATCTTTCTGGGGATGATGGCCGGCGCCACCGCCGCTGTGCCGCTGGCCCGGTGTCTCGGGCGCCGACGGGCGACGCTCGCATCATTCCTGTGGCTCACGCTCTGGTCCGGGGCCTGCGCGGTCGCCGCCACCCCTTGGCAACTGGGGTTCCTCAGGATGCTCACGGGGATCGGCGTGGGCGCCGCCGTTCCACTGACCCTGGGCCTCGCCCAGGACATCACCAAAAGATTCAAGATCGCGCTCGGAATCGTGTCCTTCGGGATGCCGGTCGCGGGACTTGCCACCCAGAACACCATGGGCACGCTGGCCGTCGAGGATGCCTGGCGTCTCATGACGGCCGTGGGAGCGGGCGTGGGGCTCATCGCCCTTGCCCTGTCTCTGTGGCTACTGCCACGCGGCACCGACATGTCCGTACTGGCTCCTGTTCGGGCGGTGCACCGCAAGCCGGGCCGACGCGTCGTCGTGTGGATGGGCATCGGCCTGATCGGAGCGAACCTGATTGCCTGGTCGGCCCTTACCGGACTCACGTCCGCTGACCTCCGCTTCAACGCGGTGCTGAACGCGGGCGCGATTGTAGCGATCTTCGCCGTGGCGGGCGTGGCGATCCACCGGAGCGAGACACCCACCTCGCTCTCGCGGACCGTTCGGGCCACGGTCGCGTTCGTGCTGATCAACCCACCTACCGCGGTAGTGACCGTGATCATGCTGGTGAACGTCGCCGCAGGCAAGAGCGCCGGTTTCGTCCTGACGATGCTCGGTGTGGTGATCGCCGACTGCTACTGCCGGTCGCTCACGCTCAGCGTGGCGCCGCGTGTGTTCGAGGACATTCCCCGCCCCCCGGGCCAGAAGGCCGGCCCCACCGCACCGGTGCCGCAGCCGCTTCACCCCGGCTCCGACAGGTGACGGCGAGACCACCACGAACCCACTCCCGCAGCCGGCCGAGGAGTACGTACAGAGGTGGCCACTGAACCCGGCCCTTCAGACACTCCACCGGGAACACGACGTCAAGGTGCGAGACGACGGCTTTCGTGCCTGCCCACGTCATCTGCCCCCAAGCGCGCACCACCCGACGGCCGGGGCCTTGGTCGTCGGGTGTCAGCCTCCGACGGTGATCAGCCGGTCGCTGATCACCTGCGCCGTCTCCCGGACCTTCCGGGCGAGCTCAGCTTCGGCCTCGGGGAACACACGGGAGGCCAGGGCCGCGACGCTCACCGCTGCCACCACCTGCTGCTCCTCGTCCCGCACCGGAGCGGCGATACCCATCACGTCGGCGTCGAGCTCGCCACGAGTGACCGAGTATCCGGCGCGCCGGATGTGGTCCAGCCGTCTCATGAGGGTGTCGACATCCGTGAGCGTGGCGGGAGTGAAGCGTTGGAGGTCTGCCGACTCCAGGAGCCTGCGGGCTTCCTCCTCGGGGATCCAGGCCAGCAGGACGAGCGCCGCCGCACCGGCGTTGAGGGGGAGTGTGCTGCCCCTCTCGTACGAGATGCGCACGGCGCCCGTTCCGGCTTCCGCCCGGTCGACGCAGACGACGAGCCCCTCGGCGCGCCGCGTCAGCAGAATCGTCTCGCGCACGTCGTCGGCGAGCGCCGCCATCACCGGAAGCGCGACTTCCGACAGGCCGTAACTGCGTCGTGCCAGCCGGGCGATCTCCAGGACGCGCAGGCCCAAACGGAAGCCGCCGCCCGGAGCCTCTTCCAGGAACCGGCTGCTCACGAGGCTCTGCACATAGCGGTAGGCGGTGGAACGAGCTACGCCGAGTCGCTCGGCGACGGCAGTGCCCGAGACGACGAGCTGGGCATCCGAGAACATGAGGAGGATGTCCAGGGCCCGGTCTGCTGTGGAGTTGCGCTCACGGTAGCTTGGCGACGCTGATCCTGACATGCGAGACACCTTAACTCGTCGGGGCGGCACTACGCTCCTGCGTCACATCTCTTCTCTGACCACGGTGTTACGGAGCTCGCCGATCCCTTCGACGGTGGTGACGAGTTCCTGGCCCGGCCGGAGGAAGACCTTGGGGTCGCGGCCGGCGCCGACGCCGCCAGGAGTGCCCGTGGCGATCAGGTCACCGGGCAGCAGCGTGATGATGGTGCTGACGTACGCGATGATCGAGGCGACGTCGAAGAGGAGGTCCGCCGTGCTGGACTTCTGCATGGTGCGACCGTCGACGCTGCAACTGATCGTCAACCCCGAGGCGCCACGCGGCAGTTCGTCCGGGGTGACGAGACAGGGCCCCACCGGGGTGGTGGCCTCGAAGGTCTTGCCCGACAGGAACTCGCGAGTGCGGTGCTGCCAGTCCCGGACGGTGACGTCGTTGACGACGGTGTACCCGCCGACGTACGCCAGGGCCTCGTCCGCGCTCACATGACGTGCTCGGTGTCCGATCACGACTCCGAGTTCGGCTTCCCAGTCCAGGTGGTCGCTGACCAACGGCATGCGTACGTCGTCGTGCGCGCCGATGAGAGAGCCGTCGTACTTGGCGAAGAGGGTCGGGTGGGCCGGGGTCGGGCGGCCCATCTCCTTGATGTGCGTGGCGTAGTTGAGACCCAGGCACACGATCTTGTTCGGGTGGGGGACGACGGGGGCGAGCGACATCGTCCCGAGGGGGATGCGCTCACCGGCCTCGGCGGTCGCGCGCTCCGGCCAGTCGTCGCCGCTCGACAGAAGCTCCCCGACGTCGGAGTACGGCAGCAGGACGAGTTCGTCGCCTTCCTGGCGGGCGGCGGCCGTGCCGCGCCCGTCGTGCAGACGGACGGTGCTGAGCCTCATCGAAGCCCTCCTCGGGTCTCGGAAACACTCGGGGTGCGGGAAACGGTGACGGAGCGCTCGGGCTCGGCTGATGGCCGACCGGCGTTCTCATCGCCGATCCGTGCGGGGTGTTGTTCCGTCGCCGGAACGTGGACCTCAGCGCCCGGGTGCGGCGCGAACCGGTGCAGGCTGTTCGCGACGCGTTCGATCTGGTCGGGCTCGAACACGGCGGCGATCAGCCGGTCGGGGCGCACGAGCACGAAGCGGGCGGTCAGTCTGCTGAAGGCGGCGTCGAGCCGGCCGTCCGCGTCGGCGATGCTGGTGCGTCCCGGATGGTCGCGAGGGAAGCGGTCGTCGAGGACGACGTCCACGCGGGTACCGGCGGGTAGGCCGGCGCGCGCGGCGGCGGCCCAGTCCGCGTCGGTGAGTCCCTCCCCCAGCAGGCTCCAGCCACGGCTGAGCACGTCGTCCAACCAGGTGACCTGGAGCCGCGGGCCGTGGAGGACGCGCGGCTGGGGAAGCGGGGTGCCCACCGGCGACCGGACCTGGCCGTCCAGGGGGACCACCGCGCCGGAACGTATGCGGGTGTCCGGCCGGTAGCGCATCTCGGTGAGATACCGGCGTCCCCAGGGCGTGTGCATGGCTGCGCGTGCCAGCAGGTCGCGCACAAGTGCCCGGCCACGGCTGGTGGTCATCACGATGCGGCCGAGCCGGACGGAGAGATCGATCACCGCTCGGGCGTGTGGGCGGCGCTCGCTGTCATAGGTGTCGAGCAGCGCGTCCCCGGCCCGTCCGGACAGGACGTCGGCGATCTTCCAGCAGAGGTTGGCCGCGTCGCGCACGCCGGAGTTGAGGCCCTGGCCGGCGAACGGCGGCATCATGTGTGCGGCGTCGCCCAGGAGGAAGCAGCGCCCGTCGCGCAGGCGGTCGGCCAGCAGGGCATGGAACGTGTACGACACGGCGCGTTCGACCTGGTCCGGGGTGATCTCCCGGTATGGCCGCAGCAGTTCGCGCACCAGCTCGAACGGCGGCGGATCACCGGGCCTGCCCTCCCCGGGGTGCAGCAGGAACTCGTAGCGGCACCGTCCGTCGCGGCCCGGTACGACGACCGTGGGACGGCGGGGGTCTCCGAAGTGCATGCCGTAGCGCTGGTCGTGCGGATCCCCGAGGGTGTCGGCGACCAGCCACACGTCGGGAAAGGATTCCCCCCGCATGGGGATGGACAGCAGTTCCCGGACGGTACTGCGGCCGCCGTCGCAGCCGAGGACGTACGAGACGTCGAAGTGCTCGGTGGGTCCCTCACCCTCGGCCGGCCCCACCCCTACGCCGACATGGTCGTCGTAGTGCTCCAGCGTGAACAGCCGTGTGGAGAAACGGGTTTCGACGCAGGAGCGGCGCCGTAGCTCTTCGAGGAGCACCCGTTCAAGGTCGGGCTGGGCGAAGGGGTTCTTGAATGGGTGCCCCAGGCGCTGGTCGCCGAGTCCGCGCGCGTGCAGGAGGGGTCGGCCGTCGGCGCCGAAGTACCTCGTTCCGGTGCCGGGCACGATGATCGGATAGACCGCGTCCGCGATGCCGGCCGACTGCAGGGTTCGCAGCGATTCGTCGTCCAGGCTGATGGCCTTGGCGTCGTCACTGGTAGTCGGATTGCGCTCGACCAGCAGGACGCGCACCCCGAGAGAGCCGAGCAGATGGGCGGCCGTGAGTCCCGTGGGACCAGCGCCGACCACGAGGACGTCGGTTTTCACCGGACCGGCGCAGGAAGGTATGTGCCGGGGATCCTCGGGTGGTGTCAGTGGCTCGCTCATGGGCGGGACTCCATCGGTCGACGGCGGGTGCGGGGCACGGTGGGCTACTGGACCGGCTGGTATGCGGGGCCGCCCTCGGTCAGCAGCCGCTCCACGTCGGCGAGGATCTCGGCGGGGTCCTGGTCGAGGTCGAGCGTCTTGCGGAACGGCTGCCGCACGTCGCGCTCCACCCGCAGGTACACCTCGTTGCGGTTGCCCTCCGGGTCGAAGAAGTAGATGCCGATCGCATTGCCGTGGGTGACCTCCTGCTGCACCTCGATGCCCTCGGCGCGGAACCGGTGGTGGAAGTCGATGACCGTCTCCAGGGAGTCCACCCGCCACGAGACCTGATGGGTGAGCTTGGAGCCGGGCGGAGCTGTGCGGCCGCGCTGGAGGACGAACTCGTGGTGCTCCTCCGCCGGGCGCGCTGAGAGGAAGACGATGCCCATCTCCTCGTCCTCGTCGGTCACCGTCAGGCCCATGACCCGCGTGTAGAAGTCGCGCATCGTGTCGAGGTCGTCGACCCAGAAGCCGGTGTGACCGAGACCCGTGATCGCCATCGCTGTCCCTCTTTTCAGGATCTAAGTTTCGTTTTATAGGACTGTAGGCAGCACCGATGTGCGCGTCAACTCTCTGTGGTGTCACCTGACGTGGCTTGACGTCGTCAACCTTCCTTCTTCCGTCGCCTCTCGATGTCCTGTAAATTGACATCCAATTCTGTCAAGCAGGACATGATCCCGAGACCATCTACCGCGTTCGCGGTAAAGGCCAACGCCACGTTCAGGCGACGAACGAGGGCGGTAGCGGTGCCTACGCTGCAACCATGAGAACCAACGGCCGGAGGGACCGGGTGACGTCACTCGCCCGAGAGGCGGGGCGTGCCCGACTGCGCGAGCCCGCCCTCGTCGCGTCGCCACCGTGACGCAAACCGAGGAGCCCGTCGAGCGGTCACGTGTCGACGCCACCGAGTCCGTCACCGTCTCGGCGACCCCGGTGGGCGACAACACCGGCGCCGCGAGCACAGCGGTGGAGGACGCGGTGAAGAAGGTGAACCTGCCCCTCGGTTGTCTCCTACGAGATGGGCGGTGTCACCTCCAGCCAGAACGACGCCTTCAGCCAGCTCGCCCTGTCGATCGTGGCGGCCATCACCATCGTCTTTCTGGTGCTGGGCGCGGTGTTCCGCAGCATCCGCCAGACCCTGATCCTGCTGGTGTCGATCCCCTTCGCCGCCACGGGTGCCATCGCCTTGCTACGCGCCACCGACACCCCGCTGAGTGTGGCGGCACTGATCGGCCTGCTCATGCTCATCGGCATCGTGGTGACCAACGCCGTCGTGCTGATTGATCTGATCAACCAGTACCGAGCCCGGAGCATGGGCATCGCGGAAGCGGCCCGAGAGGGCGGCAGCCACAGGCTGCGGCCCATCCTGATGACGGCGCTCGCCACCATATGCGCGCTGGCCCCGATGGCGCTCGGCGCCACCGGCTCGGGCGGCTTCATCTCCAAGCCCCTCGCCGTGGTCGTCATCGGCGCACTGTTCAGCTCCACCTTGCTGACGCTCATCCTGATCCCGACCCCCTACACGATGGTCGAGACCCGGCGGGAGCGCCGTGCCGGCCACCGGCCCGTACGGAAGGGGGAGACGGCCCCCGTGGAGGAAGCGTCGGAGCTCCAGCCGCAGACGTGACGGAGAGGGGCCTGACACAGGCCCGTTCCGGATCCGTCACCGTCTGTGGGTGCGGCGGGGAGTGGATGTGGGAATGCGGTCCGCGGAACCGTGGATGCATGGCATGGAAGGCCGGCCCGGTCTTCGCGGTCCCTCGTGGGTCGGAACCGGCGACGGTGCAAGCAGCCCGTCGAGTCTCTGCGTGCCTGTCCTGCGGGGACAGGTGCTTCCGAGACGCGACCGGCCTGCGGATCGACGACTGGCGTCAGGTCAGGGTGGCTGTCCTGTCGCCGTCCTGCGCGGACGGCGGGACGGTCGGCAGGTCGGCGCCTTTGTCCGCGTTGGTGAGGGCGAGTTCCTTCTGCGGGAGGAGGAAGGCGAGGACGCAGCCGATGGCCAACAGGGCCGCCACGTACCCGAAGATCGGTGTCAACGCCTGCTGGTAAGCGTCGATCACGGAGGCCTGGAGCCGTTTTGGCAGCGAGTGCACCAGCGACGGTGTCAGGGAGTCGGTGTCACCCAGGCCGCTGTCGGAACTGCTCGTCAGTCGTGCGGAGAGCTGGTCGGTTAGTCGCTGGGAGAAGGCCGCTCCCACGACCGCCGTGCCGATCGTCGCGCCGATCTCGCGGAAGAAGTTGTTGGAGGCGGTTGCGGTGCCGACCTCACTGGTGGGGAACGCGTTCTGCACGGCCAGGACGAGGTTCTGCATGACAAGGCCGACGCCGGCGCCGAGCAGGAAGGTGTATCCGGAGACCGCAGCCACCGGAGTGTCGACGTCCATCGTGGACAGCAGTACGGCGGTGATGGTCACCAGCAGCGAGCCGATGATCGGGTAGATCTTGTAGCGGCCGGTCCGAGTGATCAGCATTCCGGAGGGAACGGCGGTAGCCGTGAGGCCGATGATCATGGGGAAGAGCAGCAGTCCGGACTCGGTCGCGGAGACGCCGTACACCATCTGCAGGCAGGTGGGCAGATAGGCGACGACCACGAACATCCCGACGCCGACCACGATCAGGCCGATCAGCGTCGCGATGTTGAAGATCCGGCTGCGGAACAGCCACAGCGGGACGATGGGCTCCGCGGCGCGGCTCTGCGAAAAGAAGAACAGGACCCAGGCGACGACGGCGCCGGCGGCCAGACCGAGGACCAATGGGTCCGTCCAGCCGTATGCGTTGCCGCCCCAGTTCGCCACCAGCACCGTCGTGGCGACGGCGAGGACCATCAGGGTGATGCCGAGGTAGTCGACGGTGACCTTGACGGACTTGCGCGGCGTGCGCAGCGCGAAGGCGCCCACCGCGAAGGCGGCGGCCCCCACCGGCAGGTTGAGCCAGAAGCACCACCGCCAGGAGACGCTGTCGGTGAACCAGCCGCCGAGAAGCGGTCCGGCCACCGCGGAGAGGCCGAACACCGCGCCGATCGGCGCCATGAAGCGCGCACGCTCCCGCGGTGGTACGAGCTCGGCGACGATCGCCTGAGAGGTGATCATCAGGCCGCCGCCGCCCAGCCCCTGAACGGCCCGCCCGATGATCAGCATGGTCATGCTGTTCGCGGCTCCGGCGAGTGCCGATCCGGCGATGAAGATACCTATCCCGCCGAGCAGGAGGGTTTTGCGGCCGATCAGATCCCCGAAACGGCCGTATATGGGCATGCCGATCGTGGCGGCCATGATGTAGGCGGTGGTGACCCACGCCATGTGGTCCAGGCCGTGCAGTTCACCGACGACGGTCGGGAGCGCGGTGGAGACGATCGTCTGGTCGAGTGAGGCGAGCAGCATGGTCGTCATCAGACTGGCGAACAGCAGGCCGAATCGCGGCGGCAGGGCAGCGGAGTCAGGTCGTTCTGCCTGCGCGGCGGGGGCGAGGTCGGTCATCAAGCGCTCCAGAGAGGTGATGTCGTGGTGGCGGCCGCGCGGCGAACCCACGAGGGGTCATGCTGGAGTCAGGAGCCGAGGAAGGTGCGCAACAAGGTCATCACGCGCTCCACGTACGGCATCGGGCTGTCGTCCTGGTCCTTGGTGTCGTCGGCCACCCAGCTCTCCATGGCCGTCCTGAGAGCGGTTATCGCCAGAGCGGCGATCAGGCGTGGCGCCTCGTCCTCCGGCCGTTCCCCCGTGCGTGCCGCCACGATGACGACCAGGGACTGCTCGAACTCCGCGAAGCTCGCCAGCATCGCGGCCAGCACGGGCGGGTGCTCGCGGGCCAGTGAGAAGGTGGTGGTGAACTCGTCGCGCTGTGGTGGCTGCTCGGCCATGTCCCGCAGGAGTAGCGCGGTGAGGTCTGCCAGGATCTCGCGGGGGTGCGCGGGCCCCGCGGCGGTGAAGGCCTCGGCGTCCTCGTCCAACAGTTTCGGCGGCGCCTGGACGACGGCCGCCTCCTTGTTCGGGAAGTAGTTGAAGAAGGTTCGATGGGAGACGTCGGCCTCGGTGGTGATCATCTCTACGGTGACCTTGTCGAAGCCGTGTTCCTGCGAGAGTCGCAGCGCGGCGGTCCGGATCTCGAGTCGGGTCTCACGGCGCCTGCGCTCACGCAGTCCTTCTTTCCTACGAGTCATACACCCTATGATTGCAGTCTGTGCATATTTTCTCAATGTGCATGTTTTGCAGAATGTGCATCACGGTGCCCATGGTTCGCGCTCGGTGGTGGCGGGCGCACTCGGCCGGACGAGCACTGCGGGGCAGCGACAGGAAAAGGCGGGCGCCGAGGCACTGTCGACGCGGACCCCGCCCAGTGTCCGGCATCCGGCACGGCGACCGCCTTCCGGTACTTCGTCAACCGCGTGACGCTGATCGCTGACGGCGGAGGAGTTCGCCGTCCGCATCGGCGCCGCCGTGGCGCTGTGCGAACGGCGTGCGCGGAGCCGTCCTGCTCGGCGGTGTGTTCCCGCTTCCGGTGAGGCGGACCCGTCGCTCTTCCCTGCGACCGCAGTGGTCGTCGGCTCTTGTCGGCGCTACGAGGGAAAGTTCCCATTCGGACTCGATCTCGTGCCGCGCGGACAGGGAGTGAGGGGCGGCGACTGGTGGCGGGGGAGCGGCTCTTCGTGGTCAGGGCGGAGGCGCCTCTGCCTGTCGTCCGAGGGCGGTGACGCGACCTGCCCCCGGATCCGGTGATCTTGGTTCCGGCGTCGATGTGTTCCGTGAGGCGGCGGTTCCAGGCCGTCCGGTCCGTCCCGGGGTCATGAACGCCAGGCCTTGACTGGTCGGACCCGCTCCGGTTTGCTTGTCCTGTCTTGCGGAATTACTGTCCGGAAAATCAGGACAGCTGAAGGGCTTGCCGAGGAGGTCATGCACGCATGAGAGATCTTGCGGGCCGGGTCGCGTTCATCACCGGACCGGGCAGTGGCATCGGTCCTTGGTTGGCACGAGCCTGGCGGAAAGAGGAAGAAGGCGGTCCTCACGGACACCCGCGAGCTGCCGGTGCCGACCGAGGCTCTGATGGCTGATCTCCAGAACCAGCCACAGGAGCTCTTTCCGCAACCGTTCTCCGGCCGGACGCCCGACGACGAGTCGGTGTGCCACATGCGGTGTTTGACCGCGCACCCTCTTCCGGAGACCAGGAGCTGGCACGCGCCCAGCAGCATCGACGTGGCCGCCACGGAACACTCGGCGGCCGCAGGCGGGGTGGGGCATCGATGACGACTTCCGGGCCGGGCCAGGTGAGCGGACTTGACGGGACGTCGTTCCGGGCGGAAGCGATCGCGCCCGAAACAGCCGAGTTCAACCGCCGACTTCGCGAGCGACTAAAGGATCTGCCTGATCCCGAGGCGGGCGGCGGCGGCCTTCCCGTGTCTGCCAGGGAGCCATCGGAGCGTGCGCGCACCATCCGGATAGCGGGACTGGGCGGTCACGAACTGGCCCTGCGGGTCATCGCTCCGGACCGCCCCAAGGGTGTCTACCTGCACTTCCACGGCGGCGGTTTCGTCGGAGGCAGCGCGGCGCAGTCGGATCCGGTGATGGAGCGGATCGCGCGCAACACAGACCTCGCCTGCATCGACGTGGACTACCGGCTGGCGCCCACGCACCCGCACCCGGCGGCTTGGGACGACGCCGAATCCGCGGCGATGTGGCTGATCGAGAATGCCCGGTCGGAGTTCGGAACCGATGCGCTCGCGATCGGCGGCGAGTCGGCGGGCGCGACACTCGCTGCCTCCGTCCTGGTCCGGTTGCGCGAACGGCGAGGGTCCACCGGATTCCAGGCGGCGAATCTGATCTTCGGGTGCTTCGACCTCTCGATGACCCCGAGTCAGAAGCTGCTCGGTGCCGACGCGGTACCGATTTCGACGGACATCATCCGAGCGTCCACCTGCGCGGTGGCGCCCCGGAGTGAACAACGTCAGGACCCGGACCTGTCACCTCTGTTCGCGGATCTGCGGGATCTCCCGGCGGCGTTGTTCACCGTAGGCACCCTGGATCCGTTCCTGGACGACTCGTTGTTCATGCATGTCCGCTGGATCGCGGCCGGCAACCACGCCGAGCTGGCTGTCTACCCGGGCGGCACGCATATCTTCACCTCGTTCCCCGTCCCCCTCGCGGATCAGGCGAACGATCGCGTCGATGACTTCCTCCGCCGCGTCGGGCGAGGACCGGCCGAGCCCCCCGCAGGAGGGCTTCCGCGCTGACGGAGTCCCTGTCGACGGGCTCCCGGGCAGCCACTGACGAACGCCATGGCCGAAGTTGAGCGTGGGGGCGGTTCCTGCGCCGCCCGCCGGCTGAACCCGCCTGCCAGGGCATGCGGTACGGCGCGAAGGCGGAAGGTCGGCGACCCGTCGCTCGGCCGGCGGTGGTGGCCGCGGCCGATGAGCGTCAGCAGTCGCGGTTCCCCCGCAGGGACCCTGACCCGGAGGCTGCCCTGGTGCCCGTTTGCAGGCCGCGGTATTCCCGGAAGTCCGGTGGCGATGGCGCTCGCCGCGCGGACGACAGTCGCCCGAAGCGAGACCGGGCCGACGCGTCGACCGGGCACATGCGAGGCACCCGTGGACAACGCCACCACGCCCTCGCCGGCCGCGATGGTCCTGCCGCCGATCTCGATGTCCTGCGTCGCCAGGCGGGCGGCTGTGGACTCGGCGATGGTGACTACACGGACCTGAGCGCTTTCGCAGACGATCTCGTGGGGCAGCTCACCGGCCCGGGTGAAACCTCGGCCGACTCTTGCCGCGCCGCCTGGTTCCGGCGAACAGGAGAGTCTCGCCGCACACCGGAAGTACGGAGCAACGGCGCCTCCATCGACCCGAACCGCACCCACTTCAGAGGTCGAGGGTGAGCCGCGGGGTCCGTGACCGGGAGACGCAGATCATCAGGGACTCACCGGTGGCTCGCTCCTGCGGGGTCAGGATGCTGTCGCGATGCTCGGCATCGCCGGCGAGGAGGCGGGTCTCGCAGGTGCCGCAGATGCCCTCGGTGCAGGAGTGCGCGACATCCACGCCCGCGGCCAGCAAGGCAGCCAGGATCGACTCGTCGGCCGGGACGGGCACGATCCGGCGCGAGCGGGCGAGTTCGACCTCGAAGGCGCTGTCCACGGCATCGTCTGCCACGCGCGCGGTGAAGCGCTCCGTGCGGAGTGAATCCGCGGGGACGAGGTACTCCAGCGCCTCGAGCAGTGGAGCGGGGCCACAGGCGTAGACGACCTCACCCGGGCGCAGGTCCGCGAGGTGCCCCCGCAGATCGAGGATGCCCTCGTGGACGAAGACGCGATCCGGGGGATGACGAGCAGTCAGCTCTTCGGTGAAGGCCATGGAGTTGCGGGAGCGCCCGCCGTAGAGCAGCGTCCATGGAGCCCTGGCGGCGTCCAGCATCGGGAGGATCGGGGTGATGCCGATGCCGCCTGCGATGAACCGGTAGGCAGGTGCTGCTTCGAGGGGAAAGTGGTTGCGGGGGCCTCGGGCCCGTACCGGTGTTCCGGGCCGGAGGATCGTGTGAACGAACTCGGATCCGCCCCGCCCCCCGGGATCCCGCAGGACGGCGATGCGCCACGAGTGTGTGTCTCCGCCGCACAGGGAGTACTGACGCTCCAGACCGGCTGTGAGCACGAGGTCGATGTGGGCGCCGGGTTCCCAGGCCGGCAGCGGACTGTTGTCGTAGGCACGCAGGACCAGGGATACGACGCCGGCCGCCTCCTGGCGGCGGTCGGCGACAACGAGGTCGAGCACATCGGTCATGAAACGGATCCTTCTGGACGGCGTCGACGGCGGAGCGCTTGATCATCACCGCGGTGACGGGACGACGAGAGGTGTGTGATGACCGCGAACCCGAGGCGGAGGCCGGGCTTTCCCTCGCCCGGCTGGGCGCGGGCAGGAGGGAGTGGAGCAGCACAGGACGCCGCGCGGTTGCCACACGGCGGACTGTGGGCCCCGGGCGGGGGCCCGCTTGGACGATTGCGTCGGTCACGGACACGGACACGGACCCGCTGTCCTGGGGCGTGCGGGGAAGCTGCTGCGTGAGCCGAACTCGGGCGGCCGTAGCCCGACGGGGAGCGTTCGCCCCCCGTCGGGCACTGGCTTGCCGCGCCTCAGACGGCGTCGCGGGCGGCGCCGAGAGCGGCGTCGAGTTCCACGGCATCCGACCAGCTGCCGTGGAATCCCAAGGGGACACGATGGTTCAGCTTGATCCGGGCGACAGGGACGGCCGTGAAGTCCTGCGCCTCCTGAACGACGACCTCGCTGCGGTCGGTGGCCGCGTCCCACCAGATCGACAGCAACCAGCCGTCGTCCTCGGCCGTGGCACCTGGGCGGGGCACGAACTGGGGCTCGCTGGGCGACGTCAGTGAACCGCCGAGTGTCTGCATCGACGTGTCACCCGTGAGGTAGTCGTGCTTGGCCAGGCCATCGGTGAACCAGTCACCGGCTCCCCGTGTGGTGGCGTAGTAGCCGTACCGGTGGGACAGGCCGGTCCGTTGCTCGTTGATCTGGGGGAACTCGCCGAGCAGATCGGTGACCTGACTGTCTTTCACCGTCCGGGTCGCGAGGTTGAGCTCCCAGCGCCAGGGCGTGGAGACCATCTTCGTGAACCAGTGGTTCCAGTCCCCGCCCGGCGGCGGTGACTCCAACTCCTCTGGGGTGGGGCCGAAGCGGTCGACGCGGTGCCCGTCGATGACGATCCTGGTGCCGTCCTGGTAGGCGTTCAGGAAGTGGGTCGGAGCGAAGGCGTCGGGCGCCTCGATCCAGTGGACCTCCCCGGTCCGGCGGTGCAGGACAGCCCAGCGGCACGTCTCCAACGTCTCGAGTTCCCAGACCGTCGACGGCCGTCCCGCGAGGATGTCCTCGATACGCACCATCGACGGATTGACCAGGAAGATCGCGTAGTCGGCGGTGACGACGTAGTCGTGGGTGAAGGTGGGAACGCCCAGATCGAGGGTGTGACGGTCGAGGACCTTCCCGTGGCGGTCGGCCCGGTACCACGTGACCGTGCCGTCGATGTTGCCGAAAAAGAGGAGGTCGCCGTTGGTTGGATCGACCTTGGGGTGAGCGGTCGTGGGTCCGACGACGGCACCGTTGAAGTCATAGCGCTGGTTGACCGTCTCCAGCGTGTCCGGCCGCAGCTCGTGCGGAACATCCGCCTCACAGAAGGCCAGCAGACGGTTGTCGTAGAGGGTCACGCTCGTGTTGGCGGGGTTCTTCGGGAAGGTGTCGGCCGGCAGCGGCTTCTCCCTGCCGTTCATGAAGCCGCTGAAGATCGCCCGTCCCTGCTGCTTCTCCAGCTGAAGGCCTGCAGTCTCCACATACCGGTTGCGATAGGTCGCCCTGCCGTCGCGCAGGAAGACCGCGTGGACCATGCCGTCGCCCTCGAACCAGTGATACCGGCTCGGGTCCTCCGGGCCGTAGAACTGGCTGGGGCCGATGCGGTACAAGGCGCCGTTCAGCTCGTCCGGCAGTCGTCCCTCGATCTCCAGATCGAAGGCTTCGCCCTGCTCACGCCAGGGCGCGTAAGGCCCGTTGAGAAACATGTTCGCGGGATCCCACATGGACACCCCTCCTTACCGAGAAACGGATAGTGTCCTGATATTCAGGATTTCAATCTACTAGTTGGGACGGTAAGGGGACCGTATAGCCGTAGCTTGAGGGGGTCAAGCGTCGTGCAGGTGAAAGGGTCCAGGTGGAGCGAGGTCGACATCTGCGCAGGTGTGAGCCGATTCGACGCCCGTCTATTGTCAATCGCCGCTTTTTGGGCCTACGGTCCTTGATAACAGGACTATCGTCCTAACTTATGGAGCCCTTATGGCTGATGCCGCTGTCCATGCTGCTTCCGCGCCCCCCGGCGGGGCCCCGCCGCCCCACCCGTTCGCCGGCCTGCGGGATGTCGTGTCCGTCAAGGACAAACTGACGCAGGAGTACCACGACGCCGTCGTCGAGAAGGTCTTCCGCCCGTCGTGGTTCCTCGTCGGAAACGTCAACGACCTTCCGGAGCAGGGTGGTTACTTCGTCCTGGACGTGCCCACCTTCAACATCTCGGTACTCATCCAGCGTGGCCGGGACGGGGAGGTGCGCGCGTTCCACAACGTGTGCCGCCACCGTGGCAAGAAGGTGGTCCCCACCGCCTGCGGTTTCGCCGAGGGGACGGCGTCGGCGCACACATGCTGGTTCCACGGCTGGTCCTACACCGGCGAGGGAACCCTGCGCTCGGTCCCGGACGAGCAGCAGTTCCGCTCCGTCGACAAGTCCCGCCTCGGGCTGGTCCCGATTCACAGCGAGGTCCGGTACGGGCTGATCTACGCCAACTTCAGCGACCACCCCGAGCCGCTCGACGACTGGCTGGGGGAACTCGCCGACGGCTTCGACGGCTACTACAGCGAGATGGAGAAGATCAGCACCTTCTCCATCGACGTCCGGGCCAACTGGAACATCGCCATGGACTCCTTCTCGGAGGGATACCACACCGTCTTCCTGCACCGGCGTACGCAGCCGAAGCTGGCGGGCAAGAGCAACCCGATGCGGCACAAGCCCATGATCGACATGTACGAGCGCCACATCCGCACCAGCACCCCGGCCAACCCCGACTATGTCAGCCCGCCCGTCGAGGAAGCCCTGTACGCCCTCGGACGCAAGCTCACCCCGGCGGTCGAGACCGACTTCTCCATGCTCCCGCCGGCGGTCAACCGGACCCGCCACCGCCCGTGGTTCTTCGACATCGTGTGGCAGTTCCCCAACGTGGCCATCCTCAACGGCTCGCACTGGTACAGCGTCGTCACGGTCTGGCCGATCGACCGCAACCACACCCGCCTGATCTTCGACAGTTACGCCCGCAAGGCCCGGCACGCCGGCGACCGCCTGGCCCAGGCGTACACGCGGGCCCTGCAGTACACGGTGGCCCGGGAGGACCTGGCCGCCATGGAGGACGTGCAGCGCGGCCTCGAGTCGGGCGCCATCGGCGACGTCTACCTCTCCCTGCAGGAGTTCGCGCTCCAGCACCGCTACGGACTCGTCGACGAGCTGATCGGAGCCAAGTAATGGAAATACCCGCTCATTTCGCAGACCTGGAACGCTTCGTGGACCGCTGGCGCCTGCGCAACTCGTCGGAGCGGATGGCGGCCATGGCCGCCGCCGACATCGAGGAGCTGCGCGAGCTGTGCGCCGCCATGCTCCCCCGCATCGAGGCCGTCGTCACCCATCTGAACCTCTTTCCTGTCGACGACATGCCGCCGCGGGAGCAGGCCCTCTACGAGCTGGCCCTGACCTTCGCCGAGGTCAGCCACCCGGTCGACCTCGGCTGGGCCACACCGGAGGTCAGCGACCTGTTCCCGAACGACCGGATGAACCTCGTCGGGCCGGCCCTCGCATGGTGAGCACGCGAACCACCGCTTCCGCACAGAAAGGGACCGTTTCATGACTGACCCCTTCGCCAAGCTCACGCAGGTCGGCCCCGGCAGTCCGACCGGAGAGTTCTTCCGCCAGTTCTGGCTGCCGATCGCCAGATCCGACGAGTTCGAGGCCGACGGCGCCCCGATCCGCCTGATGGCCCTGGGTGAGCGACTCGTCGGCTTCCGCGACAGCGACGGCCGGATGGGCATCTTCGACCACCGCTGCCCCCACCGCTGCGCGTCGCTGTTCTTCGGCCGCAACGAAGAGGGCGGCCTGCGCTGCTCCTACCACGGCTGGAAGTTCGACGTGGAAGGCCGCTGCACCGACGTCCCGAGCATCGCCGGAGGAGGCGCCCCCACCCGGGTACGGGCCAAGGCCTACTCGGTGCGGGAACGCAACGGTCTCGTCTGGATCTACATGGGCTCGCGCGAGGCCCCGCCGCCGCTGCCCGAGATCGGCGTGGTCGCCGGCGACGAGGAGCTGGAAATCCAGATGTGGCTACGTGAGTGCAACTGGCTGCAAGGTATGGAGGGCGACATCGACGCGTCCCACCTCGCCTTCCTCCACCACGGCGGCCACGACCCCGAGGAGGCGGGCGAGCACTTCATCATGAAGTGGCTCACCACGGGCAGGGCCGTCGAGACCAAGGTCGTCAACACCGTCTGGGGCACCATGGAGGGCCACCGCAGGCCCGACAGTTTCACCCCCGACTACCGGCACTACACCCAACAGGTACTGCCGTCCACCACCGTCCCGGGTCAGAACCTCTTCGAAGCGGAAGAGCCCCTCGTACGGTTCTGGCTACCGATGGACGACACCCACTCCATGATCTTCCAGGTCAGCCGGAAACAGGGGCTCGTGGACGGCAAGTCGGTCTTCCTGGGCCCCTTGGAGAAGCTGCCGGGCGTCGTGGTGCGGATGGCCGACCTGCTCCAGCCCAACAGCGACGACTGGTACGGCAGGTGGCGGCTCACCCCGTCCGAGGAGAACGACTACTTCCTCGACCGGGACGCCCAGGCGAAGGGCAACTACTCCGGAGTCGAGGGCATCCAGATCCAGGACAAGATGATCACGGAGAGCATGGGAGCGGTCGTGGACCGGAGTTTCGAGCACCTGTCCGCCTCGGATCTGATGATCAGCAGGACCCGGCGGCGCCTCCTCAAGGCCGTCGACGCGTACGCCGCGACCGGGGAGCTTCCGGTGACCGTGGACAACCCCGGGCTCACCCGCGGCATCATGGCCGGCGGTGGTCACGTGCCCGAGGGCACCGACTGGCTGCAGTACTACCGGGACGTGGCCGAGGCGGCGGGCGCCGATCCGAGGATCCTGGAGAACGACCGCGCCGACGCCGCTGTCGGGGAGTCGACGCAGGGGGCAGGGGCATGACCGCGAAGAACTATCCCGTTCTCCCCTTCACCGCCCGCGAACTGCGCTGGCAGCGCACCCGCGCCTTCATGCAGGACAAGGACCTCGACTGTCTGCTCGTCTTCGGCCTCAAGGGCCGTGAACGGTACGAGGGTTACCTCGCCAACGAGGTCCTCGACGGCGTGATCGTGTTCTTCGCCGACCGCGACCCCATCCATCTCACCTGGACGCACCACCGTTACACCCGCCGCCTGGCCGCGAACATGCGGGACGTGCACTTCTGGATCGACGACGTACGCGTCGGTCCGTTCGGCCGCGGGGTCGTCCAGGCGCTCACCGAATACGGAAAGACGTCGAGCCGGGTCGGCGTGGTCGGTCTGACCGGAAGCTCGGCAGGTGAACTGGAGGGCCTTGTCACCCACATGATGTGGGACTACGTCCTGAAGAACCTGCCCGAGGCCGAGTTCACCGACGTCTCCCTCGACTTCGCCCAGACGATGCTGCCCAAGACCCCGCAGGAACTGGAACTCGTACGCTTCTCCGCCCAGGCGGCGGAGGAAGCGTGCCGGACCATGCTGGAGATCACCCGGCCGGGGATCCGCGAGGCAGAGATCTACGCGGCGGTCGTGGAAGTGCTGCACCGCAACTCGTGCGTCACCACCTACCCGCACGTCATCGTGAGCGTCGGCGCCGACGATCCCGGCTGGGCGCCGCCCTACTGGACCTATGCCGGCGGCCCCTCCCGGACGGTGCAGCCCGGCGACCTGGTCCAGGCCGAGATCATGTCCTGCTACGGGGGATTCGAGACGCAGGTCCAGATGGCCGTCGCCGTCGAACCGGTGCCGAAGGTGCTGCACACGCTCCACGACGTCGCCCGCGACTGCTACGACGCCGGCCTTCGGGCCCTGCGCCCGGGAGCCGGCTTCCTCGACGTGGCCCGGGCCATGAGCGAGCCCCTTCTCAAGGCCGGCCACTACAACATGACACCCCTCGTGCACACCCTCGCCCCCGCGGCCTTCGTCGGACACATCGCCCTGAACGCCGAGCAGATCCCCGGCCAGGACACCCGCCGTGTCTTCCGCACCATCGAGCCGAATTGGGACCTGGAACTCGTCCCCGGCATGGCCTTCGCCTTCGAGCCCAACGCCTGCACCGGACAGCACCGCGTCAACATCGGCGGCACCGTCGTCGTCGGCGAGAGCGGGCCTGACGAGCTCAACGTCACCCCCTGTCGCATGCACATGGTGTCCTGACGGACCAGGAGCGATTCCGATGTCGCAACTGCCCGAAAGCTCCGGGCCCCACGGCCCGTCAACCTCCTCCTCCGCGAGCACGCCGACCATCGGCCCGAAGGCGGCGCGGCGCGTCGCAGTGGCCCGTGCGATCGGCATCACCGTCCGGACCGCGACCGCCCTGGCGGTACTCGCCGCCCTCGCCGTCGCCGCCATGCTTCTCACACCCCGGACGGCACCGGCCGCCACCGCCCTCCAGGAGACCCCGTGACCCAGTACCTCCAACCCATGACCGTGAACGGCAAGGACGTCCACGCCGGCGACACCTTCGACGTGCACAACCCCGCCACCGGCCGGGTCTTCGCCCAGGCCCCCGACTGCTCGCCCGCCGGGCTGGACGAGGCGTTGCAAGCGGCCGCGACTGCCTTCCCGCTCTGGAGCGCAGACATCGCAACCCGCCGCGCGGCGCTGCTCGCGGCGGCCGAACGGATCGAGGAAAGCGCCGAGGACCTCGCGCTCCTGCTCACCCTGGAGCAGGGCAAGCCTCTGCCCGACGCCCGGTTCGAGGTCCAGCTGACCGCGCTGAGCCTGCGTGTCACGGCCACGCTCGACGTGCCGCACGAGGTCACCCGGGACGACGACAGGGAACGGATCGAGGTGCTGCACCCACCCATGGGCGTGGTGGCGGTGATCACCCCGTGGAACTTCCCGCTGGCCCTCGCCGCCCTGAAATGCGGGCCGGCCCTGCTGGCGGGCAACACCGTGGTGCTGAAGCCCTCTCCGTTCACGCCGCTGTCGACCCTCGCGCTCGGAGTCGCTCTGCGCGAGGTGCTGCCGCCGGGCGTGCTGAACGTCATCAGCGGCCAGGACCCCCTGGGCGCACGGCTCGCCGAACACCCCGTGCCCCGCAAGGTGTCGTTCACCGGCTCCGTCGCCACCGGCAAGCGTGTGGCGGCGGCGGTCGCGCCCGATCTCAAGCGCCTCACCCTGGAGCTGGGCGGCAATGACGCGGCCGTCCTCCTCGACGACGTCGACCTCGATGCCCACGCCGAGAGCCTGTTCTGGGCCGCGTTCGTCAACTGCGGGCAGCTGTGCGCGGCGATGAAGCGTCTCTACGTGCCGCGCTCCCGGTACACCGAGGTGGTCGACGGCCTGGCGGACCGGGCGCGGGCCCTGAAGGTGGGCGACGGCATGCTGCCCGACATCCAGTTGGGGCCGCTGGCGACCGCGCCGCAGTTCGCCCGTGTCCAGGAACTGGTGGAGGAGGCTCTGGCGGGCGGCGCCGACGCGGCCGCCGGCGGCCGACGCCTCGACGGTGACGGCTACTTCTTCGCGCCGACCATCCTGAGGGACCTCGAGGATGGCGTGCGCATCGTCGACGAGGAGCAGTTCGGCCCTGTCCTGCCGGTGATCCCCTACGACGACGTCGAGGAAGCCCTGGCCCGGGCCAACGGCACCCGGTACGGGCTCAACGGCTCGGTGTGGGGTGCGGACCCGGAGCGCGCCGCGGCGCTCGCGGCCCGCCTGGAGTGCGGCACGTCCTGGGTCAACGCACACGCCGTACCGACCCCGGGCGTGCCGATGGGCGGGCACAAGTGGAGCGGGCTGGGTGTGGAGAACGGACTGGCCGGTCTGCTGTCGTTCACGGAGACCAAGGTGCTGCACATCGTGCGCGGCAGATGAGCGGGAAGCGGGCCACGGTCTGCTGGGCGCGCGTCTGCCACAGCACTCGTGATCCGACGTGCCGCGCCGGCTGACAGTTTCGGGCCATTTCATCAGGGACACCGTCTCCGCAGTCCGGTGAGCCTCAGGTCGGCGGCAAAGACGCCCGAGTCCGTCATCAGCACCGCGCCGCAACGTGGCGGGGCCATGACCGCGAGGGTGGTCACCTCCGCCTCCGCCGTCGCCCACGACAGCCGCCACGAACTCGGCACCGGGCCCGGTGAGGGCTGCACCTTCGGGCTCCTCCTGCCGTATGAGACCGACACCGTCGCGGGAGAGCCGGCGGGACAGCGGGACGCTTGACGCGCCCGGACATTAGTGACAACACTGTAGCCGAAACGTGTGCTCATACGCGCCAAGAGCGGGAGACGACGAGCGATGCTGCTACCCCTTGCCTCGGAGCCGTACACGGCCCCCAGTGACCGCGACATGCTCCCGTCGGAGCGACGGGAGTTCGTGCGAACGCACCGTACATGCGTCTTCGGCCATCGTCGGCGGCACGACGGTCCGGCCATGTCGGTCGTTTACTACGTCCCCACTGACGACGACGAATTGCTCGTGTCGACCATGGCCGGACGCGGCAAGGGGCGCGTCGTCCAACGTGACGGCAAGGTCGGCCTCTGCGTCCTCGACGAGCGTTGGCCCTTCACCTATCTGCAGGTGTACGCGGACGCGGTGATCGAACGGGACCGCGACTTCGTGATCGACGTCATGATGGCGGTGGGCGGCCGGATGTCGGGACAGGCGCTGGGCGACGAGGCCCGGCCGTTCGTCGAAGCCATGGCCGACCAGGAGGACCGGGTCGTCATCCGCTGCCGGCCTTACGCCACGTTCGCCAGTCCGCCGCGCCACCTACAGAGCAATGATCAGGAGGAGAAAATCTCCCACTGGTTGTCGGGCGGGGTGCCGTGGGATGCGGCGGACCCCGGGTGACGGTGCGGCTGCGGTAGCGGGGAAGCAGGCCGAAAATCTCTGACTCTCTGTCAGTTCTCGCTTTGCTCCCCCAGGTCTCCCAGGCGCGTGGGTGACAGTCGTGACCTGTTCGCGATCAAGGCATTGGAGCCGCCCCCGTGTCCCTTCTCGTCTGAGGAAGCCATGTCGCCCATCCCCCACAGCACGGCTCTCACCCACAACTCCGGCCGGACAGTCGCCTTCCAGCCCTCGAGTGGGCCCGCGCGCGCCGACTCCGGCACCGCGACCGTGGAGATCGTCGTCCCCGTCTACAACGAGGAACGGGCCCTGCCCGGCTGCCTGCGTACCCTGCACGCCCGGCTGACCGAGGAGTTCCCCTTCCCCTGGCGCGTCACCGTCGCCGACAACGCCAGCACGGACGCCACGCTTGCCGTCGCCCAGCGCCTTGCGGAAGAACTGCCCGGTGTCGACGTCGTGCACCTGGAACGCAAGGGCCGGGGCCTCGCCCTGCGCATCGTGTGGGGGTCCAGCGACGCGGACGTCGTGGCCTACATGGACGTGGACCTGTCCACCGGCCTCGACGGGCTGCTGCCGCTCGTCGCCCCGCTGGCCACCGGGCACTCGGACCTCGCGATCGGCAGCCGGCTGGCACCGGGTGCCCGCACCGTGCGCGGGCCGCGCCGTGAGTTCATCTCCCGCTGCTACAACGGGATCATCCGGCTCACCCACGGGGTGCGTTTCACCGACGCCCAGTGCGGCTTCAAGGCCGCCCGTACGGAGGTGCTTCGGCCTCTGCTGGCGGTGACTCAGGACGACGCCTGGTTCTTCGACACCGAACTGCTGCTGCTCGCCGAGCACAACGGGCTGCGCGTCCACGAGGTGCCGGTCGACTGGGTGGAGGACATCGACACCCGGGTCGACGTGATGAGCACGGCCACCGACGACCTCAAGGGGTTGTGGCGGATGGCGCGGCTGAAGGCGTCCGGCGCCGCTCGCGTCGAACTGCCCCGCCGCCCCGCCCCGGCCGCCGAGCACCCGGACGCCGTCCTGGCGCCGCCCACCAGACGAGGCGTGTTGTCGTGGGAGGTCGGCTGCTTCATCGCGATCGGTATCGCCTCCACCGTCGGGCAGGCGCTGCTGTACTGGCTGCTGCGCGACTGGTGGCAGCCGGCACTCGCCAACCTGGTGTCACTGCTGGTGCTGACGGTGCTGAACACCGAGGCGAACCGCCGCCTCACGTTCCGGCACGCGGACGCTCGGCCCGCGCGGGCCCACCTGGGCGCGGGCGTCCTGTTCGTGCTCGGCTACCTGGTCACCTCCGGCGCGGTGCTGTGGTTCAAGCAGTCCGATCCGGGCGCCTCGGCGGCCGCCGAGACCGCCGTGCTGGCCGTCGCGTCCGTCGGGGTCACCGCCGTCCGCTTCGCCGTGCTGCGGCTGGCCGTCTTCCGCAGCACGCCCGCCTCCTCACCCGAGCACCGCCACCACCACTCCTGCACTCCTGACGAGAGCTGATCTGCTTCCATGAACGAGTCCTACCGGACCCTGTCCGTCGCGCAGACGCCCAGCGGTCCCTCGGATGCCCCCACCCGCTCCCTGCCCGCCTGGGCGGCACCGGCCGCACTCGGTGCGATCCTGCTGCTGGCGACTGTGCTGTACGGCTGGGCGCTCGGTTCGTTGGACTGGGGCAACGCCTACTACTCCGCGGCCGTGAAGTCGATGGGCAGGAACTGGACCAACTTCCTCTTCGGTGCCTACGACCCGGCCGGAGTCGTCACCGTGGACAAGCCGCCCGCCGCGTTGTGGCCCCAGGTCGTCAGCAGCAAGATCTTCGGGTTGCACGGATGGGCGCTGATCCTCCCGCAGGTGATCGAGGGGGTGGCCGCGGTGTTCGTGCTGCACCGGACTGTGCGCCGCTGGGCCAGGGAGGGAGCCGCGCTGCTCGCGGCCCTCGTGTTCACCCTCACCCCCATCACCGTTGCCATCAACCGGGACAACAACCCCGACACGTTGCTCGTCCTGATGCTGCTGTCGGCGGCCTACGCGCTCACCCGCGCCCTGCAGGCCGAGGGTCGGACGGCGACCTGGTGGCTGTGTGCGAGCGGGTTCCTGATCGGGTGCGGGTTCATGACCAAGATGCTCGCCGCGTGGATGGTGGTCCCCTCGTTCGCCCTCGCCTGGCTCGTGGCGGGAAGCGGCGCCTGGGCGTCCCGGGTCGGCCGGCTGCTGGGTGCGGGAGCCGTCATGGTGGCGTCCTCGTTGTGGTGGGTCGCGATGGTGGCACTGTGGCCGGGGGACCGGCCCTACATCGGCGGCAGCGAGGACGGGTCCGCCTGGAACCTGGTGGTCGGTTACAACGGGCTGGGCCGGGTCTTCGGCTCCAGCGGGAGCTCGTCGCAGGTGATGTCCGGCATGGCCGGGGGCTTCGGCGGCGAGGCCGGTCTCGGGCGTATGTTCAACTCCCAGATCGGCGGACAGATCAGCTGGCTGCTGCCGGCCTGCGCCGTGGCCCTGGCCATCGGGGTGGTGTGCGCGGTGCTGCGCCGCCGTGGGGGACTGGACCCGTCCGGGGTGCTGCCCGACTCCGGGTGGCTGCTGTGGGGATCCTGGCTGATCGTGTGCGCGGTGGTGTTCTCCACCCAGAAGGGCATCTTCCACCCCTACTACACCACCCAGTTGGCCCCGGCGGTCGCCGCACTGTGCGGTGGGATGCTGGCAGCCCTGATCCGTGTCCACCGGGCGGGCCTGTCGTGGGCTCCCTGGGTCGGAGCGGCAGCAGTGACGGTGACGGTCGTCTGGTCGGTGGTGCTCATCCGCCGTACGCCGGACTGGAACGGGTGGCTGATCTGGCCCGTGCTGCTGATCGGCTGCGCGGCGATCGCGCTCCTGTTGGCTCGGCGCGGTGGACGGATTCTCCTGGCCGGGGCGGTCGCCGCGGTGGTGTCGATGCTGGTGGCGCCGGGGGCGTGGGCGGCGAGCGCGTCGGCCTCTTCGAGCTCGTCCAGGGAGGGCTCCAACCCGACAGCGGGCCCGAAAACCTCTTCGATGTTCGGTGGCGGCGGCCTGCCGAGCCAGGGCTTCGGCGGGGGCCAGGGGTTGTCGGGCATGCCCTCCGGGATGCCGACGGACATGCAGGGCTTCCCCGGCGGGGACACCGGCTCGGGACAGGGCGGGATGCCTTCCGGAATGCCGTCTGGGATGCCGTCCGGAATGCCCGGCGCCGGTCAGGGCGGTATGCCTTCCGGTGACCCCAGCGGCATGCCCGGTGCGTCCGGTGGTTCCGGCTCGTCGTCCGGCGGTCAGGAGATGCCCTCCTTCTCGGGTGGCTCCGCCGATCTCAAACGCGCCTCCGGCGGCTCCGACGGCGCGACGCTCACCTCCGACCAGCGCAAGATGCTCGCCTACGCCGTGAAGCACGCGCCGAAGGCGCGGATCAAGCTCGCTGTGGCAGGCGGGTCGGGGTCCAGCGCCACCAGCGCGTTCATCCTCAACAGTGACGAGACGGTGATCGGCATGGGTGGCTTCTTGAACTCCGACGACACTCCGTCGGTCGCCCAGCTCAAGAAGTGGACCAGGGACGGGGAGCTGCGGTACGTCCTCGGAACGGACAACTCCGGCGGTACGGCGACGATGCTGCCGAACATGTCGACGGGGCCGGCCAAGCAGCGCTCGGACTGGATCTCCAAGAACTGCACCAAGGTCTCCGCCTCGGCGTACGGAGGCAGTACGACGTCGCAGCAGAACACGGGCATCGCGGCGCTCTTCGGCGACACCGTGCTCTACGACTGCGCCGGTCGATGAACAGCGACAGGACGGACCCCGCAGCACGATGAACGAGCAGCCCCAGGGCAGGCCGCGGTACAGGCTCCTCGTGGTCGAGGACGAACCCAGCATCCGCACACTGTTGGAGTCCACCCTCCGTCTCACCGGATACGAGGTGAGCGGAGCGGAGAACGGCCAGTCGGCCCTCGTCGAGATCGAACGGCGGAAACCGCACCTGGTGCTGCTCGACGTGATGCTGCCCGACCTGGACGGCTTCGAGGTCACGCGGCGGCTGCGGGCGGCCGGGAACGTCGTGCCCGTGCTGTTCCTGACCGCCCGCATCGACGTCGACGACCGGATCAAGGGGCTGAGCTCCGGCGGCGACGACTACGTGACGAAGCCGTTCCACATCGAGGAGGTGCTTCTGCGCATCGAGGCCATCCTGCGCCGCACGGCCGACCACGGGGCGGAACCGCTCCTTCCGGAGAGCCTGCTGCGCTACGCCGACCTCGAACTCGACGAGGGGGCGCACGAGGTACACCGCGCCGGGCACTACGTTCCGCTGTCGCCGACCGAGTTCAAGCTGCTGGCCTATCTGATGGCAAGTTCCGGTCAGGTGCTGAGCAAGGCGCAGATCCTTGATCATGTGTGGAGCTACGACTTCTCCGGGGACGCACGCATCGTCGAGACGTACGTCAGATACGTGCGCAAGAAGATCGACTGCTTCGAACCGCCGCTCATCCATACCGTGCGCGGCGTCGGCTACTGTCTGCGGCTGCCGCGCGGGGCGGCGGACCAGTGAGACGGTTCCTCCCCCGCCCGCCCGGTTCCCTGCGCCGACGCCTGGTCCTGGGTGCCACTGTGCTGGCCACGGTCGCCGTGCTCGTCTCCCAGGTCATCGGTTACGCGGTGCTGCACTCCTGGCTGGTGGACCGCGTCGACCAGCAGCT
The DNA here is from genome assembly GCF_044766845.1 of Streptomyces sp. NPDC101776. Classification (NCBI taxonomy): domain Bacteria; kingdom Bacillati; phylum Actinomycetota; class Actinomycetes; order Kitasatosporales; family Streptomycetaceae; genus Streptomyces; species Streptomyces sp. NPDC101776. The sequence goes on along the minus strand of NZ_JBIWMV010000023.1, from coordinate 86,664 downwards.
CACCGACTTCCACCCGCCTGACCCCGCCTACTTCGATGCCGCCAGAGGGGGCGTCCCCGGCGAGCGGCTCGGTTTTCTGCCGTCCGATTTCCGGGTCTATTTCTACGATGCCTCCGGCCGCCGGATGGACAGGTCGCTCGGTGCGGATGACAGGCCAGGGCCGAGGATCGCGGATTCCGTGCCGCGGCTGGGTCTGCGGGACGGCCATCCGGAGACGGTGGACGCTGTCAGCGGCGACAGCCGATGGAGGGTGCTGCCGAGTGCCGGGCCGGACGGCATGCACGCCGTCGTGGCCCTGCCCCTGGACACGGTCGACGGCGCCACCTCCAAACTCCTGTGGCTCAATGCCATGCTGCTGACCGTCGCTGTCGCCGCCCTGCTCGCGCTGGGCCGCTGGGTCGTGCGGCTCGGCCTGCTCCCGCTGACTCGCATGGAGCACACGGCTGAGCGGATCAGCGCGGGGCAACTCGATCTACGACTCCCGGACACCGATGCACGCACCGAGATCGGACGGCTCGGTGGGGTGCTGAACTCCATGCTGGAGAGACTGCAGCAGGCGCTTCGAGAACGAGAGGCCTCCGAGGCGCGCATGAGGCGCTTCGTCGCCGACGCCGGCCACGAACTGCGCACTCCGCTCACCGTGATCCAGGGCTATGCGCAGCTTGCACTGCGCCGAGCGCGTCTGTCGGCCGACGAGCAGAGCGAGGCCCATCAGCTCATCGCGCAGAACGCCGAGCGCATGGGCCTCCTCGTCAACGACCTCCAACTCCTCGCTCAACTGGACCGAGAACCGTCGTACGAGAGCGCCCCGGTGGACCTGCTCTCCCTCGCGGCGGACGCCGTGCGGACCGCCGCCCTGCACGGGACGAGCCATCCGGTCGACCTCGGGCCGCTGCCGGACCCGGCGGGCAACGACGAACTGGAGGTGGTCGAAGCCACCGGCGATCCTCACCGGCTGAGACAGATCGTCGAGAACCTGCTCTCCAACGCCCGCCTGCACACCCCGTCCGGCACCCCGGTCCATGTCAGAGTGGGCGCGACCGGAGTCAGCGTGGACACCTGCGGAGCCGACCGTCCGGGACGCACCAGTGCGTCACCACCACTGCCTCACGGCACACCCGTGGGCGTCCTCGAAGTGGCGGACGAGGGGCCCGGACTGGCCGCCCAGAACGCCAGGCACGTCTTCGAGCGCTTCTACCGTGCCGACTCCTCCCGCTCCCGCTCCCACGGCGGCAGCGGGCTGGGCCTCGCCATCGCCGCCGCCATCGCCGAGGGCCACGGCGGCCGCCTGGAACTCGACACCGCGCCGGGCCAGGGGTGCACCTTCCGTCTCGTGCTGCCCGCACGGCCTCCGGACGGGCGGACCGATGGCGCACCCCGCTGAGATCCATGCCGACCACGGCGTTCACACCAAAACACCGCGTCGATGCGGTGGGAATGAGGAGCCGCATGCCCTACCAGTGGAAAGTCGCCCCCGAGGACCTGTTCGTGGAGCGGTACCGGCAGATGGTGAACAGCGGTCTGCCGGCCGAGGATGTCGACGCGGTCCGATCGGCGATCGCCGAGATGTGGCCCGACCGGCCGGGCGGCTGGGTGTACGAGTGGTCGCGACTGGCCGCCGGATACGCCGAGCGTCGGCAGCACCGACTCGCGGCGCTCGCCTACGGCTGGGCGAAGTTCCCCACCCTGGCCGACGACACTAAACGCACGGCTCTGGAGCGGCAGCTGGAGCAGTACGTCCTCGCCGCTCCCGGGTTCGAGGCAGCGTTCGAGCGCCGCATCGTCGACGTGCCCTGCGGGGAGGGTGTCACCGCCCTCCCCGTACACCTGCTCACTCCGCGCGGCTGGTCCGGCGATACTCCGGTCCTGCTCGCCAGCGGGGGAGTGGACACATGGAAGATGGACTCCCACGGGCTGTTCGAGATGGTCGCCCTGCGCACCGGCATGGGCGTGCTCGCCTTCGACATCCCCGGCACCGGTGAGTGCGCCGGTCCCATGAACTCGGAGGTCGGCGCCGATATCGTGCGCGCACTGGCCGCCGAGGCGCGAGCGCTGGGCAATGGGCGCGTCCTGCACCTGGGCATGTCCATGGGCGGACACTTCTCGGCCCGCTCGGGCCTGGCCGGTGACGTGGACGCGGCGATCGTCATCGGCGGTCCCGTCGAGACGGCGTTCGCCCGGGGCCGGGGGTTCGCGCACGGCATGGACGGCATCGTCGGCAACGCGCTGGGGTTCGACCACGAACCGACCCCCGACGAACTGGCCGAGAACTGGCCGCACTTCGTCCTGCGTCCACTGCTCGACCTCGACACCAACGTCCCGATGCTCGTGATCAACGGAGCCGACGACGTCCACGTCCCCCAGCAGGACACCCTCGTCTTCGACGGCCGCCGGGACACGGAAGTCCACCTGCTCGCGGACACCGGACACTGTGCCGTTTCCAAGATGCCCCAGGTGCTCAAGCTGATGTTCGAGTGGATCGGCCGTCAGCCGCTGTCGGCCGTCCGCGGCTGACGTAAGACCCGCACCGTACGGGTACGCCACTCGGCGTCGCCGGCAACGGCGCCGGGTGGCCGTTTCTACGTCAGAGCGTCGGTTCGCCGCTCACGGAGGCCCCGGTGCACAGCCACCAGCGCACTCACGGCCAACAGGGCCACCGCCAGGCCGAAGCCGATGCCGGCCGCCCGGAGCCCCACCACGTCGGCCGCCAGCCCGACGCCCACCACGGGCACGGAGATGGCGACGTAGAGCACGGTGAAGTAGGTCGAGGCGACCTCCGCCCGCTGCCCACCGGGCGCTTCGGCATTGATCGCGCCCAACCCCGCGCGAAAGCTCACCCCTTGGCCGAGGCCGGCCGTCACGGCTGCGCCCAGCAGGAGTACCAGCGATCCGACGGCGAGGCTCGCGATCAGTAGGGCCATGCCTGCCATCAGCAGACTGCACCCCACGGGCAGGGCGGCTCGGCCCAGTGGTCGTACGAGGGTGATCTGGCCGATGGCCGAGGCGGCGAACACCGTGCAGACCACGGCGCCCGACAGCGCGGGATCCTGCAGGTGGAGCAGCCGCCCGAGGAACGACGGTGCGACCGCCGTGAACAGCCCGAGCACCGCGAAGCCCGCGAATCCGGCGATGGAGGCCCGTAGGAAGGTGGCACGCACCTGCTCGGGCACCCTCGGGCGGGTCATGCGAAGCCGCGGCCGCCCGGTGACCTCCACCGGTTCCGGCATCAGCCATACCCCGGCCGTGACCACGGCGAGCATGCCGAGGTGCACCTCGAACGGCAACCGCAGGGGAGCGGGGGCGAGTTGGGCGAGCAGGCCGGACAGTAGCGGCCCCGCACCAAGGCCGCCCATGTTCGCCACCGTGGCCACCAGCGTGGCGCGTTCCCCCGCGTCCTGGTCGGCCAGGTCGACCAGTGTGGCGGTCGCGGTCCCGGTGAAGACGCCCGCGGACAGGCCCGACAGGACGCGTCCGGCGATCAGCAGGGGCAGGTTGTCCGCGCTCAGGAACACCAGTGCGCTGAGTACGGCGCAGGCGAGGCCGGGCAGCAGCGTGCGCCGCCGTCCGAGGACGTCCGAGACCCGCCCGAACAGCACCAGCGCGGTCAGGACCCCCACCGCGTACGCGGCGAAGATCACTGTGCTCATGAGGGTCGAGAAGCCCATGCGGTGCTGGTAGAGCACGTACAGAGGGGTCGGCAGGGTGGTGCCCAGCATGATCACGGCGAAGGCCAGGGCCACCAGCCAGAACGCCGTACCTCGCGGTACGGAGGGTCGGCGCGGACGTTCGTCCAGGCGTGGCTGTCCGGGGGACGCGGGGAGCCGACTACGAGGCCTCACGCCGTGTCCATCGCACGGAGGAGTCGTTCGCCCGACTCCAGGAGCCGGTCCTTGATCTTGTCGAGGCCGGGATGGAGCAGGGCATGGTCGCGCTTGCGCCAGCGGCCGGCCACCATCACCGCTTCGATGTTCGCGATGTCGGCGTGCAGGACCGCGGCGACCGGGTTGTGGGCGGGCCAGAGGTTGAGGGCACGGGTGTCGACGGCGACGAGGTCGGCCTGCATACCCGGCTCGATGCGGCCGACCCGATCGGCGAGGCCGAGTGCCTTCGCTCCTTCGACGGTGGCCCATGCCAGCGCCTGCTTGGCGGTGACCGACGGCGTGGTGGCATGTGTGCCGGTGCTCTGCCGGTGGCGGGCGTGATCGAGGCCCCGCTGGTGGGCGAGGGCGACGCGGGCGGCGGTGAGGACCTGGCCGGGGACGACGGTGTCGACGTCGGTGCCGAGCGAGGGGGCCGCGCCGTGGCGCAGCAGGGCGCCGGTGACGGGGGTGCCGTGGCCCTGGCCGAGTTCGTTCTCCGGTGTGCTGGTGAAGGTGACGCCGGACTCGACGAGCCTCTTGACCCAGCCGTCGGGCAGGTCGGAGCCGTGCACCACGTTGGTGCGGGGGCCGAACAGTCCGGCGTCGCGTACGGCGTCCCAACCGGGCGCGAGGTCCCCGCCGCTCTGGTGGAGGGAGGTGACGAGACCGCGTTCGGCCGCGGCTCTGAAGTCGGCCACCGCGGTGTCGGGGGAGGAGTACTGCGGTCCCTGGACGGCCATGCCGAGCGTGAGGAGGGGGTGATCGCCGGCGGGTCCGTCCAGCAGGCGGTCGATCTCGGCGAGCGGATGGGGGAGATCCGGGTCCCGGTAGGGGGTGCCGTGCAGGAAGACGGCCCGGATGCCGACCTGTACGAGCCCTTCGACGGCGGCGTCGGCGTGCTCGGGCGTCACGCTGTTGTGGCACCAGTCGCCGAGGGTGGTGGTACCGCAGTTGAGCTGGTTCAGCGCGCCGGCGAGATTGCTGACGTACATGTCGTCGGGCCGGTAGTGCCGGACGGCGCCCCCGTGCAGGTGGGTGAGGTACTCCATGAGCGTCCAGTCGGCGCCCACGGCACGCAACCCCGTCTGCCAGGTGTGCAGGTGGGCGTTGACCAGGCCGGGGATGATCACGCGTCCGGTGAGGTCGACGGATTCGGCGTCGGATGCGTCCAGGTCCTGGCCGACCACCGCGATGCGGTCGCCGTCGATGAGGATGTCGGCACGTTCGGCGTCGGGGCGGCCGGGCGCCATGGTGACGACCCGCGCGCCGCGCAGCAGTGTGCGGTTCATGCGATGCCCTTCATACCGGGAGGCTCCTGACACGGTGCCGCTCCTGCGGAGGGCGTTACGGCCTGGATGGCGGTGCGGGTGCTCAAGAGGATGTCTTCGGTCGCGATGTGTCCGATGTAGCCGTCGGGGCGCACGAGCAGCAGAGTGTCCTGGGTGAGGCCGTGGACCGAGCCGAGTGTTCCCGCGGGGTCGGCGAGGACGTGGTCGGCGCGCACGGCGGCGGAGCCGACGGCGATCCGCTGCAACGGCGCGCCGGATGCGGGCCATTCGAGCTGATCGAGGGCGTGGACGGCTCGCCGGCCGTGGGCGAGGGCGGTGAAGTGCGGTCCGCGCAGGACGTCGAACAACCTGACGTGCTTGCCGTCGCCGCCGCTCAGCACGGCGTCCGGCGCCCGGTCGCCGACGCGAAGGGTCGTGGTGCGGTCGCTGTGGGCGGGGGCGAGGGGGCCGCCGAAGTAGGTGAGGGCGAGCTGCTGTTCGTCCTTGCCGCGCTTGAGGCTCGACGGGTCGAGCTTGGTCATGCCGGCGTAGTTCTTCGTGGACAGGCCGAGCACCTCGGCCGCGATCGGCATCCGTTCGCTCTCGTAGGTGTCAAGGAGTGCGGGGTCGGTGCCGGCCAGGACCTGGGCGAGCTTCCAGCCGAGGTTGTAGGCGTCCTGGATGCCGGTGTTCAGCCCCTGGGCGCCGGCCGGGGTGTGTACGTGGGCGGCGTCGCCTGCGATGAAGACGCGCCCTTGGCGGTACCTCTCGGCGAGGCGGATGTTGGGCCGGAACACCGATGTCCACCGGATGTCGTTCAGCGTGATGCGCTTGTTGCCGGTGATCGAGCGGATCCGTTCGTTGAGCCGCGCCTCGTCGAGCACGGGCTCCTCGTCGGCCGCCAGCCGGATCATCCACTGGAAGATGTCGCTGTGGGGCAGCGGACAGGCGCCGGCGAACCTGCCTCCGAGGCGGGGCCACATGTGCCACCGGTCCCGGGACAGGCCCGTGGTGATGGCGTCCACGATGATCATCCGGTCCTGTTCGTCCGTCGACCCGGTGAAGTCGATGCCGAGCTGCTTGCGGACGGTGCTCGAACCGCCGTCGGCGCCGACGACGTAACGAGCTGTGATCTCCTCGGTGCCGTCGGCGCCCGCCACCTTGGCGGTGACAAGGTCGCTGTCCTGGGTCAGTTCGACGAGTTCCGTCGCGAACTCGACGTGGTGGCCGAGCTGTTCGAGGCGGTCGTGCAGAGCGCGGTCGGTGCTGTACTGGGGGATCAGCCACGTGTTGGGGTACGGAACGTCCGTGCTCGGCTGCCGGTTGCGCATCATCCGCCACGGAACCGCCAGCGGGCCGGCGTGGATCCCGAGCAGCGGATAGGGACTGCCGCTCGCGAGGACCGAGTCGAGTGCTCCGAGGTCCTCCAGCACCTCCAGGGTGCGGGGCTGGACGCCCTTGGCCCGTGAACCGTCGAAGACGTGGTCCGACTTGTTGACGACACGGATGTCCAGGCCGCGCCGGGCGAGGTCGACCGCCAGGGTGGTCCCGGTCGGACCGGCGCCGATGACCAGGACGTCGAGGGTCTTGTGCTGGTTCATGAGTCCTGCCTTTTCGCGTGGGCCGCCGTGAACGAGACGATGTGCTCGGCGACTTCGCGGGGTCGTTCGTAGGGGGCCATGCGGCCGCAGTCGATGACGTGGCACTGCTGCGGCTTCAACAGAGCTCGCGCGGTGTCGAGTTGGTCGATGGGCGTGACGTTGTCGTCGGCGCCCCAGAGCAGCAGCGTCGGGATGCCCAGTTCGCCCGCGCGCCCGAACAGCTCGGCGCGGCCGGACAACGGCACATGCTGGAGCGTGTCGAAGAACGCGTACAGCGAGCCTTCGTAGCGGTAGGCGTCGAGAACCATCGCGGTCAGCTCTGCCTGCCGCTGGGGATCACGCACGTTGTGGCCCAGGTGTCCCTCCAGCAGCCGGCGCCCGAACCGGCGCGCGATGACCCCGGTCAGCAGGTCACTGGTGAACAGCCGGTGCGTCGGTACCTTCTTGGGGATGAGCCCCGCGGGTCCCGCGATGGTCAGGGTCATCAGGGACTCCCGGTACCGCGCGGCGTACCGCATCGCGACGAGGCCGCCGATGGAGGTGCCGACGAGATGTACCGGCTGCCTGATGCCGAGCCTGTCCTTGAGCTCGAAGAGCTGGCGGACGAAGAGCGTCTCGTCGTACGTCGCCCGCACCCGGTCCGAGTAGCCGCGCCCGTACGCGCTGCAGGCCAGGGTGCGTAGCCCCCGGGCCTGCAGTTCCGCAGCCAAGCGGTCCCAGTAGAAGAGCGGAACCGTGAGACTGCCGGCCAGCAGGACGACGTCGCCGGCCTCGGGTCCTGCCAGCTCGTAGTGCGTGACACCGACGGACAGCTCGATGAAGCTGCCGCGCAGGCTCTGCCGCGAGACCGGGTCGAGACGGCGGTCCTCGTCGGTGGCTACGAAGTACCTCATGGTCGGCCTCCTTGCCGCTGCCGGGTGCTGTCGGAGTGGGAGTCGAGGAACGTGGCGATGGCGCCGCCGACCCAGTGCGGATCCTCTTCGGGCAACAGATGGCCGCCTTCCGGATGGACCAACTCCCGGGCGCCGGGGATGTCCCTGGCGAAGTGCTGGCCGTCGATGCCCGCGCTGCGCAGCACCAGGGTCGGCACCGCGATACCGGAGATCTCCGCACTGCGGTCGGGCTGGTCGGTGTTGACGAAGTCGACGAAGGCCGACCGGTTCCCGGGCCGGCTCATCAGCTGGTACGACCGCTCCACCATCTGCGCCATCGACTCTTCGGCGATGCGGGGGTTCGGGCCGACGGCCGAGCGCAGGTTCCGCTCGATCACGCGACGCGGCATCGCCCGGCGCAGGAGGGGGCGCAACAGTGGGTTGCGGGCCAGTCGCATGCCTGTCGGGAGCGACTTCTCCGGGTAACCGGTGGCGTTGACGAGCACCAAAGCGCTGACCCGCTCCGGACGGTCCACCGTGAGGTTCCACCCGATGTTGCCGCCCAGGGAGTTGCCCACCACGACACTGCGGCGAACACCCAGGGCCTCCAGGAACCGGGCGACCGTGGCCGCGTACGTGGGCACGCGGTAGTTGCGGTCGGCGCGCGGCCCGGTGAGACCCCATCCCGGCAGATCGGGGCGGATGACGTCGTAGGACGCCGACAGCCGGGATGCCACGCCCTCGAAGTGGTGCAGGGACGAGGCACTGCCGTGCAACAGCACGACCGCCGGTCCGTGCCCGGCGCGTTTGTAGTGGACCCGCAGACCATCGACGTCCACGAACAGTGAGTCGGATTGGGGTTCAGACCAGATACTCATAACGGTTACAGTGTTGCCGATATGGATTGCTGTCAAGCGGGTGGCCACTTCCTGGCGCCGAGATCATGCAGCCGTGTCCGAGGCGACGGGTGATGAGGCCGGTCGCACGGGCGGTCCGTACGCGGTCGGCGTGGACGACGTCCTCGCACGACAGGGCGCTACCGCGGGGATGTATCCGAGCTTTTTGTTGTCGCCGTGGGCAACGTGGCCAGGACGCTCGTGTTCGTAGCGGCCGACCTCGCACAGCCGGTTCAGTCCGCGCCGAACGAGACGGGGTGCACCGTGGCCGGGGTCACGGTGATGCCGTGCTGCCGCTGCAGGTCGGCGGTGAGTCGGGCATTGGGCGGGCGGGGAGGATTGGTCGAGCAGGCCGTTCTCGCCGTGCGCGCGCCGGAGGGCGTACCGCTTGGCCGGACAGCGGCGGGGGACACCGGCTTCCGCCGCGATGTGCTGGATCGGTCGCCCGCAGTCTCATCGTGCAGGCCGGCAGGACCGCCACCCATCCAGGTGGGATGGCGGCAACGGTCACTGGAAGTCGGTAGTGGCATCGTTTGCGGCCAGGATCGCGTGTACCGGCGTGCTGATGCCTGAAGCTTGTCGGCGGGACGGTGGTTGGCGAGGTTCCACAGGGCGGCGAGGGTGACCTCGTTGCGGTAGCTGGGCGTGTCGGCAGTCATCCGCTCCATCCAGTCCCAGGCGCCGTCGCCGGGGTGACCCACGCTGGCGATCATCAGGGGCTCCTCGCCCGCGGCGAGATTCTTGGCGGCCTCCTCGACCACGGAGAGAAGCTCGGCGGGGTAGGCCGAGAGATCCAGGCCGGTGAAGGGGACGAGTGCGACGGTGGAGCGTATCCGGGCATCGGTCGAGGCCAGGGCCAGTGCGTGACCGCCGGACATGCTGGTGCCGACGACGCCCAGCCGGTCGGTGTCGATGGCATCGCGGTCGGCGAGGTGGTCGAGCGCGTGGCGGTAGACGCGCTGCTGTGCGTCGAGGTCCATGTGCTGGCGCGGTGCGCCCTCACCGGCGGTCATGAGCACGTAGTCGCCGTCTGCGTGGGCGATCAGGACGCCGCAGAGGTTCGGTTCGTAGATCGAGCAGGGGTGTGTCTGTGCCCTCCGGGTGAAGGGCGGGGGCACTGTTGGCGCCGTCGGCGGCTACGACGAATCTCGCGGTCACGTCCTCCGTGTCACGGACCGTGGTGCCGCGCCGGAAGTCCACGAGGGGTTCCCGTTCCAGGGCCTTCCGCAGCACGGGCATCAGGAGGTGCTGTCCGATGTGGGAGAGAGGAACGGGCTGTGGGTGCGTACGTGCGCAAGCTGTGCGGAGTCTTCGAGGAGGTCGATCTCGCCCAGGGTTCGTCGGTGAGCCGGCAGTTCCGGCGGATGATGTTGACCGTCTCGACGGGTGGGTCCAGCTCAGTGATCTCCTGTGCCGGTTTCGGTGATGCCTGGTGCCAGATCTCGAAGGAGCGCGCGTTGACGACATGTGCCGCGGGATGCAGCAGGGGGTTCGTTCGCCGTTCGACGACGGTGCCGGGTATGCCGTGGCGGGCGAGCAGGAGAGTGAGGGTGCAACCTGTCGCTCCCGCTCCGACGATGACGACTGGCTCGGTCGGTCAGTCGTCTCTGTCGGGCCGGTCGTGTCGGTCGCTTCAGTCGGTTCGATGGACACGGCTCAGAGCGTCTTCCACGTGATCGCCCGCTTGTTGGCCCGCGGGGTCGTGCCCGGGCGGGTGCCGGCGCCGGGCTTCAGCAGGTCCGCTGGGGACGCACCGCTCCTGAGCCGTTCGAGCAGATAGCCGGCATCGATCTCGGTGCCGATGGAATTGTCGGCGAAGGCGGTGCTGCCGAAGTGGTCCGCGGTCTCTTGGGACGTGGGGAAGTTCTCGGTCTGGAACTCCAGCCGGATGCCGTCGGGGTCCTCGTAGTAGAGGGAGGTCGTGGGGCCGTGGTTGATCGCCCACACCGGCAGCACTCCGGCCTTCCTGAGGCGGTCATAGTTCGACAGCAGCCGCTCCAACGACCGGAAGGTGAAGGCGAGGTGGTCGATTCCGTAGATCTTCCGGCGGAACCGGGCCAGGGGGAAGACGTATCGAAGGAGGCGAGGGACCTTGACGAGGGCCAGGCGGTGGCTCTCCTCGTCCCATGTCAGGAAGGCGATCTGCTTGTCCTCGTGGACGACGTGCGCTCCGAAGACGGTCCCGTACCAGGCGGTCATCTCCTTGCTGCGGGCGGTCTTGACGACCCAGTGGGCCAGGAAGTCGGGAGCGACGGCGTCCGCGGACGGTGATCCCTGGCCGGCCGCGGTGTCGGGGTTCGTGTGCTGCATGTGCTGTCCTTCCACGGGGCCGCTCAGGGCGTGGTGACGGTGGTGCGCTGGATGCCCAGGTCGATGGACCGGTCGGCGTTGTGGATGGCCGCGGTGATGACATCACCCGGCGTGAGGTAGGGCTTCTTCAGGTTCAGTCGGACGAACAGGGCCCACAGCTTGTCCTCGGGCAGCAGGGCGGTGGCGAGCCGTCGCACCAGGGCGGGAGGTGTTGTCGCCGCGCAGCCGTGGGGGGTGCCGGTGAGGAGGAGGTCACCGGGGCTGAGGTCGCAGAAGGTGGTCAGCTCCGTGAGGGTCTCGGCGGGGCGGTGGAGCAGGTTGGCGGTGCTGTCCTGCTGGCGGAGCTGTCCGTTGACCTCGAGACGCAGGCCGAGTTCGTCGAGGAGGGGGAACTCGTGGGGTTCCGGTACGGCGAGGAAGGGACCCACGGGGCAGAAGCCGCGGTAGCTCTTGCCCTTGAGGTACTGGCCCTGGGGCAGTTGGACGTCGCGGGCGGAGAGATCGTTGGCGATCGTCACGCCGAACACGTACTCGTGAAGGTTCTGGTCCGTGACTTCCTCAGGCTCGGTGACCTCCTTGCGCATGACCAGGGCGAGTTCGATCTCGTGGTCGAGGAGGCGTACGTGGCTCGGCCGTACGACAGACGCGTGCGGGCCGGTGAGGGAGGCGTCGGTCTTGTCGAAGAAGAGGTTGAACGCGCGGGCGTCGGGGTTCATCCCGGAGTCGATCGCGTGCTGACGGTAGTTGGTTCCCTGGCAGATCACCCGGCAGGGCCGCGTCACCGGGGACAGCAGTTCCACGTCGTCCAGGTGGAGGACTGCCGGCCGGCGGCTCGCGGCTCGCCAATCGTCGGTGCCGTGCCGGATGAGTTCCGTGGTGGTGCGGTAGGTGTCGCTCAGAGGCGAGAGCCCACCGTCGACGACGACACCCCACCTGTTGTCGCCGCCGTCGGAGCGGTAATGGGCCAGATGGGTGACCATGGGCGAGCCTCCGGGGTGGTGGTGGAACTGCCTTGCGGAAGTGGGGGTTTGGGGCTGGGCCGGGTCGGTCGGCTTCAGTCGACGAGGTCCAGGGCGGCGCACACGATCGCCGGCTCGTCGATGCGGTGGTGGCGGTACACGCTCGCCAGGTCGCCCGACTGCCCGAACCGGCTGACACCGAGGTGCGCAGCGGGAACGCCTTGCACTCCGGCGAGGAAGGCCAGGGTGTGCGGATGCCCGTCGAGCACCGTGACCAGGGCATAGCGTCGTGCCAGCGCGCCCCAGACCGGTGCCGTCGCCTCGATGCCGACCGATCCGGTCGAGTAGTCGGCCGGATCGGGGTCCTTGGTACGGCTGGGGTAGCTTTGCGGGCCGCCGAACTCACGCAGCGTCGTGAGGTACCTGGCGTCGAGACCGCCGAGAAGGTAATTGATCGCGTGCAGCACCGGTGAGGCGGGGGGTTTGACCGCGACGCGGTCCTGCGGCCGGAGGTGCTGGAACCACAGTGCGGTCATGACCGAGACCATCGACGCGCTCTATGCCTGGTGACCTCCGACCTCAGGCCCGAGGGGTTCTCGCACATGTTGTCGGCGTGGTCGACCATGGCGGACGAGAGCCACAGGACACGCCGCTCGACGGATGCGAGCGCCTCGGCCGGAAGGCGGGTCGGGTTGTTCGTGGCAGCCGGCATCACGGGCTCCTGGGCTCATGGCAAGGGCAGACGTACCGAGTCAGCGGCGTCGGGGATCGGAACGGACCCCTCCATGAAGCCCCGCGGCACCGTGCCGTCGCTTGGACCGCAGTGCAAACACATGCGCCCGGCTTGCACTCCAGCCACCTTGCGGGCCAGGAAGCCCGGTCATGACTGCCCGAGGACGGCTTCGATTCCGGATGGAGGACCGCCTCGCCGAGCTCCTCGACCAACGTCAAGGCGGCCTGGAGCTGCATGCGCCGCACGCTGATCTCCCTCCCGCGCAGCTGTTCCGCCCGCTGCACCCGGCAGGCGACCGTGTTGCGTGCGACGTGCAGGCGCTCGGCCGCGCTGCTGAGGCTGCGCTCCTCGGCCCGGTAGCACTTGAGCGTGGTCCGTACCGTGGCGGCGGACTCACCGGGACCCTGCCAGCGTGCCGAGCTCGCGTCGCACGAACTCGCGGGCCAGGTCGACGCGGTAGCTGAGCATGGCCACCAGGTCGAGTTCGCCGTAGTCGAAAAGCCAACGAGTACCGGACGGTCGACCGTCGGACAGCATGCCGACCCGGGCTGCTTCCCGCGTCTGAAAATGGCTGTCCCGGAAACCGACCGGCTCCAGTCGTTCAACTACCAGGACCGCTACGTGCGGCACACCAACTTCGACGTGCGCATCGACCCGAACGTCAGCCCCGACCAGGACGCCCAGTTCCGGATGAGGCCCGGCCTGGCGGGCCCCGGCACCGTCTCCTTCGAGTCGGTGAACTTCCCCGGGTACTTCCTACGGCACTCCGGATTCGACTTCCAGCTCATCCACAACGACGGCACCACAGCGTTCGCCGAGGACGCCACCTTCCGCCAGGTCGCCGGGCTCGCCGACTCCGCATGGCCGCCGTTCCAGTCGTACAACCACCCGGACCGCTACATCCGGCACTACGTCTTCCAGCTGCGGCTCGACCCGATCAGCACCGCGATGGGGCGCAGCGACGACACCTTCCGTTTGACGAGCTGACGCGACGCGATACCGGCGCCCCACCGCCATCTCTCGCTCGTTCCGGCGAGGAACGCCGGCACAGCTGCGACGTCGCCAGACAATCGATCTCCGCTCACACGCGGTCAAGGTCGCCCGTGGTGGATCATGCCGCCCTCGCCCATGAAGCGACTTCCGCCACCGCCTCAACGGCGTCGAACGGCAGGAGCCGACGGACATCAAGGAGCTTCCCACCTGAACCGGGAGACAGCCAACGCCTCAAGGCCACCCCGTCACGGATCCGGCGGGGTGGCCTTGAGCGTGGGAAGGGACCGTGTGTGGCGGTCCCGTGGTCAAAGGGTCGCCGACAGAGCGACGTATGCCGCCGCTGCCAGGGCCAGCACGGCGGCCGGCAGAGCCCGTACGGGCGGGTCGCCGTGGCGCAGGTGGACGGCGGCGGCTCCGGCCATCAGCAGTGCCAGCCCGGTCCCGGCGGTGATGCCGAGAGTGGGCGCGGTCAGTCCCAGCAACAGCCCGGCGACGCCGGCCACCTCCAGGACGCCGACGATGCGGTAGAAGCCCGGCGACATGTTGAAGTGCGCCGCCGCCTGGCGCATGACTGGCAGGGCGGCGATCTTCGCCACGCCCAACGGAAGGAGGATCAGGGCCAGGACGACCGCGGTGGTGATCTGCGCCGCTCTCACGCCGAGGCCTTTCCGCTGCGGCGTTCGGCGCCGAGACGGGCGTAGTAGTCGATGAGTTCCGGAGCGTCCAACGCAGCAGGGTTGACGACCTGCTCGACGGCGGCGCCCTGGAGCAGTCGTTTGACCGGGACCTCGAGTTTCTTGCCGGTGCGGGTGTGCGGGATGGCCGGGACCTCGATGATCTCGTCCGGGACGTGGCGGGGTGAGGCGCCGGTGCGGATGGCCTCCCGGATGCGGTCGCGCAGTGCTTCATCGAGGGTCACGCCGGCGGCGGGAACCACGAACAAGGGCATCCAGTAGCCGCCGTCCGGTTCCTCCGCGCCGATGACCAGCGCCTCGGTGATCTCCGCGAGGCGCTCCACGACGTCGTGGATGTCGGCGCTGCCGAGCCGTACGCCGTTGCGGTTCAGCGTGCTGTCGGAGCGGCCGTGGACGATCACCGAGCCGTGGGAGGTGCGGGTGATCCAGTCGCCGTGCCGCCACACACCGGGGTACGCGGAGAAGTAGGCGTCGTGGTAGCGGGTGCCGTCGGGGTCGTTCCAGAAGGACAGCGGCATCGACGGCATGGGGCGGGTGACGACCAGCTCGCCGACCTGGTTGACCACCGGCTGGCCCTCGGCGTCGTACGCGGCGAGTGCCGCACCCAGGTGCGGGGCCGACAACTCCCCTGCCCAGACAGGGGTGTTGGGTGCGCTCCCGGCGAAGCCGGAGACGATGTCGGTGCCGCCGCTGATGGAGGCGAGCAGGACATGACCGCCGACGTGGTCGCGGACCCACGGGTAGGCGGAGGCCGGCAGTGCGGAGCCGGTGCAGCCGACGACGCGGATCGACGACAGGTCGTGCACGGACGGGTCGATGCCGAACTTGGCCATACCCAGCAGGTATTGGGGGCTGGTGCCGAAGACGGTGACGCGGTGGCGGGCGGCGAGTTCCCACAGGAGGTCGGGGCGGGTGAGCGGGGCGGGGCTGCCGTCGTAGGTGCAGGTGGTCGCGCCGGTCAGGAGGGTGGAGGCGACCAGGTTCCACATCATCCAGTGGGTGGTGGTGTACCAGAGCAGTCGGTCGCCGGGGCCGAGGTCGGAGTGCAGGCCGAGGGTCTTGAGGTGCTCGATGAGGACGCCGCCGTGGCCGTGGACGATGCCTTTGGGTAGACCGGTGGTGCCGGAGGAGAAGACGACCCACAGGGGGTGGTCGAACGGCACGGGTGTGCACGCCAGTTGCTCGGTGCGGGTGGCGGCGTCCTCCCATGGCATGACCAGCGAGGGGTAGTTCCGCGAGGGCCAGGGCAGGCCGACGTGGTCGACCAGTACGGTGGCCTTCAACGTAGGCAGTGCGGTGGCCAGTTCGAGGGTGGCGTCGCGGCGGTCATAGGCGGTGCCGTTGAACAGGTAGCCGTCCGCGGCGATCAGGACGGTGGGTTCTAGCTGCGCGAAGCGGTCGGCGGCGGCCTTGGGAGCGTAGTCCTGGCCGCACACCGACCAGACGGCTCCGAGGCCGGCCGCGGCGAGGAACGCCACTATGGCGTGCGGGGTGTTGGGCAGGTAGCCGACGACCCGGTCGCCCATGCCCACGCCGAGGTCGCGCAGGGTCGCGGCGACGGAGGCGACCTGGGCGCGCAGTCGCTCCCCGGTGATCTCGTATGCCGAGCCGGTCTCGTCGAGGGCGACGATCGCCACCTCGTCGTCCGCGAGGTTGCGCAGGGCGTGGTGGGCGTAGTTGAGGGTGGCGCCCTCGAACCACCGGGCGCCGGGCATGGCCTCTTCGCCCAGCACCCGTTCGTACGGGGCGTACGCCTCGATGTCGAAGTACTCCCACACCGCGCCCCAGAAGCCCTCCAGGTCGGTGACCGACCAGCGATGCAGTGCGGCGTAGTCGGTGAGGTCGGCGTCGACCTCCCAGCGCTGGGAGGCCCAGCGGCCGAAGTCCACGATGCGGCTGGCGGTCGCGGCCTGCGGATCGGGGGTGAAGAAGGGGGTCGGATACGGCGTGGTCGTCACGTCATGCTCCTCAACAGGCTTTTCCCAATGATCCGTTGGGAAGGACGGGGGCTTCGGGTGGTGTGCAGCAGGGATGCCCAGCCGGCCGTGTCCGTGAAGTCGTGGCCGCCGGGCGGGACGACGTCCATCACGATCCGGTCCGGTCGCAGCAGTACGGCGTCCGCCCGCCCCTCGCGCAGCCATGCGGCGAGGCGGCCGTCGTCGCCGAGGCCGGCCACGGAGACGGTCCGGGCACCGAGGCCGTCGGCGACCGCCCGCAGCGAGGGCGAGGGCACGGCGGTCAGCATGGTGAAGGAGTCGCCGAGCAGGTCGTCGAGGCGGGAGCGCCGTCCGTCGACAGTCACCCACGGCTGGGGGCAGAAGGTGCCCGCGAGACCGCGGCCGCCCCGGCGGGGCCGACGGCGGACGAGCGGCCCCGCGGCCAGGGTGGGGCTGAGGTCGCGTGCGGCCGCCGTACTGAGACCGGGGACGCGGCACGCGGCGCTCAGGACGCCGCGGCGGACGGCCGCGGCGCCGTCCTGGCCGCCGGTCATGGCCCAGCCCATGGCGACCGCGAGCCGTATCAAATGGCGGGCGTGCGGCTTGCGTTCGCTTTCGTACGTCTCCAACAGCCGTTCAGCGGCGCCCTGTCGGAGGACGCGGGCGAGCTTCCAGGAGAGGTTGTAGGCGTCGCGCAGGCCGGCGCACAGACCCTGCCCGATGAAGGGCGGGGTCTGGTGCGCGGCGTCGCCGAGGAGGAAGACCCGGCCGTTGCTCCAGCGGTCCGCGATACGGGCCCGGAAGGTGTACTGCGCCTGCCGCACCAGTTCGAAGTCGGCACCGGGCGCGAGGTCCACCCAGGGGGCGGTCAGCTCCCGCAGCCGCTCGTGGTCCGGTTCCGAGTCGTCCGGCAGCCGGAACTCCCAGCGGTAGCGGTCCTCACTGACGCGCATGAAGGTGGCCGGCCGGTGCGGGTCGCAGATCTGCTCGACACCCTCCCAGCAGCGGACCGGGAGGCTGGTGCGCACGTCGATGACCGTCCAGCGTTCCTCGAAGCGCAGGTCCTCCCACATGGCACCGATGGCGTCGCGGGTGAGGCTGTTCGCACCGTCGCAGCCGAGGACGGCGTCCGCCCGCACGATGTGTTCGCCCTCGTCGTCGCGGTAGGCCACCCGGGCCGGACCGTCGCCGTCCTGTTCCACGCCGGTGACTTCCACGCCGCCGCGCAGCTCGCACTCCGGGGTGCGGCCGAGGGCGTCGCGGAGCACCCGTTCCAGCTCGGGCTGGTCGAACATGCTGGTCTGCGGGAAGCCGTGGGCCCCCTGTGCGGCGCGCGGGAACTCGGCCATCACCCGGTGCCGGGCGTCCAGCAGCCGCAGCCCCCGCGCGGGGCGCGCGATCGCGGTGAACTCCTCCTGCACACCCGCGGCCTGGAGGATGCGGCGCACCTCGTCGTCGGTGGCGACGGCGCGGGGCAGGGGGTAGACGTCGTGATGGCGTTCGAGGACGAGGGTCCTCACGCCACGCCGGGCCAGCAGGAGGGCGGCGGTCACGCCCACGGGTCCGGCTCCGACGATCACCACGGGTACGTGTCCCGGGCGGGGTGCGAAGTCCCGTGGTCCGGTGGCCTGGTCGGCGGTCATGTGCGGCTCACTTCGGGGATCGGTTCGCGTCGGTCATGTCGCGTCGGTGACGGGGGTGCGCTGCTCACCCAGGTCGATCCGCCCGTCCGGCGTGGCGATCGTCGCGGTGATCAGGTCGCCCTGGTGCAGGTAGCGCGGGTTCTTGGCCTGGTTCTTGAAGAACACCTTCCACTTCAGCGCGGGCGGCAGGAGCGCGCCGATCTTCTCCACGGCCTTCGGTGGAGCCTTCAGAGCCGTGCCGCCGGGAGTGCCGGTCAGCAGCAGGTCGCCGGGGGCCAGGGTCTGGAAGCGGGCGAGCAGCGTCAGCGCCTGTGCCGGGCGGACGATCATGTCGGCGAGGGTGCGGTCCTGGCGCAGGTCACCGTTGACGGACAGCTTCAGCCGCAGGTCGAGGAGGTGGGCGAAGTCCTCGGGCTCCAGCAGGGTCAGGTAGGGGCCGGTGGGTGTGAAGGTCGGGTAGGACTTGCTCTCGTAGAACTGCGTCTTGGTCAGCTGGACGTCGCGCGCGCTGACGTCGTTGGTGAGCACGAGACCGGCGACGTAGGAGGGAAGGTCCCGCTCCTCCACGACGGTGCCGACCGGAAGGGGCGCGCCCATGACCAGGCCGAGCTCGATCTCGTAGTCGAGGAATCTCACGTGCGGCGGGCGGACGATGCTCTCCTGCGGGCCGCTGACCGAGCCGGACGCCTTGCGGAAGAAGGCGGGCGGGATGTCGCCGGTGAAGCCCGAGTCGCGGGCGTGGCTGCGGTAGTTGACCATCTGGGCGACCACCCGGCAGGGGGTGGTGACAGGGGACAGGGCGACCAGGTCGGCCACGGGCGTGCCCGCCTCGCCCGAGTCGGCGGCCTCCGCTACGGCGGCCCGGTCGGCCAGTAGCTCGGCGGTGGTGACGGCCTTGGTGTCGATGCGGACGGCGCGCGCGTCGCGCACCACCCACCAGCCGTCGGCGGTGCGCAGGACGTCGGTGCTCATGAGTTCATCGCTTTCAGCAGGCCCAGCAGCCGCGCCGGGTCGAGTTCGTTGTCGCCGCGCAGGGCGTGCATGACCTCGCGGAGCTTGGCGGGGGACGGATTCGTACCGAGGAAGTCGCGGGAGGCGGGCGGCCCCCACTGGGCGAGTCCGCTGGCCGACATGGGCGACCAGCCGGGCTCGACGTCGCAGGGGAACAGGTCGCCGTCGGCGAAGTGCTCCAGCAGGAAGCGGTCCGGGTCACGCCAGTAGTCGAACAACTGGCTGCCCTTGACGTGCCGGCCGATCCCCCAGCTGCGCTCGTAGCCACGCTCGCCGAGGTACTCCCCGCCTGCGGCGATCGCGTCGAGGTCGGTGACCTGGTAGGCGGAGTGGACGTAGCCGTTGCCGGGGCCGAGATGCAGGGCCAGCGTGTGGTGATCGGCCGGCTCGCTTCCCAGGTCGCAGCGGATGAACGCCATCACCGGACCTCGGTCGCGCTGACCGTCCAGGAAGTGGAAGTCGCTGACGATCATGCCGAGCGTGTCCAGGTACCAGTCCAGAGCCCTTCGGAAAACGCGGGTCTCCAGCACTATGTGCCCGAGCCGCTGGACGCGCGACGGCTCCCGCGGTGGACGCTGCGTCGCGTTGACGCGGCGGTGATCCGTGCCGAAGTTGAGGAGCTGCGGCTGCTGTTCGGGCAGGGCGGGTAGTTCCTCGCCGCAGTGCACGACGCGTACGGGCAAACCGGACGGGGCGAGCAGGTCGACCGTCCGGCCGCCGCCCGGGACATCGGCCTCCCGCACCGCGTTTCCGGTGACGCGCGCCAGCCGGTCCAGGTCGGCGTGCTCGGCCGCGCGGAACGCCGGGCCGATGAAGCGGCTGGCACGTCCCTTGCGGATCACCATGCACGGTGAGCCGGCGAAGGTGCCACGCAGCCACAGGTCCCGCTCCGTGCGGGCGGCGACCTGGAAGCCGAAGTCCCGGGCGAACACCTCGGCCCGGTCCAGGTCGGGCTTCTCGAACTCCAGCCAGGCCAGGTCGGCGACCTTGATCACCGGGTTGCGGGACCGTCCGGAGTGCTCGCCGCGCAGGGCGCCTTGCTCACTGTGGAGGTCCTGATGGGCCGTCCTGACGTCGTGGTCACCGACTGCGTTGACGCGAGTTTCGGACATGGTGTCCTCCAAGCAACATTGCCGTAATGAGGAAATCATCAACCTTGACTCATGGATCGTCAATAGCGAGGGCGGGTATCAGTGATAATTGCATCAGATATGCACTGATTGCTTCATCAGATCTGTGGTGCAAGGGTTCTCGCAGGTAGACTCGCGCGTATGCCGACATCAGCCCCGCCCCGTAACCGCTTCGAACGGCGCCGCGCAGAGACCCGTCAGGCGCTCGTCCGCGCGGCCCGGCAGATCCTTGCCGAGACCGGCGACACCAGCGCCAGCATCCAGGCGATCGCCGAACGCGCCGACGTGGGCTTCGGCTCCTTCTACAACCACTTCGAATCGAAGACGGAGCTGTTCGACGCGGCCGTCGTGGACGCCCTGGAAGAGCTCGGCCAGACCTTCGACGAGCACCTGCGGGACGTGGACGACCCGGCGGAACTCGTCGCGGCGGGCCTCCGCCTCAGTGCGCGCCTGGCTGACTCCCGACCGGAACTCATGCAGGTCCTGCGCCACCGCGGCCTCGGCCACATCCACTCCCACTCGGGCCTGGCCCCGCGCGCCGTGCGGGACCTGGAGGCCGGCATCGCCTCCGGCCGTTTCACCACGGGGGACCCGACCGTCGCCCTGACCGCTCTGGGCGGCTCCCTGCTGGCGCTGGTGGAACTGCGGTTCGCCCGCCCGGATCTCGACGGCGACGAGGCGGCCTCGAACCTGGCCGAGATGCTGCTGCGGATGCTCGGCGTCCCGCCGGAGGACGCCCATGACGTGTCCCGGCGCCCACTGCCCGACATCGACTGACAAGGGACCGACCGCTGTGCCGAAACCTGTCGTCCGCGAACCGCTGCGAAGCAATTCGCGTTCCAACCGGGCCCGTATCCTCGCCACCGCCCGGCAGGAGCTGGGCCGGAACCCCGACGTGACCCTGGAGGAGATCGCGAGGGCCGCCGGTGTGGTCCGTCGTACGCTCTTCGGGCATTTCCCGGGGCGGGCGGCTCTCGTGGACGCTCTCGCCGACGAGGCGTCCGAGGCCCTGCGCGGCACCGCTGCCCACGCGCCCGGGACCGAGGAGACGCCCCAACGTGCCCTGGCCCGCTTCGTCCTGTCGATCTGGCCCGTCGGAGACCGCTACCGGCTGCTCCTCGCGCTCGCCCGCCAGGACCTGGGCACGGCACGCGTGTCCGAGATCCTCGCCCCGGCCCGCGACGAGGCGACGGCCATCCTTGAGCGAGGGCAGACGGAGGGGGCGTTTCACGACCACCTGCCGGCGCCGGTGCTCAGCGCCGCCCTGGAAGCCCTGACGCTCTCCCTGCTGGAGAGCGTCAACAAGGGAACCTGGGAGGACGACGGGACGCGCACCGCTGTCGCCACACTGGTCGCGGCGGGCGTGGCCGAACGGTCGGCGACCGAGATCGTGGACGACGTGGCGTCGGAGATGCGCGCCGAAACCGCCGACGGCTGACTCCACGGCGGCACCTCCCGGGGGCATCACGCGGACGACGAACTCGGGCGGAGGTGACCCCTTCACCCGTGAAGCGTGCGTTCACTCCGTCCTCCGTGGCGGCAACCGACCTCAGGTGCAGTCCCTCGGGGACGTTCTGCAGGGGGACGGGTTCTCGTAGTGCCGTGTCGACCAACGCCTTCGCGGGAGGTGTCAGTTCACCCTGGGTGACCCGGGCGTCGGTGAAGGCGATACGGTTCCCGCTCGCCGCCGATACGGCGGCGCTCACGGTCACCTCGCCGCCGAGCGGCAGGCGGACCTTCACGTCGACCCGGCCCGGCGCGTCTCCCGGCGAGACGTCCAGGCCCAGCGCGTTCGACATGTCCTCGTACGACAGGAACGCGATCGCCTCGACGCTGCGCGCGTGAGCCTCGTCGGCGCTCCCCGAAGTCCTCAGCCCGTCCAGGCCGACGGTCAGCTTTGTCACCGGTAGCGGCCTGCTCGTTCCACTTGCCGGGATGTCATATGCGGTGATGTCGACGTGTCGCAGGCTGCCCTCGGCCAGCTGTGTCAGTACAGGAAAACCACTGACGTGCACCGCAGGCTGCTCCGGGGTCTCCAAGCCCTCCTGGAACGCCTTCGCCGTACAGCTCTCCGCGCGGGCCGCGGCAACACGGTCGACGGCGACGGCGCCCACCAGCAACGCCGTCAGGGACGCCGCGGCGATGATCCTGCGCCGCCTCCAGGGGGCCGGCGAGCACGCGGCCCCATCGCTGCGACGAGTCTCACTCATGGGTTCTTCGCCGTGCTGGGACCGGTACATGGTCTTCCTCCCGGGGAGTGATCAACGGTGGTGCGAACCAGCCGGTGAGCCGGTTTCGAACGAGACTTCCCGTTGCTGACGGACCCGTGCGACCGCGAGGTCACCGTCCGCCCCCACCGCGATCAGGGCTGCCGTCGCGGAGCGCGTGCCGTCGTCGCGCCAGGTCCCCGCGTTCACACACTCCAGGAGTGCCAGCAGGTGTCCTTCGACAGCCCGGCTCAGTGGCCCGGGCGGGACGTTGCTCTGGAAGACACCTTGGCGCTGCCCCCGGGTGATGATCGCGGTCGCCATGTCGCGGGCCGGGGCGAGGAGTTCGTTCACGCGTTCCGTCCCCAGGTCCTGGGGCGAGAGCCTCAGCAGAGTGCGGTACCGGTCGCCGACGGGCCAGAGGGCCAGGACGAAGCGTGCCATGGCCGCGACGGCGTCGGGATCGGAGACTTTCACGGCCACCAGTGCGCGTCGCAGCGCCTCCGTGGCGTCCGCGACCAGCCCCTCGATCAGCGCGGATCGGCCGGCGAAGTGACCGTAGACGGTGCGACGTGCCACTCCGGCCGCCCCAGCGATGTGGCTGAGGCTGCTGTCGGGATCACGGCCGAGTTCCTGCCTCGCCGCTTCGAGGATGCGGGCCCGCGTGAGCTGTGGCCGGCGGTCTTCGTCGCCTGTGATATGCGGTCCAGTCATGTCAGACCTACGGTCGAGGGTGAGAGGGCATCTGCATACTTGCACATCTATGAGCAATAAACTAGACTGCACATTGATGGGCAATTAAGTGCCCCGTCTGTGATGTCGCGGTCACTTGCACCGCACCTGCCGACCCATCCCCTTTGAATTTGCCGCTTCGTCTGAGGAGGTCCCGATGCCGCTCTTGGTCAACACGCCCATCGAGAAGATGGCGGAGCCCTATGCGCGGCGATGGTGGGCCTTGCTGGTGCTGTGCCTGAGTCTGCTGATCGTCGTCATGGCGAACACGTCGCTGATCGTCGCCGCGCCGGACATGACGAAGGACCTCGGCCTGTCCAGCAGCGACCTGCAGTGGGTCATCGACGGCTACACCGTCCCGTACGCCGCACTGATGCTGTTGCTGGGCTCGATCGGCGACAAATACAGCCGTCGCGGCGCGTTGATCCTGGGTCTGCTGATCTTCGCCGCCGGCTCGGTGATGGGCAGTCTGGTCGACGAGACCGGACTGGTCATCATCGCTCGCGCGATCATGGGCGTGGGCGCCGCCGTCGTCATGCCGGCCACCCTCTCCCTGCTCGTCGCGATCTTCCCGAGGGCGGAGCGCGCCAAGGCCATCACGGCCTGGAGCGCCACCTCCGGACTCGCCATCGCCGCCGGTCCGCTGTCCGCCGGTTGGCTGCTGGAGAGCCACGCCTGGGGCTCGACCTTCCTGATGAACGTCCCCCTCGCGGTCCTCGGCGTCGTCGGAGCGCTGCTCCTGGTACCGCCGTCGAAGGCGGAGAAGATGGGCGGCATCGACTATGTGGGCGGTCTGCTGTCGATCGTCACCGTCGGCAGTCTGGTCTACGCGACCATCGAGGGCCCCCACTTCGGCTGGGGCACCGGCCCGATCACCGCGGCCGTGGTCGCCGGCGTCGGCCTGCCGGCCTTCGTCGCCTGGGAACTGCGCCACCCCCACCCCATGCTGAACGTACGCAAGTTCAGGGAGCGTCCCTTCAGCGGTTCCATGCTCGCGGTGCTGTTCTTCTTCTTCGGCACCTTCGGCTCGATCTACTACTCCACCCAGTTCCTGCAGTTCGTCCTCGGCTACAACGCGCTCGACACCGGCATACGGCTGGTGCCGCTGGCCGGAGCCGTGTTCCTCGGCGCCGCGGTGACCGGGCGAATCGCCCCGAAGCTGGGCGCGAAGCTGGTGGTGGGGGCGGGCATGGTGCTCGGGACCACGGGCGCCCTTCTGCTCACGCGGATCGAGTCGGGCTCGACCTACGCCGACTTCCTGGCCCCGCTGCTGCTGCTCGGCTTCGCGATCGGTCTGAGCGTCTCACCGGCCACGGACACCATCATGGGCTCGTTCCCGGAGTCGGAGCTGGGCGTCGGCGGCGGGGCCAACGACACCGCGCTGGAACTCGGTGCCTCCCTGGGCATCGCCATCCTCGGTTCGCTCCTCGCCACGTCCTACAAGGACAAGCTGACCGACCTGATCGGCGGTCATCTCCCGGCCGCCGCGATGGACACCGCCAAGGACTCGGTGGGCGGCGGTCTCGCCGTCGCCGAACAGGTCGCGAAGGAGCCGGGCGGCGGACCCCAGCAGGCCCAGACCCTGGTCGGCGCGGTCCACGAGTCCTTCGCCCACGCCATCGCCCACACCAGCCTCATCGGCGGGATCATCATGGCCGCCGGAACCGTGATCGTCCTGCTGGTCCTGCCCGGCCGCCGGTCCGTCGGCAAGCACCACCAGGAGCCGGTGGCGGGGGAAGCCGACCGCGACGAGGAGCACGCCGACGCCACGCATTGAGTGGATCCGAAGCTCAGGGGCAGCGACCCCTGGGCTTCCGTGGCTCCCGTGCCGTTGGGGAAGGTGTTCGCAGGCTCAACCCGAAGAGCTCGTAGCACGATCATGCGACCCAGTCCCAGTAGTCGTGGTGGAGCGTGGGTGCGTGGCCCTGGATCGTGGGCAATGGGCTGTGTGAGGAAGGGGGCTCGATGAGCGTGGTATCGGCGGCGACGTCACCGGAATCGGGACTCTTCCATCCGGATGAGAGGCGTTCCGAGGCGAAGGATCTGGCGGACCGCTTTAACGACCTGCGTTCTCTTGGCCAGGGGTATATCGAGGTTAGGCCGCCGACCAGGGCGTTCCCGGCGCTGGCCCTGGCCTTCCGAGATGATCACGAGGTGGTCCATCTGACGGATGACACCGTGTAAGTGGTGTGGGTTGTAGCTGAAAGCTCATCATCGGTGCCTCTTCAGCCCCCTCCAGCAGATGAGGCCGCAGGCCAATGAGACGAAGGCGTCGTGGAGTTCGGTGCGGCGTTCCCCGCGGGCGGCGAGACGTCTGAACTGGTGGAGCAGAGCGAAGGCCTGCTCCACGACGTAGCGGAGCTTGCCCAGGCCCTTGAGGTCGGAGGCCCCTTGCGGGAGATGACCGGCAGGATTCGGCGCTTCCGCAGTTGTTCGCGGTTGGAGTTGGAGTCGTAGCCCTTGTCGCCGAGCGGCGCCTCAGGGCGGCGGCGTGGACGGCCAGGGCGGGCTGCGACGGGCGAGATGTTGTCGACCAGGGCCAAGGTCTGGTGGCGGGCCATGGCACAGGCTTCGGCATCGTCGCCCAGATGGGCGCCGGGGGCGCTGATGGATGGGACGCCGGTCGTGATGCCGCTCCAATCCCCGTAGTCCAGCGCGGTCTGCGGGCTCCAGTCGGGCAGTTTCATTTCCTGGTAGTTGTATGCATGCCCCCGCCCGCGCAGTCCCAGAGTTGTGCGCTCAAGGGACGCACTCAAGAAGGTGCGGCAGCATGTACTGGCGCACGTCGATGCGATCGCTCATCGGGCCTCCTGCATTCTGAACAGGGGTGTCAGATGACGGGTGTCATCTGTTCCTGGATGCCGAGCAGGGCGCGTCCGTAGGCTTCGGCGCTGATGCCGGGACTGGCGATGGCGTGACGGGCGGCGGTGGCGGAGTCGCGCCAGATGCGCTGGAGAGGGTTGGACTCGGCGAAACTGGAGGCGCCGTTGGCGTCGAGGAGCAGGTCGATGGCCTGGCGGCAGCGGGTGATGGCGTAGCCGGTGTCCATGCGGACGCGCAGCCGTTCTGTGACGTCCATGGCGCGGCCTTCGGCAGCTGCCTGGTCGATCTGAGCCGCTGAGCGGAAGACGTGCAGTGCGGCGGTGTCGATCAGTTCGACGGCCTCGGCGACGAGGAACTGAGTGGAGGGCGCCTGGACCGCCTGCTCGTAGAACGTGTAAGAGATGCCGCGTTTGCCGATGGTCGCCAGGGTGTGGTCGAGGGCCGCGCGGGCGAGGCCGAGCTGGGGGCCGGCCAGGATCAGTGTGAGGGCGGGAACGAGGGAGGAACGGTACAGCGGCTCGCCGGGGTGGTTGTCGGGCTGGTCGCCGCCGATGGCGAGCGGGGTGTAGCGGTGAGCGGGGACGAGGACGTCCCGGGCGATGAGGGTGTTGCTGCCGCTGCCGCGCATCCCGGTGACGTGCCAGGTGTCCTTGATCGTGATCTGGTCCATCGGGATCAGGACGTTGCCGAACTCGGTAACCTGGCCGCTGTCGTCGGCGACCTGCACGCCCACCAATGCCCAGGTGGCGTGCAGGCAGCCGGAGGCGAAGCCCCAGGAGCCGTTGACCAGGTAGGCGCCGTCGCCGGTGCGTACGGCGGTGCCGCTGGGCGCCAGGACGCCGCAGAGCCGGGCGTCGGGGTCGGTGCCGAATACCTCGTCGCGGAGCCGGTCGGGGCCGAGGCCGGCGGCCCAGTTGCAGATGTTGGTCAGGCTGGACACCCAGGCGGTGGAGCCGCAGGCCCGGGCGATCTCGGCGTTGACGGCCAGGAAGGTGGCGAAGTCGGCCTGGTGGCCGCCGTAGCGGAGCGGCACGGTCAGCTTGAAGAGCCCCGCCTCGGCGAGCGCGGTGACGGTCGCCTCGGGCAGTCGCCGTTCCCGCTCGGCCTCCGCCGTGCCCGCCGCGATCAGCGGGCCGAGGTCACGGGCGCGCTGGACCAGGCCGGCGTCGATGGCCGGGCTGTACTGCAGCGGGAAGTCGCCGGGAACGCCTGAAACAGACACGGGATACCTCCTGGAATGGGTGCTGCGTACGCCGATTTCATGGCCCTGCCCGGTCGTCCCGCTTGGTCTGCCGGCCCAAAGTCCAGGGACGGGATTGCACTGAACACGTTCGCTTCGCGGTCCGGCCGGTGGTGAAGTTGGGTAATGGAATTCTCGTGGATCTCGGATCTGGACAGTTCACGGTCGGTGGAACCGTGCTGCGACCCGGCCACCCTCGCCTTGGCCGGCACTCTCCTGGGGGACGGTCCGTTGCGGTGGGCGATCGCCACCGCCGAGGGCGTCACGCAGCACATCATCAGCAACGTGCCCGAGGATCCGTCCGGCCCGGCTCCGTTCGAGACGCTGCGCCGGGGGGTCGAGGCGATGGTGCTGACCTGCCTGTGCGCCCTCGTGGACGGCCAGGAGGCTGCGTACGCCGTACCCGCTGACGGGGTGGACACCATCCGGGACTGCGTGCACCGGGGGATCCCGCTGGACCGGATGCTGCGCGGGATCCGGGTGGGGCACGCGTTCCTGCACCGGGCCCTGCGCGACGGCGCGCCGGACGGTGAGATGCCCGCGAAAATCACGGAGGCGCTGTTCGAGCAGGTGGACCGGCTCACGGGTGAGCTGGCGGAGGTGTACGTCGCCGAGCGCGACCGGTGGGAGGTGAGCGAGGAGGGCGCACGGTGGCGGACGGTCGAGGCGATCGTCGCGGGTGAGCATCCTGATCCGGTGACGGCCGAGCGCATGCTGGACTACGCGCTGGACCGTTACCACGTGGCTCTGATCCTGTGGCGTGAAGGCGCCGCGGACACCGGGACGACGACCGCGGACCTGCTGGCAGCCGACCTGCTGGCAGCCTGTGGCGGTGAATCGCTGCTGCGGGTGGGCGGTCATGCCAGGACGGTCTGGGTATGGATCGGTTTCGGTGCCTGGCCGTCGTCCGGACTGTCATGGCCGCCCGGACTGCCGACCGGCTGGCGGGCCGCGGCGGGCCCACCTTCGTACGGTTCGGCCGGCATGCGGCGCAGCCACCTCGGCGCGCGGCGCGCCGCACGGATCGCCGAGACCATGCCCGCTGAGGGCGGCGTGTGCGACTACGGGGACGTACGCACCGCGTGCCTGCTGACCGCGGACGCCGAGCACGCCCGCTGGTACATGGACGAGACCTTGGGCCCGCTGGGCGCGGCGGACGACTGGTCGGGGCAGTTGCGCGACACCCTGCGCTGCTATCTGGCGTCCGGGCGCAGCCTGAAGACCACGGCCGCCCAGCTCGGCGTCGCCCGGAACACCGTCGCCTACCGAGTCAAGCGGGCCGAGGAACTGCTGGGCTCATCCGACGTGGTGGATCAACTTGAGGTGCGGCTCGCTCTGGAGATCAGGCGGTTTGCCGACGTGCTGGAGGCCAGGCCTCTCGCCGAGCCGGACGGCAGCCCGGGGGCGCTCCGGCAGATGTACGTCAAGGGGGAACTGGCGCTGTGACCAAAGGACCTGTGCCGTTTGGTACCCGGAGGCCAAGCGAGGCCCAACCCGGCCGCGCAAGGTGGATGCCATGAACGCGTTGCGAGAGATCATGCGGCATGTGCCGTCCAGTGTCGTGGTCATCACGGCCCTGTACGACGGCGTCCCGATCGGGATGACCGTTGGTTCGTTCACCTCGGCGTCGCTGCATCCGCCGCTGGTGTCGTTCTTTGCCGGAAAATCCTCTACCACCTGGCCGCTCATCGAGACTGCGGGCAGGTTCTGTGTCAACGTGCTGGCGGCCCGCCAGCCACAGATCGCCACCGCATTCGCGGCGAGGAAGACCGACCGGTTCACGGGTCAGGCCTGGGTGCCCAGCCCCCTGGGATCTCCGCTGCTGGAAGGCGTCCTGGCCTGGCTGGACTGCGAACTCCACGCGGTCCACGAGGTCGGCGACCATCTCGCGGTGGCAGGCCTGGTCCACGATGCGCACGCGTCCGGCAACGCGAGACCACTGGTGTTCTTCCGCGGCGAACTGGCGGCGCTGAGCTGATAGGACTGACCGCATGAGCAGCGCCCCGCACCACTGGATCCTCACCCTGGTGCCCCACGGCACGCCGGACGGCGCACCCGGACCGGAGCCCGTCTGCTCGGCGGTCACCATCGCTGTCTCCACGGCGGTGCTGGGACCCGGGCCGGTGGCCTGGGCCGTGCAGACCGCGCTGGAGATGACCGAGGAGAGCATCGCGCGGATGCCCGAGTTCGGCGGCGGTCCCGCGCCGTTCGCCACCCTGCGTGCCACGGTGGAATCGACCGTGCTGCTGGCGCTGCGGGGCCTCCTCGAAGACCTCTCGCCCAGAGACGAGGCGATCACCGAGGAAGCCGCCGCCGGTGGTGCGGAGTTCGCACGCCGGGGGATCCCCCTGGACCGGGTGCTGCGTGGGGTGCGGATCGGGCACGCCCGTCTGCACCAGGCGCTCGCCGCGGCCATCGCCACCTTGCCCGAGCCGGACCGTCGGACGGAGAGCCGCCGGGTGAGCGACTTGCTGTTCGCCTACGCCGATGCCCATGCCAGTCTCGTGGCCGAGGAATACCTGGCCGAGCGAGCCCACTGGAAGGCCGGCCGGGAGGCCGAACGGCGTCGCGTCGTGGAGAGGCTGCTGACCGGGAAGGATGTCCCCGCCGGGGCCGCCTCCACCACGCTGGGGTACGAACTGGCCCGTCACCACCAGGCGTTCGTGGTGGTGGCCGACGACCGGCACAGGGCAGCCACCGGCCTGCAACGCTACGTCGAGGACCTGGGCCGTGCGCTGGCCGCCGACGGCTGGCTCGCCGTCCCGGCCGTCCCCGGCCAGGTATCGGCTTGGGCAGGCTGGCGAGCCGAGCCCGCTCCCGACCGCACCGACCGGGCTCGGCAGTTGCCGCAGCCGCCCGGGATCAGGGTCGCCGCCGGGCCGGTGGCGTACGGGCCCAAGGGCATGCGGCGCAGCCATCTGGGCGCCCGCGAAGGCGCCCGCGTTGCCGCGCAGCACAGCGACCCGACGTTCCGTTGGTGCGACTACGCCCAGGTGCGGGCCCTGTCCCTGGCCACCGCTGACCGCGAACAAGCCCGCTGGTACGCCGAGGACATCCTCGGGTCACTACTGGCCGACGACGAGCGCACCCGCGAACTCCGCGAGACCCTCCGCGTCTACCTCGACTGCGAACGCAGCCCCCGGGCCGCGGCCGAACAACTCCACATCGCCCGCAACACCGTCACTTACCGAGTTCACAAGGCCGAGGAACTGCTCGGCCACCCCATCGGCGACCCGATGGAACTACGCCTGGCCCTGGAGATCGCCCGCACTCTGGAGCAGGATCCCAAACCGGGTCCCTGACCTGGCACCCAGGCCGGGCGTCCTCCCAGTGAGATCGTTTCATCTTGAACTCGCAGGTCGGGCCGCTGGTGTGGGTGGAGTTTGACGCGCTCTTGCTGGTCTCGGACGTGATTATTAGCAGGTGATCATCGTCGCGAATGTTGTTGGCGGGCGCCTCGGTCAGCAGGTCGTGGACCCGGACGTGGGGGTCAGCCGGATGATCGAAGGAGCGCCGGTGCGCGTGGGGGTCCGGGCTGGAACTGGCCGTAGCGGTGTAGTGGGCTTGATGCGCGTGCGCGGCGAGGACTGAACTCCGAATCTCAGGAACGCCAGTGGCACCGTCCGTGCGGACATTGCGAGGCCCCTTGGGCGAGCACTCTCCGTGAAGGCTGACGGTCACTCAGGTACCTCTGATGCATCGTCACCAATTTAAGATCATCTTGCACACACGTTGCACAAGGTGATGAAAAACGGCGATGATCAATGGAGGGTCCTGCAAGTGTGAAGCAGCAGGTCAGCGGGCATTTAGGAGTGTCGTGCCCCTCATCTCCCAGGGGCACGACACCCCCGCCGATCAGATGTCCCGGAAGATCTCGATCTGCGCCCCCACGGAGTTGAGCCGCTCCGCCAGATCCTCGTAACCCCGGTTGATGACATACACGTTGCGGAGCACGGAGGTTCCCTCCGCCGCCATCATCGCCAGCAGGACGACGACCGCGGGCCGCAGCGCCGGCGGGCACATCATCTCGGCGGCCCGCCAGCGGGTCGGGCCCTCGACCAACACCCGGTGCGGGTCGAGGAGTTGGAGGCGTCCGCCGAGGCGGTTGAGGTCGGTGAGGTAGATCGCGCGGTTGTCGTAGACCCAGTCGTGGATGAGGGTCTGCCCCTGCGCGACCGCCGCGATCGCCGCGAAGAACGGCACGTTGTCGATGTTCAGGCCGGGGAACGGCATCGGGTGGATCTTGTCGATCGGCGCCTCCAGTTTGGAGGGCCGGACCGTGAGGTCCACCAGACGCGTACGGCCGTTGTCCGCGACGTACTCGGCGGTGCGGTCGTGGTCGAGGCCCATCTCCTCCAGGACCGCGAGCTCGATCTCCAGGAACTCGATGGGCACCCGGCGGACCGTCAGCTCCGACTCGGTGACGACGGCGGCGGCCAGCAGGCTCATCGCCTCGACCGGGTCCTCGGAGGGGGAGTAGTCCACGTCGACGTCGATGGTCGGCACGCCGTGCACGGTGAGCGTGGTGGTGCCGATGCCCTCGACCCGTACGCCGAGCGCCTCCAGGAAGAAGCAGAGGTCCTGGACCATGTAGTTGGAGGACGCGTTGCGGATGACCGTGGCGCCGTCGTGGCGGGCGGCGGCGAGCAGCGCGTTCTCGGTGACGGTGTCGCCGCGCTCGGTCAGCACGATCGGGCGGTCGGGGGAGACGGACCGGTCGACCCGCGCGTGGTAGAGGCCCTCGGTCGCGGCGATGTCGAGCCCGAACCGCCGTAGCGCGATCATGTGCGGCTCGATCGTGCGGGTACCGAGGTCGCAACCGCCCGCGTACGGCAGCTTGAAGCTGTCCATGCGGTGCAGCAGCGGGCCGAGGAACATGATGATCGAGCGGGTGCGCTTGGCGGCCTCCGCGTCGATCGCGGCCATCTCCAGCTCGGCGGGCGGCACGATCTCCAGGTCGACGCCGTCGTTGATCCAGCGGGTGCGGACGCCGATCGAGCCGAGTACCTCCAGAAGGCGGTACACCTCCTCGATCCGCGCGACCCGGCGCAGCACTGTGCGCCCCTTGTTGAGGAGCGAGGCGCACAGCAGTGCCACGCACGCGTTCTTGCTGGTCTTCACATCGATCGCGCCGGAGAGCCGACGACCGCCGACCACCCGGAGATGCATCGGACCGGCGTAGCCCAGAGAGACGATCTCGCTGTCCAGGGCTTCACCGATTCGAGCGATCATCTCAAGGCTGATGTTTTGATTGCCGCGCTCGATGCGGTTGACGGCGCTCTGACTGGTGCCGAGCGCCTCGGCGAGCTGTGTCTGTGTCCAGCCCCGATGCTGCCGGGCGTCACGGATGAGCTTGCCGATGCGTACGAGGTAGTCGTCTGCCATGAGGCCGAGGTTATCTCAGATATGAGATGGCGCCTCATGGGGGGGGCCGTTCGGGTGACGGCCGGTCAGTCGTCCTTCTTGGTGCGCGTCTTGCGCCACCCGAAGGGCCCGGGCAGGTTCATCGACGTCGTACGGCGCCCTGAGGTGCTGCGTGTGTACCGCGGGCCCTTCTTGCCACCCGTGGTGAACGACATGGACCCCTTGTTGATGTTGAGCCGAAGCCAAGGAAGGATCCGGAAGCTCTTGCGGAACGTGAGCGGCATCCCGCCCCCTTTCGTCCCGCACCTGGTACCCCGAAGATGCGCGGGTATGGCGGCGGAAAGGGTCCGGGCATGACCAGCCCGCCCCCATGTACTAGAGTTATCTCGACATCGAGATATCTGCCGAGGTGCACCGCAGCCGCACACTCCGCCGATCCCAGTAGTAAGGCTTGCCTAACTTAGCCTTACCTTAGCGGATCGGCCAAGACGTTGTGGCGGCAGGATGCGGTGGGAACGCGCACATCAATGAAGGAGACTGTCGTGTCGGCGAACAGCTTCGACGCCCGCAGCACACTGCAGGTGGGCGACGAGTCGTACGAGATCTTCCGCCTGGACAAGGTGGAGGGCTCGGCTCGGCTCCCCTACAGCCTTAAGGTCCTGCTGGAGAATCTGCTCCGCACCGAGGACGGCGCGAACATCACCGCCGACCACATCCGCGCCCTCGGCACCTGGGACTCGCAGGCCCAGCCGTCGCAGGAGATCCAGTTCACGCCGGCCCGTGTGATCATGCAGGACTTCACCGGCGTGCCCTGCGTGGTGGACCTCGCGACCATGCGTGAGGCCGTGAAGGAGCTGGGCGGCGACCCGGCGAAGATCAACCCCCTGGCGCCGGCCGAGCTGGTCATCGACCACTCCGTCATCGCCGACAAGTTCGGCACCCACGAGGCGTTCGCGCAGAACGTGGAGCTGGAGTACGGCCGCAACCGCGAGCGCTACCAGTTCCTGCGCTGGGGCCAGACCGCGTTCGACGAGTTCAAGGTCGTCCCGCCGGGCACCGGCATCGTCCACCAGGTCAACATCGAGCACCTGGCCCGGACCGTCATGGTCCGGGGCGGCCAGGCGTACCCCGACACCCTGGTCGGCACCGACTCGCACACCACGATGGTCAACGGCCTCGGTGTGCTGGGCTGGGGCGTCGGCGGCATCGAGGCCGAGGCCGCGATGCTCGGCCAGCCGGTCTCGATGCTCATCCCGCGCGTCGTCGGCTTCAAGCTGACCGGCGAGCTGACCCCGGGCACCACCGCCACGGACCTCGTGCTGACCATCACCGAGATGCTCCGCAAGCACGGCGTGGTCGGCAAGTTCGTCGAGTTCTACGGCGAGGGCGTCGCCGCCACCTCCCTCGCGAACCGCGCCACCATCGGCAACATGTCGCCGGAGTTCGGCTCCACCGCCGCGATCTTCCCGATCGACGGGGAGACCCTGAAGTACCTGCGCCTGACCGGCCGCAGCGACCAGCAGGTCGCGCTCGTCGAGGCGTACGCCAAGGAGCAGGGCCTCTGGCTCGACCCGGCCGCCGAGCCCGACTTCTCCGAGAAGCTGGAGCTCGACCTCGCCACGGTCGTCCCCTCGATCGCAGGCCCGAAGCGCCCGCAGGACCGCATCGTCCTGGCGAACGCCTCCGAGCAGTTCAAGAGCGACGTGCGCAACTACGTCGCCGACGACGACGAGGCGGGCAAGGAGTCCTTCCCGGCCTCCGACGCCCCGGCCGCCACCAACGGCGTCCCGAGCAACCCGGTCACGGTCACCGCCCCCGACGGCTCGACCTACGAGATCGACCACGGCGCGGTGACGGTCGCGGCCATCACCTCCTGCACCAACACCTCGAACCCGTACGTCATGGTCGCCGCCGCGCTCGTCGCGAAGAAGGCCGTGGAGAAGGGCCTGACCCGCAAGCCGTGGGTCAAGACCACCCTCGCCCCGGGCTCCAAGGTCGTCACCGACTACTTCGACAAGGCGGGGCTCACCCCCTACCTCGACAAGGTCGGCTTCAACCTCGTCGGCTACGGCTGCACCACCTGCATCGGCAACTCCGGCCCGCTGCCGGAAGAGGTCTCCAAGGCCGTCAACGACCATGACCTGGCCGTGACCTCGGTGCTCTCCGGCAACCGCAACTTCGAGGGCCGGATCAACCCGGACGTCAAGATGAACTACCTGGCGTCCCCGCCGCTGGTCGTCGCGTACGCCCTCGCGGGCTCCATGAAGGTGGACATCACCCGCGACGCGCTGGGCACCGACCAGGACGGCAAGCCGGTCTACCTGGAAGACATCTGGCCGACCGAGGCCGAGGTCAACGACGTCGTCGCGAACTCCATCGGCGAGGACATGTTCAACAAGTCCTACGCCGACGTCTTCGCGGGCGACGCCCAGTGGCAGGCGCTGCCCATCCCGGAGGGCAACACCTTCGAGTGGGACGCGCAGTCCACCTACGTCCGCAAGCCCCCGTACTTCGAGGGCATGACGATGGAGACCACCCCGGTCTCGGACATCGCCGGCGCCCGCGTGCTCGCCAAGCTCGGCGACTCGGTGACGACGGACCACATCTCGCCCGCCGGCGCCATCAAGGCCGACACCCCGGCCGGCAAGTACCTCACCGAGCACGGCATCGAGCGGCGTGACTTCAACTCCTACGGCTCGCGCCGAGGCAACCACGAGGTCATGATCCGCGGCACCTTCGCCAACATCCGCCTGCGCAACCAGGTCGCGCCGGGCACCGAGGGCGGCTTCACCCGCGACTTCACGCAGGCGGACGCCCCGGTCGCGTTCATCTACGACGCCTCGCGCAACTACATCGAGCAGGGCATCCCGCTGGTCATCCTGGCCGGCAAGGAGTACGGCTCCGGCTCGTCCCGCGACTGGGCCGCCAAGGGCAC
Source organism: Streptomyces sp. NPDC101776 (assembly GCF_044766845.1). Classification (NCBI taxonomy): domain Bacteria; kingdom Bacillati; phylum Actinomycetota; class Actinomycetes; order Kitasatosporales; family Streptomycetaceae; genus Streptomyces; species Streptomyces sp. NPDC101776. Next base: position 51,455 of record NZ_JBIWMV010000023.1, on the reverse strand, counting down.
CGCGCTCCTCGGCGTCAAGGCCGTCATCGCCGAGTCCTACGAGCGCATCCACCGCTCGAACCTCATCGGCATGGGCGTCGTCCCGCTCCAGTACCCGGCGGGCCAGACCGCCGAGTCCCTCGGCCTGACCGGCGAGGAGTCCTTCTCCGTCGCCGGCATCACCGAGCTGAACGACGGCACCACCCCGAGCACGGTCAAGGTCACCACCGACACCGGCGTGGAGTTCGACGCGGTCGTCCGCATCGACACCCCCGGCGAGGCCGACTACTACCGCAACGGCGGCATCCTCCAGTACGTGCTGCGCAACTTGATCCGCAACTAGCAGATCCGGTAGGGCAGTTGAGGGCCGCATCCCCGGCGACGGGGGTGCGGCCCTCCGCCGTTCCCTACAGCCAGCCCCGCTGCGCCGCCCGCAGCCCGAGCTGGAACCGGCTCGCCGCCCCGAGCCGTTCCTGAAGGTCGCTCACCCGTCGCCGCAGCGTGCGCAGACTCACCCCCAGATGGCGGGCCACCGCCTCGTCCTTCAGCCCGGCCGCCAGCAGCCGCGTCAACGCCTCCTCGTCCTCGGAGAGTTCACCGTTGCCCGCGGCCCGGCCGAGCGGGGTCGCCTGCCGCCAGGCCAGCTCGAAAAGCTTCTGCAGGGCCTCGGTCACCGCCGAGTGCCATACGACGACGGCGCAGTAGCCGCCCGCCGCCGACGAGGTCAGGGGGAGCAGCGCCCGACGGCCGTCCACCACCAGCAGTTTGAGTGGCACGGACGGCAACACCCGGGCCTGCTCGCCGAGTTCGACCATGTTCCAGGCGCGGGACAGGGCGTTCGGATCCTCCAGGGCGGTCGCCGCGTAGATACCGCGCGAGACGATCCCGCGCTTGAGCAGATCGGCCTGGAGGTCCACCTGCGGTGCGGGCGGGGCGAGGTACGGCGGGGTGTCGAAGAGACACACCTCGTGCTCCGCGCGGGCGTACATCTCCTCCAGGCGGGCCGCGATGGCGCCCTCGCCGGAGGCGACCTCGATCAGCCGGGACGGCTCCTCGCGCAGCAGCCCGGCCTCGTACGCGGTGGCCATCTCCTCGGCGGTGGCGGCGACCAGTTCGGACTCCGTCTCGCGTCGCCGGATCAGCGCGCGGATCGCCACCCGCGGGTCGACCGCCCGTAACCCGCCCATGGAGTCCGGGGGTTGGAGCAGCCCGAGCGTGAGCAGCCGGTTGCAGGCCTCGCGCAGCTCGGCCGGGGTCCCGCCGGTCAGCAGCGCCCAGCCGCCCGCACCCGCGTCGGGCTGGTGGAGAATCGACCCGTACACCAACTCGTCGTAGGCGGAGACCCCCACCGCGGCCCAGGGGCTCGCGGCAGGGGTCTGTCCCGCAGGGTCTTGTGCCGTGTTCACCATGGCTCGCCACGGTAGAGCGTGTTTGTTAAGAGTCCTTACCGTCGGTCGGCCCGACCGCTCGGTTCGGGCTCACTCGGGGCTACCGTCGGGCTCACTTCAGGCCGAAGGCCCGCAGTACGGTCTGGTCGATCCCGTTCCCGTCGCGGTCGGCGGCCCGCACCCGCAGCGACACCGACGCGGCGCCCTTCGCGGGCCTGAACCGTGCCTCGCCCTTCTTCACACTCACCTCCTTCCAGGACACGCCGTCGTCGTAGGAGACCCACGCCTTCAGGCTGCTCGCCCGGACGCTCCCCGACGGGTTCGCGACCGGCAGCCCGACCGTCAACTCCCGCTTGGCGTCGGCCCGGTTGAGGAGATCGAGGCCCTTCGGGGCGATGCCGACGGTGAGCAGCGGCAGTGCCGTCGCGGTGTCGGTGTGCGCCGAGGCGAAGGTCCACTCGGTGTGCGTGCTCGTGGAGTACTTCGCCCAGGCCGCCTTGCGCTGCACGTCCAGATCGAAGCGGTACGTCGACTTGGCCGCCGGGACGTCGAAGACGCCGTAGCCGCCGCGCGTCGAGGCGCCGACGAGCTGGCCGTCCGCGTAGAGCTTGCCCTGCGCCGTGTTGTCGATGCCGTCGATGTATCCGTAGTGGCCCGGTGTGGAGTCGTTCAACTCCGTTACGGACAGGGTGAGTTTGTCGCCGGCGCGGGCCGAGAGGCCGTACTCCTTGCTGCTCCCCGGCCGGACGACCTGGCGCAGCCACTCCTCGGTGGGCTCGGTGGCCGCCTTGGTGAAGGTGTGCAACGGGCTCCATTCGCCCCGGTAAGCCTTCCAGTTGGGGTAGACGACATGCCAGGTGCGGGTGTCCGGGTCGACGTAGTAGTACTCGTCGCGTTCCGTGCCCAACTGCGTGTACACGCTGTTCTCGACGCCGAAGAGCTGCCAGGGGCGGAAGGTGTACAGGGTGTCCGCGCCTGGCTCGCCGGCCGTGCCACCGTAGTAACGGGCCTTCCGCTTCACGGTGTTGGACTTGTCCAGGCGGTAGGTCTGGTTCGCGGTGATGGCGCCGCTCTGCGCGGCCAGCAGGTTGTAGACGTACGGGCTGACCGGTGTGCCGCTCAGCTTCAGCGTGACCTTCTTGCCGGTCTTCAGCAGATCGGCCAGCGCGGCGCCCTGCTCCCCGGTGGCGATCATCAGCGGGACGGTGGTCGCCCGGTCCACGGCCTCGATCCAGAAGCCGGGCGTCTTGCGGTAGACGATGAGGTAACCCGCCCCGGCCCTGGTCGCGTTGTCCAGCGCGCTCTGTGCCCGCTCGGTGGCGCCGATGCCGACCACCGCCACCTTGCCCTTGACGTCGAGTCCCGCGAAGTCGGCCGCGGTACCGCCGCCCGCGTCCACCGCCTGGACCTTGTGGTCACCGCTGATCTTCAACGGGAAGTCGTTGTACGTCTGGGAGTAGTACAGCGACGACAGCGAGGTCTTCTCCGGACTGGTGACGCTCGCCGTCAACTCCTTGGCGTACAGCCGGAATTTGGCGTTGAAGTCCAGGGTGCCCACGGTCACCGGAGGGGTCGGCGCAACGTAGACGTGATCGGTCCAGAAGCCCTGGCTGTAGGTGAGTCCCCAGGCGCTGCCCGGCCCCTCCCGATGCCAACTGGTGCTGAAACCCCGGAACTCGGAGTCCTCCTTCGTCCGCGGCTTGATCTCCACCGCCTTGCGGGCGTCTAGGACCACCGCGGTGTCGCCGTCGACCTTGATCTCAGGGTTGCCGACGATCGAGGTGCCCACGGCCAGACCGCTCCCGTCCTGGTCCGGGATCCAGGTCGCGATGGAGTAGGTGCCGGCCGGCACCTGCCAGGTCCAGCCGGTACCGAGGAAGCCGTAGTCGTCGGGGTAGGCGCCGTTCAGCTCCTGGAGCGTGAAGAGCGAGGCCCCGGTCGACGGGTTGCCCTCGCGGTCCACGAGCGAGACCTTCAGGTCGTAGGTCTTCGGCGCCTTCTCGAAGCCGACGGCCGTGGTGACCTGGACGCCGCCGTCGGCGGTCGCCGTGACATGGCCCGTATAGCGGCCCTCGTTCTCCTGTGCCGGGTCGACGCCGACGGAGACGGTCGCGGTGCCCCGCGCGGGCACGGCCAAGGTGTCCGCGCTCAGAGTCAGGTCGGCGAGCGACGACGAGAGCGTCAACTCCACCGCGTTGTCAGTGGTGTTGGTGTACGTGATGTCCTTGCCGACGACACCGTTGTCACCGTCCTCGAACCTGCCGAAACTCAGCGCCGAGGTCGCGAAGACGTCCTGCTCGACCGCCCGTACGGCGTCGACCCGGCCGTCGCCCTGCTCGAACACGGAGTCGCCGGCGTTCGTCTTCGCCGTGCTGGCCAGCGCCTCCTTGATCTGCTCGCCGGTCCAGTCAGGATGGGCCTGTACGACCAGCGCCGCCGTGCCCGCGACATGCGGGGTGGCCATCGAAGTGCCGCTGGCCGTCGTGTAGTTGGCGTCCACCGGCGTGCCCATGGTGGTGCCGGCGGCACGGGCGGCGGTGATGTTCACGCCCGGCGCGGTGATCTCCGGCTTGACCGCGTAGTCGCCGAGGCGCGGACCCCGGCTGGAGAACGAGGCCAACTGGTCCGACTTGTCGACCGCGCCCACCGTCAGCGCCGAGTCTGCGATGCCCGGGGTGCCCACGGTCTGCTCGCCCGGGCCCGCGTTGCCGGCCGCGATCACGAACAACGCGCCGGTGGACGCGGACAGTTGGTCGACGGTCTCGCTGAGCACGTCGGAGGGACCGTAGGCCGTACCGCCCAAGGACATCGAGACGATCTTCGCGCCGGAGTGCGCCGCCCACTCCATGCCCGCGATGATCCAGGAGGACTGGCCGTGGCCCGTGTCGTCCAGCACCTTGCCGACCAGTAGCCGCGCGCCCGGCGCCACCCCCTTGTACCGGCCGCCCGAGGCCGCGCCCGAGCCGACGATCGTGGACGCCACATGGGTGCCGTGGCCGAAGCCGTCCTGGATCGTCTCGTCCGGTACGAAGCTCTCCGAGCCGGCGATCTTCCCGGCCAGGTCCGGGTGCCCGGTGTCCACACCCGTGTCCAGGACCGCGACGTCGACGCCCGTGCCGTCGTAGCCCGCCTTCCACACCTCGGGCGCGCCGATCTGCGGCACGCTCACGTCGAGGGACGCCTGCACCTTGGCGTCCAGCCAGAGCTTGTCGATGCCGTCGCCGAGTTGCTTCGCGGCCTTCGCGGTGGGCGCGGTGCCGAGCGCCGGGGCGATGTCCGACCAGAAGGCCGTGGACTTCTTCGCGCTGAGCGCGGCGCCGTCGATCCCCGGCAGCGCCAGCGTCCGGCGCGCGCCCTCGGGGGTCTCGGTGCCCTTGCCGTACGTCGCGATGACCGGGGTGGAGCCGGTCTTCGCGTCCGTGTACCCCTGCTCGACGAGCTGGGTGATGTTGAACAGGGCCGGGTCGAGGCGGCCCGCCTTGATGAGCGGGACGGCGTCCGCCGGCAGGACGCTGATCTCGCCGTCCTTCTCGCTGGACAGGAAGGTGGCGGACTCGCGGCCCTTGCCGCGCCGGACGTCGACGGCGTTCCTGCCGTCCGGTCCGACGGTGAGGGTCACGGTGTCGCCGGTGATGAGGGTGACGGTCTGCGGTGGGGCGGTGCTCGGGCCCGTGAGGTGGGTGGAGACCGTGGGACCGGCGGCGGCTGTCGCGGGCGTGATGGCCCCCGAGAGCAGTCCGGCCGCTGAGGCCACGGCCCACAGGGCGTGGAGTCTTCGCATGGGTGGACGTCCTCCCCTGAACGCGGAAACGCTTCCGCCCGGTGAGCGGAAGCCAGTCATCAGAGTGAGTGCCGGGTCGACGGCGACTCAAGAGGATCAGGTGGCCGGAGAGTGCCAACGCCCGCTTCGGCCACGGCAGTTGACGAAACCGCCGGTCGGCGGGCGCGGCCCCGGCCGGTCGCCCGCCCCCGCGCTCGCCCAGGCTTGCGGCCCGTTCACACGGCTGCGGCTCAGGTGGAACACAGGGTTCCCTCAGCGGGCCGGGACAGAATCGGGACATGACTGGCACTTCGGGGTCCCGCAGCAGCCGCGTGCGCGTGCTCATCGTCGACGACGAGCCCGCGCTCACCGAGCTGCTCTCCGTCGCGGTCACCGAGGCCGGCTGGCGGCCCTACCCCGCGCCGGACGGCTACAGCGCGCTGCGGATCGCCCGCGGCTGCGCCCCGCACGCCGTCGTCCTCGACGGCATGCTGCCCGACCTCGACGGAGTCCAGGTGCTGCGCAGACTCCGGTACGAGAACCCCCGGCTGCCCGTCCTCATGCTCACCGCCCGTGACGCGATCGAGCACCGCCTCGACGGCCTCGAAGCGGGCGCCGACGACTACGTCACCAAGCCCTTCTCCCTGGAGGAGGTCGTCCTGCGGCTGCGCGGACTGCTGCGCCGGGCCGGCAGCGAACGGACCCCGACCGACGACTCCGTACGGGTCCTCGGCGATCTGACACTGTCCGGCGAGACGCGTGAGGTGCGCCGCGCCGGTGAGCCGATCCAGCTCACCGCCAAGGAGTTCGACCTGCTCACCCTGTTCCTCGACCATCCCCGCCAGGTACTGAGCAAGGCGCAGATCCTCGACCAGGTCTGGAGCAGCAGCTTCGACGGCGGCGGCAACCTCGTCGAGGTCTACATCTCCAGCCTCCGCCGGAAGATGGACCGGGGCCGCGCTCCGATGATCCACACCGTGCGCGGGATGGGATACGCCCTCAGGCCCGTGGAGGACGGCAGATGAACCTCCTGACCCGCAACCGGGACCGCGACGGCGAGAGCAACCGGGGCCGCCTGCAAAGCCGTTCACTGCGCACCCGCCTGCTCCTCTTCATCAGCGCCACCCTGGTGGTGGTCTGCGCCGCGATGTCGCTTACCACCGTCCTCGTCCAACGCGCCTATCTGCTGGGCAACTTGGACGACCGGGTCGGCAACGCGGCCCAGCGCAGCCTGGGCGGGGCCGAACTGCGTCCGGGCTTCGACGACGACCTCGGGTTCCTCTCGGAGAACGGTCACGCGGCCGGGACACTCGCCGCGCGGCTGGACGACAAAGGCGCGATCATCGCGGCGGCCGTGGTCGGCCAGGACGCTCCGCCCCAGAACCTCACCACCGTCCAGCGCGCGGCCCTCAAGGGCATCACGGCCGACGGCGCGAAGCACACCCGCACCGTGCCCGGCCTCGGCACCTACCGGATCACCGTGCTCGACGACAACGGCGTCCGGGTCCTCGCCGGTCTTCCGATGGACGACGTACAGGACATGATCAGGGGCCTGGTCGTGGTCGAGGCGGCCGTCGCCCTCGCCGGCCTGACCGTGGCGGGCTGTCTGTGCGCGGTCGTCATACGACGGCAGCTACGGCCGCTGGGCCGGGTCGCCGCCACCGCGGTCGAGGTCTCGCGCTCGCAGCTCGGGCACGGCGAGGTCACCGCGCTCACCCGGGTGCCCGAGCGGGACACCGACCCCGGCAGCGAGGCCGGCCAGGTCGGGGCCGCGCTCAACCGGATGATCGACCATGTCGAGTCCTCGCTCGCCGAACGGCAGCGCAGCGAGGAGCAGATGCGCCGCAGCGAGGAACGCATGCGCCGCTTCCTCGCCGACGCCAGCCACGAACTGCGCACCCCGCTGGCCTCGATCGCGGGCTACGCCGAGCTGATGAACCGGGGCACCGACCGCATCGAATCGGGTCTCGCCTGGCGCCGGGTCACCGCCGAGTCCGCGCGGATGACGGGATTGGTGGAGGACCTGCTGCTGCTCGCCCGGCTCGACGAGGGCCGGCCGCTCCAGTCCGCCGAGGTGGACCTCGCGGCGCTGCTCGCCGAGGCGGTGTGGGACGCGCGCGCGGCCGGCACCGGCCACGAGTGGCAGCTCCAGCTGTCCCTGGACGCCCCGGCCCTGGTCGTCGGCGACGAGGCCCGCCTGCACCAGGTGTTGGCCAACCTGTTGGCCAACGCGCGTATGCACACGCCTGTTGGCACCACGGTCACGGCGAGCGTCGAGGCCACGGCCGGCCACAGCGTCGTCGTCCGGGTCCGCGACGACGGCCCCGGCATTCCCCCGGCCCTTCTCCCCACGGTCTTCGAACGCTTCACCCGGGCCGACGCCTCCCGCACCCGCGCCGGCGGCAAGGAGGGCGGCTCCGGCCTCGGCCTCGCCATCGCGACGGCGATCACCGGAGCGCACGGCGGCCGCATCGACGTCACCAGCGTCCCGGGCCGCACGGAGTTCACCATCGAGCTTCCGGCGGCCGCCACCGAACTCCCGCCCGCCGAAACGGCGTTGCACGCCCGAACGGCGCCGGTCTAGAAGAGCACCGGCGCCGCACGGACGCTGCGACCGAGGACCCGGACCGCCGGGCCGTGTCCGCGAAGTCCCGCCCGCCCGCGACGCCCAGCCGCCGACCGGGGGGACCCCCGGAGCACGCACCGGACGCCGCGGGGGCCGCCTCTCGGGCGGACGGCGGGACCTTGCGGACACGGCCTAGGGCGAGGTCGTGAACCCCTCGAAGTCGGCCTCGCCCGTCGTGCCCGAGGCGTGCGAGGTCTGGGTCAGGCCGACGTCCTGGGTGGCGGCGCCGGTCGGCACGTCGATGGTGCCGACCAGGTTCCAACTGGCGTTGTCGGTCGAGTAGTAGCCGCTGTACGAGGTGCCGTCACGGACGAGCTTCAGCCACGAGGGGTAGGTGGCCGCAGGGCGTGGTCGCGCGCCGCGGACAGCCCCAACGCGCCCGCTGTCGTGGCGACTTCGCGGGGAGCCGACCCGGTGTTGAACAGACCGACCACGACATCCCCGCCGGGCTCGGTCTTGGCGAACACCTGGGAGTTCGCGTCCGAGGAGATCCGCTTGGCGTCGATGCCGTCCTGGTCGACCGCGAGCACGTCGGTGTTCTTCAGCAGGGCGAGGTCGGCGGGGTCGAGATGGGTGAGATCGGTGCCGAGGACGAGCGGCGAGGCGGCCAGCGACCACAGACTCATCTGCGTCCGGCGCTCGTCGGGGGTGAGCCCGTTGCCGTCCCCGTTCCCGATCTCCAGGGAGTCGTAGTCGTTGTATCCGCCGGGCCCGCCGTACGGTGCCCAGGCCGCGACCTGGTCGAACCGTGAGGCGACCGAGGCCCAGGTCGTCAGCGGGTAACCGCTGCCGTCCGGACCGCAGTGGCACTCGATGTCGCCGCCGGTGCGCCAGCCGTTGGAGAGTTTCTTCCAGGTGGCGGCGTTGTTGATGTCGAGCTTGTTGGACAGCTCCAGATGAATGGGCCGCCCGGTGTGCCGCAGGGCCTCCGACCAGGCCTGGACGTCCTGTTGGTCGGACGTGCCGACGCCGTCGATCTTGAGATAGTCGATGCCCCACCCGGCGAACTGCCCGGCCCACGAGTCGACGAACGTCTGCGCACCGGGCTTGGTGTAGTCGATGCCGACCATGCCCCCGCAGTTGTAGTTGCTCTCCGTCGTCGTGGTGGCGATGTCCCGGGCGTGGTACGGCGTTCCCTTGATCTCGGTGTTCTTCGCGACCGCCTGCTGGGAGATGCCGGGAGTGACGTACAGGCCGAACCTCAGCCCCAGGGAGTGCACATGGTCGGCCACGACCTGGACGCCGTTCTCACCGCCGCGCGGCGGGGACCTGACGGGGTCGGTGACCCAACGCCCGTACTGGTCGACGTCCGGCCCCTGACCGCCCGGGCACTGGTACCAGAAGTCGTCGACGTTGGCGTAGACGAAGCCGTTTTTCGCCAGGCCGCTGGTCTTGAGCGCCTTCGCGTGCGCCTCGATGGTCCCCGCGGTCGGATCGCGCCGCACGAAACTCCAACTGCTCCACCCCAGCACGGGTTTGAGCCCGACATCGTTGTCATCGGCTCTCGCCGACTGGCCACCGGTCGCGGTGACCCCCATGGTGAGCAGCAACGCTCCGGTCAACGCGGCCAGCACGCCGCGAATCCGCCTTCTCATGAGCTGTTCCTCCATCGCAACGCTCACCTGACTCAGAAAACGTCAAGAACCAACCCCGTCAACGCGACAAGCGAACAGGATCAAACGACAGTCACCACATGGAGCGCTTGGCCAAAACTGGGTCAAGCCTGTGGGGCGACTGTGGTGGCGGTGGAGGAAGCCCCGCCTGTGTCGCCCCACGCATCGGGGCGTTCGGCCGCCGCGGTCACCTGCCGCCGTCCGCACCGCCGCCCAGCAACCGCGCCTGCTTCAGCTTCAGTTCACCGAAGCCTCGCCGCGCGTACCCGGACAACTCCGCGCCCGGGAACGCGACCAACGACAGGTGCTCCGAGAAGTCCCCCTGTGCCCAGCGTGCCGCAGTGATCTCGTATCCCGCCGCGTGCGCGCACGACTCCAGCAGCAAGGGCGGCATCTCCGGCTCGCGCAGCAGATCCGCCCGCCCGACGACGAGTTCGCGCATGTCCCGAAGGGCCGGCAGGAAAACGGCCGTCACCCACAGCCGCCACTGCGCCAACTCCTCGTCGGTCGGCGGGGTTCCGTCGCTGAAGGGCGAGACGCCCCCGGGCCGGGCGTACCGCTCCACGAACGCGGCGAAGGTGCGGGCATTCGCCTCCGTCAGTGCCAACAACGGCCCGTAGAAGTCGCCGAGTTGGCGATTGACCCGGGCGAGCCGCTCCTGCCGCTGGGCCAGCCGCAGGCCGTTGAGGTACGTGGCGAGATACCCGGCGAAGGTCAGCGTGACCGTGACGACGACTGCGATCATGACGGGATCGTACGAGCCCCGGTTCCCGAACAAGCCCGCCCCGAAAGCCACTTCAACCCCCGCCCGCCGTTTACACCCTCCCCAGTCCGCGCTAACTTCACGGGCAAGTGGGGTGGGAGCGCTCCCACCCGGCCGGCGGTCCGGAACCCGTCGGGCGGCACCGGATCGTCCCACCCCACGCATCCCCATCCGCACGTTCCTCACGACCGCCGAGCGAAGGGACGTAGAACTGTCATGTCTATGACAGAGCCGCAAGCGCAACCGAAACCCATGCCGCGATTACCACGCCCCACCCCCCACCGAGCCCTCTTCCTCACCCTCCTCGCCCTGCTCACCACCGTCCCCGCCCTGGCCCTGATCCTCGCCACCGGCGGCACCGCGGAGGCGCACGGCACGCCCATGAAACCCGCCAGCCGCACCTTCCTCTGCTGGCAGGACGCGCTGACCTCGACCGGCGAGATCAAACCCGTCAACCCGGCCTGCAAGGCGGCCCAACAGGTCAGCGGCACAACGCCGTTCTACAACTGGTTCTCCGTGCTGCGTTCCGACGGCGCCGGCCGCACCCGCGGCTTCGTGCCCGACGGGCAGTTGTGCAGCGGCGGCAACGCCAACTTCACCGGCTTCAACCTCCCGCGCGACGACTGGCCGCTCACACATCTCACCTCGGGCGCGACGGTCGACTTCTCGTACAACGCCTGGGCGGCGCACCCGGGTTGGTTCTACGTCTACGTCACCAAGGACGGCTTCGACCCGACGAAGGCGCTCACCTGGGACGCCATGGAGGACACCCCGTTCCTCACCGTCGACCACCCGCCGCTCAACGGCACCCCGGGCACGGTCGAGGCCAACTACTCCTGGACCGGGCAGCTTCCGGCGAACAAGTCGGGGCGGCACATCATCTACATGGTGTGGCAGCGCTCGGACAGCACCGAGACCTTCTACTCCTGCTCCGACGTCGTATTCGACGGCGGCAATGGGGAAGTGACGGGTATTCACGACCCGGGCAACCCCACCGACCCGGTGCCGGGGGTCTGTTCGGCGACCCGTCGTACGACGGGCAGTTGGCCCGGCGGCTACCAGTCCGAGGTGACCGTCACCAACTCCGGCGACGTCCCGATGCTCGGCTGGATGGTCAACTGGACGCTCCCCGGCGGCCAGTCGGTCGCCAGCCTCTGGAACGGCAACGCGACCTACAGCGGCCAGGACGTGATGGTCCACAACGCCGACTGGAACGGCTCACTGAGTCCGGGCCAGAGCTCCACCTTCGGATACGTCGTGAACGGCGACGGCGGTGACCCGGCAACTGCCCTTCCCTGCCAGGTCGGTTGAGCGCGCGCTCGGGGCGGACCCGGTGGTCGGGGGCCACCGGGTCCGCGAGCCGGGCAGGTGATGGGGGTGAACCTGCCCGGGTGGTGCGTGGCTTGGGGCGACGCTGCGGTGCGACAACGTTGTCTAATGGTCTGCATACGACTCTACCGCCTCAACGGACAACGATGTCAACCCAGTTGGCCTGCGGACGCCGTCCGAGTGGCCGGTCCGCGCGCCCTCGCCGACGCACGCGCTCTTCCGTGGTACGGGTGGCGCACGTTACTGTCCCTGCGGCTTGTGCGACCTGTGGTGCGCGACCCGTCCGAAGGAGGAGGGGCCGCGTCATGCGTTTCCGTCCCATGTCCCTGATGCTCGCCGCCGCACTCGCGGTCGGCGGCGCCACCCCCGCCCTGGCGGCCACCGCCGCCCCACCGCACCTCGTCAAGGACCCCAGCGCCTACGTCGATCCGCTGATCGGCACCAAGAACGGCGGCAATGTCTTCCCGGGCGCCGTCGTGCCCTTCGGCATGCTCTCCTGGAGCCCGGAGAACACCAGAGGCAGCGCGACCAGCACGGCCGCACCGGGCGGCTACCAGTACGACGCCACCCGCATCCGCGGCTTCAGCCTCACCCACATGTCGGGTACCGGCTGCGCGGGCGGCAGCGGCGACATCCCGTTCTACCCCTACGCCGGTGAGGTCACCTCCTCCCCGGCGAGCGACACCAAGGACGCCGTCTACGCCTCCGACTTCAGCCACACCGCCGAGACCGCCGAACCCGGCCACTACAAGGTCGGCCTCGCCTCCGGCGTCACCGCCGACCTCACGGCGACCGCCCGCACCGGCTCCGGCCGCTTCACCTACCCGGCCGACAAGCCCGCCTCGCTGCTGATCCGCACCGCCAACTCCGAGGTGGGCTCCACCGATTCGTCGGTCACCATCGACCCGGCGACCCGCACGGTCTCCGGCTCGGTCACCTCCGGCAACTTCTGCGGCTACCTCGACCCCGAGGGCCAACGCGCCTACTACACCCTGTACTTCACCGCCACCTTCGACCGCGCCTTCAAGACCACCGGCACCTGGCAGGACGACAAGGTGACCCCGGGATCGACGTCCGCGACCGGCGGCACGGGCGGCTTCACCAACGGCGGCCGTCCCGTCGCGGGCAAGGGCGCGGGCGGCTACGTCGAGTTCGAGCCCGGCACCGGCCCGGTCGGCGTCAAGGTCGGCATCTCGTATGTCAGTCAGGCCGGCGCGAAGGCCAACCTCGCGGCGGAGAACCCGTCGAAGCGCTCCTTCGACGCCGTCGAGGACGCCGCGCACCGCGCCTGGCGCGACCAACTCGGCGCGATCATGGTGGGCGGCGGTACCGACACCGAGCGCACCACCTTCTACACCGCGCTCTACCACTCCCTCCTGCACCCGAACGTCATCAGCGACGCCGACCGCAGATACACCGGCAGCGACGGCAAGGTGCACAAGGTCAGCCGGGGCCATCAGGCGCAGTACGGCACCTTCTCCGGCTGGGACATCTACCGCTCGCAGGTCCAACTGCTCACCCTCCTCAGCCCCAGCACCGGCTCGGACATCGCGCAGTCCCTCTACGAACTCGCCCAGCAGAACGGCGGGATCTGGGACCGCTGGCTGCACGGCGCGAGCGGCACCCACGTCATGAACGGCGACCCCTCACCCACCGCCCTGGCCGGCATCCGCGCCTTCGGCGGCACGGACTTCGACCTCAAGGGGGCCCTCGCCTCCCTCGTGAAGGCGGCGACCGTACCGACCGCGCAGGACCTGTCCTCCTCGGGCAAGCCGGTCCTCTCGGTGGGCCAACGCCCCTCCCTGGACAAGTACTTGAACCTGCACTACATGCCGTCCGTCTCCAACGCCTGGGGCGGCGCCGCCGAGACGCTGGAGATGTCCACGGCGGACTTCGCGCTCTCCCAACTCGCCACGGCGGCGGGGAAGAAGAGCACGGCGGCCGACTTCACCAAGCGCGCCCAGTGGTGGCAGAACAACTTCAACATCGCGGCCGACCCCACCGGCGGTTACATCGCCAACCGCAAGGCGGACGGCAGTTGGGTCACCGGCTTCACCCCGGGCACCGGCAACGGCTTCGTGGAGGGCACGGCCGCCCAGTACACCTGGATGGTCCAGCACAACCCCGCCGGGCTGTTCGCGGCGATGGGCGGCACGGACAAGGCGCTGGCCCGCCTCGACTCCTTCTTCCATGAGGCGGACGGTAGCTGGTCCTTCACGGGCAGCGGCGGCGACAAGTCGGAGCTGGACAACGAGCCGTCCGTCAACGTCCCCTACCTCTACGACTACGCGGGTGCGCCCTACAAGACCCAGGAGACCGTCAGGGCGGCCATGAAGCAGCTCTGGACGACCGACCCGGCCGGTATCCCCGGCAACGACGACCTCGGCGAGATGTCGTCCTGGTACGTCTTCTCCGCCCTCGGCATGTACCCCCAGGTCCCCTCCCGCGCCGAACTCACCCTCGCCTCACCGCTGTTCGAGCGCATCGAGATCAAGCGCCCGCAGGGCAACGACATCTCCATCCGCGCGAAGGGCGCGGCGACCGACGCCCCGTACATCCAGTCCCTGAAGGTCAACGGCCGTAGCACGCAACGGCCTTGGCTCTCCTCCTCGATCGTCAGGAACGGCGGCACCCTCGACTACACCCTCGCCGGCACCCCGAACCGCACCTGGGGCAGCGCCTCCGCCGACGCCCCGCCGTCCTTCCGCACCGGCGAGCAGCCGTACCAGATCGGCGTGGGCCCGACCGCCGCGACCCTCGCCCCCGGCGACACCACGAAGGTCAACATCAAGGCCCTGGCACTGAGCGGCGGTACCGGACCCGAGGTCCGCTACAGCGTCGAGACGCCCACCGGAGTGACGGCAACTCCCGCGCAGGGCACGGTCGTCGACGGCTCGCAGGACATCACCCTCACCGCGGCCGACGACATGACACAGGGCTTCTACGACGTGAAGGTGACCGTCACCTCGGGCGACACGTCGTACGAGCAGCCGGTGTCCCTCACGGTCGCCGCGCCCGGCACTCTTCTCGCCGCCTACAACAACACCGGGGTCTCCGACGACACCGGTGAGCACGACGAGGCGGACTACGACGGCGGCGGCTGGAGCTACTCCCTCCAGGCGCTCGCGACGGCCGGGCTCACCCCGGGCGGCGCGGGTACGGTCGACGGGCTCGGGTTCACCTGGCCCGGCTCGCCGAACGGGCGCCCGGACAATGTCTCGACGGCCGGGCAGACCGTCCAACTTCCCCAGCCCGCAGCGCACTTGTCCTTCATCGGAAGCGCGGTGAACGGCAACCAGCAGACGAAGGCGACCGTCACCTACACCGACGGCAGCACCGACGCGATCGACCTGTCCTTCACCGACTGGACCGTCGGCGGGGGCGGCGGCACCGTGCAGTACGGCAACGAGGTCGTCGCCAGGACGGCGTACCGCAATGTCGCGGGTGCGGACAAAGACCCGGTCGTCACCTATGTGTTCGCCACCAAGCCGTTCGCGGCACCCACGGGCAAGACCATCAAGAGCGTGACACTTCCGGACGACCCGGATCTCCATGTGTTCACCCTTGCGGTGAACTGACGTCCACACCGTGTGCCCTCGCCGGTTTCGGTGGCGGGGGCACATCGGCGCGTGCGAGCATCCGCAGATGGTGAAACGGCCGCACATGCCCGAAGAGTTCCGGGCCGAGGCGCGCACGGCCTTCGCGTTCCTGGTGGGGGACGAGGGCTTCGCGCCGCCCGAGGACATAGACGGCGGCCTGCGATATCTCCGCTCCGACCTGATGGTGCGCGTCTGGTTCCTGGGCGGCGCCGAATCGGAGGTCCTGACACGACTGATCCCCCTGGCGCCGGACGGCACCAGGGGGAGCGGGGCGTGGCTCGACGACCTGTACAAGGCCGCCGCGTGCGGACCGGCCCAGGACGTCCCCGTCTTCGCGTCGACCAGAAGAGGCGTGCTCAAACGGGTCCATCAGCACGCGGAGGCGTTGCGGCGGCTGCTGCCCCGCCTCCCCGTGCCGTGAGCGGCCCTCAGCCGAGCAGTTCCACCTCCGCGAGGGTCGAGGAGCCGGTCAGCACCAGGCGGTAATACCCGTACGAGCCCGGTGACTTGACCGAGAAGACGCGCGTCTGCCTGTCCCAGGTGAAGGATTCGCCGGAGCGCTTGTCGAGCGTCTTCCACTTGCTGCCGTCGGTCGAGCCCTGGAGGGTCCAGCCGGTCGGCGCCTGCGTGTGGTCCGCCGACGACGTGAGCGTGTACTGGACGCCCCTGGTGGCCCTCGCGACCGGCAGGTCCGCCGAGGTCACCGTCGCGGCCGTGGCCGACGTGTTGTCGAACAGGGCACCGGTACCCACGAGTTGGTCACTGCGCGGGGTGGGCACCTTGTCGTTCTTGGTGATCGACGCCGGCGCCGCGTTCTTGCCGCTGCCCCACGACGAGGGCTTGGAGCCCATGGAGAAGTCCAGCACTCCGCCCTTCTCCAGCAGCGAGTGGGGGAGCGAAGTCGACGTCCAGGCCTTGCCGTTGACCTTCAGGCCCTGCACGTAGACGTTCTTCGTGCTGTTCTTCGGCGCCTTGACGACCAGGTCCTTGCCGTTCTCCAGGTGGACGGTCGCCTTGGTGAACAGCGGGGAGCCGATGGCGTATTCGCCGCTGCCCATCACCAGCGGGTAGAAGCCGAGCGCGGAGAAGAGGTACCAGGCCGACTGCTCGCCGTTGTCCTCGTCGCCGTGGTAGCCCTGCCCGATCTCGCTGCCGGTGTAGAGGCGTGACAGCACCTCACGCACGTCCTTCTGGGTCTTCCAGGGCTCGCCGGCCGCGTCGTACATGTACGTGACGTGGTGGGCGACCTGGTTGGAGTGGCCGTACTGGCCCATCCGGACGTCCCGCGCCTCCGTCATCTCGTGGATGACACCGCCGTAGGAGCCGACGGTGGCCGACGAGGCCTTCTCCGGGGTGGCGAAGTACTCGTCGAGCTTGTCGCCGAGAGCCTTCTGGCCGCCGTAGAGGTTGGCCAGGCCCCGGCTGTCCTGCGGGGCGGTGAAGGCGTAGCCCCAGCCGTCGGTCTCCGTGTAGTCGTAACCCCAGATCTTCGGGTCGTAACTCGCCGAGTCCACGCGCCAGTTGCCCTTGGCGTCCCGGCCCTGGAAGAACCCGGCCTGCTTGTCGAAGAGGTTCACGTAGTCCTGGGCGCGGTTGAGGAAGTACTCCGACTCCTCCTTGTAGTGCTTCTCGCCGGTCTTCTTGTAGAGGGCCTGGCCCATCTGGGCGATGCCGTAGTCGTTGACATAGCCCTCCATCGCCCAGGAGAAGCCCTCGTTGGTGTCGGTGCTCGTGTAGCCGAGGAAGGGCGAGGTGGTCATGCCCTTGCGGCCCACACCGGAGGCGGGCGGGACGACGGTGGCGTTCTTCACGGCCGCGTCGTAGGCCGACTTGGCGTCGAACTTCACGCCCTTGACGTACGCGTCCGCGAACGCGACGTCCGAGGAGGTGCCGGTCATCAGGTCGGCGTAGCCGGGCGAGGACCAGCGCGAGGTCCAGCCGCCGTCCTTGTACTGCTGCACGAACCCGTCGACCATCTCACCCGCCTGACTCGGTGTCAGGAACGAGTACGCGGGCCAAGTGGTCCGATAGGTGTCCCAGAAACCGTTGTTGACGTACACCTTGCCGTTCACGATCTTCGCGCCGGTGTGCGTCGGGGTGTCCTGGCTCGTCATCGGGGAGAACGGCGAGGCGTACTGGTACGTCGAACCGACCTTCTCGAAGCCGGAGTTGGGGTACAGGTACAGCCGGTACATGCTGGAGTAGAGGGTGGTGAGCTGGTCCGGCGTCGCGCCCTCCACCTCGACCTTGCCGAGCAGCTTGTCCCACACCTTCTGGGCCTGGGTCTTCACCGCGTCGAAGGTGGTGCCGTCCGGGATCTCCTGGCGCAGGTTGTCCTTCGCCTGGTCGACGCTGATCAGCGAGGTGGCCAGACGCAGGGTGACCGTGTGGTCGGCGCCCGGCTTGAACCGCAGATAGCCCTTGACGCCGCTGGAGGAGCCGTCCGTCACCGGCGCGTCGAACGTGCCGTACACGAAGAGCCGGGTCGCTCCGGTGGACAGCCCGGACTTGACGTCGGAGTAGCCGGTGAAGGTCCCGGTCGCCTTGTCGAGGGTCAGGCCCGCCTGCTCGGTGACGTTGTCGAAGATGACGCTCGCGTCGTCGCCGGGGTAGGTGAAGCGCAGCGAGGCCGCGTGGTCGGTCGGGGCCATCTCGGCCTTGAGACCGTTCTCGAACGTGACGCCGTAGTAGTACGGGCGGGCCGTCTCGTTCTCGTGCTTGAAGGCCAACTCCCGTGCGTTCGGGTCGGTGTTGGGGGTGCCGGAGACCGCCGACGGCATCACCTGGAAGGTCTGCCGGTCGCCCATCCAGGGGCTGGGCTCATGGCTCAGGCTGAGCGCCTGGAGGGTCGGCAGGTTGTCGTCGTTGTTCGCGCGTGCGTAGTCGTAGAGCCAGCTGAGCGACGACGAATTCGTCACCGGCGTCCAGAAGTTGAAGCCGTGCGGCAGCGCCGCGGCGGGGAAGTTGTTGCCCCGCGAGAAGCTGCCGCTGGAGTTGGTGCCCCGGGTGGTCAGCGCGTAGTCGGACAGATGCGCCTTCGGCTTCTCGGGCGCGGCCGTCCTGAGGCTCACGTCGTCCAGCCAGCCGCGGAACTTCGCCGGCCCGCTGGGGGAGTCGTAGGCGAGGAGGATCCGGTCGACGGTCTTCCCGGATGCGACCGAACCGATCCGCGAGAGGACGTTGTTCCACTGGTTGACGTAGAGGATCTTCGCCGCGCCCTGCCCCTGCGGAGTCAGCGCGAAGCCGTGCGAGTCCGTCGCGCCGAGGCCGCTGAGGTAGGTGCCGTCGGTGAAGGCCAGGTCGACGGAGACGTTCGTGGCGTCGTAGTCGAGGTCGCCGTCGGCCATCTGCGGGAAGATCTTGTACGACAGCGCGGTGTCCCTGCCGACCGGGACATTCACGTCGAAGACCCTGTTGTACGAGTACGCCCGCCCGGTGGCCGTGTGACGGCCCGCGTAGCGCAGCGCCCGCTTCCCGGTGAAGCCGGCGGCCGCCTTCGCGGTGGGGGAGCCGCTGGGGCCCCGGTCGACCAGCGAGAGCATGTCCTCGGGGATCGGCGCGGTGGAGCCGCCCGTGGAGAACTGGACGTCGGCGAGCTGGAGGATGCCGCTCGCGCCGTTGTTCTTCGTGATGTCGAGCCGGAAGTGCTGGTACTCGGCCGGTGCGGCGAGGTCGTACGACTTCGTCTGGAAGCGGTTCGCGAAGGTCTCGCCGGTGCGGGTGTCGACGGGCTTCCAGTCCTTGCCGTCCGTCGAGCCCGACAGCGTCCAGTCCTTCGGGTCGCGTTCGGCGAAGTCGTTCGCCGAAGTCAGCGCGTACGTCAGTATCCTGGCCGGTCTGTCGAGGTCGAACTCGACCCAGCCGGTGGGCGCGAAGGTCAGCCACTTGGTGCCGGACTCGCCGTCGACGAGGTTCTCCTTCACCTCGCCGCCGCCGGTGTTCTCGGAGCTCGCCCGGACGTCGGTGACATGGTCGGTCACATTGCCGGGGATGCCGGTGCTGTAGCCGCCGTCGACGCCGGAGGCGCGCTTGGTGCCGTCCGGCGCGGTGTCGACCGTGTTGAGCCAGTCCGGTGCCGGATCTCCCGACTCGAAGGAGGAGGCGAACTCCCCGCCCGCGGCCGGGGCCCCGTCCGGAAGCGCGACCGCCACTCCCTGCGATCCCACCACCAACGCCAGAGCGACTGCTGAACTCCACCATCTGTGACGCATACGAGAGAACCCTCCCTGCACGTTGGACAACGTTGTCAGCTACGACGCGCAAGGAACAGTAGGGAGTCAAGTGCCCTGGTGTGTCAAGGGTGTTGAGTGAGGCATTCGAGGGCAATAACGGGGATTTCTCCGCCATCGAACACACAGGGCGTTCATATTTCCGCGAGGTCTCACTTCGGAAAAGACCGACAACCTACCCTGCATTCGATCTTGCTCTGTCGGCGGGAAGTGGACTATACCTGTCGCGTTCGACACCGCTCTCACAGCAGCACGCACGAAGTACCTCTGCACGACCAAGCTCGACCTGACCGCGGTGCCGGGGAGGATCCGGTTCACCGCCTGAGTCCTGTTGAAGGCGAGGACTTGAGCATGGGATCCACTTCAGCCGAGAACAACGGTTCCAATGGCGTCGGCCGCCGTGATCTGATCAAGAGGTCGGCCGCACTCGGTCTGATCTCCGTACCCACGATGAGTTTCCTGTCCGCGTGTGCCAGCGGTGGCGGGGACGACAGCAGCAGTGACGACAGCACCAAGGGCACCACGTCGAAGACGAATCCCTTCGGTGTGAAGAAGGGCAGCACGCTCGACGTCGTCGTCTTCAAGGGCGGTTACGGCGACGACTACGCGAAGGCGTGGGAAGCCAACTTCAAGACGAAGATCGGCGTCGCCTCCACCCACACCGGAACGCAGGAGATCACCGGCAAGCTCCAGCCCCGCTTCAACGCGGGCAACCCGCCGGACATCGTCGACGACTCCGGCGCCCAGCAGATCAAGATCGACGTCCTGTACAAGAACGGCCAGTTGCTCGACCTCTCGCCGGTGCTGGACGCGCCCGCGATCGACGACCCGACCAAGAAGGTGCGCGATCTGCTGATCCCCGGCACCCTCGACCCGGGTGTGCAGGAGGGCAAGGTCGTCGCCCTCAACTACATCTACACGGTCTGGGGGTTGTGGTACTCCGGCAAGCTCTTCAAGGAGAAGGGCTGGACCCCGCCGAAGACCTGGGACGAGTTCATCGCCGTGTGCCAGAAGGCGAAGACGGCCGGGATCGGCGGACTCGCGCACCAGGGCAAGTACCCGTACTACATCAACGTCGCGATCATGGACCTGATCGCCAAGAAGGGCGGGCTCGACGCCGTCAAGGCGATCGACAACCTCGACCCGAAGGCGTTTGTCGGCTCGGCCGCCGCGCAGGCCGGTGTCGAGGCGATCTACGAGGTGGTCGAGAAGGACCTGTTGATGCCCGGCACCAACGGTCTGACCCACACCGAGTCGCAGACGCGCTGGAACCAGTACAAGGCCGCGTTCATCACCTGTGGTTCCTGGCTGGAGAACGAGCAGCTCAAGCTGACGCCGACGGACTTCGACATGAAGTTCCTGCCGAT
Source organism: Streptomyces sp. NPDC101776 (assembly GCF_044766845.1). Classification (NCBI taxonomy): domain Bacteria; kingdom Bacillati; phylum Actinomycetota; class Actinomycetes; order Kitasatosporales; family Streptomycetaceae; genus Streptomyces; species Streptomyces sp. NPDC101776. The sequence continues at coordinate 30,802 of NZ_JBIWMV010000023.1, read as the reverse complement.
GCCGCTGCTGCCCGACAGCCAGATGCCCTTCGAGGCGATCCGGGCCGGCTCCGGCGAGCCCTTCATCATCCCCGCGAAGGCCAAGAACCTCCCCGGCGCCAAGGAGTTCATGCGCCACATGCTCTCCAAGGAGTGGTCGACGCTCTTCGCCAAGGAGGCCAACTCGCTCACCATCCTCAAGGACGGTGTCGACTCCAGCGTCACCCTGCGCCCGGGCACGCAGTCCACGGTCGACGCGTCCAAGGCGGCCGGCGACAACACCTTCCGCTTCCTGTACCCCGACTGGTACAGCGAGATGGACACCTCCATCCAGAACGCGTCCAACGAGCTGATGGCCAAGCGCATCCAGCCCAAGGAGTGGCTGAAGCGCTGCCAGGCCGCCGTCGACAAGCAGGCCAAGGACCCGGCGTCCAAGAAGAACGTGCACTCCTGATCACAACGCCTGATCGCACCACCTGATCACGCTCGGGACACCAGGGGCAGGAAACGCCAATGCGCAAAGGGCAGTACAGGTTCGTCGCGGGATTTCTCTTCGTTCCCGTGGCGCTCTATCTGATCTTCGTGATCTGGCCGTACATCCAGACGTTCGGCTATTCGCTGACCGACTGGAAGGGCGAGTCACAGACCTTCAAGTTCGTCGGACTGGACAACTATCGAGCGCTGCTCCACGACGACGTCTTCAAGGAGGCCATCTGGCACAACCTCCTGTTCCTGGTGTTCATCCCGGTGATCACCATTCTGCTCGCCCTCTTCTTCGCCTTCATGGTGAACGCGGGAGGGCGAAGCAAGGCCGGTGGCGTGCAGGGAGTCACCGGCAGCGGGTTCTACAAAATTGTCTACTTCTTCCCGCAGGTCCTGTCGCTGGCGATTCTCGCGGTGCTGTTCAACGCGGTGTACCGCAGTGACGGCGGCGGTCTGCTCAACGGTTTCCTGATCAAACTCCACCTGGTGGACGTCAACAATCCCGTGGAATGGCTCAACGAGCCCAACGTGGTGCTGTGGGCGCTGATGGCGGTCGTGGTGTGGCACGGCGTCGGTTTCTATCTGGTGCTGTTCTCCGCCGCCATGCAGTCCATTCCCAGGGACATCTACGAGGCCGCCCTGATCGACGGCGCGAACCGCTCCCAGTCCTTCTTCCGGATCACCCTGCCGCTGCTCTGGGAGACCGTCCAGACGGCCTGGGTGTATCTCGGCATCATCGCGATGGACATGTTCGTCCTGGTCTCCTCCATGACCTCCAACATGGGCGCCTACGGAGGCGGTCCCGACCACGGCAGCGACGTCATGTCGACCGTGATGATGCGCAACTTCCTCTACTTCGGGAAGAGCGGCTACGCCTGCGCGATGGGCGTCGTCATGCTGCTGCTCACCCTGGTCCTGTCCGTGGTCACGCTGCGCGCCACCCGCCGTGAGCGCATCGAGTTCTGAGCGGGAGACATACGACGATGAGCGCACCCCTGAAGGAGACCGCCCCCACGGGCGGCACCGTCCCGCCGCAGCCGTCGGCCGGGAAGTCCAGTGCCCGGCCCGGTGAACCCCGCGGCGAGGGCGTCGTACTGAACGTCTTCTCGCACGGCTTCCTGGCCCTGTGGGCCCTGCTGATCGTGCTGCCGCTGCTGTGGCTGGTGCTCAGCTCGTTCAAGACCGACGTGCAGATCGGCAACTCGGCCTTCGGCTGGCCGCACAACTGGTCGTTCGACGTGTTCCGGCGGGCCTGGAGCAAGGGCATCGGCGACTACTTCCTCAACACCCTGATCGTGCTGGTGTTCTCGGTACCGCTGACGATGCTGTTCGGCTCGATGGCCGCGTACGTGCTGGCCCGCTACCAGTTCTGGGGCAACCGGCTGCTGTACTACTTCTTCGTCGCCGGCGCGATGTTCCCGGTGTTCCTCGCGCTGGTGCCGCTGTTCTTCATGGTCAAGCGGCTGGACATGCTGAACACGTACCAGGGGCTGATCCTGGTCTACATCGCCTACTCGATGCCGTTCACGGTGTTCTTCATGCACGCGTTCTTCCGGACGCTGCCCACGGCGGTCTTCGAGGCGGCGGTCCTCGACGGGGCCTCGCACACCCGGACGTTCTTCCAAGTGATGTTGCCGATGGCCAAGGCCGGGTTGATCAGTGTCGGCATCTTCAACACCCTCGGTCAGTGGAACCAGTTCATCCTGCCGACGGTCCTGATGCAGCCGCAGAGCGGCTCGGACCCCGAGCGCTATGTCCTCACCCAGGGGCTCATCCAGCTCCAGCAGCAGCAGGGCTACGCCTCCGACCTGCCCGTTCTCTTCGCGGGGGTCACGATCGCCATGATCCCGATGCTGGTCGTCTACCTGTCGTTCCAGCGCCAGGTGCAGTCCGGTCTGACCTCGGCGACCCTGAAGTAGCGCACCTGGAGAACGTGACAGGAAGTGATCGTTCCACCACCGTTCCCGGCAGGCCGGGAGCGGTGGTCACGTATGTGTCCGAGACCCCGGATGCGGTTCAACCTCTTGACGGGAGGCGACCCGAACAGCTCAGCTTAGAGTTCACTAGTTGGACATAGACGGGGCCTCATCGATGCGGTCCCGCGCGCAGGAGGTCGTCGTGGAGACTCCGGGGTCGCAGTCGTCACTGCACCGAGCCAATCTCGAACGGGTCGTGCGAGCGGTGCGGTTGGCCGGGTCGCTGACGCAGGCGGAGATCGCGCGGACGACGGGCCTGTCCGCCGCGACGGTCTCCAACATCGTGCGCGAGCTCAAGGACGGCGGAACGGTCGAGGTCACACCGACTTCGGCGGGCGGCCGCCGGGCCCGCAGCGTGTCGCTGAGCGGGGACGCCGGCATTGTCATCGGCGTGGACTTCGGGCACACGCATTTGCGCGTCGCGGTCGGGAATCTGGCCCATCAGGTACTGGCCGAGGAGTCCGAGCCCGTCGATGTGGACGCCTCCTCGACCCAGGGCTTCGACCGGGCGGAAGAGCTGGTCAACCGGCTGATCGCGGCGACCGGCGTGGACCGCTCCAAGATCGCCGGAGTGGGTCTCGGCGTGCCCGGTCCGATCGACGTGGAGTCGGGCACCCTGGGCTCCACCGCGATCCTCCCGGGCTGGACCGGCACCAGACCCGCGGAGGAGCTGGGCAGCCGTCTGGGCGTACCGGTGCACGTGGACAACGACGCGAACCTCGGCGCCCTCGGTGAGCTGGTCTGGGGCAGTGGACGGGGCGTCCGGGACCTCGCGTACATCAAGGTCGCGAGCGGAGTCGGCGCGGGACTGGTCATCAACGGGACGATCTACCGGGGCCCGGGTGGCACAGCGGGAGAAATCGGGCATATTACTCTTGATGAGTCCGGCCCTGTCTGCCGCTGCGGAAACCGGGGCTGCCTGGAGACCTTCACGGCCGCGCGCTATGTGCTGCCGCTGCTCCAGTCCAGCCACGGCACCGACCTGACCATGGAAGGAGTCGTACGGCTGGCACGGGACGGAGACCCTGGTTGCCGTCGGGTGATCGCCGACGTCGGCCGACACATCGGCAGTGGAGTCGCCAATCTCTGCAATTTGCTGAACCCGAGCCGAGTGGTCCTCGGTGGCGATCTCGCCGAGGCCGGTGAGCTTGTGCTCGGGCCGATCAGGGAGTCTGTCGGCCGCTACGCGATCCCCAGTGCGGCGCGTCAACTTTCCGTTCTCCCGGGGGCACTTGGAGGCCGTGCGGAAGTGCTCGGAGCGCTCGCTCTCGCACTCAGCGAGATGGGCGATTCGACCCTTTTGGACGGGTCGCTGACCGCAGCGACACCTGTCTTCACTTAGAGAACGCACGACGCCGTTGCCATCTCGTTAAGTATTTACTTCTTGACGCCGAACGCGCGGCCGAGTTGACTTCCAGCCACCTCGGCCGCAACGACGCGGCCTCGTCAGGGAGGTTTAAAGTGAACACGCGCATGCGTCGTGCCGCCGTTGCTCTCATCGCCACCACGATGGCCGTTTCGGTGGCCGCCTGTGGCAAGGCCGGCGACGACAAGAAGTCCGACAGCAGCAGCTCCAGCTCCTCGGGCGGCACCAACGCCTCGATCGGCCTGCTCCTGCCCGACAGCGTCACCGCTCGCTACGAGAAGTTCGACAAGCCGTACTTCGAGGCGAAGGTCAAGGAGCTCTGCTCCGGCTGCAGCGTCCAGTACGCCAACGCCAACGCCAGCGCCGCCACGCAGGCCCAGCAGGTCAGCACGATGATCACCAAGGGCGTCAAGGTCATCGTGATCAGCGCCCAGGACTCCGCCGCGATCAAGTCCTCGATCCAGCAGGCGGTCGACAAGGGCATCAAGGTCGTCGCGTACGACCGTCTGGCCCAGGGCCCGGTCTCCGCGTACGTGTCCTTCGACAACGTCCAGGTCGGCAAGCTCCAGGGCGAGGCGCTCCTCACCTCGCTGGGCTCGAAGGCCACCAAGTCGTCGAAGATCGTCATGATCAACGGTGACGACGCCGACCCGAACGCCGCGCAGTTCAAGAAGGGCGCGCACGAGGCCCTCGACGGCAAGGTCGACATCGCCTACGAGCAGTCGGGTCTGTGGAAGGACAGCGTCGCCGGGCAGAAGATGTCCGCGGCGATCACCCAGCTCGGTGCCAAGAACATCGCGGGCGTCTACTCCGCCAACGACGGCATGGCCGGTGGCATCGCCACCGTCCTCAAGGGCGCCAAGATCAGCGGCATCCCGCTGACGGGCCAGGACGCGGAGCTCGCCGGTATCCAGCGCATCGTCGCCGGTACCCAGTCCAGCACCGTCTACAAGGCCTTCAAGCCGGAGGCCGAGGCGGCCGCCACGCTCGCCGTCGACCTGGCGCAGGGCAAGAGCATCTCCTCGCTCGCCACCACGACCCAGACCAGCGGCTCCGGCAACAAGGTGCCCTCGCAGCTGCTGACCCCGGTGTCGGTCACCAAGGCCAACATCAAGGACACGGTCATCAAGGACGGTCTCTACACCGTCGCGCAGATCTGCACCGCCGACTACGCCGCGGCGTGCAAGGCGGCCGGTCTGCAGTAGCACCGCCCGGCGGTGCAGCCACCGCCCAGCGGTGACAGACCCCCTTCGGCGTCCGCCCCACCTTCCAACCCCGCTGTGGGGCGGGCGCCGATCGGAACCCGCGCGAACGCAGCCGTTGCCAACAGGCATCGGCCGCGCGCATGTTCATCTTGTAAATCTGTGCCTAGGCACAACCCTCCGCGTCTTTTGACAAGCGCGGCATCCCCGCCGGTCAGGCGGCGAAGGAGATGGTTCACGTGTCCGCTACGCCCGTGTTGGCGTTGCGCGGAGTCTCCAAGCGATTCGGTGCGGTGCAGGCCCTCACCGAAGTAGAGCTGGAGGTTCACGCCGGAGAGGTCGTCGCACTGGTCGGCGACAACGGCGCAGGAAAGTCCACCCTGGTGAAGACCATCGCCGGAGTGCACCCCATCGATGAAGGAGTCATCGAGTGGGAGGGCAACCCGGTCAGCATCAACAAGCCGCACGACGCCCAGGGACTCGGCGTCGCCACCGTCTACCAGGACCTCGCGCTGTGCGACAACCTCGACGTCGTCGGCAACCTCTACCTCGGCCGTGAGCTGCTGCACCGCGGCATCATCGACGAGGTCACGATGGAGAAGAACTCCCGTGAGCTGCTGAGCACGCTCTCGATCCGCATCCCGAGCGTGCGCATCCCGATCGCCAGCCTCTCGGGCGGTCAGCGGCAGGTCGTCGCCATCGCCCGCGCGCTGATCGGTGACCCCAAGGTCGTCATCCTCGACGAGCCCACCGCCGCTCTCGGTGTCGAGCAGACCGCGCAGGTCCTCGACCTGGTCGAGCGGCTGCGCGAGCGCAACCTCGGCGTCATCCTCATCAGCCACAACATGGCCGACGTCAAGGCGGTCGCCGACACCGTCAACGTGCTGCGCCTGGGCAAGAACAACGGCTCCTTCCCGGTGAAGGACACCAGTCAGGAAACGATCATCGCCGCGATCACCGGTGCCACGGACAACGCCGTGACCCGTCGTGCGGTGCGCAGCACGGAGGCGGCAAAGTGAGCGACACGTCCAACACCGTGAAGAAGGACGCGGTGGCCACGGCCAACGCGGCTCCCGCGGACGACCCCACGGCGGCGGCCGCGTCCGCCACCGTCGTCGACCCGCGTCTGCTGGTCCGCGAAGAGGGCTACCGGGGCTACATCACCGAGTTCAAGCGCAAGGTCAAGGGCGGTGAGCTCGGCTCGCTGCCGGTCGTCGCCGGCCTGATCGTCATCGGCATCATCTTCCAGTCGCAGAACAGCCGGTTCCTGAGCGCGGACAACCTGTCCAACATCAGCTACTACCTGTCCGCGACCGGCATGCTCGCCATCGGCCTGGTCTTCGTGCTGCTGCTCGGCGAGATCGACCTGTCGGTCGGCTCGGTCAGCGGTCTGGCGTCCACCCTGTTCGCCGTCTTCGTGGTCAACCACGGGATGAACGGCTGGCTGGCGCTGGTCCTCACGATCATCACCGGCATCGGCATCGGCGCGCTGCACGGCTTCTTCTTCGCGAGGATCGGCGTACCGGCGTTCGTCGTCACCCTGGCCGGCTTCCTCGGCTGGAACGGTCTGATGCTGTGGCTGCTCGGTTCGAGCGGCACGATCAACATCACCGACAGCGGCCCGGTGCACCTGCTCGGCCAGAGCTCGTTCTTCATGGACCAGTCCATCGCGGGCGCCTACCTCCTGGCCGCCCTCGGCGTCGCCTCCCTGCTCTACGGCTCGCTCGTCGAGCAGCGCCGCCGCAAGGCCGCCGGGGTGCCGTTCCGGCCCACCAGCGAGATCGGGCTGCGGGTCGGTCTGCTCGCCGTGGCCGCGTTCGTCACCGCGTACGTGCTGAACCAGTCCGCCGGCGTCTCCAACGCGCTGGTGATCTTCCTGGTGTCGCTGGTGATCGTGGACTTCGTGCTCCGTCGTACCCCGTACGGCCGCAAGGTCTTCGCGGTCGGCGGCGGCATCGAGGCCGCGCGCCGTGCCGGTATCAACGTGCCGCTGATCCGCATCACCGTGTTCGCCATCTCCGGTGGCTTCGCGGCGGTCGGCGGTATGTTCTTCGCCGGTCAGACCCAGAGCGCCACGCTCAACGCCGGCGGCGGCAACACCCTGATGCTGGCCATCGCGGCCGCGGTCATCGGCGGTACGAGCCTCTTCGGCGGTCGCGGCACCGTCTGGTCCGCCCTCCTGGGCATGCTCGTCATCCAGTCGATCCAGACCGGCCTCGACCTGCTGAACATGAACACGTCGATCCAGTACATGATCACCGGCGGCGTTCTGCTCGGCGCGGTCGTCATCGACTCGGTGTCCCGCAAGAGCCAGAAGGCGTCCGGGCGCGGCTGACCCGCACCCGTTCGGCCCAGTGCCCGGTACCGCTCGCGGTACCGGGCACAGTCATGTCGTAGAAAGGTCATAGGAAAGACTGTTCGTGGGTACAGCCGATCGCGTGACGTATGACGCACAGCCCGGGCGTCGTCCGCGAAGGCGGAACATTAGACTCGACAAGCCCGGCAACAGCTCGATCAGCTCTACTGCAAGGAGGCACGGGTGCCGCTGCTGACCCGCATCAGGGGACCGCGCGATCTGGACCGGCTCAGCCTGGAGCAGCTGGACCAGCTGGCCGAGGAGATCCGGACCTTCCTCGTCGACGCCGTCTCCAAGACCGGCGGCCACCTCGGCCCGAACCTCGGTGTGGTCGAGCTGACCATCGCCCTGCACCGCGTCTTCGAGTCGCCGAAGGACCGGGTGCTGTGGGACACCGGCCACCAGTCCTACGTCCACAAGCTGCTCACCGGCCGCCAGGACTTCTCGAGGCTGAAGATGAAGGGCGGCCTGTCCGGCTACCCCTCGCAGGCCGAGTCCGAGCACGACGTCATCGAGAACTCGCACGCCTCCACGGTCCTCGGCTGGGCCGACGGCCTCGCCAAGGCCAACCAGGTGCTCGAACGCGACGACCACGTGGTCGCGGTCATCGGTGACGGCGCGCTGACCGGCGGTATGGCCTGGGAGGCGCTGAACAACATCGCCGACGCCAAGGACCGCCCCCTGGTGATCGTCGTCAACGACAACGAGCGGTCGTACGCACCGACCATCGGCGGCCTCGCGAACCATCTGGCGACCCTGCGGACCACCGACGGCTACGAGCGCTTCCTGGCCCGCGGCAAGGACCTCCTGGAGCGCACTCCGGTCGTCGGCAAGCCCCTCTACGAGACGCTGCACGGCGCGAAGAAGGGCCTCAAGGACTTCATCGCCCCGCAGGGCATGTTCGAGGACCTCGGCCTCAAGTACGTCGGCCCGATCGACGGCCACGACATCGAGGCGATGGAGTCCGCGCTCGCCCGCGCCAAGCGCTTCGGCGGCCCGGTCATCGTCCACGTCCTCACCGAGAAGGGCCGCGGCTACCAGCCCGCCCTCCAGGACGAGGCCGACCGCTTCCACGGCATCGGCCCCATCCACCCCGACACCGGCCTCCCGATCAAGGCCTCCGGCGCCGACTGGACCTCCGTCTTCGGCGACGAGATGGTCGCGCTGGGCCAGGAGCGCCAGGACATCGTCGCGATCACCGCCGCGATGCTCCAGCCGGTCGGCCTGAAGAAGTTCGCCGACGCCTTCCCGAACCGGATCTACGACGTCGGCATCGCCGAGCAGCACGGCGCCGTCTCCGCGGCCGGCCTCGCCACCGGGGGACTGCACCCCGTCTTCGCCGTCTACGCCACCTTCCTCAACCGCGCCTTCGACCAGGTGCTGATGGACGTGGCCCTGCACAGGTGCGGGGTGACCTTCGTCCTGGACCGGGCCGGTGTCACCGGCACCGACGGCGCCTCCCACAACGGCATGTGGGACATGTCGATCCTCCAGGTCGTCCCGGGCCTTCGCCTCGCCGCGCCGCGCGACGCCGACCAGGTCCGCGCCCAGCTCCGCGAGGCCGTCCAGGTCAAGGACGCGCCGACCGTGGTGCGCTTCTCCAAGGGCGCGGTCGGACCCGCCGTACCCGCCGTGGGCCGCGTCGGCGGCATGGACGTGCTGCGCGCGCCCGGCACCGACGCCCCGGACGTCCTGCTGGTCTCCGTCGGCGCGCTGGCGCCGATGTGCCTGGAGATCGCCGACCTGCTCGACAAGCAGGGCATCACCACCACCGTGATCGACCCGCGCTGGGTCAAGCCCGTCGACGAGGCCATGGCCCCGCTCGCCGAGCAGCACCGGGTCGTCGTCACCGTCGAGGACAACTCCCGTGTCGGCGGCGTCGGTTCGTCGATCGCACAGGCGTTGCGCGACGCGGGCGTGGACGTTCCGCTGCGCGACTTCGGCATCCCGCCGCGCTTCCTCGACCACGCCTCCCGCGCCGAGGTGATGACGGAGATCGGTCTCACCGCCCCCGACATCGCCCGCCAGGTCACCGGCCTGGTCTCGAAGCTGGACGGCCGCTTCGACCGCCCCACCGCGGAGGTCGACTCGGTGGAGTCCGCACGCGACTGAGGCACGGCCGCACCGCCGAACGGGCCGCTTCCACCACTCTTTGCAGTGGTGAAAGCGGCCCATTCGCGTGAACCCGCCCGCGTCGGGGCATACGGTCCCCCAGTCTCGGCTTCGCTCGACCGGGGGCGCCCCCATCGCCCCCTCTCGATCATGTCGAGGACGCCAAGCGTGGGAGGTACACCCGTGAGCAGCACCCTCTTCCGGACGAAGAGAGTCGAACAGTCCATCAAGGACACCGAGGAACCCGAGCACGCGCTCAGAAAATCCCTCTCGGCCCTGGATCTGACGGTGTTCGGCGTCGGCGTGGTCATCGGCACCGGCATCTTCGTCCTCACCGGAACGGCCGCCAAGAACACCGCCGGCCCGGCCGTGGCCCTGTCCTTCGTCGTGGCCGGCGTCGTCTGTGCCCTCGCGGCGCTCTGCTACGCCGAGTTCGCGTCCACGGTCCCGGTCGCGGGCTCGGCGTACACCTTCTCGTACGCCTCGCTCGGCGAACTCCCCGCCTGGACCATCGGCTGGGACCTGGTCCTCGAACTCGCCCTCGGCACGGCGGTGGTGGCCGTCGGCTGGTCCGGGTACATCCACTCGCTGCTGGACAACGCGGGCTGGCATCTGCCCGAGGCGCTCAGCGGCCGGGACGGCGCCCACGGCTTCGGCTTCGACATCCTCGCCGCCGCGCTCGTCCTGGTCCTCACCGCGATCCTCGTGCTCGGCATGAAGCTCTCCGCGCGAGTCACCTCGGTCGTCGTCGCCATCAAGGTGGCCGTCGTCCTCGTGGTGATCGTCGCCGGCTCCTTCTTCATCAAGGGCGACAACTACAAGCCCTTCATCCCCAAGGCACAGTCGGTGGAGGCGGGCGGCAACCTCAAGGCCCCGCTGATCCAGCTGATGTTCGGCTGGGCGCCCTCCAACTTCGGCGTCATGGGCATCTTCACCGCCGCCTCCGTGGTCTTCTTCGCCTTCATCGGCTTCGACGTCGTCGCCACCGCCGCCGAGGAGACCCGCAACCCGCAGCGCGACGTCCCGCGCGGCATCCTCGGCTCACTGATCATCTGCACCACGCTGTACGTCGCCGTCGCGGTCGTCGTGACCGGTATGCAGAAGTACAGCTCGCTGTCGATCGACGCGCCCCTCGCCGACGCGTTCAAGGCCACCGGACACCCGTGGTTCGCGGGCCTGATCAGCTTCGGCGCCGCGATCGGCCTGACGACGGTGTGCATGATCCTGCTGCTCGGCCAGGCCCGCGTGTTCTTCGCGATGAGCCGCGACGGACTGCTGCCCCGCTTCTTCTCGCACGTCCACCCGCGCTTCCGCACGCCCTACCGCCCGACCATCCTCCTGGGCGTGATCATCGCGATCGTCTCGGGCTTCACGAGCCTCAGCGAACTCGCCGAACTGGTCAACATCGGCACCCTGTTCGCCTTCATCGTGGTCGCGATCGGCGTGGTCATCCTCCGGAACAAGCGCCCGGACCTGCCCCGCTCCTTCCGCACCCCGCTGGTCCCGGCCCTCCCCATCGTCTCGGTCCTGGCCTCCCTCTGGCTGATGCTCAACCTCCCCGCCGAGACCTGGCTCCGCTTCGCCATCTGGATGGCCATCGGCTTCGTCGTGTACTTCTTCTACGGCCGCACGCACAGCCGCCTGGGTCTGCAACAGGCGGCGGAGGCGCGCGAGTCCACCGCACCGCCGGGCGGAAACGCCCCGTAGGCACACCGGTTGACCGTCGGCCCGGTAAGTCCCGCTCAGTGCGCGGGAGTTGCCGGGCCGTGTGCCGTCCAGGTCAACTCCGTACGCCACGAGGGAGGTTCAGCCCCGTACGCTGCGCGGCCCGGTGACCTCCGCGCCCAACTCCGTTACCCGGCGCCGCAGTTCACGGTCCGCGGTGACCACCAGACAGGGGCGGCCGGCAACCTCGGCGACCAGTTCGACCATCCGGTCGTCGCCGCTGCCGGGGGCCGAGACCACCCGTACGCCGGGGACGGACGCCACACCGCGGGCCGCGCCCTCCACGACGAGGACCAGCTCCACGGGGTCCGTGCGCCCCGGCAGACCGTCGCTCGCGAGCCGGTCGCGGAGGCGCTCGGCGGCACCCTTGCGGTCGCGCCACCAGCCGTCGGGCACCGATCCGACGACATTGGCGCCGTCGACGATCACCAGTAGGGGAGTGTCCTCGTCCATGGGGCAAGGGTCTCACGCGGGCGGGGGGTGCCCCGTGCGCGAACGCCCGCCCCAATTACAGTGAAGAGGTGAACGGCGACTGGCTCCTCCGCGGCCGTGACGGCCGGCTCAGTGTGTATCTGCCCTCGGGCGACGCCGTCCTGTGCCGGGCGGAACCCGCCTCCGGCGGCCTCTGGAGCGCCCCGCGCAGGATCGGCGGCGACCAGAAGCTGCACCCGGGGCTGCTCGGCATCGGACAGGGCGCGGACGGCTACGCCCACCTCGTGTCCTGGCGCCCCACGGCGGCCGGCGAGTCGGGCCTGGTCCACTCCACGCACTTCCGGCCCAGACTGGCGGCCCTCGACTGGACCCCGATCGGCCACCCCGACAAGAAGGGCGACCGCACCGGCGTACCGGCGCTCGCGGTCGACGCGCAGGGCCGCGCCCATGTCTTCGTGCGCAACACCGCGGGCGGGGTGAGCATGCTGGCCCAGCGGGAGAAGGGCGGCTGGGACCCGTGGCGCGACCTCAAGGGGCACGACGTGCACGAGGACCTCGCGGCGGTGACGGGGGAGTCCGGCACGGTCGAGCTGTACGCGGCGGTGTCCGGCGCGATCCTGCACTGGCGCCAGCTGGAGCCGGGCGCGCAACCGGTGCTGGAGGAGGCGATGGAGGCCCGCGTCCGCCCCGGCACGCTCCGCGCGCTGGCCACCTCTCCGGAGAGCACCACCCTCTTCTACACCGACGACTCCGGCGACCTGTCCGCCTGGCGCCCCGGCGGCAAGCCGATGCCCCTCCTCGCCTCGGCCGGCCCCGGCCCGGTCTCCGTCGTCCGCTGCGAACTCGACGGCTACGACTGCACGTTGCTCGCCCAGCGCTCGGCCAGCGGCCGGGTCGCCTTCGCCGCGTACCCCACGGAACAGGAGTCGGCCGGCGCCTGGTGGACCGAGTCGGGCACCCAGCTCCCGGCGGACGCCGAGGTCTCCCTCACCCTGGACGAGGACGAGCGGGTGGCCGCCGCGACGGTGTCGTCGTCGACCGGACAGCTCCTGGTCACCCGGCGGAAGGCGGAGGCGGGGCTGGCGCTGGAGGCCTGGCGGGAGGTCTGACCCCCTGGTCGCAGGCCCGCACATCCGTCGGTACCGCCCTGGAACATCCGCTCGGGCGACATATGATGATCCGCGTTTCAGCCAGTCCGTACGCATGACGCGTCGGCTTCGAGGGAGTGCGGCACGCTATGCGGAAGAAGTCGTCGGAGTCGGCCGGGGCGGACGCCCGGGCCCCGAGACCGGCCGCGTCCGGTGCGGCCCATGGCGACTGGCTGACCCTCGGCCGGGACGGCCGGCTCAGCCTCTACGCGCCGACCGAGGGCGGGCTGCTGCGCTGGACCGAGAACACCGTGGCCGGAACCGGCTGGAGCGGACCCCACGTCGTGCCCGTCGCCGGTCTGACCCATCTGACCGTGGTCCAGGGCGCCGACTCCTACGTCCACTTCCTCGGCCGCCGGGAGCGCACCGGCGCCGACGGGGTACGCACGATGGACGTCGTGCACGCGATCCAGTACCAGACGGGGCTCGCCTTCACCGACTGGCGTTCGCTGGGCAACCCGCACAAGGACCGGGAGCAGGGGCTGTTGCTGGGCCCGCCGGTGGGCGCGGTCGCGGCGGACGGCGGTGTGCACGTCTTCGCCCGGGGTGCGCACGGCGGACTGGTACTGCGCCGCGAGTCGGCGAACGGCAAGTGGCGGGCCTGGGAGGAACTGCACGGCTCCGGTATCGGCCCGTGGCCCGCGCCGGTGACCCTGTCCGGCGGCCGGATCGAGGTGTGCGTCGACGCCGAGACCGGTGTGTTCGTCTGGCGGCAGCTCGAAGCAGGCGGTGACTTCACGGGTCCGCGCGGCTTCGCGCTGCGCACCTCGCCCGGCACGGTCGCCGGGGTGGAGACCGGCCCGGAGCAGGCCACCTTCTTCTGGACCGACGCCGACAGCGGCGCCGCGATGTCGTGGCGGGCCGGCGGCTGGCGACCTCACCACGGAGTCGGTCACACTGTGGGGCGTTTCCAAGGGCGGCAGCGCGGCCCTCTACTTCGGCCTGAAGTACGGCTTCAAGAACATCGTCGCCATCGCGCCCCAGTTCTCGATCGGCACGTACGTGAAGAACGTGCACCCCGGCACCGCCCGCTTCATGCTCGGCGAGAGCGTGCCGGAGGAGAACGTGCGGATCGTCGACTCCCTCGTTCCCAACCTGGTCCGCTCCGGCGCCAACCGCGCGGCAACGTGTACCAGGTCTCCTCGCCCCAGGACGACCAGTACCCGACCCAGATCGAGCCGTTCCTCGGGCTCTTCCAGCACTACGAGAACTTCAACTTCGTCTTCAGCGACTCCCCGCACATCGCGGACCACACCCAGATCGCCGGACGCAACGTCCCGATGCTGATGGGCATCGTCAACCTCCTGATCGACGGCATCGCCCCGCGGCTCGGCTACGTGAGCAACGGATTCGAGGAGCCGGACCGCGACAGGTCCGCCATCGACTCCTACCTCGCCGCCACGACCATGGTCCGGGGCGAGGAGTTCCTGCCCCCGACCGTGACGACACCCGCACCGGGCACGGAGATCCGCAGGGACGCCGTACACCTCGCGGGCCACGCCCCGGGGGCGGTCAAGGTGATCGTCTGGGAGCACGGCAAGTACCTCGGACAGACCGACATCGACCCCCACGGCACCTGGTCCTGGGAACTCGGCAGATCCTGGAGCAAGGGCGAACACCCCGTGAAGGTCTACGGCGTGGACGCGGCGGGCTTCCAGTCCCGGCGCACCGAGATCCGCTTCACGGCGGTCGACCCGGGCGGGACGGTCGCCGCCCCGCCCATGGACCGGGCCGCGATGATCTCCACGGTCGGTCCGAGCAGCACCGCGCCGGTGGTGCTGGAACCCGTGGCCCACGAGCAGGTGCCGTCCGCCCGTGTGGTCTTCACCGGCTCGGCCGCCGCCTTCGCCCAGGTGGGTTTCCGGGAGAACGGAGTGCTGCTGGGCGGCACCCCCGTGGCCCCGAACGGCGGCTGGTCGTGGGAAGCGGGCTGGGAGTGGGGCCCGGGCGCGCATGTCGTCGACGTCTTCGCCGTCGACGCCTCCGGTACGGAGTCCCCGGTGACCAGGGTCCCCTTCACGGTCATGGCCGCCCCGGCCGGAGCGGCACCCGCGTCCTACTACGGCGGAACCTACTGAGGAACCGCGGGCAACCAACCCGCCGGCGAGTACACGGAATACACCGCGCCCGCCCGGTTCTACGGCACCTCCACGACCGCCCACACGGTGACGATCAACCACAAGGCCACCTCCGGGTCGGCGGTGGCGCTCAACGTGACCTCGGACAACCCCGAGACCTCGGCGATGTATCCGACCGGCGTGGAGACCGGCCGCGGCACGCTGAAGATCGCCCACGTGGGGTACGCCGACGGCTCGGACGCGAACGCCTCCGCCCTGTCCATCGACCTCCAGACGGCGGGCACGGCCTCCCAGGGCATCTGTCCGACCGCCACCAACGGCGCGACCAAGGGCGCCCTGCTCGTCCTGCGCAACAACGACGGCCTCGACTACCTCGTGGTCAAGGGCACCGGCCGGATCGGCGTCGGCATCGACCGCGGCGCCAGGCCCCAGACCCAGCTCCACGTGGTCCAGCGCGGCGGAGCCGCGTCGGCCGTCCTCGCCGAGGGCGCCGTACGCCTCGCGAACGTCACGACGGAACCCACCGACGCGCCCGCCGCGGCCGGCGGCGGCTCCCTCTACGCCCGGGAAGGCAGGCTGTTCTGGAAGGGCTCCGCCGGTACGGTGACCCAACTCGCCCCCGTGTAAAGGGAATTCGGCATGCAACTCACCCCGACGAACTCATCTCCGAGTTCCACGACGGCGTCATGGAGCTCTACTTCGCCCGCAAGCGCATCGCCCATCTGGAGGCGGAGAACGTCGAGTTGACGGCACGGCACGGCACGGCACGGCACGGCGCGCGGCGGCCGAGGCATGAGAAGAGGGCCTCCGCCCGAAAGCGGAGGCCCTCCCCAAGTCACTTCCCTACGACGGCGGTTACGCCGGAACGCTCGCCACGCCCGGCGCCAGGAACGGCTTGCCGTTCACCCGCTCCGAGACACCCTCGCGGTCCAGGTACGGCGTGATGCCGCCCAGGTGGAAGGGCCAGCCGGCGCCCGTGATGAGGCACAGGTCGATGTCCTGCGCCTCGGCGACGACACCCTCGTCGAGCATGAGCCCGATCTCCTGCGCCACCGCGTCCAGGACCCGCGCACGCACCTGCTCCTCGGTCAGGACGGAGTCGCCCTGCTGGAGCAACGCCGCGACCTCGGGGTCGAGTTCGGGCTTGAAGCCGTTCTCGGCGGAGTAGACGTAGAAGCCGCGCTTGCCCGCCTTGACGACGGCCGCGAGGTTCGGGGAGACCGTGAAGCGGTCCGGGAACGCCCGGTTGAGGGTCTCCGAGACATGCAGCCCGATGGCCGGACCGACCAACTCGAGCAGCACCAGCGGGGACATGGGCAGACCGAGCGGCTCGACCGCCTTCTCCGCGACCGCGACCGGGGTGCCCTCGTCGATGACGTTCTGGATCTCGCCCATGAAGCGGGTGAGGATGCGGTTGACGACGAACGCCGGGGCGTCCTTCACCAACACGGCAGTCTTCTTCAGCTTCTTGGCCACCGCGAACGCGGTCGCGAGCGAGGCGTCGTCCGTCTGCTCGCCGCGCACGATCTCCAACAGGGGCAGAATCGCCACCGGGTTGAAGAAGTGGAAGCCGACGACCCGCTCGGGGTTCTTCAGCTTCGACGCCATCTCGGAGACGGACAGCGACGAGGTGTTGGTGGCGAGGATCGCGTGCGCCGGGGCGACCGCCTCGACCTCCGCGAACACCTGCTGCTTGACGCCGATCTCCTCGAAGACGGCCTCGATGATGAAGTCTGCGTCGGAGAAGCCCTCGGCCTTGTCCAGCACACCGGTGACCAGGGCCGTGAGGCGGTTGGCCTTGTCCTGGTTGATACGGCCCTTGCCGAGCAGCTTCTCGATCTCGGCGTGGACGTAGCCCACACCCTTGTCGACGCGCTCCTGGTCGATGTCCGTGAGGACGACCGGTACTTCGAGGCGGCGCAGGAAGAGCAGGGCGAGCTGCGAGGCCATCAGGCCCGCGCCGACCACACCCACCTTGGTGACCGGACGCGCCAGGGACTTGTCGGGCGCACCCGCCGGGCGCTTGCCGCGCTTCTGCACGAGGTTGAACGCGTAGATACCGGCGCGGAGTTCGCCACCCATGATCAGGTCGGCGAGCGCGAGGTCCTCGGCGTCGTAGCCCTGCTGGAGGTCGCCGTTCTTGGCGGCCTCGATGATGTCGAGGGCGCGGTAGGCGGCCGGGGCAGCCCCGTGCACCTTGGAGTCCGCGACGAGCCGGCCCTTGGCGACGGCCTGGTCCCAGGCCTCGCCGCGGTCGATCGCCGGACGCTCGACCTTGATCTCGCCCTTGAGGACGTTCGCCGTCCAGATCAGCGACTGCTCCAGGAAGTCGGCGCCCTCGAAGAGCGCGTCCGCGATCCCGAGGTCGAAGACCTGCTGGCCCTTGAGCTGCTTGTTCTGGTTGAGGCTGTTCTCGATGATCACCGAGACGGCCTTCTCGGCGCCGATCAGGTTCGGCAGCAGCGCGCAGCCGCCCCAGCCGGGGACGAGGCCGAGGAAGACCTCGGGAAGGGAGAAGGCCGCGATGTGCTTCGACACCGTGCGGTACTCGCAGTGCAGACCGACCTCGACGCCGCCGCCCATGGCCGCGCCGTTGTAGTACGTGAAGGTCGGTACCGCGATGTCCGCGAGGCGCTTGAAGACCTCGTGGCCGCCCTTGCCGATGGCGAGCGCGTCGTCGTGGTTCTTGAGGAGCTCGACGCCCTTGAGGTCCGCGCCGACGGCGAAGACGAACGGCTTGCCGGTGATGCCGACACCGACGATCTCGCCGGCCGCCGCCTCCTTCTCGACCTGGTCGATGGCGGTGTTCAGATTCGCCAGCGAGGCCGGACCGAAGGTGGTCGGCTTGGTGTGGTCGAAGCCGTTGTCCAGCGTGATGAGCGCGAACCGCCCGGCGCTGTACGGAAGTTCGAGGTGCCGGACGTGTGCGGACGTCACGACCTCGTCCGGGAACAGCTCGGCCGCACCCTTCAGAAGCTCGGTGGTGGTGCTCACTTGTCCCCCTCGAAGTGCGGGTTCTCCCAGATGACCGTGGCGCCCATGCCGAAGCCGACGCACATCGTCGTCAGGCCGTAGCGGACGTGTCGCTGCTCCTCGAACTGACGGGCCAGCTGCGTCATCAGGCGGACGCCCGACGAGGCCAGCGGGTGACCGAAGGCGATCGCGCCGCCGTACTGGTTGACGCGCTCGTCGTCGTCCGCGATGCCGTAGTGGTCGAGGAAGGCCAACACCTGTACGGCGAAAGCCTCGTTGACCTCGAAGAGGTTGATGTCCTCGATGGACAGACCCGCCTTGGCGAGCGCCTTCTCGGTCGCGGGGATCGGACCGTAGCCCATGACCTCCGGCTCGACGCCCGCGAAGGCGTACGAGACGAGCCGCATCTTGACCGGCAGGTTGTGCTCGCGGGCGAAGTCCTCGCTCGCGATGATCGACGCGGTGGCACCGTCGTTGAGACCGGCCGCGTTGCCCGCGGTGACCCGCCCATGCACCCGGAACGGGGTCTTCAGCCCGGCCAGGTTCTCCAGGGTCGTCCCCGGACGCATCGGCTCGTCGGCGGTGACCAGACCCCAACCGGTCTCGCCCACCTGCTCGTTGGTGTTGCGCACCGAGATCGGCACCAGGTCCTGCTGGATCTTGCCGTTGGCGTACGCCTTGGCGGCCTTCTCCTGCGAACGCACCGCGTACTCGTCGGCGCGCTGCTTGGTGATGTGCGGGTAGCGGTCGTGCAGGTTCTCCGCCGTCATGCCCATGAACAGGGCGGAGTCGTCGACCAGCTTCTCGCTCACGAAGCGCGGGTTCGGGTCCACGCCCTCGCCCATGGGGTGGCGGCCCATGTGCTCGACACCACCGGCGATGACGGCGTCGTACGCACCGAAGGCGATGGAGCCCGCGGTGGTCGTGACGGCGGTCAGCGCACCCGCGCACATACGGTCGATCGAGTAACCGGGGACCGACTGCGGCAGCCCGGCGAGAATGCCCGCGGTCCGCCCCAGGGTCAGCCCCTGGTCGCCGATCTGGGTGGTCGCGGCGATCGCGACCTCGTCGATCTTCGCGGGGTCGAGTCCGGGGTTGCGGCGCAGCAGCTCCCGGATCGCCTTCACGACGAGGTCGTCGGCCCGGGTCTCGTGGTAGATGCCCTTCGGGCCCGCCTTGCCGAACGGGGTGCGGACGCCGTCGACGAAGACGACATCCCTGACGGTACGAGGCACGATTGGCTCTCCTCCAGGGTGCGGGATCGGCACTGCTGCGATGCGCTGAGCGCGCGCTCAGGAACCATGCTACTTGTGGGTAACCAAGCTGCCCAGTCCCGGGGGCGGGAGCGGCGAACGTCACACCCGGAGCGCCGGCCGATCATCCCCCGGGCGGAGCCGTCGACCCCCGCGGGGTCAGCACCGGAGCGGGCGCGGGATGCGAGCCGGGCCCCTGCCTGGCGATCACCCCGAACAGCGTCCGGGCCACGTCCGCGCCGAATCCGTGCACATCATGGCCCATCGCGGAGAGCGTCGGATGGGTGACCCGGCACAACGGGGAGTCGTCCCAGGCCAGCAGTGACACATCGTCCGGCACCCCGAGCCCCGCCTCTGCGGCCACGGCCAGCCCGGCGACGGCCATGATGTCGTTGTCGTACACGATCGCCGTGGGCCGCTCCGCCTCCGCCAGCAACGACCGAGTGGCCCGCGCCCCCGCCTCCCCGGACTGGTCCGTGACCACCTGCCGAACCTCCGGCACCCCCAGCGCCCGCACCGCCGCCTCGAAGGCGGCGCTCCGCACGGCCGTCCGCCCCAGCTCCGCCGCCCCACCGACCCGCGCGATCCGCCGATGCCCGAGCGCCCCCAGATACCGCACGGCCTCGGTCACGGCAGCGGCTTCGTCGACCCACACGGAGGTCAGCCCACCCGTCAACGCGGGCTGCCCCACGGCCACCACGGGTATCCCGAGCCGCCGCACCACCGCGACCCGCGGATCGTCGGCCCACAGATCGACAAGGATCGCCCCACCGACCTGCCGGGCCTTCCACCAGGCTTCCAGCAGCCCGGCCTCCTCCGCCGGATCCCCGACGAGCCTGAACAGAAGCCCACAGGACCGCTCGGTCAGCACACTCTCCACACCGGACACGAACTCCATGGAGAACGATTCGAGCCCGAGCAGCCGCGCGGACCGACACAGAGCGAGTCCTACGACATCCACCCGCGCCCCGGCCAGCGACCGCGCGGCCAGGTTCGGCGCCCACTCCAACGCCCGCGCGGCCTCGAAGATCCGCTCCCGGGTCGCTTCCGACAACCCCGGCTTGTGATTGAAGGCGAGCGACACCGCCCCCTTCGACACACCGGCACGCGCGGCAACGTCCTTGATGGTGACGCGAGTTGTCGTCATCGGGTGCGCTCCACGAGATACAGGGCGATCGGTCGACGGCTGCCCCCGGAGTCTGGCAGCCACCTACTTCGACCGCGCCCTGTTCCCCACAAGCTGTCCAAGGATCTTGGCCTGATCTCGACGCCGGGGATCCGCTTTTCGGGCTTCGTCGGCACGCACTCGAGAGGCGATCAGGTGACGCGCCCCAAAGGGGCGCGGGGAACTGCGCGACCAGCCACAGCGAACCCGCACCCGCAAAACCACACAGACCCCTACGGCGCTTTCGCGGTCAACGCCTCCACCAAAACCGGCGCCACCTGCTCCACCTGCCAGGCCCGCGCCCCGTACCCGGCAAGCGCGGCCCCCACGGACTCCGCGTCCACATGCTTCGGCGGCTCCCAGCAAACCCGCCGCACCGTGTCCGGAGTGATCAGATTCTCCTGAGGCATGTTGAGCCCCTCGGCCACCGCGGACACCGCAGCACGGGCCGCGGACAACCGAGCCGCGGCCTCGGGATCCTTGTCGGCCCAAGCGCGGGGCGGCGGCGGCCCGGTAACCGGCTGCCCCGGCTGCGGCAACGCCGAGTCCGGCAGCGCCTTCGCCCGATCGACCGCCGCCTGCCACTGCTCCAGCTGCCGCCGCCCCATCCGATGCCCGAACCCGTTCAACGCCGCCAGCGCCTGCACGTCCAGCGGCAGTGCGAGCGCCGCCTCCACGATCGCCGCGTCGGACAGCACCTTCCCCGGCGACACATCTCTCCGCTGCGCGATCCGGTCCCGCGTCTGCCACAGCTCCCGTACGACACCGAGCTGCCGGCGTCGCCGTACCTTGTGCATCCCGGACGTACGGCGCCACGGGTCCTTGCGGGGCTCGGCGGGTGGCGCCGCCGCGATCGCGTCGAACTCCTGGCGGGCCCAGTCCAGCTTGCCCTGCCGGTCGAGTTCCTTCTCCAGGGCGTCCCGCAGATCGACGAGGAGTTCCACGTCGAGGGCCGCGTAGCGCAGCCAGGGGTCGGGCAGCGGGCGGGTGGACCAGTCGACGGCGGAGTGCCCCTTCTCCAGTACGAAACCGAGCACCCCCTCGACCATCGCGCCCAGGCCGACCCGCGGGAATCCGGCGAGCCGACCCGCCAGCTCGGTGTCGAAGAGCCGCGTCGGCACCATGCCTATCTCGCGCAGACAGGGCAGGTCCTGGGTGGCGGCGTGCAGCACCCACTCGACGCCGGAGATGGCGTCGCCGAGGCCCGACAGGTCGGGGCAGGCGACGGGGTCGATCAGTGCGGTGCCCGCGCCCTCACGGCGCAGCTGCACCAGATAGGCGCGCTGTCCGTAGCGGTAGCCGGACGCGCGCTCGGCATCGACGGCCACGGGACCCGTGCCGGCGGCGAAGGCCGCGATCACCTCGGCGAGGGCGTCCTCGTCGGCGATCACGGGCGGAATGCCCTCCCGGGGCTCAAGCAAAGGGATCGGCGCCGGT
The DNA here is from genome assembly GCF_044766845.1 of Streptomyces sp. NPDC101776. Lineage (NCBI taxonomy): Bacteria > Bacillati > Actinomycetota > Actinomycetes > Kitasatosporales > Streptomycetaceae > Streptomyces > Streptomyces sp. NPDC101776. Next base: position 9,117 of record NZ_JBIWMV010000023.1, on the reverse strand, counting down.
TCGACGTCGTCCGGAGGGGCGCCTCCGGTGGTTCGCAGTGAGCTGTCTGCTGCGGTTTCTTGGGCGTCGGTCACCTGTCAAGGGTATCCGTGTATGGACAACGCCCGCCGACGGAACGTTCCGTCGACGGGCGTCTGGGGGTCGTAAACCAGTCAGGTAAGTGAAAGATCCGGTTCACGGCTCGGCGGGGGAGAGGGGAAGGGGTGGGGGACGGGGTCGCGGGAGAGGGTCAGTGGATGATTCCGGTGCGCAGTGCCACCGCGACCATGCCGGCGCGGTCACCCGTGCCGAGCTTGCGGGCGATCCGGGCGAGGTGGCTCTTGACGGTCAGTGCGGACAGGCCCATGGAGACGCCGATCGCCTTGTTCGACTGGCCCTCCGCGACCAGACGCAGGACCTCGACCTCACGGCCGGACAGTTCGCGGTAGCCACCCGGGTGGCTCGGGGAGCCCGGGGGGCGGCGGTGCATACGGGCGGCGGCGGAGCCGATGGGGGCGGCGCCGGGTCGGGTGGGGAGCCCGACATTGGTGCGGGTGCCGGTGACGACGTAGCCCTTGACGCCGCCCGCGAGGGCGTTGCGCACGGCACCGATGTCGTCGGCGGCGGACAGGGCCAGGCCGTTGGGCCAGCCTGCGGCTCGGGTCTCGGAGAGCAGGGTGAGACCGGAACCGTCGGGAAGGTGGACGTCTGCCACACAGATGTCGCGGGGGTTGCCGATGCGGGGACGAGCCTCCGCGACGGACGAGGCCTCGATGACGTCGCGCACACCGAGCGCCCACAGATGGCGGGTGACGGTGGAGCGGACGCGCGGGTCGGCCACGACCACCATGGCGGTCGGCTTGTTCGGGCGGTAGGCGACCAGGCTTGCGGGCTGCTCGAGGAGAACGGACACCAGGCCTCCTGGGGTGTGGGACGACTTTCAAGGTCACAGTCGTCTTCGGCAGCAAACCCGCGGTCCTTTAGAGAAAGATCACGATTTAGTGAGTATCAATCAGTTCAATTCGGACACGCTGTCGATCGTTCGGTGAACGAAACGGCTCGTTCGAGGGCCTGGTTGTGATGGAAAGTGGCCGTATCGACAAAGACACCGCAAGCGACGGGTAAGACCTCGGTGTGCCTCGGGTAAGGCTCAGCGTGACTGCGGACCCCGGCGCTGCGGCAGCGTGACGATGGACGCGTCGCCCGGACCCGCCGGCGGCAGGCCCGCGACCTGGGCCAGCAGATCGCACCAGGAGGCCAGATGCGCCGCCGTGTCCGGGATACCGCCGAGCCCCTCGCGCGGTGTCCACGAGGCGCGGATCTCGATCTGGGAGGCGGACGGGCGCTCGGACAGCCCGCCGAAGTAGTGCGAGCTGGCCCGCGTGACGGTGCCGCTCGGCTCGCCGTACGTCAGCCCGCGCGCCTGGAGCGCACCGGTCAGCCACGACCAGCAGACGTCGGGCAGCAGCGGATCCGCCGCCATCTCCGGCTCCAGCTCCGCGCGCACCAGCGTCACCAGCCGGAACGTGCCGTGCCAGGCGTCGTGCCCGGCCGGGTCGTGCAGCAGCACCAGCCGGCCGTCGGCCAGGTCCTGGTCGCCGTCGACGACCGCGGCCTCCAGCGCGTACGCGTAGGGGGCGAGCCGCTGAGGCGCCGGCGTCGGATCGATCTCGATCTGCGGCCGCAGCCGACTGCTCTTCAGCGCCTGGACCGCGGCCTGGAAAGCCGGCGGCGCCGCACCGCCCCCATCCCCCTCCTTCGAGTCGTCCATTCCGTCAGTGCCGTCCGACAATCGTCCCTGAGCCGCAGCCATGCGGGAAGATTAAGGGGAACGGAGGCATCGTGCGGGACTAGACACCCGCTCTTCCGCTCAGCACACCGTGTAATCGCCTTCTGGCGCCGTGCGAGACTTGCCCCGTGAGTGCCAACCAGAGCCCTACGGGCCAGCAGCCGTCCGCCACTTACGACTCCGCCTTCATGAAGGCGGCCAGGCGTGAGCCCGTGCCGCACACACCCGTGTGGTTCATGCGGCAGGCCGGGCGCTCGCTGCCGGAGTACCACAAGGCGCGCGAGGGCATCGCGATGCTCGACTCCTGCACGCGGCCCGAGCTGGTCGCCGAGATCACCCTCCAGCCGGTGCGCAGGCACAAGGTGGACGCGGCCGTCTACTTCAGCGACATCGTCGTCCCGCTCAAGGCCATCGGCGTCGACCTCGACATCAAGCCCGGCGTCGGCCCGGTCGTCGAGAACCCGATCCGCACCCGCGCCGACCTCGCCCAGCTCCGCGACCTCACCCCCGAGGACGTCTCCTACGTCACGGAGGCCATCGGCCTGCTGACCGCCGAGCTCGGCTCCACCCCCCTCATCGGCTTCGCCGGCGCCCCGTTCACCCTCGCGAGCTACCTCGTCGAGGGCGGCCCGTCCCGCACGTACGAGAACGCCAAGGCGATCATGTACGGCGACCCCGAGCTCTGGTTCGACCTCCTGGACCGCCTCGCCGACATCACGGCCGCCTTCCTCAAGGTCCAGATCGAGGCGGGCGCCAGCGCCGTCCAGGTCTTCGACTCCTGGGCCGGCGCTCTCGCCCCGGCCGACTACCGCCGCTCGGCGCTCCCCGCCTCCGCCAAGGTCTTCAAGGCCGTCGAGGGCTACGGCGTCCCGCGCATCCACTTCGGCGTCGGCACCGGCGAGCTGCTCGGCCTGATGGGCGAGGCCGGCGCGGACGTCGTGGGCGTCGACTGGCGGGTCCCGCTCGACGAGGCCGCCCGCCGTGTCGGCCCCGGCAAGGCGCTCCAGGGCAACCTCGACCCGACCGTCCTGTTCGCCCCCACGGAGGCCGTCGAGGCGAAGACCCGCGAGGTCCTCGACGCGGCGAAGGGCCTGGAGGGGCACATCTTCAACCTCGGCCACGGCGTCATGCCGTCCACCGACCCGGACGCGCTGACCCGGCTCGTGGAGTACGTCCACACCGAGACGGCCGTCTAGAAGGCGTTCACCACGTGTGCCGGGGCCGGGCCCGTCTGCCGAACAGCAGGCCGCGCGGTTCCGGCGGCGGGGGCGTGCCCGCCTTGAGCGGCCAGGCCAGCAGCATGCCCGCCAGGAAGCCGACGACATGCGCCGCGTACGCCACGGTGCCGGCGCCGGAGACGCCCTCGCCGGCCGAGTAGAACGCCTGGAGCACGAACCAGAAGCCCAGCACCAGCCAGGCCGGCAGGCGCAGCGGCAGGAAGAACAGGAACGGCACCAGGACCCACACTCTGGCCTTCGCGTACAGCACCAGATACGCGCCCAGGACACCGGCGATCGCCCCGGAGGCGCCGATCAGCGGGTCGGCCGAGTCCGCGTTGAGCAGCGCGAAGCCGTAGCCCGCCGCGTAACCGCACGCTACGTAGAAGAGCGTGTAGCGGATGTGGCCCATGCGGTCCTCGACGTTGTTGCCGAAGATCATCAGGAACAGCATGTTGCCCAGCAGATGGATCCAACTGCCGTGCAGGAACATCGCGGTGAAGACGCTCAGCGGCGCCGACTTGTCGTAGCCCGGCGGGCCGGCCGCGCAGCTCGCGCCGCCGGGGCCTGCCTGTACCGCGCCGGTCGGGACGAGCTGCGGCATCTGATGGTGGATCAACTCCCTTGGTACCGCCGCGTAGTGGTCCAGGAACGCCTGTAGATGGCACAGCTGCGAGAGGTCGCTGCCGCCCGCCACGGAACCCGCCATTCCGGGTGTGAACAGGAAGACGAGCACGTTCGCGGCGATGAGCGCATACGTCACCCAAGGGGTGCGGCGCACCGGGTTCACGTCATGGACGGGGATGACCACAAGGGATTAGTGCCCCCGATCCGCGCGGCGAACCGGTGAACACCGCCGTCCGCCTGTGCGTATGACTCCTCAACCGCTCGCGGTGCGGGGAAGGCGTGTCGCGGGGACGACGTGAGGAACAGGCGATGAACGACCGTATTTCCCCTCAGATGACCGCCACGCCCGACGGCGAGGCCGAGATCTCCCTGGTGGTGCGCCTCCCCTGGGAGGACGTCGCCAGGCTCGGCCAGGAAGCGGGACGCCTGGCCGCGCAGATGCAGCGGCCGGTGACCCTGGACGAGGCGGTGAGCAACCGGCTGCGGTCCAACGCGCTGGGCGCCCACGCGAAGCCCGCGGCGGCGCAGCCCGCCGCGATGATGCCGCCGACCAGCGCGTCGGTCTCCTCGCTGCCCGCCAGGCCGCCGGCCGAGCAGGCACGGCAGGCCATAGACCGCATCAACGGCACGGCGTAGGAACGTTCACCAAGGGCCGGACAGGATCGTTCAACGAAGACCGGCCTGGACCTTGGCGGTCGCCTTTCGGGCCGCCACCAGAACCGGGTCCCACACCGGGGAGAACGGCGGGGCATAGCCCAGGTCCAGGGCCGTCATCTGTTCCACCGTCATACGGGCCGTGAGGGCGACCGCCGCGATGTCGACACGCTTGGCGGCACCCTCACGGCCGACGATCTGCACGCCCAGGAGACGGCCGGTACGGCGTTCGGCGAGCATCTTCACCGTCATGAGGGAGGCCTCGGGGTAGTAGCCCGCGCGGCTGGTCGACTCGATGGTGACCGCCTCGAACCTCAGGCCCGCGCGACGGGCGTCCTTCTCGCGCAGCCCGGTACGGGCGATCTCCAGATCGCACACCTTGCTCACGGCCGTACCGACCACCCCCGGGAAGGTCGCGTAACCCCCGCCCACGTTCGTGCCGATGACCTGCCCGTGCTTGTTGGCATGCGTCCCCAGGGCGATGTGCCGCTCCTGCCCGGAGACCAGGTCGAGCACCTCAACGCAGTCGCCCCCGGCCCAGATGTTCTCGTGTCCGCGCACCCGCATCGCCATGTCGGTGAGCAGCCCGTGGTGCTGGCCCAGGGGCAGCCCGGCCGCCTCGGCGAGGCTCGTCTCGGGCCGCACTCCGATCCCCAGCACCACGACGTCCGCCGGGTACTCCGCGTCCTCGGTGACGACCGCCCGCACCCGCCCGTCGTCCCCGGTGCGCAGCTCGGTGACATGGGCGTCGTTGACCATGGTGATGCCCAGGCCCTCCATCGCCTTGTGCACCAGACGCCCCATGTCCGGGTCGAGCGTCGACATCGGCTCCTTGCCCCGGTTGACGACGGTGACGTCATACCCGCGGTTGACGAACGCCTCCGCCATCTCCACCCCGATGTACCCGGCCCCGACCACCACGGCACGACGCCCACGCGTGCGTGCCAGCGAGTCGAGCAACGCCTGCCCGTCGTCGAGCGTCTGCACCCCGTGCACCCCGGGGGCATCGACACCGGGCATCTCGGGGCGAATCGGCCGAGCCCCGGTCCCGATCACGAGCTTGTCGTACGACGTCCAGGACTCGGCCCCGGAATCGACGTCACGCGCGCGTACCCGCCCGCCCGCGACGTCCAGCTCCACGACCTCGGTACGCATCCGCAGGTCGATGTCACGCTCCCGGTGCTCCTCCGGGGTACGGGCGATCAGCTCCTCCGGAGTGGACACGTCACCGCCCACCCAGTAGGGGATCCCGCACGCCGAGTACGAGGTGAAGTGCCCCCGCTCGAAGGCCACGATCTCCAGCTCGTCCGGCCCCTTGAGGCGACGTGCCTGTGACGCCGCGGACATGCCCGCGGCGTCACCGCCGATGACGACCAGTCGTTCCCGGGTACCCCTCGCACGGCTCATGTCCATGCGAACACGCTACGGCGACCGATGGTTTCAGTCCTGCCCGCCCTGCTCCTCCTCGCGCACCGGCCGGGCCGCAGGCAGCGGGCCCACCGGGGTGGCCGCGGGGACGGCCGCCGCCCGGCGCGGCCGTACGAGACGCAGCCACACGACGACCAGCAGCGCCGCCACGGCCGCGAACGGCAGCACCGCGCCGATCGCCAGGGCGGCCCAGCGCAGCATCGTCACGAAGACGTGCCAGCCGCCCGCCACGGCGTCCACGAAGCCGGGGGAGTCGTCCTTCGGGGCGGCCTTCGCGACCGGGTTCTGCGACAGGGACAGCGTGATGGTGGCCAGGCCGGTGCGGTCCTTCAGGGAGGCCTGTTGGGCGAGCAGCGCCTCCAGGTCGGACTCGCGGGTGCTCAACTCGCCCTCCAACTGCACCACATCGCTGAGCTTGGTGGCCCGGTCCATCAGCTCACGCACGCGTGCCACGCTTGCCCGCTGCGAGGTGATGCGGCTCTCCACGTCCACGACCTGGTCGGTGACGTCCTGCGCCTTCGCGCTGCGCTCCAGCAGCTTGCCCGCGCCCTCCAGGTCGGCGAGGACCTCGTCGTACTTGTCGGTCGGCACCCGCAGAACGACCCGGGTCCGCTCGTGGCCCTGCCCGTCGCGGGTGGTCGTCTCGTTGCCGACGAACCCGCCCGCGTTCTCGGTCGAGGCGCGGGCCTCGTCGAGCGCCTTAGGTACGTCCTTGACCCGCACGGACAGCGAGGCCGTACGGATGATGCTGCTCGCCGTGAGCTTGGGCACGGACTTGGTGTTCCGGGCGTTGCCGCTGCCCGCCGCGCCCTCCTGCTGGGCTTCTGGAGCGACGGCCTTGTCGTCGGCGCCGGCGCCGGCCTGGCTCGCGGTGCTGCTGTCCCCGCTGCCGCTGCACCCGGTCAGCGCGAGTGCCGAGGCCAGCAGGAGCCCGGCCAGGGCCTGGACGGGCCGTATGGAGTGTCGTGTGCGCATGTGTCGCTACCCCCGAGGGTCGTCGTGACGACTGACGCTCCTTCGACGCCCGGACCGGCCGGGACGTTGGCCGCAGACGGTCCCGATGCGGTCACGGTCGGGACTCGCGTCGAACACCGGGCCGGGGTTGGACTGTCAGTGGGGTCTGAGAGGCTGGGTGCATGCGCGAAGTGGAGACTCGGACGGGCACAGGGCATGTCGTCGTCATCGGCGCCGGGATCGGCGGGCTGGCCGCCGCACACCGGCTGCTGGACAGAGGTGTGCGCGTGACGGTCGTCGAGGCGTCGGAGCGGGTCGGCGGCAAGCTGCTGCCCGGCGAGATCGCCGGCGCCCGCGTGGACCTCGGCGCCGAGGCGATGCTGGCCCGCCGCCCCGAGGCCGTCGCCCTGGCCCGCGAGGTGGGCCTCACCGACCGCCTCCAGGCGCCCGCCACCGCCACCGCGTCGATCTGGACCAGGGGTGCCCTGCGCCCCATGCCCAAGGGCCATGTCATGGGCGTCCCCGGCACCGCCTCCGCCCTCACCGGAGTCCTCTCGGACGAGGGCCTGCACCGCATCGAGCGCGACGCCGACCTGCCCCGCACGGAGGTCGGCGACGACGTCGGGGTCGGGGAGTATGTGGCGGCACGCCTGGGCCGCGAGGTCGTCGACCGCCTCGTCGAGCCCCTTCTGGGCGGGGTCTACGCGGGCGACGCGTACCGCATCTCGATGCGCTCCGCCGTCCCCCAGCTCTTCCAGGCGGCGCGGACCCACGACTCCCTCACGGAGGCCGTCCGGGGCATCCAGGAGCGCGCCGCAGCCGCCCAGCAGACCGGCCCGGTCTTCATGGGCATCCAGGGCGGAGTGGGCCAACTCCCGCTCGCCGTCGCGGAGTCGGTGCGCGCACGGGGCGCCGAGATCCTCACCGGCACCCCGGTGACGGAGCTGCGCCGCAGCGGAGCGGAAGGCTGGCGGATCGTCGCCGGCGACCGCGTCCTGGACGCCGACGGCGTGATCGTCGCCGTACCCGCACCCGTGGCCGCCGAGCTGCTACGCCCCGAAGCACCCGGCGCCGCCGCCGAGTTGACCGCCGTCGAGTACGCCTCGATGGCCCTGATCACCCTCGCCTACCGCCGCGCGGACGTCGAACTCCCCGAAGGCAGCGGCTTCTTGGTGCCCCCGGTCGACGGCCGCACCATCAAGGCATCCACCTTCGCCTCCCAGAAGTGGGGCTGGATCGCCGACGAGAACCCGGACGTGCTGGTCCTGCGCACCTCGGTGGGCCGCTACGGCGAGACGGCGATCCTGGAGCGCGAGGACACCGACCTGGTCGACGTCTCGCGCCACGACCTGCGCGAGGCCACAGGCCTGGACGCGACGCCCCTCGACACCCGAGTCACCCGCTGGACCGACGGCCTGCCCCAGTACCCGGTCGGCCACCACGCGCGCGTGACCCGCATCCGCGAGCACGTGGGCAAGCTGCCCGGCCTCGCCGTGTGCGGCGCGGCCTACGACGGCGTCGGCATCCCGGCCACCATCGCGAGCGCCTACGCTGCCGTCGAGCGGCTGACCGGTGACCCGGTGCCGAGCGCGTCCGGCGGAGCGGGAGAATAGCCCCATGAGCGACGACGCCCCCACCACCGAGTCCGGCCGCATCCCGAACAAGGGCAAGCTGGCCAAGGACCTCAACGAGGCCATCCGCTACACGCTGTGGTCCGTCTTCAAGCTGAAGGACGTACTCCCCGACGACACTGCGCGGGCCGGATACGCCGACGAGGTCCAGGAGCTGTTCGACCAGCTCGCCGCGAAGGACGTGACGGTCCGCGGCACGTACGACGTGTCGGGCCTGCGCGCCGACGCCGACCTCATGATCTGGTGGCACGCCGAGACCGCCGACCAGCTCCAGGAGGCGTACAACCTCTTCCGCCGTACCAAGCTCGGCCGCGCGCTCGAGCCGGTCTGGTCGAACATGGCGCTGCACCGCCCCGCCGAGTTCAACCGCTCGCACATCCCGGCCTTCCTGGCCGACGAGACCCCGCGCAACTACGTCAGCGTCTACCCGTTCGTGCGCTCCTACGAGTGGTACCTGCTGCCCGACGAGGACCGCCGCCGCCTGCTCGCCGAGCACGGCAAGATGGCCCGCGGCTACCCCGACGTGCGCGCCAACACGGTCAACTCGTTCTCCCTCGGCGACTACGAGTGGATCCTGGCCTTCGAGGCCGACGAGCTGTACCGCATCGTCGACCTCATGCGCCACCTGCGCGGCTCCGAGACCCGTATGCACGTGCGCGAGGAGGTCCCCTTCTACACGGGCCGCCGCAAGGACATCGCCGACCTGGTAGCGGGCCTGGCGTAAGCGCCCCAAAGGGGCGCGGTGAAGTTCCCCCCGCGAACTGGACAGCGGGTGTTTACGCTGCCGGGACGAAGCTCTGCCTGAGCAAGGATCTCGTTTCGAGCGGGGTGACGTACC